>CAYRNR010000288.1:0-6245 GCA_964425605.1 uncultured Rickettsiales bacterium | reverse complement strand
GCGATGGTCACCGAGCTGCTCTGGATGATCACGGTCACGACGATGCCGATGAGCAGCGCGAGGATCGGATTGCCGCCGTAGGTGGCGAAGAACTCCATCAGCGCCGGGCTCTCCTTGACCGCGCGCAGGCCGTCGGACATGGTGCCGAGCCCGAGGAAGAGCAACCCGAAGCCCAGGATGGCCTGGCCCAGCATCTGGCGCTTGCGCGTCTTGGCCGTGAACTTGATCAGGAAGCCCACGAAGATCGCGAGCAGTGCGTAGCTGGAGAGGCTGAACTTGCCCAGCCCCAGCGCCGAGACCAGCCATGCGGTGATGGTGGTGCCGATGTCCGCGCCGAGGACCACCGCGACGGCCTGGGTGAACGTCAGCAAGCTGGCGTTGACGAATCCCACGACCATGACCGATGTGGCGCTGCTGCTCTGGATCAGGCACGTGATCAGCAGCCCCACGATGACGGCGAGGAACCGGTTCCGGGTCAGGGCGTTGAGGATCTTCTTGAACAGCGTGCTGGACATCTTCTTGAGCCCGTCGGACATGAGGTTCATGCCGAACAGGAACAGGGCCAGACCGCCGAAGAAGCTGAAGAGAGTCGCTTGAACGTCCATCAACGGTCCCCGGTGGAAACTGGGTCGCGACGCTGGCGACCGCGACGCCCGATCATCACTGAGACTGATGTCCCTCGCCCGCCTGTCTATCCCTGCCGTGGCGGCAGATCAATCTTCTTCGTGGGTGAATGGTAGAACTCGGGCTCGAGGAGGCCCCATGCCAGAGATCCGATTTCGACTCCACGACCGTACGGTGGTCCGCACGAGCTGGCCGGTGGTTCCGGGGCAGGGGGACATCGTGACGTTCGATGCCGAGGACCGACCGGAGCTCCATGGCGAGTTCAGGGTGGAGCAGGTGCGGTGGCAGGTGGGTGGCGGCGGGGAGCTCGGGGAGATCACCGTGGAGTTGGTACCGGGTTGGTAGCGTCTTCGGCCTCGAGAGGGGAGTCGAAGCTGTCCTGCCGGCGGGGGGCCTGATAGTCTTCGGACATCCAGCGGAGGGGACGCCGAGCGTGACCATCGTCCACGACACCGGCAACGACGGACCCGGAACCCACGCGGTGGTGATCGGCGTCGGCGCGTACGAGCACTTCGAGGATGGGGCGGGCGCGCTGTACAAGGGCTCGCGGGGGATGGGACAGCTGGACTCGCCGCCCCATTCCGCGCGCGAGCTCGCGGACTGGCTCATCACGACGTTCGACAATCCGGAGCGGCCGCTGGCGACGGTGGAACTGCTGATCTCGGACCCGGCGTCGGGGAAGTACGAGCACCCCGATGGCGCGATCTTGGATGTCGACCGCGCGACGGCGGCGAACGTGGTGCCTGCGGTCGGCGGTTGGTCGGAGCGGGCGCACGCGCATGCACAGAACATGACCGTGTTCTTCTTCTGCGGGCACGGTGTGTCGCGAGGCTCGCAGACCGCGCTGCTGCTCGAGGAGTTCGGGCGGTCGTCGATGAACCTGATGAACGACGCGATCGACCTGCGCGGCCTCCACCGTGGGATGAAGTGCTGCCAGGCGCGGCGACAGCTGTACTTCGCCGACGCGTGCCGCACGGCGGCGCCCAAGGTGGTCCCGGCCGAGGGCAGCATGGGCAATCCCATCGTGCAGGGGGGGCTCCCGCCGGCGGGCGCAGGCCACTGCCAGGCGCCGATCTACTACGCCACGGTCGAGGGGAAGCAGGCGTTCGGCAAGGTCGGCGAGGCGAGCGTGTTCACCAAGGGTCTGCTGGGATCGCTGCGCGGCGCGGGCGCCGACGACGCGACCGACGACTGGCGGGTGGACACCATCTTGCTGCAAAAGGGCATCGACTTCCTGGTCAAGCGGACGGTGGAGGCCGCCGATCTCAGCGGACAGGCGAGCCCGGTCTCGGAGCTGGTGGAGTTCGAGATCCACCGCCTGGGACACCCGCCGATCGTGCCGGTGGTGGTCAACTGCGACCCCGAGGTGGCCAACGCGTTCGCGAACCTGAGCTGCGAGAGGGAAGGGGAGGAGCGGGCGCGCCGATCGCCAGATCCAGAACCATGGAACGTCGATCTGGAGCTGGGGAGCTACCGCTTCGACGCGCGCTTCCCCCAGCAGCAGTACCAGGACGGCGAGAAGTCGCGGACGGTGCGGCCCCCACGCCGGATCGTGGAGATCGAGGTCTGAGATGGCGATCCTGCGCCTCACCGCTGCCCACGGTCCCGTCGTCGCGGATGTGTACGACCTCGACGAGTCGGACTCGGCGGACGCGCCCGAGCACCACCGGGGGATCGTGGTGCCCGCGGCCGAGCAGGGACAGAAGCGCCTCGATCTGCGGGCCGGGACCTACCTGGTCGAGGCGTTGCTCCCCAGCGGGGAGTCCCTCTCGACGGAGATAACCCTGACGGACGACGGCGAAGACAGGACGCTCAGTCTATTCGAGGAGACGGCGGACGAGCCGCTGGAGAAGTGGACACCGCGTACTCCGAAGTTCATGGGCGAGTGGCTGCAGAGCCAGCCGTGGCACAAGGTCGATCTGGTGGCCGAGCGGCCCCTGGCCGGTGATCCGGGGGCTCTCCCCCCCGGGTACTTCTTCGACCTCGATGTGCCGGCCGGACCTTCGAGTCTGAAGCGGCTCGACAGCGTGCTCGAGGTGGGCGATCCAGACACCCTCGAGGTCGTCACGTTGTCGCATCGACCTCGGCGGACCCGGGGTGCAGCCCTGTATCGATTGAGCGCGCGAGACGTGAGCGAGAGCTTCGACGGTGATCACCGCTGGACAGCAGAGAACGTCCGCCGCTTCCTGTTCCTGCGCGGCGTCGGCGTCACGCCCCAGTACACCGTGTTGCCGCTGCCCTGGCATCGGCCGGACCACCATGGCGAGGCCGATCTCGAGGTGCTGGTGGACACGGCGGTGCAACCCCAAACGAGCATTTCGCCGGGCGCGCCGCCACGGCATCGCCTGCAGGCCGCGATCCGCGATCCGATGGTCGGTACGGTGATCGCCTACCTGGCCGCGGGCCGCGACCACGCCGCGTCGGCGGTGATCGGCCCGGCGATGCACATGCTGTTCGACAAGATGTCCAACCCGCTGGCCTCCGCGGCTGGCGGACACGTCCTGATGGCGGCGGCCGGGCAGGCCCGGGGGGATCACTGGCACAGGTGGATCCGAAACCTGCGGAACTGGTTCGAGTGGTTGCCCGACGGCGCCATCCTCCACGGCTGGCTCGAGTTGAACACTCGAGAGACCGACGGTCAGCTCCCTGCGGCCCGTGGTGCGTTCCTCGAGGGCTTCCGCCGCGGGCTGCCGTACTACACCCGCGGTGTGGACCTGCTGCTGGACGGGCTGAGCCTCTTCGCCGCGCACGCCCGGCAGCGAGGTGAGACAGACGAGGACGTCGAGCGGGCGCTGGCCGTGGTCCAGCGCCTGTCCCGGCGAATCGATCCGCAGCAGCCCTTCACCACGGTACTGCTGCACTGACACGAGGGGACGAGCATGTTCCGGATCTGGATGCTCCCGGCGCGGGAGGGGGATTGCCTGTGGATCGAGTACGGGGACGCGGATCGGCCCCACAGGATCCTGATCGACGGTGGCAAGGGCGCCACGCACAAGGAGGTGCGGAGACGGCTCGAGGCGCTGGATCCTGCGGATCGGCGCCTGGAGCTGGCCGTGGTGACCCACGTGGACGCCGACCACATCGAGGGACTCCTGTCGCTCCTGGAGAAGCCGGTCGACGGGACCACCTACGGCGACATCTGGTTCAACGGGTGGCGGCACATGCCGGGCTCGGACTACCAGTCCTTCGGACCGGTCCAGGGGGAGCGGCTGACGAAGCTGCTGCTGGACGAAGAACTCCCGTGGAACCGGCTGTTCCAGGGCGGCGCGGTGCGACTGCCGGACGACGAGACACTGCCGGGATTCCGGCTCCCCGGTGGGATGCAGCTGACGCTGCTGTCCCCTGGAATCGAGGAGCTGAGGGCGCTCGAGCCGGTGTGGGTGAAAAAATGTGCCGAGAACGGCCTGGACCCGGCCGCGGTCGAGCCGGGCGATCCCGTCCCGCCCGGGTATCAGCCCATGGGGCCCATCGACGTGGAGCAGCTCGCGGCCACGGATACCGATCCGGACGACTCGGAGGCCAACGGCGCCTCCATCGCGTTGCTGGCGGAGTACGAGGGCCACTCCGTGCTGCTCGCCGGCGACGCCCACGCGCCCGTGCTGCGGCGCAGCCTCGACCTGCTCGCGGCTGACGGCGAACGCCTCGCCATGACCGCGTTGAAGCTCCCGCACCACGCCAGCCAGTCCAACGTCCGCGCCGAGCTGCTCGAGCGGGTGGACGCGGCGTGGCACCTGGTCTCGTCCAACGGCGCGCGCCACCATCACCCCGACCGCGTGGCCATCGCGCGGGTGCTGATCCACGAAACGGGTCCCAAGAAGATCCTGTTCAACTACCGGACGAAGTACACGCGGATCTGGGACGATCCAGATCTGGTCGGCGAGTACGACGGCGAGGTGTACCTCCCCGATGACGGCGAGGAGGGGATCGGTCTGGATCTCGTCACGGGAGACGTCCTGCGGTAGGGAGAGCCCCATGACCCACGGCTCCGCCACACGGCGAATCCTGTCTCGGACGTGGGTCGCCCTGACCGCGGCGTTTTTCGTCACCTCCTCCGGATCGATCGCCCGCGGCCAGACCCTCGAGTGGGACTACGGGGCTTCGTTGCCGCAGCCGATGTCGCGTTCCGCTGCCGTGGCCGCGTCGGATGGCCACGTGTACCTGTTCGGCGGGCTCGACGACGGCGCGGACGAGGTGGCGGACGTGGTCCGATTCGATCCCCTCGCCGATGAATACGTCGCGCTGACGCCCATGCCGGCCGCCCGGGCCGGCGCGTGCGCGGCCGAGCTGATGGACGGTCGCATCCTCGTGATCTGGGGCATCTGGCCCGGCGAGAGCTCCAACGCCGGGATCTACGATCCGGGGACCGACAGCTGGTCGGGGGGCTACGAGGTGCAATCGGACGGCGGCTGTGCGGCGGTGACCGCCCCGAACGGCTGGATCCACGTGCTGGGGGGCGAGAGCGACCCGGACGGTCACGCGATCTTCGATCCGGGCACCGACCTGTGGACCGCGGGGCCGGCGATGCCGCGCCAGCACGAGCTCCACGGCGCAGCCCTCGGCGGCGACGGCCGGATCTACGTGTTCGGGGGGCGGGACGGGCACGCGGACATCGTGAGCCCGCACCTCGACATCTACGATCCGGATTCGGAGAGCTGGAGCACCGGCGCGGACATGCCGGAGGGGAACCTCCTGTTCGCGACCGCGTCGTCCGGAGATCGTATCCACGTGCTCGGCGGCAGCACCGAGACACCGTGGCACGCGGGACCGTACTTTGACGTCGTCTGGACGTACGAGGTCGCCTCGGACGTCTGGACCGTCGAGGACTCCGTCCTCCCGACCGCGGTGAAGGAGCCCTCGGGGGCCTGGCTCGACGGCCGGATCTTCGCGTTCGGGGGGAGGAACGAGACCACCCAGGCCGTGCTGCAGATCGGCGAGACGCGGACGGACGCCGACGGGGACGGGTGGTACGACGACGAGGACTGCGACGACGAGCACGCGAACATCCACCCTGGCGCGCAGGAGCTGTGCAACGACGTCGACGACGACTGCGACGGCGAGATCGACGAGGACGTGGACTACGACCAGGACGGCTGGATCGGGTGCGGGGGCGACGACTGCAACGACTACCTGGCCTCGGCGTATCCGGGCGCGGAGGAGATCCCCTACGACCAGATCGATCAGGACTGCGACGGCGCCGACCTCGTGGACGTCGATGGCGATGGGTTCGACGGCGGGCCCTATGGCGAGGATTGCGTGGACGAGGACGCGTCCGTCCACCCGGGCGCCGAGGAGGCGTGCGACGACGGCGTGGACAACGACTGCAACGGCATGGTCGACGGATCGGACCCGGACTGCTCGGACCCGGCGGACGACGACGACACCATCTGCCGCCCGCCCCCCGGCCCCTGCGAGTGCCGGGCAGACGTGTCGCGCCTCGATCCGTGGGCGTGGGTGCTGCTGATCGGTGCCGCGTGGTTGTTCCTGCGCCGCCGTTCGCCTAGTTCACCGGCCGCCTGAACCACGGCCCCTCGCCCGGCTCCCTGCGCCAGCACGCCAGCACATCCACGCAGGCGTCGACCACGTCGGCGTCGTAGCGGGTCTTGCGGCCGAAGCGGAGCTCG
>CAYRNR010000287.1:0-6260 GCA_964425605.1 uncultured Rickettsiales bacterium | reverse complement strand
CAGCTGCGTCCAGGATCCGATGACGTCACTCATCGCGCACCCGCGGGTCGAGCCAGGCGTGGAACACGTCCACGACGAGGTTGGCCAGGATGAGGAAGACGCTGAAGACGATGATCGTGCCCATCACCAGCGTGTAGTCGCGGTTCAGGGCCGCCTGGACGAACTGCCGGCCGATGCCGGGGATGTTGAAGATCAGCTCGATGACCAGCGAGCCCGTGAGGATGCGGGCCGTGGCCGGTCCCAGGTAGGCGACCACGGGCCGCGCGGCGCCGCGCAGGGCGTGGCGGAGGATGACCCGGTGCTCGGCGAGCCCCTTGGCGCGGGCGGTGCGGATGTAGTCCTCACCGAGCACATCGAGGATACCCGCGCGGGTCAGCCGGGCGATGTTGGCCGCGTACATGGCGCCCAGGCACAGGGCGGGCAGCACCACGTGCGCCGGCGTGCCGAATCCCGCGACGGGGAGCCACCCCAGCAACACCGAGAAGACCAGCACCATGAGCGGGGCGAGCACGAAGTCGGGGACGCTGACCCCGAGCACGGCCACGCTCATCACGGTGTAGTCCACGGTGCTGTTCCGGCGCAGCCCAGCCAGCAGGCCCGCCCCCATGCCCGCGAGCAGCGCCACGGCCAGCGCCACGCCGCCGAGGGAGGCGGAGACCGGCAGGCCGCGGGCCAGCAGCTCGTTCACGGTGAGGTTGGGGTAGCGCGTGGAGGGCCCCAGATCGCCGCGGCAGATCATCAGCAGGTAGTCCACGTACTGGGTGCGCCGGATGTCCTCCCAGCGGGTGTGGACGCGCAGACGCGCCCGGCCGGTGCCGGGCTCGAGCTCCCGGTAGACGGGGAAGACGTCCCAGTCCAGGTGGTAGGACGCCTCGAGGTTGCGCCGCACCTCCACGGGCAGGTGCCGGTCCGCGTCGAAGGGACCGCCCTGCGCCGCGTGCATCATTCCGAAGCTGACGGTGATGATCACGAACAGCGTGGGGATGCTGGCGAGCACCCTGCGCGCGATGAATCCCAGCAATGCGTGTCCTCAGTCGCCGCGCATCACCACGTAGGAGAACCGCTCGGCCGCGTCGCCGCAGCTGTCCACGTCCCATACGTGATTGTCCACGTTGACGGCATACGCGTCCCAGGTGTCCCCGGCGTGCTCGGAGCGGAACACGTCGAAGTTGCCGGGATCCAGAGAGATGGTCACGGCGCCACCGCGAAGCTCGATCGAGTGATGCTCCGCCTTGCCGCAATCCCCGTTGCGGCGGGCAAGGCTCTCGGTGCGGGTGATCGTGTAGGGCACGATCAGGTCGTCCTCGATGATCCGTCCGCCGAGGCCGTCGTCCGCGACCATCTCCACGACACACTCGTCCTGTCCAGGGTCATCGCACGGGCCGTTGTAGACCACGAAGCCGAACGTGGTGGGATCGGTCGTGTAGATCGCGTACAGCGTGATCAGATCGTCTTCGTCGCGGTCGATGGACCGCTCCACCTCGGGGACGGTGTACCCCCAGCGGGTCTCTCGGCCCTGGTCGTCCTCGATGCGGAAGATCCACTCGGGGTAGTCCACCCCGGAGCCCGGCGCGCCGCACACGCCCAGTGGCTCCTGGGACTCGTCGTTCCATGCGTCGGACATCAGGTGGCCCGTGTGATGGAACACGGTCCGGCCGCCCACCTCCGCGGGCTCGACGCCGGGATCGAGGCAGAACTGGATCGGCTCGTATGGCTCCCCGAGCCAGCAGCCGGAGATCAGCAGGACCCAGGACATGGTCCACAGATGGCGCATGAGGGCGGCTCCCGTTTTTTGGGATTCTACACGTCAGCCCGGCGCAAGGTCAGCTGGATGTGCTTGCAGGTCGTCATCGCCTGCCCCACCGCAGCCGAGATGGACATGTACCCAGGCGAGCAGATGTCCCCCACGGCGTAGACGCGGTCCGCGCAGCGGCCGTGGCGATCCGCGACGAGGTACCCCGCGGCATCCGTGGGTAGGCCCTCGCCGAGGCGGCCGAGGTGCGGCTCCACGCCCACCCGGACGAACAGCCCGTCGCAGGCAATCCGCGCGCCGTCATCCAGCTGCACCTCCCGCAGCGAGGTGTCGCCGACCAGCTCGACCACCTCGCACCCGGCGTGGACGTGCACGTTGCGGCAGGCCCCCACGGATTCGACGAAGTCGGGCCGCGCCCGGAGCCGGGCGCGGTGGATCAGGTGGACCTCGCGGCAGATGCCGGAGAGGATCTCCGCCCCCTCCAGGGCGGCGTCCCCTCCCCCGACGACCACCCCCACCCCGCCGGCGGCCATGGCGGCGTCCCGTGTCACCGAGTAGCTCACCCCGCGGCCCACGAGGTCGCGCTCCCGGGGCAGGCCCAGCGTGCGCCGGCGGACCCCGGTGGCGAGGATCACCGCGTCCGCGCTCAGCTCGGAGCCGTCCGACAGGGCGACGCGCTGCGATCGCAGGGAGGTGACGCGGAGTCCCAGCCGCACGCCCACGTCCATGGCGCGGACGTGGCCCGCGAATCGCTCCGCCAGATCCGGTCCGCTCGTCCGGACGATCCCGGGGTAGTCGGTGATCGGGTTGGTCAGGGTGAGGAGCTGGCCCCCCAGCCGCTCGCTCGCCTCCACGATGACCGGGGCCAGGCCGAGGCGGGTGGCCCAGATACCCGCGGCCATGCCCCCCGGGCCGCCGCCGACGATGCACACGCGGGGCAGCTGCCTACTCGTCGCCGTCATCCGTCGTCTCCCAGAAGGTCCACAGGGTGACCTCGTAGGCCGTTGGACGCCCCTCGTAGGCCGAGATCCACAGGTAGATGGGGTAGCTGGCCGACATGGCACCGTCCGAGCTCCCGCTGGCGACCAGGGGGGTGGTGTCCTGGGAGCCGATGAACGCCTGCTTGGAGCCGTCCTCCTCCCAGCGGGACCACACGGCGAAGTCGATGTCCGTCTCCGCCTCGGGCCATGCGATCCGCACGTGGAGCTGCGCCGGCTCGACCAGGCGGAAGGCCAGACAGTCGTTGTCGCCGAGGTCGTAGTCCTGGTCCACCACCTGGTCGATGTTCCCGTCCACGAAGCTCGCCACGCCGGTGGGTGCCAGCGCGCCCAGCCACTGGCCGGCGCCGTCGAAACACTGCTCGAACAACGCGTCGTTGGGCTCGCTCTCGACGAACCACAGGCTGTCGGCCGAGTTGTCCACCTCGCCGTCGCAGTCGTTGTCCTTGCTGTCCCAGAACTCCATCGCGCCGGGGTACACGGTGGGATCGAGGTCGTCGCAGTCCACCTCGGGGGAGTGGCCGTCGGCGTCCTCGTCCACGCCGCACCCCGCCGACAGCAGCACGACCGCGGCGAAGGAGGCTGGTCGCCAGAAAACCACGAACCCAGAGTATCATGGGGCTGGCGTCGGGGCCGGCCCCGGACGATGAGGTACTCCGTGCAAGGAACGAACCCACTGTTGCTGCTGGTCCTGCTGGCGACCCTGCCCGGCGTCCCCCGGGCTCAGGAGGATCCGGCCCTGGTCAACCTGGCCGCGGCCAAGAAGTACGAGGCGGCCGAGATCACTGTAGAGGTGCGCGATCGCAACCTGGGCCTGGACGGGCTGCAGATCGGCACCTGGCCGAACCCGGCCGAGCCCCTCGATCTCGCCTCCCTCGAGGACGTGCGCCCCCCCTGTCGGGACCTCAGGTCCGACGGCGTGGGCGGCGGATTCGCCGTGGTGTGTCCCGACGGGCAGGGGCACGACCGCCTGCTGCTGGTGATGCAGGGCGTGGTGCTGCGCTTCCCCGATCCCGTGGTGCCCGGCTCCCACATCGGATTGAGCGACGACGGAGCCCGCGCCGCGGCGATGTTCATCCGCGAGGACGGGCCCCAGCTGACCCTGCTCGACATCCACCGCACGCGGGAGATCACCGTGCACGGGCTGACGGATCCGCGCGATCCCATCCTCGCCGGACCGGGCTCGTCGGTGGCCTGCACGGCGACCGTGGAGGGAGAGCCGCGCGCCATGGTCGTGGATCTGGAGTTCGCCACTGCCCGCGTGATCTCGGAGGGGCTGGACCTCCTGCAGACCGTCGCGATCAGCGCCAACGGCCGGCGGGTGGTGTTCCTGGCCGACGATCACGGCCTGCCCAACTACTACCTCGTGGACGTGGACCGGAGGAAACGGTTCAACATCACATCCGGCCAGACCGACGGCAACGCCACCATCGCAGACCTGGCGCAGCACGGGGACACCGTCGCCTACCTCTCCCGCTTCGGCGGCGCGATGGGGCTGTTCGTCGCGGACATCAACGCCCGCAAGGTGCTCAACGTCTGCGGGTTCTTCCAGCCGCTGGACGACGTCGCGGTCTCGGCCACGGGTACGCGCATCGCCGTGGTCAAGGGGGGCGCGGCCGCCGAGGTGGCCATCTGGGACACCGAGGGCAAGGAGGGCCTGGAGGCGGCCAAGGTGGTCGGTGACTTCGACGCGGTGGCCCTGTCGAGCAACGGCCTCGTCCTCGCCGCCCTGGCCGCGGCCGGGGGAGTGCGGGCGGCGCAGCTGGAGACCCATCCGCTGCCCGCGCGGGAGTGAACCGTGGCCGAGGACCTCTCCGGCGGCCGCACCGCGGCCTTCTTCGACTTCGACCGGACCCTGGTGAGCGTCAACTCCGGCAGGCTGTGGGTCCAGGCCGAGCAACGCGCCGGACGCATCAGCCGCTGGCAGCTGCTGGTGGCAGGCACCTACCTCTTTCGCTACCACCTGTCGCTGATCGACATGCGGGAGGCCATGAGCAAGGCCATCGGCACGGTGGCCGGTGAGGACGAGGCCGTGCTCGCCGAGCGCACCCTCGCCTGGTACCACGACGAGGTCCGCCAGCACCTGCTCCCCGACGCCCTGCGCGCCGTGGAGGAGCACCGCGAGGCGGGCCACGCGCTGGTCCTGTTGACCACGTCGTCGCCCTACCTGGGCCGGGCCGTGGTGGAGGATCTGGGGCTGGACGATGCGGGTTGCACCGCGTTCGAGGTGGACGAGCAGCGCAGGTTCACCGGGCGCGTGGCAGAGCCCATCTGCTACGGCGTCGGCAAGATCGAGAACGCCCTGCGCATCGCGAGCCGGCACGGACTGGACGTGGACGCGTCGTACTTCTACACCGACTCCTACACCGATCTGCCCATGCTCAAGAAGGTCCTGCACCCCCGCGTGGTCAACCCCGATCCCCGCCTGCGCCGCCACGCCCGCGCAAAGGGCTGGCCCATCCTGGAGTGGACGCCCTGACCCGGATCATTGTCCGCCTCCCCACCCGCGCAGTAGACTCTTCATAAGCACTCGAGGGGAGGCTCCCATGGTGACCATCGATCCGGACGAACTGATGATCCGCCCCCTGCACGACGACGACTACGAGGCCATCGTCGACATCGACACCCGCGCCGCCGGCCGCCCCCGCCACGACTACATCGGCCGGAAGTTCGAGCAGGCCATGCAGAGCGCCGGCCAGCTCGGCACCTCCTACGTCGCCACCACCGGCGGCGAGGTCGTCGGCTTCGTCATGGGCGACGTGTACCTCGGCGAGTTCGGCATCCCCGGCGACACCGCCACCATCGACACCATCGGCGTCAACCCCGACTACGAGGGCAACGGCATCGCCCGCCGCCTCTTCGCCGAGTTCGTCAACCACTGCCGCTTCGCCGGCGTCAAGCGCATCCAGACCCTCGTGGAGTGGACAGACGCCTCCTTGCTGCGATTCTTCGACCACATGGGATTCGTCCCCGCCAAGGCGCTGTCGCTGGAGAAGTCGCTCGAGGACTGAGCGGTACCTTCGTACCCCTTTGGGGGATTCGCCATGGATATGGCGGCCTATGGACTCTGCGGACGGCCTGCGCCCGCCCACAGAGACCACAGGCCTTGGACAACCTCCGCGCTCCGCGCGGGGTTGACCACATATCCACAGCGACGACGACGATTACAAAACAAAAGGGAAGAAGGTCGGGGAAGGAGGGAGCTGGGGCGACCTGGTGCGCCTGGAGCCCAAGTTTTCGCCGAGATGCTGGCCATCGGCCCCACAACTTGGCCTACATGCCAAGTTATCTCCGAGATGCCAGCCATCGGCCCCACAACTTGGCCTACATGCCAAGTTATCTCCGAGATGCCAGCCATCGGCCCCGAAACTTGGCCTACATGCCAAGTTATCTCCGAGATGCTGGCCATCGGCCCCACAACTTGGCCTACATGCCAAGTTATCGGCGAGATGCCGGCCATCGGCCCCACAACTTGGCCTACATGCCAAGTTATCTCCGAGATGCCAGCC
>CAYRNR010000286.1:0-6391 GCA_964425605.1 uncultured Rickettsiales bacterium | reverse complement strand
TTCGGGGCGCGCTACCTCATCCCCACCAAGAGCAAGGGCATCCAGAAGCTGCTGGTGGGCCTCAAGTCCAAGATGCCCCCCGGCAGCGCCACTCCCTTCAAGACCCCCGAGGGCCAGACGATCAACGTCATCCACGGGGCCACGGGCTTCCTGGCCCTGTCGGACGTGTGCCCCCACCTGGGCTGCAAGGTGTACTGGGACGCCAACGGCAGCGAGTTCATCTGCCCGTGCCACGACGGCCACTTCGACGCGTCGGGCAACCCCGTCTCGGGCCCGCCCGCGGACATGGGCGTGCCCCTGTCGCAGTTCGATGTCATCGAGGAGGGCGATCTGGTCTTCCTGCAGCTGAGGTTGACCTCATGAGCACCTGGGGACGCTCCGTATCGGACTGGCTCGCCGTCCAGTTCCCGGTGAAGCTGGACACGATCACCGCCAGCCTCAACGAGCCGGTGCCCAACCACCTCAAGAAGTGGTGGTGGTGCATCGGCGGTATCCCGGGCTACCTGTTCGTGGTGCTGCTGGTCACGGGCATCGCCCTGACCTTCTACTACGTGCCCGACCCGGATCGCGCCTACGACAGCGTGGCTCGCATCACCTACGAGGTGCCGTTCGGCTGGTACATCCGCGGCCTGCACAAGTGGGCGGCCACGTTCATGATCGTGTCGGTGATGCTGCACGTGCTGCGCGTGTACTTCACCGACAGCTACCGGCACCCGCGCGAGCTCACCTGGCTCACGGGCTGCGGCCTGCTGTTCGTGACGCTCGGCTTCGGCTTCACCGGCTACTCGCTGGTGTACGAGCAGCTGTCCTACTGGGGCATCACCGTGGCGGCCAACATGACCTCAGTGGTGCCGGTGGTCGGTCCGATGATGGCCGACTTCATGCGCGGCGGCGAGACGCTGGGCGAGGACACCCTGACACGGTTTTTCGTGTTCCACGTGGGCGTGATGCCGTGCCTGCTGAGCTTCTTCCTGATCCTGCACATCGTCCAGATCCGCCTGCACGGGGTCACGGAGCTGCAGTTCAAGGACGACGAGGACGACGAGCCCGGCAAGGCCAAGCACTTCCGCTTCTACCCCGACCACGTGCTGACCGAGATGATCATCGGCGTGGTCCTGATGATCGTGCTGTCGGCGTTCGCCGTCATCTTCCCCGCCGGGCTCCACGAGCAGGCCGATCCCCTGGTCACGCCGCCGCACATCAAGCCCGAGTGGTACTTCTTCGCCGCATTCCGCTGGCTCAAACTCACCGGCCTGGGCGCTGCCATCCTGACCATGGGCCTGGCCGGCTTCGTCTTCGTATTCTGGCCGTTCGTCGAAAAGATCCTGTCCCGCTTCACCACCAAAGAGATCGCCATCCCCATCGGTGTCCTGGCCGTGCTGGGAGCCCTGATCCTGACGGTGTGGGAAGCGGTGGGCCACTAGGAGAAAACCCGTGTCTCTGAACTTCAAGCGCGTCATCGTCGCGGTGCTCTCGGTCCTGTTCCTGGTCGCGTTGCTGATCGTGGCCTGGGTGGAGGGCCTCAAGGAGCGGGTCGAGGCGGACCCGGAGCCCGCCCTCCTCGGGGTGAACAAGGACTGCTTCGAGTGCCACAAGGAGAAGTCCCCGGCCATCACCGATCAGTGGGCCCACTCGACCCACGCCGAGGTGGGGGTCGGCTGCAACGACTGCCACGGGGCCGAGGAGTCCGACGTGGACGGCTGGTACCACGAGGGCCAGCTGATCGCGACGCTGGTCACGCCCAAGGACTGTGGAGAGTGCCACCCGGACATCGCCGGCGAGTTCCAGGCCAGCCACCACGCGGCAGCCGGCCAGATCCTCGGGTCGCTGGACAACGTGCTGGGCGAGATCGTCGAGGGCACCCCCGCGGCCAACGCCGGCTGCCAGCAGTGCCACGGCTCCATCGTCGCGTTCAAGACCGACGCCGAGGGCGAGGTCATGCGCGACAAGGAGGACAAGCCGATCATCGACGACGCGACCTGGCCCAACTCGGGCATCGGCCGCATCAACCCCGACGGCTCCAACGGGACCTGCTCGGCGTGCCACTCGCGTCACGCGTTCTCCATCGAGATGGCGCGGCGGCCCGACAACTGCGGCAAGTGCCACCTGGGCCCGGATCACCCCCAGAAGGAGATCTACGAGGAGTCCAAGCACGGCATCGCCTTCAGGACGGCCGACGGCGCCGGCGAGATGGCGCTGGACGCGGACGAGTGGATCGTCGGCGAGACCTACTCCGCCGCCCCCACCTGCGCCACGTGCCACATGAGCGCCACGTCCAACCAGGTCACCACCCACGATCCGGGCAACCGCATCTCGTGGACCCTGCGGCCGGTGGTGAGCAAGCACACCGAGGACTGGGAGGACAAGCGGCGCAACCTCGAGGACGTGTGCCTCAACTGCCACACCCAGGACTGGGTCAACGGCCACTTCGCCCAGTACGACCGCGCCGTGGACCTGTACAACGAGAAGTTCGCCAAGCCGTCCAAGTCGATCATGGACGTGCTCAAGGCCGAGGGCCTGCTGACGGCCACTCCCTTCGACGAGGAGTTGGAGTGGACCTTCTTCTACCTGTGGCACCACGAGGGCCGGCGCGCGCGCATGGGCGCGTCGATGATGGGCCCCGACTACACCCAGTGGCACGGCTTCTTCGAGGTGGCCGAGCGGTTCTACATCGAGTTCATCCCGCAGGCCCGCGAGGTCGCCCACGGCAACCCCGCCGCCGAGCAGGCCATCGAGACCGTCATGGCCATGGAGCAGCACGGCTGGGTGGCCGGCATGTCCGCCGAGGAGTCGGCGCGCATCCGCGAGTTCTACAACCAGCGGTACGGCCAGCAGGCGCCGGGAGGGGCCCACTGATGAGCCTCATCGGGACGCTGATCGTCCGGGTCGAGCCCGGCGCCAAGGGCCTCGTGCGGGGACGCCTGACCTCCATGGCGGGCGCGGAGATCGTGTCCGAGGCGGACGCGGGGTTCGCGGTCCTGCTCGAAGGCGAGACCCCCAGACAGCAGGCGAAGTGCCACGAGGAGATCGCCCGATGGCGCGGTGTCCGAGAGGCGCTGGTGATCTTCCAGGGACGCGGAGACTGACATGAGCGCATCCAGACGAGACTTCATGAAGGGCCTGGCCACGGCCTCGGCCGCGGCCGCGCTGACGAGCTGCGGCGCCGGGCAATCGGTGCACACCCTGGACAGCTCCATGACCTGGGGCAAGGCCCCGTGCCGCTACTGCGGCACCGGCTGCGGCACCCTGGTGGGCGTGCGCGACGGCAAGGTCGAGGCCGTCACCGGCGATCCGGCGTGTCCGGTCAACCGCGGCACCCTGTGCGTCAAGGGTTACCACCTGCCGGCCATGCTGTACGGCAAGGACCGCCTGACCCATCCCATGCTGCGCAAGGGCAACAGCTACGAGCAGATCAGCTGGGATCAGGCCCTGGACATCGCCGCGGAGAAGTTCTCTCAGGCCCTCGAGGAGCACGGGCCGTCGTCCCTGGCCATGTACGGCTCGGGCCAGTGGACCGTGCAGGAGGGCTACGCCGCCAACAAGTGGTTCAAGGGCGGCCTGCGCTGCAACAACATCGACCCCAACGCGCGGCTGTGCATGGCGTCTGCGGTGGTGGCCTTCTACACCACGTTCGGCGCCGACGAGCCCATGGGCTGCTACGACGACCTGGACAAGGCCGACACGTTCGTGTTGTGGGGCAACAACATGGCCGAGATGCATCCGGTGCTGTTCAGCCGGGTGCTGGCGCGCAAGCGCGCGGCCAACCACGTGAAGATCTTCGATTTGACCACCCGCCACACCGACACCTCCGGCTACGCCGACGAGGTGATGATGATGAAGCCCCAGGGCGACCTGGCCATCGCCAACGGCATCGCGCGGTGGCTGATCGTCAACGGCAAGGTCGACCGGGACATGGTGGAGAACTTCTGCACCATCAAGACCGGCAAGACCGAGCCGGGCTACGGCACCGAGGATCACTTCAAGTTCAAGGAGGAGGCCCGCAGCCTCAGCTTCGCCGAGCTGCGCACCGCCCTGGACCCGTACACCCCCGAAAAGGTCGAGGAGCTGTCCGGCGTGCCCGCGGCCCAGCTGGTGAAGCTGGCCAAGGAGTTCGGCGATCCCAACCGCAAGGTGACCTCCACGTGGTGCATGGGCATGAACCAGCACGTGCGCGGCACCTGGATCAACCAGACGGTCTACGCGGTGCACCTGCTGTCCGGCAAGATCGGCGTGCCGGGGTCCAACCCGTTCTCCCTGACCGGCCAGCCCAGCGCCTGCGGCACCGTGCGCGAGGTGGGCACCCTGGCCCACGCCCTGCCCGGCGGCCGCAACGTCAAGACGCCGGCCCACCGCGAGTTCGCCGAGAAGACCTGGGGCCTGGAGCCCGGCACCATCGATCCTGTGCCCGGCACGCACACCATGGCCATGTTCCGCGCCATGGATCGCGGCGAGATCAAGGTGATGTGGGTGCAGGTGACCAATCCCTTCGTCACCCTGCCCAACCTCAACCGCTACCGCGAGGGCAAGCGCAATCGGCCCGACGACAACTTCCTGATCGTGTCGGACATCTACCCCACCCCCACCACCGAGCTGGCCGATCTGATCCTGCCGTCCGCGGGCTGGGTCGAGAAAGAGGGGATGTTCGGCAACACCGAGCGGCGCACCCAGCAGTGGGACAAGCTCGCCGAGCCGCCCGGAGAGGCCAGGTCCGACGTCTGGCAGACCGTGGAGGTGGCCAAGCGCATGGGCATGGGCCACCTGTTCCCCTGGGAGGACGAGCTCGAGAAGAACCTGTTCGAGGAGTACCGGCTGTTCACCCTGGGCGCGGGCAAGGACCTGGCCGACTACGAGACCTACCGCCAGGTGCCGGGGCTGCGCTGGCCGGTGGTGGACGGCAAGGAGACCCCGTACCGCTACATCGCCCCCTACGACCCCTACGCCGATCCGGACAAGCGCATCGACTTCTACTCGGCCAAGAAGACCGGCGGCAAGGCGGTGATCTGGTATCGCCCCTGGGAGCCCGCCGCCGAGGAGCCGGACTCCGACTACCCCTTCTGGTTGTGCACCGGCCGCGTCATCGAGCACTGGCACAGCGGGTCCATGACCCGCCGCGTGTCCCAGCTCAACAAGGCCATGCCGTCGGCGTACTGCGAGCTGCACCCGGACGACGCCGCCGAGATCGGCGTCACCGAGGGCGGCAAGGTCAAGCTGAGCACCCGCCGCGGCGAGATCGTGCTCGCGGCGTCCATCAACGAGCGCGCCGTACCCCGTCGAGGCAACGTCTTCGTACCGTTCTTCGACGAGTCCGCGCCCATCAACGACCTGACGCTGGATGCCTTCTGTCCGATGAGCAAGGAACCCGACTACAAGAAATGCGCTGTCAAGGTGGAGCGGGCGTGATCATGGGACGCCTCCCTTTCCCCCCCCTCTTGGTGCTCTCGTTGATCGCACCGCTCCACCTTGCAGCCTGCGACACTGCGGCGCCCCAGCCGCGCCCCGAGGCGATCCCGCTGGAGGCCAACCGGCTGTTCGACGGCGCGCCGCCGACCATCCCCCACGGGGTCGAGGAGCTGGGCCGGCAGGACTGCCTGAGCTGTCACCTCGACGGCGACGCGGTCCTCAACGGCCTGCGGGCCACCGCCACGCCCCATCCGGAGCTCGAGCGGTGTCAGCAGTGCCACGTGAGGCAGTCCCTCGCGGGCGACTTCATGCCCAGCGACTTCGTGGGCGGGGTCTACCCCATGGGCCAGCGCGCCCACGCCGAGGCCCCGTGGCTGATCCCCCACCCGCTGACGATGCGGGAGAACTGCCTGGGCTGTCACGGCCCTGAGGCGCCCGAGACCGCGCTGCACACCGATCACCCCGAACGTATCCGCTGTCAGCAGTGTCACGTCCCGGCCCAGGAGGGCTGGCCCGGACCCCGCAAAGACCTGGAGATAGACCCGTGGCAAACCGTACGCTGATCCCCGTCTTCTTCCTCCTGCTCACCTTCGGACTCCCCGGACTCGCCCACGCAGAGGGGGACGAGGACAAGGCCAACGAGCCCAAGGTCACCTTCCACCCCCGCGTGCAGGAGCGCGCGCGCTTCGAGGTGATGCCCGGTCCCTTCAGCGGCGATCCCGTGGACGGGTGGCAAGTGGGCAACCGCGCCCGGCTCGGACTCGAGGCCCGCTTCGGCAAGGCCGTCTCGGCCTACGTCGAGGTCCAGGACGTGCGCACCTGGGGCTCCGAGTACAAGACCGACACCCTGACCGAGGGCACCCTCTTCGACTGGGTGGCCGACGGGCTGGACATGCACCAGGCCTACGGGCAGGTGGACTTCGCCGGGGCCCACCTGCGCATCGGCCGCCAGGAGATCGCCTGGCACGGCCAGCGCCTGATCGGCTCGGTG
>CAYRNR010000285.1:0-6428 GCA_964425605.1 uncultured Rickettsiales bacterium | reverse complement strand
CCCCTGGCCGCCTCCACCCACAACGACATGGCCGTGGCCATGTTCCAGCTCGGCGACCTCGAGGGCGCCGCGCACCACATGCTCAAGGCCGTGTTCCTCAACGGCCACTTCTCCCAGTGGACGGACTTCTACCTGTCCCTGCTGAGCCTGGCGCAGATCCACCGCGCCCGCGGCGAGCACCGCATGGCCATCACCTGTCGCATCCACGCCGGCAAGATCCGGGCGCACCTGTCCAAGCTGCAGCCCATGAATCGTCTGGAAGAGGCCCGCCTGCGCAGCTTCCAGGAGGTGGTCGACACCTCCATGATGAAGTCGGCGCGCAGCCGCTGACGGCTCGCTGGCTTACGTAAGAATTCCGCTCAGATTCGGTGACGCTCGGCACCTAGAACAAAGGTGGCCCGAGCCCTTTTATTGCCGAATGTGGGGGGGGGGGACGCACTCGACAATGGGGTAAAGGGCTCGGGCCTCAATCGACGTCGGGCACCCCCCAGGGTTGTTCGCTCGACGCCTCGTATGTGATCCGACAATAACCACTGAATCGGGGATCTGTCAACAGCTTACGCGCTACTTACGTCACTGATCGGAGAGGGAGGTGTCATCCAGATCCTCCTGGACGTCCAGATCGTCCAGGGCCCAGCGGTCGTCGTGGATCTCCACGTCGAACTCGCCGGCGATGGAGGCCACACCCGCGCTGGCGGAGAACGAGTCCGCCTCCAGCATCAGGTCGAAGGAGCCCACGGCGCGCCCGAACTTGTCGTCCTCGCCGGGCATGGACAGCTGGTCCAGCACCAGGTTTGGGTTCGGATCCTCCACGGCGATGCCCTCGGCCTCGTCGAAGCGCGTGTTGTTGATCGTCTCGAACAGCTCGCCGCCGATGATCATCCGCGACATGAGCTGGATCTCGTCCTCGGGGATGTCGAACTCCTGGTCGTCCTCGTCCAGCAGCGTGTCCTGGTAGTTGGCCCACAGCTCGGCCGGGTACTGCCAGCCGTCCGAGCTCCAGCCGTCGTCGCCCTCGGGCTCGGGGAGGTTGATCAGCAGGATCAGCCGCACGTCCTCGTCGAGGTCGGCGTAGGACGCGCCCGGCTCGTCGAGCTCCTGGAACAGCTGCTGGCCCCAGCGATCCTCCTCGGACTCGCCGTTCCACGCCTCGTCCTCGAGGTACGACAGGTCGGTGAGCTCGGACTCGTACAGCTTGCCCGAGGCCAGGTGGCAGGTGAGCTGCAGATCGCCGCGCTGGGTGATCAGGGCGTCCACCTCGGTGGTCTCGTACCGCAGGTGCAGCGGCAGGTAGAGGGGGACCCCGGCGAAGATGCCGTCGTAGGTGTCGCGGCGCGACGACGGATACAGGACCTCCTCGTAGTAGTCGAGGTTGCCCTGGGCCAGGTACAGGTCCAGATCGGCGTTCACCTCGCCCTTGGTGCAACCGAGGCCGGCGAGGACAGCGACTGTGACGACGATGCTCAGCGCTCGCATGGCGCCTCCCAGATTCGAATCCTGCGGCGTGCCCGCGCCGATGTCAACGCGCGCGCAAGGGGTAGATCCGCACCATGGAGCGGTACAGCGGCCTCACCGCGGCCATGCCCAGCACGGCGGTGTCGACCTTGCGGCGACGCCACTGGCGGTGCAGGTGCATCTCCGCAGCGATCAACCGCAGCGCCCAGCGGTAGAACCCCAGCGGCAGGCGCCGCCCGTCCTTGCGCTCGGGGTCGGGCCAGCCGCTGCGCAGGGTGCGCATGCCCGGCAGCCCCATGGCGTCGAGGTCGTGGGCCGACGCCGCGATCTCGGGATCCTCCAGCGTCAGCCCCCACACGGCGGGTTCGACGACCTTGAGCATCTCGATGGTGGCCAGCACGTCCTCGCGGGTCTCCCCCTCCAGGCCCAGGCTGACCATCACGCCCAGCTGGATGCCCATCTCCCGCATCAGCCGCGCGGCGCGGTACACGTCCTCGATGCCGTAGCCGCGGTCGAGCTGTCGCAGCAACCGCCGCGAGCCCGTGCCCACGTCGAAGGTGATCCGCGTGCAGCCGGCCTCGGCCATGAACTCCAGCAGGGCGGGGGTGATGTCCTTCACGCGGCCGAGACACTCGTAGGCGGGCGGGGCCTTGGAGTGGTCCATGGCCGCTGCGAGCCGCAGGTGCCAGCCCGGATCGTGGGTGAACACGTGGTCCACGAAGCGGATGCGCTCGAATGCGAACTGCTCGCGCAGCTGGGCGATCTCCTCGGCCACTACCGAGGGCGCGCGGCGACGGTAGCCCGGAGTGTCCGGGATGCCGCGGGACGTCACCAGGGTCATCGCTGCGAAGCCGTGGGCCGCCTGCCAGCGCTGCAGGTAGGCGCGCGTCAGCACCGGGTCGCGGATGGGGGGCGGGCACAGGTCCAGGTCCAGCACCTCGGTGGGCTCGGGGCCCATCACGGTCTGGTCACCCACCCGCACGGCCAGCCCTGGCACGTCCTTCAGCGCCGCGGGATCGAAGGCGAAGTTCGCGCCCCGGAGGTGCTCCAGCACCGCCGCCAAGGGCAGCTCGGCCTCGCCACACACCACCGCGTCCACCCCGTGATCGAGGTACACGTCGGGCACTGCGGTGGGATCGTCGCCGTAGGCGATCACCAGGCAGCCCTGGGCGCGCGCCGCCGACACGAGGCGCCAGGCCGTGGACCGGGTGGTCGGGTGTCCGAACAGCCCCACCACCCGGGGCCGCTGCCGGCTCAGGGCCACCTCGAAGGAGGTCTCGTCGGGCTGCAGCGTGGGGTCGAAGAAGTCGGCCCGCCATCCCTGCTGGCGCACGTATGCGGCCAGCACGGCGGGGCTCAACGGCGGGTAGGGGCGCATCAGGTGCTCACGGAAGTGGTCCTGACACTGCAGGTACGCGTGGAACGTCAGCAGGTCCAACCGATCCCTCACCGGGCACCTCCGAAGCGGCTGCATTGTAACCCGGACCTGCCTTTGGCTGTCCCCATCGTCGCCGGTTGATGCGTCAAAGAGGGTACGAAACGGCCGCTAGGCCGTTTGACGGACTGTTTTCGGCCCCCATACAATGGGTGGCTACCTGGATATCTCTGATATCAGGGGGATCCGCGGGGCTCGTCGCCCCCAACCCCATGAAGTGTTGCGAGGAGAGACTCATGAACCACCACCGTCCAAACGCGCGACGCGCGCCTGGCGCGCCCGAGATCGCGCTGGCGATCGTGGCCATCGTGTCGATCGTGGCCTGTCTGGTCCTGCCTGCTGGTGACGCCTCCGCTCAGGCGGCGACCATCACGCTGGGGCGGCCCATCGAGGTGGACCTCATCCCCCCGGGCGTCATCACCGCCGACGGCACGGACCAGACCCTGGCGTTCGTGATCACCGACGAGATGGGCGGCCTGGCCGAGGACGTGAAGTTCCGCGGCACGACCGTGGACTCGGGCCGGCTCAGCGAATGGACCAAGGTCGCGCCGGGCATGTGGACCTGCATCTACACGGCCCCGGACAGCTCCCAGGTCCGTCAGGCCACGCTGCGGGCCAAGGTCAAGGTGGGGACCAAGTCGGCCGAGAAGGAGTTCATGCTCGTTCTCAAGCCGTCCAACGTCGCGCGGTTCGCCTTCGAGGCCAGCCCGGCGCAGATCGTGCTCAACCGCGATCCCAACTCCTCGCTGGTGTTCACGGTGTCCGGCCCCGACGGCGGCCCCCTGGACGACCTGAACCTGCTCGTCAGCGCCAACGCCGGCTCGGTCCAGAACGTCCAGGGCCTCGGCGGCGGCAAGTACCAGGCCCTGTACACCCCGCCCGCGGGTGAGATCGCGCCCAAGGTCGCGGTGGTCTCGGTCACCGACGCGTCCCACCCGGAGACCGCGGTGGGCTTCTTCACCATCCCGCTGGTGGGCAACATCCCCTGGCAGGTCAACACCGGCATGGCCAGCGTCAACGTGCTCATGGACGTGTCCGGCCAGCGCTTCGGCCCGTTCCTCTCCGGCGCGGACGGCATGGCCACCGTGCCCATCCTCGTGCCCCCCGGCGTGAGCACGGCCACCGCCACGGTGGTGATGCCCGACGGGACCTCCACCGCGCCGCAGTCGGTGGACCTGATGGTCCCGACGTTCAACCGCATCAAGCTCGCCCCGCCGGCCGCGTACATGCCCGGCGACGGCGCTTCGCAGTTCCCCATCTACGTGTACGTGGTGGACGGCATGGGCGTGCCCGACCCGGCGGCCACCGTGCAGCTGGCCGCCAGCGCCGGCGAGGTCTCCGAGGTCCGCCCCCTCGGCGGCGGCCTGTACCAGGGCGTCTACACCACGCCCCTGACCACCGGGGCCACCGCGGTGACCCTGACCGCGACCCTCCCTGGCTCGGCCCTGGACACCGAGACCATCTCCTTCGAGCTGGTCCCGCCGCTGCCCACGAGCCTGCAGGTGCTGTCCGACCCCGCTGGCGTGGCCGCGGGTCAGGCCACCCTGAAGCTCACTGGCACGGTCGCCGCCGTGGGCGGCATGGACGCGGGATCGCTGGGCGTGAACTTCTTCACCACCGGCGGCGCGGTCCAGGGCGTGACGCCCCAGGGCAACGGCGCCTACACCGGCGAGTACACCGGCAGCTTCGACCAGCGGGTCGTGGTGTCGGCCATGGCGACCATGCCCGCGCTGCAGCGCACCCCCGAGGCCATCGTCGCGTGGCCCGTGGACGACCAGGTCGCCACCAACCAGAAGACCGTGGTCGTGGCCATGGCCGTGGACCGCTACGGCCTGCCCGTGCAGGGCGTGCCCCTGGCCGCCGCCGTGCTCGAGGGCGGCGGCAGCGTCACCGGCGGAGGCACCACCGACGCCACCGGACGCGTGATGTTCGAGTTCAAGGCCGCGCCCCTGGCCGGCCTCTCCCTGATGCACATCACCGGCGCCGGCATGGCGTTCACGTGCCCCCTGTGGCAGACCCAGTCCGTGGTCGAGGGGTTCGTCTTCCCCAACGCCGGTGGCGCCACCCAGCGCACCATGCTCGATCGCTGGGCCCCCATCCGCCAGAAGCTGGTCATGGGCGGCTCCGGCCCGGCCGCCGGTGTCGCAGTCGTGACCCCCGTCGTGGGCACGCCGGTGATCACCTCTGGAACGAGCCCCTGGGGAGTGCAGACCCCTCCGACGACCGAGCCGGTGACCGTGCCATTGACGGAGCCCGTGACCGAGCCGGTGACCGAGCCCGTGACCGAGCCGGTGACGGAGCCCGTGACCGAGCCGGTGACCGAGCCCGTGACCGAGCCTGTGACCGAGCCCGTGACGGAGCCCGTGACGGAGCCGGTGGTCACGCCGCCGGTGGTCACGCCGCCGGTGGTCACCCCGCCGGTCACCGTGACCGCAGGCCCGCCCGCGAGCCTCGAGGTGCTGGCCATGCCGGCGACCCTGCCGCGCGACGGCGCCTCCATGGCCAACGTCACCGTGCGCGTCCTCGACGCCCAGAACACCCCGGTCCCGGGCGAGCAGGTGGTCATCGTGGCCACCGGCGGCGTGCTCGGCAACAAGGTGGACAACGGCGACGGCACCTTCACGGCCATCCTCACCGCCCCCCGCGGGGGCAACGAGACCCAGATCAACATCAGCGCCAGCCGCCTGCAGGGCGATCTGTCGGCGTTCACCACCGTGTCGCTGACCGCGCCGGTGACCACCACCCGGCCCAAGAAGCCGAAGAAGCCCACGGCCACGGTCGATCCCACCGGCAACCAGTACCGCACGGCGCGTGTCCTCGTGCGCTACCCCCTCGCCGGGTACGCCTACGACATGGAGCCGGGCATGTGCGGCGACGTCGAGTGCGACTTCTTCCCGGACATGGACGTGGTGGGCGGCGACGGCGCGCTGGTGGGCATCCCCGAGAGCATCGGCGTGGCCGGTGAGCTCTTCCCCATCGAGTACGTGGGCGCTTCGTTCCAGTTCGACCGCTACGGCTATCGCACCGACTACCCGGTGACCGACCAGGATGGTCAGCCCAGCGTGTTCAAGGACGGCATGTACCACGTCATGGTCGGCGCCACCGGCCGCCTGCCGCTGCTCAAGAACCAGGCCGTCGGGCCCCTCGACATCCTGGCCCACGCGGGCTACCACGCCCAGGACGTGGTGGTGTTCAAGCACCACGGCGCCGAGTCCAACACCTGGACCTGGGAGAACCTCTGGCTGCACGGCTTCCGCCTCGGCGTCGGCGTCCGCTTCCAGATCGTGCCCTGGGCCCAGGTCCACGGCGGCTGGGCGGGCAGCCTCATCAGCTCTGGCCTCGCGGCCAACGAGATCACCTTCGGCGGCACCTTCCGCGTGTGGAAGGGCCTGACCCTGGACGCCCGCTACCAGTACATGGGCCGCCAGCTCAAGGTGAACAACGGCGCGCCGGCCGAGGGCCCGACCTTCCAGGAAGCGCACATCGGCGAGAAGTCCCACGGCCTCGTCCTGGGCGCTGGCTGGTCCTTCTGAGCCCC
>CAYRNR010000284.1:0-6471 GCA_964425605.1 uncultured Rickettsiales bacterium | reverse complement strand
GACGTGTCAACCTATTGCGGACTCAGATCTGGGACAAAGGTTTCTGGACGCTGCACCCCGGCCAGGCCCCGAGCCAATCACTTGGAGGATGAACTCTTGATTGCAGCCCACGAAACCGTGACCGACCGCGAGACGCTGTACAACCAGGTCTGGGAGACGCCGATGGTTCACCTGGCCAAGGACTACGGCATCTCCAACGTCGGTCTCGCTAAGATCTGCGAGTCGTACGACATCCCACGGCCCGGTCTCGGCTACTGGGCGAAGCTGGCCTACGGGAAGGCACCGAAGAGACCGCCGCTGCCGAAGACGTTGGAAAACCTCGAGATACAGATCGCCGCTACACCGCCGAAACCGGAAAGTGACCTGGCTCTCCCCGAAGCCGAGGTTGGACGCGAACTGCAGAAACCGCACCACCTCGTCGCCGCTGCGAAGAGGAGCATGGCGCGTGTCAGGCCGGACGGCTACGGTTTCGTCGCGCCCCGGACCCCCCGCCGACTCGACATCTACGTCAGTCCCGCACAGCTCGACCGCGCGGTGCGCGTGATGGACGCGCTCGTGAAGGCCCTCCAGGCACTGAAGTGGCCGGTTCGCCTGATCAAGATCGAGGAACGAACCGAGGCTTCCGGCCGTGCGTACTTCGCCAACGACCCACGCTTCCAGCCTTCCGAACGCTGGAAGACCTGCGTCGTCGTTCATGGCGAGCAGCTGCAGATCTCCTTGTCCGAGCGCAAGAAGCAGATCCCGTTCGACCAGGCAGAGCGGGAGAGCCGGGGGCTGCCGGACAGAATCTGGATCTTCACGCCCCCCAAGTACGACCTCGTCCCGTCCGGCCGCCTCGTCCTGAAGATCGAGAACGCCAGGTACGCCGGGGTCCAGCAGGTTTGGCAGGACACGAAGAAGAGCAAGCTCGAGGACAGGCTCGGCAAGTTCATCACTGGCCTCGACGTGGCATCGAAGGCGCTCAAGGAGAGACGGAAGGAGGATTTGCGCCGGGAGACGGAGCGTAGAGCCGCCCTCGAACGCCAAAGAGAGCTGGAGCGTCGCGCAGCGTACGAGCGCAAGCTCGGCGAGGACCTCGAGGCGATGGCCGACAGGTGGAACAAGGCCAGCGAGATCGAGGCGTTCATCGTGGCAGTCGGCGAGGAGTTTCCGGAAAAGACGCGCAATCCCGAGGTCCGAGCGTGGTTGGAGTGGGCATCAGGGTACGCGCGGCGGCTGGATCCGTTGAGTGATCCTGGTTCCGTTCCGAAGCTCCTCGATCCCGAACAACTCCCGCGGGCTGAGGTACCATAGAGGTGGGAGCGGGGGCGTCCCGATCCGTGACCCAAGCTGAGCTGTCCGATGGCAAAGCGCGTCTACACCCCGGATCCGCCAAGGCACGCGAAGCGGCGCAGGTCGTCGTTTGCGCCGCACATGGAGCTCTCTTGGGCGCCACAAGCCGATCTCCCATCCGAGAGGCCCGCGCGTAGGGAGCCGCCGAGGGAACAGCAATCCACTCTCTCTCCTGCCCCGAAGGTGGCGGTGCTCGATCCAACCTCCCGTCCCCCAAGACCAGCGGAGGTAAAGCTAGTTCCATCCCCAGTGGTGGAGACAGCGCTAACACCGCGGAGAGAGGTCCCACGCTGGATCCTCCAGGTCAGGAAGATCGACATGGTGGAGATCGCCGAAGTGCTGGGACTCCACGTCGACCAGGGGCGTATGCGATCCTGTCCCAACTGCGGTGACGAAAACGGCGCGGAGCTCTACCGGAACAAGCAGGACTGGCTCCTGTGGAGGTGCAGGGAGTGCGAACTCCGGGATCGAGGCAACATCGATCTCGTTTCCTACGCGCTCGCCGGCGAGAAGGCGGGGGACCTTCCCCCCGAGCAGAAGGCCCTACTACGCCAGTGGTTCGCAGACCAGGGATGGTGCGAGGCCAGGGAGGAAGGTCAGCCTGTCGATTGACGTTGCAGCCTGCCCTCGCACCTGATGAGCGCGCACCCAGCGCCGACTCGACTACAAGCCGCTCAAGTCCCCGTCCGGCTCCCGAATCGCTAAGTTGAGCGGAGTGTGTCGGCCCGAACGAGCCGGAGCACTCAGTCCGCAGGGGACCGCTGTCGCACGGCCGTGTCGAAAACCCACCCGCCACGAAGCTGACTGGGGCGCAAACGTCGGGGGCGCCAGACCGGGGATCTCGGCCGTGTCGGAATCACCAGGTTTCGGCACGGCGGCACGCCCGGGATCGCGTCCGATGGGTCCGCAGCACCGTCAGAACACGAGCACCTTGTCGGCTTCCAAGGTCAGCAGGGTCCACTCGTCCAGGTCGCTTCGCTCGCATCCGTCCACCAGCTCCTCGTCCCGCAGACCGCGGGCGTCCATGCAGGAGCCTCAGAGCAAGACGCGGCCGCGCCGCAGGATCGGCTTGAGCATGCGCTCGAGGCTGTAGTACCCACCCGGGACCTGCTGCCCCGCCTTGGCGCACCCGACCGCGTCGCCGACCATCACCACGTCGACGTGTACGTTCTCGTCCTGGCGCAGCAGGTTGATGGCCAGCCGCAGGCCGTTGTAGCTCCGTTCGGTGCCGTAGGGCGGATCGTTGAGGATGATCAGGATGCTCATCTTCTTCTTCTCCTAGATCGTGAATCCCATGAACGCGCTGAACACCAGCACGGCGACGGCGAACCAGAAACAGGTGTCGCAGAGCGCCTTGCGCTTCGCCCGGATGGCGAAGAACTCCTTGACCTTGGCCGCGTCGGGCTCCGCGCCGGGCTCGAAGTGGGAGAACAGGACCTTCAGCTTCGGATTCAGCCCGAAGAAGATCCGCATGCCCCAGATCGCGATGCCGAAGACGAACACCAGCTTCAACGCCACGGCGGCAATGGCCACCGCGTGCATGTCGTGGAACTCGCCGTGGAACGCGTAGTAGTTCAACGGGATGCCGATGCCCGTGGCGAACAGCACCAGCAGGAACGTCATGCAGTACGGCGCGTTGGACTGCAGCGTGTCTTCGACGACCTTGTCCAGCTCGTAATGCAGGTTGGGGCCGTACTGGGCGCGGAAGCCCACCAGCTTGCGGTTGTAGAACGGCGCGGCCGCGCAGCCCACCAGCGCCAGGTTGTGCAGCGCCAGCAGCACACCGTGGATGACTTGTTCGGCGACCATGTCGGGTCCTCCTCGTAGTCGGTGATTCGAGTCGTTTCAGTGCTCTTGCGCGACGGGCAGACCGTGCTGCCGCCACTCAGGGAGACCGTCTTCCAGCCGAACCGCGCTCCGCCCGACCGCCCGGAGCAGGGCGACCGCCTCCACGGCGAGGACGCAGTAGGGACCGCGGCAGTAGGCCACGACCTCCCGGTCGTCGGGGATCTCGTTCAACCTCGCGCGCAGCTCGGACAGCGGGATCGAGATCGCGCCCTGGATGTGGCCGGCCTCGTACTCCTCGGTGGGGCGGACGTCCAGCACGACGACCTCCCCCCGCTCGGCGCGGCCTATCAGCTCGTCCCGCCCCATGGGCTCGATGCCATCTCGAGCGTCGATGTAGGCCTGGGCTGCCGCGTCGATCTCGGCCAGGCGGTTCTCCGCGAGCTGCTGCAGGTTCTGCCAGCACCGGAGCACCTGGGGATCGGCCAGCCGGTAGATGACACGGACTCCGTCCCTGCGGGTCTCGACCAGCTTCGTGCTCTTCAGGATCTGCAGGTGACGCGAGGCGTTGGCGACGGTCTGCCCCGTCTCCCTGGCGAGCACCTCGACACTCCGCTCCCCCTGGGCCAGGACGTCGATGATCTCAAGGCGCTTCGAGCTGGAGAACGCCTGGGCGATCCGTGCGAACTCGCCGAACACGGCGTCCTTGAACTCCCTGGGTTTCATGTTCGTTCCTCCGAATGAAAGCGGGGCGACGTGATGGCCCGCGGCATGGGGTGGAGCTGCGTTCTCACTTCCCGGATGACTGGCAGCCACGGGTTGTCGTCGACCGGCAACGTCTCGACCATCTCGCCCATCGCTCGACACAACAGACGGTCCTTCAGCCAATCCACCGTCTCGATGTCCTCGATACGGACGAGGTCACGCAGCAGCGAGGGGAGGCGGTCCGGCTGGGCCGATCTCCCGCCGCGTCCCCCCGTCTCGTTCAGCGTGAACTGCAGGCTGTCGAGGAACAGCTCCCGGCTGCAGAAATCGATGGGGTAAAGATGGAACCCGATCCTCATCGTGCACGGATGCTCCGACCCGTACAGACGGACGTAGCGCTCCCTGCTCTGCTCCGGACCGGCGTGGTCGAGCCAGTCGGCAAGGTCGCGCATGGCGCTCGCCATGGCTGGATTGCTCGGCGCACACTCCCTCGCTCCTGTCCGAACCCGAGTCACCGTGAAGGACCTGGGTACGTCCAAGGCTGTGGCGAGATAGGGGAGGAAACGCGACATCTTACCTCTTAATCAATTGATGAATTGAAGAGTAGAGATGTCGGATTCGCTTGTCAACCAACAAGGTAGGCATTTCTCCTTGACCGAATATCGAAAACCGACTACGTATTTCGACAAGGAGGGCTTCTGGAAGGTATCGAGCGAGAGATCCTGCTGTCCTTCTGGAAGGTCCACATCCTCCATCACGCCGAGCACGGGCCTGTGTTCGGGCAATGGGTGATCCGAGAGCTTCGCCGGCACGGATACGAGGTCAGCCCGGGAACGCTGTACCCGTTGTTGGCACGGATGGAGAAGCGTGGATGGCTGCGCGCGGAGGCCGACCCGGATGGGGGAGCGCGCGCCCGCAAGGACTACCACCTGACCGAGGCGGGCAAGGCCGTGCTGGAGCTGATCCGGGGACAGGTCGAGGAGCTGTACCGTGAGGTCGTCCTGGGAGAGGACGAGGAGGATGAGCGATGAAGAAGGCCGGTCCACTCGTTCTCGACTTGCTCGGCTTCCGGCCGGTACGTGGACTACTGGCCAGCTCGGCGTTCCCACTCGCGCTGCAGGTCGGCGCGTTGCTCTTCATGGCGCTGCTCGCCGTCAACGGGCTGGGCCTCGGTACGGACCTGGCGCCCGCGGAGCTGAAGCTGTTCCGCAAGACCAACCTCACCACGCTCGTCGTGTGGGGCCTGTGGTGGCCCGGGATGATCGCCGTGGCCCTGGTGCTCGGGCGTGCCTGGTGCACGGTCTGTCCGATGGAGTTGGTCAACCGGATCGGCGACATCGTGGCCCGCAAGGTCGGCTTGCCTCGAGCTCGCCTGACTCGATGGCTGCGCGCCGGCTGGATCACGCTGGCGGTCTACCTGGCGATGCAGCTGCTCGTGGCGGGGATCTCCATCCACCGTGTGCCGCATTTCTCGGCGATCCTCCTGATCTCCCTGTTCTCACTGGCGCTGGTGACGGGACTGGTCTTTCGCCAGCCGCGATCGTTCTGCAGCGCGTTCTGCCCCGCCGCGGCGTTGCTGTCCGTCTACGGACGCTTCACACCGCTGCAGCTCTCGAAGCGTGATCCGGGTGTCTGCGACCGGTGCGAGACCCTGGACTGTGTCCGCGAGGAGAACCGCTACAGGTTCGACGGGCGGAGCTGTCCCTCCATGCTGCGGCCCTACCGTCGGCGGCCATCGGATGGCTGCGTGCTGTGCATGCAGTGCGTCAAGGTCTGCCCGCACGACAACATGGGATTCGGTGTCGTGGAGGAGGCCGCACCCGTCCGTCGCAAGGCGCTGCTCCGTCCCTTCGAGGCTGGATTCGTGATGGTGGCGCTGGGCTTCGTGGCCCACGAGGTGATCGGCGAGGTCAAGTGGCTCGACGCCTACTTCCACGTGACGCCGGAGACGCTGTCGGGACTCATCCCCGCGATCCCCTTCGGCTGGTTCGAGGCGCTGTGGTTCCTGGTGCTGTTCCCCCTGCTCGTGTGGGCGTTGATCGCCGCGCTGGGCTGGATCGGCGGCCACCGCGCGGGGTGGAGGTCGTTGCTGCTCGCCGCGGCGACCGGCGCCGCCCCCGTCGTCGCCATCGCCCACCTCGCCAAGGCGGCAGCCAAGGTCTCGTCTTGGTCGGCCTTCTTACCCGGTGCCCTGGCCGATCCGCGAGGCGTCGAGACGTTCAACCAGATCCAGTCGGGCGCGATGTTGGCGCCCGACGGTCTGCTGGGCCTCTCCCTTGTGGGATGGGTGATGCTGCTGATCGCGCTTGTGGTGGCGTGGCGGGCCTGGCGCTGGGCAAGCCAGCTCCAGCCCGAGCTGCTGGCTGCGGCCCGCACGGGGATGGTCACGTCGTCGGTCCTGTTTGGGCTCGTGCTCGTGGTGTGGGCACTGCCCATTGCTTGACGTCGAGGAATCCCGCGACCGAGAAGGGATGCGGTAACAGAAGGACCGGACTCTGTGGCGTGCCGTGCCTGCTCTACCAGGGACCGCGGCAACCTGGACCTGGCCTCCTATGCCCTCGCCGGCGAGAAGGCCGGTGACCTCGAGCCCGAGCCTGTAGCGACCAGTTAATTTGTCACCGATTCGCGCTGTGAATTGGTTGACAGGTT
>CAYRNR010000283.1:0-6610 GCA_964425605.1 uncultured Rickettsiales bacterium | reverse complement strand
GGCACCTGCTGCTCGAGGTCGTCGACGAACAGCGTCGTCTCCTCGAGGATCTGCTTGCAGCCGGGGATCTCGCCCTTGCGGGCCTCCGCGGCCTCGAGGTTGCGCAGGATGCCGGCCTCGTTGTCGGCGCGGCGTTTCTCCAGCGCGGCGATCTCGACCTTGCTGGCCTCGGCCTGGTCCATGCTGGTGATGCGCTTGGCGTTCTCCTGGGCCTGCTCGAGGCGGCGCACGGTGGTGGCCAGATCAGCCTCGCACTGGGACTTGGCCTCCTCGGCCACGGTCTGGGCCTCCTGGAGCCGCGTGAGCTCGGCCTGCTTCTCCTCGAGGATCTTGCGGTGCTGTCCGAGCTCCTTGGGCCCCTTCTGCAGGACCCCGGCCAGCTCGATCAGGCGAATGTCTTCCTTGGCCAGCTTGCCAAGCAACACCATCTGTTCTTCGACACTCATGTGGACTCCACTCGTTCCTTGACGCTGCGCACGATGACCGCCACGCCGCTCGCGCCCAGGGCGAGCTCCAGGGACGGTTGGCGCTTGAGGAACGCGCGCAAGAGGTTCATCGACGTGTAGTCGACGTAGTTCGCGTAGTAGAGGATGCTTTGGGCGGCGCCGTGGGGGTGCACCACCCAGTAGCCCTCGTTGCGTGAGAAATCGCCGTCCACCAGGGAGTACTCCATGCGGTGGTTGCCGCGTTCACGGTACTCGATGGTGTATCCCACCTTCTTGGTGATGACGAGGTTGAATTCGAGGGTCAGGGCGACTTTCTGGGTGCCCGCGTCGGATTCGAGGACGGATGCGTCCGTGGTCTGGGGCATCCACTCGGGGTAGGACTCGAAGTCGGCCAGCACGTCCCAGACGCGGTCGGGGGGGGCGTCGATGGTGACCACGGCGGTGGCCATCTCCAGGCGGCCGTCGGCGGTGTCGTCGATGGCGACGAGGGGGCCGTCGGCGGTCAGGGCGACGATGGTGGCGGGGTCGAGGGACTCGATGTCCAGCGCGGTCGCAGGCGTGGCCGTGAGCACGGTTGCCAGGACGACGAGTCTGAACAAGGCCCCTTGCATGCGCCTCCCTAGGCGGACAGGTGTTTCTTCATCAGGCGGATCATCCAGGCCTGATCGAGGGTTCCGCCCATCTCCCGCACCGAGTGCATGGAGAGCATGGGCGAGCCGAGGTCGGCGGTGGCGACCCCGAGGAGGGTCGCCGAGACCGGCCCGATGGTCGAGCCACACGGCAGGTCGGTGCGGTGGATGTAGTGCTGCAGCGGCACGCCCGCTCGATCGGCGCAGCGGGCCAGGTGTCCGCGCGTGTCCAGGGTCGTGGCGTAACGCTCCTTGGCGTTGATCTTCACCACCGGGCCGCCGTTGAGCATCGGCTTGTGCTCGGGCTCGTGCTTGTCGGCGTAGCTGGGGTGCACCGCGTGGGCGCCGTCCACCGACGCCAGGATGGTCCGCGACAGGGCGCGCAGGTAGTCCTCGCGGGGGCGGTCGCCGCCGAGGCAGAGGCGCTCGAGCACGGTACCCATGAAGGTGGAGCCAGCGCCCTCGGGGGTGGCCGAGCCCACCTCCTCGCTGTCGAACAGGGCCACGACCTTGCCGAATTCGGCGGGCTTGTCCGCGGCGAGCAGGGCCTCGAAGCACGCGTGGCAGCCCGCCAGGTTGTCGATCTTCGGGGTCAGCAGGAACTCCTCGTTCAGACCCGCCAGGGCCGGCGGCTGCAGATCGAAGAGTTCGAGCCAGCTGTCCTCGATGGCGTCGGCGTCCACGCCCGCGGTGTCGGCGAGCAGCCGGGTCAGCGCGTCGCCGGCGTCCTCGCCGTCGAGGCCGATGACCGGCGGCAGGTGGCGCTGGGCGTCCAGCTTGAGGCCCTTGTCGTTGACCTCGCGGTTGAGGTGGATGGCCAGCAGCGGGATGCGGGCGAGGGGCCGGTCGATGCGCACGAGCACCGACTCCACGGTGTCGTCGTCCCGCCGCACCCGCAGGCGTCCGGCGATCCCCAGGTCGCGATCACACCACGACGCCAGGATGGGTCCGCCGTAGATCTCGACGCCCAGCTGCACGAAGCCCTCGCGGCGCAGCGGGTTGTTCATCTTGACGCGGAATCCGGGCGAGTCCGTGTGCGCGCCCACGAGCCGGAAGCCCGCCTCGGCCGGGGGCGCGGTGCCCACCTGACCGGCGACGAGCGCCGTGACTCCGCGGACCACGTAGAACCGATCTCCGGGGGAGAGGTTCCAGGCGTCGCCCTCGGACACGCGGACGAACCCCGCCGCGTCCAGCCGTTGGGCGGCGGCGACGGTCGCGTGGGCTGCTGTGGGACTCTGCTCGATGTAGTTCATCAGGTCGCGGCTGACCTGTTTCGCGCGGTCGCTGACCATCGGGCTCCTCCATGGACGGCCGGGATTGTAACAGCACGGGATTCATTGTGTGCTAGGGTCCGCATGATTCTCTGCCCGACGGCGGGAATCGAGGAGGCGATCATGGCAGACAGTTCGGGTGGAAACGGCCGCGGTGGCCCGGTTCACGCTCGTGTTCTGAACACGGGGGGCGGCGGCGGCGGCGGTGGCGTGAATCTTGGGAAACTCAAGTTCAAGCCGATCTTTCTCTACGTCCCTTTCCTTGCGTTGCTGGCGGTGTACGGCCTGCTGACCTGTTTCTACACCGTGCCCCAGGACTCCGTGGCGCTGATCCAGCGCTTCGGCGCGTACGTCCGCACGGCCGAGCCCGGCCTGCACCTGCGGCTCCCCTTTGGGGTGGAAAGGATCACGCGCGTGCCCGTGGAGCGCGTGATCAAGGAGGAGTTCGGATTCCGTACCGTCTCCGCAGGGGTGAAGACCGAGTACAGCCAGGGCGACTACAGCCTGGAGTCGCTGATGCTGACCGGCGACCTGAACATCGCCGACGTGCAGTGGGTGGTCCAGTACAAGATCAAGGATCCTGAGCTGTACGTGTTCCACGTGCGCAACGTGGAGGACACGTTCCGCGATCTGAGTGTCGCCGTGACCTCGCGTATCGTCGGCGACCGCTCGGTCAACGAGGTGATCACCGAGGGCCGCTCCGAGATCGCCGTGGCGGTCCAGCAGGACCTGCAGGAGATGCTCGACTTCTACGAGACCGGCGTCCAGGTGGTCACGGTCCAGCTCCAGGACGTGAACCCGCCGGGGCCGGTCAAGGACTCCTTCAACGAGGTCAACGAGGCCAAGCAGGAGCAGGAGCGCATGACCAACGAGGCCTGGGAGGCCTACAACAAGGCCATCCCGGAGGCCCAGGGAAAGTCCAAGCGGGCCGTGGCCGAGGCCGAGGGCTACGCCACCGACCGCGTGAACCGCGCCACGGGTGACGCCAACCGCTTCGAGGCCGTGTACGAGGAGTACCGCAGGGCGCCCGACGTGACCGAGCGTCGGCTCTACCTCGAGACCATGGGCACCGTGCTGCCCCGGGTGGGCAACAAGGTCATCGTCGACGAGAACATCGAGAGTCTCCTGCCGATGATGGACATCCAGGCCGCTGCAGGGGCGCGGAAGGGGGGCGCGAAATGAGCCAGTTCAAGCCAGCCATCGTCGTCGCCGTCCTCCTCGTCGTGGGCATCGCCGCCAAGAGCATGATGTACACCGTGGACGAACGGGAGAGCGCCATCATCACCTTCGCCGGCAAGGCCGTGAAGGGGGTCACCGAGCCCGGACTGCACTTCAAGGGGCCCGTGCTGTGGAAGGTCGAGCGCATTCCCAAGTGGGTGCTCGAGTGGGACGGATACCCCTCCGAGATCCCGACCCTGGACAAGAAGTACATCTACGTGGACACCTTTGCCCGCTGGAAGGTGGCCGAACCGCTCCTGTACTTCGAGTCCGTCCAGAATGAACGCGGCGCCCAGGCCCGCCTCGACGACATCATCGACGGCGCCACGCGGGACTTCGTCTCCGGCCACCTGCTCCTCGAGGTCGTCCGCGACTCCAACCGCAAGATGGTGCTCGACACCGAGGGCTACGGCGAGGAGACCGAGGACGAGAACGTCGCCGTGGGGCGTCGTGAGCTCGGGGCCATGATCCTGGAAAAGGCCGCGCCCCAGACCCTGGAGAAGTACGGCATCGAACTGCTGGACGTGCAGATCAAGAAGATCAACTACGTCGACCAGGTCCGTCAGAAGGTCTACGAGCGCATGATCTCCGAGCGTCAGCGCATCGCCGAGCTCTACCGATCCCAGGGTCGTGAGGCTGCCGAGGAGATCGCCGGAAAGCGGGAACAGGAGCTCAAGCGCATCACGTCCGAGGCCTACCGTGACGCGGAGGTCATCCGCGGCAAGGCCGACGCCGAGGCCACCCGCATCTACGCCGATGCCTACTCCCGCGACGCGGAGTTCTACACCTTCTGGAACACCCTGGAGTCGTACGAGCAGACCTTCAAGCCCGGGGACACGCTGATCCTGGACACGGACACGGAGTACTACCAGTACCTCGAGGGGCACTAGCCGTAGAGGAGGGGAGGGCGACCGGCGTGAGGCGGCGACTCGTTCTGCTCCTGAGCCTCTGCCTGTCCATTGGGATCGGTGGCGTCTCGCTGGCAGCGAAGCCTCCCACGGCCCCCTACATGCTCGTGCGCGACGCCGACACCGGCGACGTCCTCTTCGAACATCGCTCCGGCCACCCCCGGCCCATCGCCAGCATCACCAAGCTGATGACGGCGATGGTGGCGCTGGATCAGGAGCCGGACCTCGATCGAGCCGTGACCCTGGGGCCGATCCACATGCTCCACCCGTTCGGCTGGAAGACGCCGTGGGAGGTGGGGCGGACCGTGCGCGTGGGCGACATGCTGCGGTTCGCGCTGGTGGCGTCGGACAACATCGCCGCGACCACGCTGGTGGAGGAGTGCGGCCTGCCGCTGGGCGTGTTCCACGAGTGGATGAACGACAAGGCAGGGTTGCTGGGCATGGTGGAGAGCCAGTTCGGCAACGTCACGGGCCTGGACGACCGCAACAGCTCGACCGCGGTGGACGTGGCCGTGATGGCCGAGGCTGCGCTGGCCTACCCGGAGATCGTCGAGGTGTGCGGGATGCGCGAGGCCGTGGCCGAGCCCGTGGTGGAGGGGGACGAGGCCATCCGATCCGGGGCCACCGACCGCATCCTCTGGGACCCGTTCTGGACCGTGCTCGTGGCCAAGACCGGCTACACGCGCCTGTCCGGGTACTGCCTGGTGGTGGTTGCGGATGCGGCGACGGGGCAGCGGATGACCATGGTGTTCCTGGGCACGGACCGCGACGGGAAGCGTTTCCGGCAGGTGAACCGGGTCAAGGATCACCTGAAGGAGGCCGCCGCAGCGGCGCTGGCGCCGGAGGAGACTCCTTGAGCCGCGCGCAGGACATCCGCGGTTTGCCCGACGTGACCTGGGCGGTGTTCCTGTTCGTTCTGTCCTTCGTGGCCCTGGTGGCGTGGAAAGGCGGTGGAGCCGTCGCGGGTGGGCTCGTGTTCGTCGGCGTGCTCGCCGTGGCCGTGCTCCGCCCGCGAGCCGGGCTGTACCTGGTGATCTTGACCGCGCCGATCCGCTCCACCCTGTTCCTCGCCGACGACGGCCCCTCGGCCACGAGGCTGCTCGGCCTGGCGGTCGTCGCGGGGATGGGCCTGTGCTGGCTCCGCGAGGCCCGGCTGCCGCGGGTGGGGTGGCCCGCCGTCCCGCTGGTGGCGCTGGTCGTGCTGGCCCTCACCTCCATCTTCCCCGGGCCCGACGGCGACGCGGCGATGGCGGTGATCACCCTGGCCCAGTACGTTCTGCTGGCGGTGGTGGTCGCGGACATGGCGGCGGAGCCCAGGGCCGCCGTCCAGCTGTGCGTGGTCGTCGCCGCGTCGGCGATGATGACCGCGCTGATGATGATGGGCGACTACGTGCCGTTCGCGCTCGCGGCCCACGGGGTGCAGCCCGAGCGGTTCACCTGGTCGGTGGATCCCCAGAGCACGCTGCTGGCGACGTTCTTCGCGACCGGGCTGCTCGCGCTGCTGGTCGTGTGGAGTGAGGGGCCGTCGCGCCGCTGGCGCTATGCGCTCGTCGCCATGGCCGCGCCGACGATGGCCGCGGTGGTCGTGCTCAACTCGCGGATGGCCGCCGCCGGGCTGGTCGCGGGGGTGCTCGCTTTCGCGCTGGCCGGTCGGGGTATCGCCAGGCGCCTGCCCGTGGCTGCCGGCGTCGTGGTCTCGCTGGCCCTGCTCGCGGCGACGACCGCGGCCGTGGGGTTGTGGGATCCGGGGATGCGCTACCGGGCGGCCCACACCCTCGACTCCCCGTACGAGGCCACCAGCGGGAGGACGGTCATCTGGAGCGTCGGTGCGCAGGTGTTCGCGGAGCACCCAGTGCGGGGGGTGGGGTTGTCGCGGTTCCCGGGAAGGTTCGAGGAGATCCGCACGTCGTCGGATCCGCCGCTGAGGTCCAAGCCGAGCCGAACGCCCCACAGCGACTTCGTCGGGCTGGCGGCGGAGGTGGGGATCGTCGGTCCTGGGCTGTTGATCGCGGCGCTCGTGTGGATGGCGGTGCCCTTGCTGCGGCGGAATGCTGGCGTGCTGGCGCCGGCGGCATTCGGGTGGCTCGTGCTGCTGGCGGCCGATGCGCCAGGTGTAGACGGTGGTCTGGCGGGGGGCG
>CAYRNR010000282.1:0-6713 GCA_964425605.1 uncultured Rickettsiales bacterium | reverse complement strand
GGCGACGGCCCAGGACGAGCCGCCCGCGGCGGAGGAACCCACCCCGGCCACTCCGGCGGGTGAGATCGCGGCCCCCGCGGCGAAGCTCCTGATCAAGGTCGAGGGAGCCGGGATGCCCGGGACCTGGTTCGACCACGTGGTCCACGACACCGGCGAGTGCAAGTCCTGTCACCACCTGGGCCGGTACGACCAGAAGTGCACCGACTGCCACAAGGCCAAGACCGAGGGGGAGGTCGCCGGCGCGCAGCTCGCATTCCACGAGAACTGCTATCGCTGCCACATCGAGGGGGGCGCCAGCAACGGCAAGGCCATCACCTGCGTGGAGTGCCACAAGGAGTGACCGGGGGAGCTGGCCCCGGTCTCGTCTGACGGAGTGCCCATGAGAACCACCTCGCGCCGATTCACGACCACCCTCGCGTCCTGGCCGGCGGCGCTGCTGGTCGTCGCCGGGTTGGTCGTCCTCGGTGGCGCGTCGCCGCCACCTGCCGAACCCGCCGGGCCAGCGGCGTTCAAGCCCTCGCCGGGCATGCCCCACAGCCTCCCGGCGGGGAGCGACTGCCAGCGGTGCCACAGCGCCGAGGACTTCAAGGTCATCCGGACCGACCAGGTGCACCAGGACGGCCACTTCACCCTGGTGGGCGAGCACGGGCAGCTGGGCTGCGCCGACTGCCACGATCTGGACCAGGGATTCCTGGGCCTCAGCCCGGAATGCACCAGCTGTCATTCGGCGCGGGACGCCCACCTTCGGCTCGTGGGCGACGGCTGCGCCGACTGCCACACCCCCAGGGGCTGGATTCCCAACCGGTTCCGACACATCCAGACCGGCTTCCCCCTGAAGGGCGCCCACCGGGCCGCCAACTGCGACCAGTGTCACGCCATCGGCTTTCCGCTGGTCCCCACCGATTGCGTCTACTGCCACGAGGCGGACTTCCGCCGGGCGGCCGACGAGCACCAGGCACAGGACGTGTTGAGCTGCGACGTCTGCCACGACAACCACGGGTGGGAACATGCGCGCTCTCCGCACTAGCGCTCCGGCCCTCGGCGTCACCCTGGCGGTGCTCGCGGCCGCGGCTCCGTCGCTGGCGGAGGAGACCCAGCAGATCCGCGGCCGCGTGGGTATGGGCACCCTCATCACCTACGCCCGCCCCGGGAGCTACCCCGCCGGCGCGTACGACCAGCGGTTGAGCGTCGATCTGCGTCTCGACGCCGACCACCTCGGCGGCAAGCCCTTCGGTGTCCTCGCCGACGGCGACCTGATCCTCGACGCGGACGACTCGCACATCCAGACGTTCCGGCTGCTGGATCTGAACGTCCACTTCCGCCCTGGCGGCGGTCCCATCCGCCTCGCGGTCGGACGCCAGCGGGTGGCCGCGACCACCGAGGAGCTGGTGGACGGCGCCAGCCTCCGCGTGGATCTGGGCCACGGCGTGTACCTGGGGGGCTACGGCGGCCTCATCCCCGAGCCCTTCACCACCCAGGCCACGGCGGACACCGGCGGCGCGGGCGCGGTGCTGGGCTACCGGGCGCCGCGTCTGCGCGCCGAGCTGGCCTCCGGCTTCTCGGGCCGGACATCGGGGTTCGACCATGGATACCTCCACCTCTCGGGCACAGCCATGCCGGTGCCCGCGGTCGCCCTCTTCGGGCGGGCCAAGTTCCAGGGGTACGGCGGCGCTTCCGGGGTCGGGATCGCCAATGTCTTCGGCGGGGTCTCCTGGCGTCCGTGGCGGATCCTCCGCGTGCGCGGCGTCTACAACGCCTACTCCTCGGAGCGATACGTGGACCTGGTGGAGCGCAACCCCGCCCTGTCCCGGTTCGCGGCGCGAGCAGAGTCCATGGGCCTGCTGGCCGAGGTCCCCAACGACACCCTCGATCGCGCCCTGTACCACCAGCTCGGGGCCGACGTGGACGTGCTCGACGCGCAGACCCACGGCACCGTCGGGGCCAGGACCCGATACCGGATCTCCCAGCGTCCCGAGGACGGCTACCGGCTCGCAGAGCTGCACGGCGGACTCGTCGAGCTGGGCCGAGGCGGCGCGGATCTGAGGTTCGCGGGGCGCTACATCCTCTCCAGCGGCCGGCACACGGGCCAGGGAGAGGTGGGGCTCGAGACGTTCGTGTTCGGCGAGCGCCTCGACCTGGGGGTGTATCTGATGTTCTCTGGATCGCCAGCCCTGGAGGACGAGACCCGCCCCGTCGTGGGGATCTACGGCGACGTCTTCGTCACCGCCTGGCTCGGCAAGGGTTGGTCACTGGCACTGGCCTCGCGAATCGGCTGGGAGGACAACGAGTCCGCGGCCGAGGTCACCGTCGACGGGCTGCTGAAGGTGGCCTGGCGGCTCCGCTGACGCTCCTGATCGGTGCGGCCGTGACGAACCTGTGACACAGACCTCCGTCCGGCGACCTAGATTGAGGCTGGAGGTGCGCCGATGAACGGATGGAGCGACGATCTACCCCTTGCCCTCGCGGGCTGCGATTTCCGCGTGGCGTCCTCGCGCATTCGTTCCCGGCTGGCGATGTCGCCCGAGGAGGTCCGAGAACTCGCGGACGAGCTGAGGAGCGGCGGTTGGGCCGACGGCCTGGCGGTCCTGGACACGTGCAACCGCAACGAGTGGCTCGTGTCGAGTCGACAGGCTGGCTGGGTGGCAGAGCTCCTGGCGGCCCGCATGCTCGGCCGCCTCGAGCCGGAGGACCGAGCGTCGGTCCAACCCTACGTGCTGCAGGGGGAGGAGGCGGCGCGGCACCTGTTCCGGGTCGTGATCGGCCAGGAATCCCTGGTGGTGGGCGAGCGCCAGATCGCGACTCAGGTCTTCAGGGCGTTGGAAGCGTCGCACCGTCTGGGTTGCACCGATCGGCTCCTCAACGGCCTGGTCCCCATCGCTGGGCGCCTCTCGCGGATCGCCGTGCACCAGGGGTGTGTGTGTGCCTCGGCGGTGGGGATACACAGCCTGGCACGGGACTACCTGGTGGAGGAGCTGGGCGATCGGGGGCCCGTGAACGTGGCCGTGGTCGGACTGGGCATGATCGGCCGGCGCATGGCCGCCCTGCTGGAGGCAGATGGCCGCTTCCGCGTGGTCCGCGTGAATCGCACGGTCGCGCCGGGATCCGGCGTGGAGTCCATCGACGAGCTCCCACGGGTCCTCGGCAGCGTGGACGCTGCGGTCCTGTGCACGGCGGCTCCGGCGCCGCTGCTGGGGGCGGGCGCGCTCGCGGATCGATCCGCGAACTCGGATCTGCTCCTCGTCGACATCGGGATTCCCGCCCAGGTCGAGGAGGGCGTGGAGTCCCGGTCCACGGCAGTGGTGGGCCTGGACCAGCTGGTCGCGTTCCACTCGCACAGGACGTCGAACGACACCTGCTCGGAGACCGCAGAACAGCTGGTGGAGAGTGCGCTCGACGTGCTGCAGCGGTTCGCCCGCGAGCCTGCCTACACGGGGATACTCCAGGTCGTCCAGGAGGGGCGTCGCCAGCTGTGCTCCGACGTGCTGCCTGGGTTGCTGAGGGAGCGCCTGTCCGATCTGCCCCAGCAGCGGCGCGAGGAGCTCGAGGCCGAGCTACGCGCCGCGGTGAACGGGTACACTGGTGACCTGCTGCGCAGCATCCGAGAGACGTCCCTGATGGGGGGCGGCGGAGCCGTGTAGCTGGATCGGGCTCGGGAGGAGTGGGACTTGCGGCGGATCCAGGGGTATCACCTGTTGTTTGCGTTTGCGCTGCTGCTGCTGGTCTGCCTCGGCGCGTGGTGGACGGTGTTCCTCGGGCGAGCCGTAGGCAACGAGCGGGCCGCGGGCGAGGCCGAGCTGCGCCACGCGGCTCATCTGGCTGCCCTCCTGATCGGGCACGGAAAGCCCCCCGACGACATGGCGGTGTTGCCCGGCGACGTGTCGCTGGAGCTCGTGGCCTGCGCGGACCGCGAGGAGGGGGATCTGTCGTTCCCTGCGATGCCCGGACACGCCCACCTGTGCGTCCGGCCGACCCCGGACCAGGTGCACGCCCTCGACGAGCGGCTGTCGCGACGTCGTCTGATGGTGGCGGGGGAGGGGACCCTGCTGTTCGCCGCCGTGGGTGTGATCTGGCTGATGCTGCTGCGCCTGGTGCGCCAGGAACGTCGTCACCGGGACAGGATGGAGTCGTTCATCCACGCGGTGACTCACGAGATGAAGACCCCCCTGGCCGGGATCATGACCCTGCTGGAGACGGCGCTGTCCGGCCGCATCCCGTCCGAATCTCAGGCGAGATTGTTCACCATGGGGCTGAAGGAGGCCGAGCGGCTCGAACACGGGATCGAGAACGTATTGCTGGCCGGTCGCATCCGGTCCGGGTACCACCGGGTCGAACTCCAGGTCCTCGACCTGCGGGAGCAGCTCGAGATCCTCGCCGAGCACCGGCGCCGCACACTGCTGGATCGCCCGGACGCCCTGGAGCTGGTGTGGGACGAGGACGGGCCCCTGCGCGTGCGAGCCGATCCGGATATGCTTCGGGTCGTGCTGGAGAATCTGGTGGACAACGGCTTCAAGTACGGCGGACCGGACCCCTGCGTGATCCTGCGTGTGACCGCAGGGGAGGGGACGGCCGAGATCGCCGTGGAAGACCGAGGGATCGGCTTCGAGCCCGGCCGGTCCGAGGATCTCTTCCAGCCGTTCCGCAGGGGCATGAGCGAGGGGCACGGGGCGGCCCATGGCACGGGCCTGGGGTTGTCCATCGCCCGCACGCTGTGCAGGGACATGGGAGGGGGATTGTCCGCACACAGTGAAGGACCCCAGCGCGGTGCGCGGTTCGTCGTGACGTTGCCGCGGTGTCCGGAGGACGCGTGAGCCGGTTGCTGCTGATCGAGGACGATGAACTCGTCGGGACGATGATCCGGATGAATCTCGAGGCAGAGGGCCACGAGATCGAATGGTCCCGCGATGGCGCCGAGGGACTTCGCCTGGGCCTCGGACACCGGTTCGATCTGATCCTGCTCGACATCTCACTGCCTGGAATGGACGGCCTCCAGATCTTGCGCGACCTGCGCAAGCACGACGTGGGAACCCCGGTGCTGATGATCACGGCCCGCTCGGACGTGGACTCCAAGGTCAGGGCCCTCGACGCGGGCGCGGACGACTACCTCCCCAAACCCTTCGAGCTGGCCGAGTTGCTGGCGCGTGTCCGCGCGCTGGTGAGGCGTTCCACCGCGGAGCGGGAGATCCCCTCGAACCAGCGAGTTCGGTTCGACGACTTCGAGGTGGACCTGAACACCCGCGTGGCCGCCACCCCGAAGGGGGAGGTGCTCCTGTCCGAGAAGGAGGCCGCCATCCTCGGGATGCTCGTGCGCGGTGACGGACGAACGGTGTCACGCACCGCGATCCTCGAGGAGGTCTGGGGGATGGACGCGTTCCCCGTGGAGCGCACGGTGGACAACTACCTGCTACGCCTCCGCAAGATCTTCGAGAGTGATCCCAGCAACCCCCGCCGCATCGTCACCGTGCGCGGAGAGGGCTTCCGCTTCGTGCCCTGACCCGCCCCTGCATTCAGTCGTGCGTCGCTGCGATTGACGGGATTCCGTCGATCGCGACGGATCACCGGCGCTCGGCGGCCGCGCATCCCTGGCGCGTCGTGATCCAGGGGAGGCCGTCGCAGCCTCGTCGGTCGTTTCCAACCGGATGTGGTGTCGGGCATGGATCGTGCACCGTTTACCCTCGGTCAATTCTATCGAGAGGTCATCATGCACCGGCTGATCGTCGTGATTGGGTTCGGATCGCTGCTGGGACTGCTCCTGGGATCGCCCCAGCCGTCCGCGGCGTACGACACCTACAACAACGGGTGCGTCACCTGCCATGGCGCGTTCATCACCGTGCCCTACACGTCGCCTACCGGCGAGGTCTACGTGTCGTCCAACCACGACCTGCACCAGCTCGCCACGAACATGGATACGAGCTGCGGCCTCTGCCACACGACCGACGACGGCTACGATCCCCTCAGCTCGACGTCCGACGGCACGGGCGACACGATGGGGTACGGATGCGCGGGGTGCCACGGGCAGCTCGTGGGCTCCGACGCGATGGGCTACGGCCTCCGGGCCCACCACACGCTGGTCGGGGCGGGGACGTGCATGGTCTGCCACCCCGGAGACGGTACGCCCAGTCCGGAGTCCGTACCGCCTCCCTACTACGGAAGCGTGGACACGGCGGTGGACCATCCCTGCAACGACGACGTGGACACGTCCGAAGACTTCAGCGGGAATGGCTGGGGCAACGACAACGACGGCGACGGGCTCTACGACCTGCTCGACACGGACTGCGGCGCCGGCGTGTGTACGGACCTGGATGGGGACGGATTCGGCAACCCCGGGGACGCCAGCTGCCCCGGGGGCGTCACGACCGACTGCGACGACACCGATCCGCTGATTCACCCGGCCGCAGCCGAGGATTGCGGTGACGGCGTGGACAACGACTGCGACGGCGATGTGGACGGCGCTGATCTGGAGTGCCTCGGCGACGACGACGACATGGGCGACGACGACGACATGGGCGACGACGACGACTCCGGTGACGACGACACGGGCGACGACGACACGGGCGACGACGACACGGGCGACGACGACACGGGCGACGATGACACGGGCGACGACGACGCGGCCGACGACGACGCGGCCGATGACGACGCGGCGGACGACGACGCTGCGGACGACGACGCGGCCGACGACGACGCTGCGGACGACGACGCTGCGGACGACGACG
>CAYRNR010000281.1:0-6732 GCA_964425605.1 uncultured Rickettsiales bacterium | reverse complement strand
GAAGTGAGAAGTGAGAAGTGAGAAGTGAGAAGTGAGAAGTGAGAAGTGAGAAGTGGAAGTGAGAAGTGAGAAGTGAATGAAAAGGGGACGTTCATAACTTCATAACTTGTCCAGCCGGACAAGTTATGAAGTTATGAACGTCCCCTTTTCATGCCTTTTCACCCTCGTCCGTGGTTCGCCGCCCCCCCTCTTTGAGTGAGGGGGGCGCCCCCTTTTTCAATCCAACGTCACGATCACCGGCGCATGGTCCGACGGGTTCCCCTCGCCGAACGACTTGTGCCGTTCCTCGCGGTCCACCTCCACAGAGACCAGGCGATCGGCGACGGGCTTCGTGGCGAGCGCGAGGTCGATCCGCAGCCCCATGTCCCGTGGGAAGGCGCCGAATCGATAGTCCCACCAGGTGTACAGCCCGGCGTCGTCGCTGTGGAGGCGGTGCAGGTCGGTAAGGCCCCAATCGAGCAGCGCCTGATACCGCTCGCGCTCGGCATCGCTACAAAGGCACTTGCCCTCCCAGCGCTCGGGATCGTGGACGTCGCGGTCGTCGGGGGCGATGTTGAAGTCGCCGGTGACGACGAGGGGCTGATCGGGGGTGGAGGTGGCGTCGATCCAGGCGGTGAGGCGGTCGAGCCACTCGAGCTTGAGGTGGTACTGCTCGTGGTTGACCTCGCGGCCGTTGACGACGTAGACGTCGATGACGCGGATGCCGTCGAAGGTGGCGCTGATGACGCGGGCCTGCTCGGGGATGGGGTTGCCGTCGAAGCCGCGGGCCATGTCGAGGGCGGGCTGGCGGGAGAGCAGGGCGGTGCCGTTGTAGGTCTTCTGGCCGAAGGTGGCGGCGTGGTAGCCGAGCTCGGAGAGGACCTCGCGGGGGAAGCGGTCGTCGGTGGTCTTGGTCTCCTGGAGGCACAGGACGTCGGGTTCGTGGCGGCGGAGCACGCCGACCAGACGTTCGAGGCGCGCGCGGACGGAGTTGACGTTCCAGGTGACGATTTTCATCGCGCCATCGTAGCATGGCGGTAATATCTACAGAGTTGGTGGTGTATGTCCACCGGCGTGGAGGTCTGGTGACCCGCAAGCTGCGAGCGATGTTGTTCGAGGACGACCCGATCCTGCGGGACCTGCTGACGCTGCTCCTCGAGGGGCGGGGGTACGAGGTGCGGGCGTACTCGGAGCCGCTGCACTGCCCGGTGTACTGCGCGGGCGGTGCCTGCCGGTGCCCGGATGGGACGGCCTGCGCGGACGTGATGGTCACCGACGTGGAGATGCCGCGGGTCACGGGGCTGGAGATGCTGGCGGATCAGCTGAGCCACGGATGTCGCACGGACGTGCGCAACGTCGCGGTGATGTCGGGGGGCTGGACCGAGGAGCGCCGCGAGGTGGCGCGCGGTCTCGGGTGCAAGACGTTCGACAAGCCGTTCGCCGTGGGGGAGTTCGACCGCTGGCTGGCCGAGTGTGCCGAGCGGGCCCGGTGGGAGCTGGCACTGCGCGACCTCGACTGAATCAGTCCTCGTTCGCGGCGATCCAGATCGGGTCCGCCTCCTGGAGTTCCCGCCGCAGCACCTTGCCCACGAGGCTCTTGGGCAGCTCGTCGCGGAACTCGATGTGGCGCGGGACCTTGTAATGGGTGAGGTTCTCCTTGCACCACGCCATCAGCTGGGTCTCGGTGAGGCTGTTCCGGGCTTCGGGCCGCAGCACGACCCACGCCTTGATGAGCTCGCCGGTGGCCTCGTCGGGGAGCCCGGACACGGCCACCTCGGACACGCCGTCGTGTCCACCCACGAGCTCCTCGACCTCCTTGGGGAACACGGAGTAGCCCTTGTACTTGATCAGCTGCTTCTTGCGGTCGTTGATGACGATGCGGCCCTCGTCGTCCATGTAGCCGATGTCGCCGGTGAGCAGCCAGCGCTTGCCGTCCCACTCCACGAGGGTCTCGGCGGTCTCGTCGGGCTGGTTCAGGTACTCCTTCATCACCTGGGGTCCAGCCACGCAGATCTCCCCGGACTGGTCCTCGCCGGTGCCCAGCTCCTCGCGGGCGTGCTCCATGTCCATGATCTTCCACTCGGTGCCCGGGAACGGCAGGCCGATGGTGCCGATCTTGCGGTTGCCCCAGAAGGGCCCCGCGGAGACCACGGGGGAGCTCTCGGTGAGACCGTACCCCTCGACCAACCGCGCGCCGGTGGCCCGCTCGAAGGCCTCCTGGACCGGCCGGTGCAGGGGACCTGCGCCGGACACGCACAGGGTGAGCTTGCCGGCGAGGTCGTACTCACCGATGTCCTCGAACTCGGCGATCTTCTGGAACAGCATCTCGGCCCCTGCGTACAGGGCGCCCTCGTCCGGGCCGAGGCGCATGAAGGTGTCCAGCAATTCCCGGGTGGGTGGCGGCTTGGGGAACAGCAGCATCCACAGCCCCGAGTAGATGGAGACGTTCATCACGCAGGTCATGGCGAAGGAGTGGAACAGGGGCAGCACGCCCACGTTCATCGCGCCGGCCGGGACCTTGTACAGCCACGCCCGGCTCTGTACCGCGTTGGCCACCAGGTTGGAGTGGGTCAGCACCGCGGCCTTGGGGACGCCCGTGGTGCCGCCGGTCATGATGTAGGTGACCGGGTCCTCCTCGACGTCGATGGCCACCGTGGGGAGCGCCGGCTCCGTGCGGAGCAGGTCGTTGAACGAGTGGGCCGTGGGGGGCAGCTTGCCCCGGGGGATCTTGCCCAGCATCTTGCCCAGGAACCGCTTGAAGCCGAGCCCGTGGGCCAGATCGGCCAGGTTGGTGCCCACGACGAAGCGGACGCCCGTCTTGCCGATGATCGACTCCACCGAGGATTCCCACAGGGCGTCGAGCACGATGAGCCCGCGGGCGTCCACGGTCCTGAGCTGGTGGAGGATCTCGCCGGCCTTGTACGTGGGATTGACCCCGGTGGCGATGGCTCCGAGCCGGGCCACGGCATAGAAGGAGATCAGGTACTGGAAGCTGTTGGGCAGCAGGATCGCCACCACGTCGCCCTTCTTGATCCCGAGCCCGTGCAGCGCCGTGGCGAAGCGGTCCACCAGCTCGTCGAGCTCCCGGTAGGTCATGAACGTCTCGAGGAACCAAGCCACGTGGTGGTCCCCGAAACGATCCGCCGAGGCGCGCAACATCTGGCCCAGGGTGATCTCGGGGATGTCGAGGTTGCGTTGCACCTCGTCGGGCCACCCGGCCTCGGGGCTGAACCACGGCCTGGACTCGTCCACGTGAAACTCGCTGGGCATCGCGATCCCCTCTCCGCGCGCGGCGGCGCAGGCCAGAGTTATAGCGGAGATCCAGGGGGGCGCCAAAGCTCGTCGACCCGCGCGGGCGGCAAAACGAATAAACTCCATTTCGCTCCGTCCATGCCCCCAGTCGGATCACCCGGGAGGTTGCCGTGACCGTTCGAATCCTGACCCTGTGTGCCCTGTTCGTGACCCTGGCGGCCGCTGCGCCGGCGCTGGCCGACGACGCGTCCGCGTCCCAGCTGCAAAGAGCGATCGACGATCTCGACGTGATGGAGGCGTTGCTCAACGGGCGCGTCAGCGAGGCCACCCGCCGCGAGCTGCTCAAGAAGGTGCAGGGCGTCCGCGCGGACGTCCTCGACGTCCAGCAGGGCATGTTGCGCAACACGACCACCGCCGGCGTGGACGTCTCCCTCGGCGGAGGATCGCTGGTCTCGATCACCATGCAGGTGGACGAGGGCGACATGGGGTTCGTGGATCCCGAGCCCGTCCCACCGCTGCCCGTGGAGGAGCCCGTGGGCCCCAGCCCGATGTCCCCCGACCAGCTGCGCTCGCTCCACGGCGCGGTCAGCGGCGAGGCGTTCGGCGACTCGGCCCTGGGTGTCCTGCGAGACGCGTGTCGCGCCAACCACTTCACCGTGGACCAGGCCGTGACCCTGGTCGGGCTGTTCGACTTCGGCGACGACAAGGTGTCCGCCGCGGCCATGCTGTACCCGAGGCTCGTGGACCCGGAGAACTTCTACCAGGTCTACGGCGCGTTCGACTTCGACTCGGACAAGGAGGAGCTGAGGGAGCGCCTCGGGCTGTGATCAGGGGTAGGTAGCGCCCACCACGGCGCGGGCGTAGGTGCCGTTGGAGTCCAGGCCCACGCCGTAGTCGAGGTCGGTGCACGCCTCCACGGCGACCAGCCCCTCGCCGAGCCGCCCGCGGGCCTCGTCCACCAGATCCTCCAGCGCCCGCTGGGCCCGCTGGCGCCGCTCGCCCCCCTCGATGGCCGCGCCGATGGCCTCGAGGACCGTCCCCTCCTGCCGCGCGTCCGCCGAGGTGACCGTGAGGTTCGAGCCCAGGCGCTGGGCAGCCGCGCGATACGTCTCGTCGATCCCGTGGGTTCCAAGGGGTAGCACGGCCTCGCCGCCGTCGGCCCTGGCGGCCTCGAGGACGGCCTCCGGGACCGTGGGGAAGGACAGCTGCACGCTCTCGACGGCGCGCGCGAGGGTCTCGTCCGCTGCGAAGCGCGCCCGCAGGGCCCACGACACCGGGGCGAGGGTGTTGCAGGGCAGGAGCACCGTGATGCGTCGAACGCCCCGCTGCAGGGGCCCGGCCATGGCCTCCATGGCGAGGGCGGCCAGGCGCTCCTCCACGTCGCGTGGATCCGGGCCACCGGGGAATCCCACCAGGACCCGCTCGTCGAGGCGCTCGCCCCGGCGGACGAATCGCTCCAGCACCGGCGCCTTGACGAACGGCAGGTCACCCACCAGCGCCAGGGTCAGTCGCCGGTACTCGTCGAAGAACGGCGCGCCCTCGGGCAGGCCCCGGACCAGGTGCCTCCGCTCCGCCCTGGCCAGGGAGGCACAGAACCGAAGCGCCGCGTCGCGTCCGAAGTCCCCGAGCACCACCGCCAGGGTGGTCTCCTCGACGGTGGGGGGTACGAGCCGTGAGTCTCCCAAGGCCAGCGCCTCCGGTTGGTGGGTGCGGACCCCGCGGGTCCAGGCAGAAAACTATCGGTCGGATCCGTTGACAGCAAGCGCAGCGGATCCGATCTTCTGCGAATCTTCATCTCGAGGTGGATCATGACTCCTTCGCGTAGCGAACTCATCGAACGCCTCGGCAGCGAGTTCGCCGCCGACGCCCTGACCGAGTACTTCGAAAACGACGACCTGGCCGAGTATCTGCCGGTGCTGCAGCGGCTGGTGGACCAGGGTGAATGGGACCTGCTGGCGGACTCGTTCTACCAGGTGATGCCCTTCGGTACCGGCGGCCGTCGCGGCCCCGTGGGCATCGGCCCCAACCGCTTCAACCCCCACAACCTCGCCAGCAGCGTCCAGGGCCACGTGGCCTATCTGCGCACCCTGTTCGGCGAGGACGCGGCCCTGACCGTGGTGGTGGCCTTCGACGTGCGCGAGTTCCGCGACCTGCGGGAGCTCTACCCCACCGACGTGCCGAATCCCCTCACAGGCTGGCGCAGCCGCGACTTCGCCCGGCTGGCTGCCGAGGTCTACGCGGCCAACGGTGTGCAGGTGCACATGCTCGATCCCGAGGGCGCGGCGTTCATGTCCACCCCGGAGCTGAGCTTCGCCATCCGCCAGCTCTCGGCCCACGGCGGGCTCAACGTCTCGGCGTCCCACAACCACCCGGACGACAACGGCGGGAAGTTCTACAACGTCCACGGGGGCCAGGAGGTGCCGCCGCAGGACGAGCAGATGGTGTCCATCGTGGAGAACGTCCGCAGCTACCAGCGCGTGGACTTCGACGAGGCCGTCGCAGACGGCCGCGTGAACCTCGTCGGCCCCGACATGCACCGGGCCTACCTGGATCTGAACCTGGGCTTCGCCCGCCACCCGGACGCCCGCGATCTCAAGATCGTCTTCACCAACCTGCACGGCGTCGGCGACCAGACCGCGGGTGAGGTGCTGTCCGAGGCGGGGTTCGACGTGAGCCTGGTGCCGGTCCAGCAGGCCCACGACGGCGCGTTCCCGGGTGTCCCCTTCCGCGCCCCCAATCCCGAGTACCCGGCGTCCATGGAGCCGGCCGAGGCCGTCGCGCGCGAGCTGGGCGCGGACCTGGTCCTGGCGTGCGACCCGGACGCCGACCGCATCGGCGGGCTCACGCGGGAGGCGGACGGCACGTGGCGGTTCCTCGCAGGCAACGAGCTGTGCTGTCTGGTGTGCGACTATCTCCTCGAGGGCCGCGACGATCCGTCGGTGGTCATCACCACCGAGGTCACCACCGGCATGTTCGGCCGCATCGCCCGCGCCCACGGCGCCGAGGTGGTCGATCACCTGCTGGTGGGGTGCAAGTACATCGCCGAGATCGTCCGCGACCTGGAGGAGGAGGGGCGCATCGACGAGTTCGTCATCGGCACCGAGGAGTCCCACGGCTTCCTGCTCTCGCCGGACGTGCGCGACAAGGACGCCGGCGGCGTCGCCCTGGTCCTCGCCGAGATGGCCGCCCTGGAGAAGCAGCGCGGCTCCGACCTCGCGGGCCGGTTGCGGCGCCTGTACCGCCGGCACGGGCCCGTGTGCAACGCCCAGGTCCCGCTGGTCATGCAGGGGGCCTCGGGCAAGCGCAAGATCGAGGCCATCCAGGCGGCCCTGCGCGACGATCCGCCGACGCGCATCGGCGACCTCGACGTCACCGCTTTTTACGACCGCCGCGATCCCGAGGGCGTGTTCGGGCCCATCCTCAGCGGCACCGACGCGGCGGCGCGCAACGTGCTGGTGTTCCACCTCGGGGACTCCCAGCGGGTGGTCATCCGGCCGTCGG
>CAYRNR010000280.1:0-6804 GCA_964425605.1 uncultured Rickettsiales bacterium | reverse complement strand
CGGCCCCACGACGTGGCGAACAGGTGGGCCTCGCTCTGGCCGAGCTTCACCCGCCTGCTGAGGGTGGGGAAGGCGTCCATCCGCTCGATCTCCTGCTGCACCGTGGGCTGCAGGCGTGACTTGCCCTCGCCGTGGAAGCAGGCGTCCACCACCAGCGCCTTGCGCTCGGAGCGGATGCGCGAGAAGAAGCGTTGCAGCTCGGCGAGCTCCAGCGAGGTGCCGGGCAGGTCCCGGGCCTTGGCGTCGCTGGGCACCAAAAAGAGGATCGGCTCGTCGTCGTTGTCCAGGCGCATGGTGCCGTGGCCGCTGAAATACACCAGCAGCGTGTCCTGGCTGCGCAGGTCGTTGCGCAGGCTCACCAGCTCGGTGAGGATGCGCGCCTGGGTGGTCTGGACGCGGGTGGTCAGGGTGATGACACGGTCGAAGCCGCCGTAGTCGTGGCTCTCGAGGATGTCGCCGAACTCGATGGCGTCCGCCTCGGCGTGGCGTAGATCGCCGAACAGGGGATCGTCGTAGTCGCCCACGCCGATGACCAGGGCGATGCGCCGTGGTCCGAAGCTGGCCTCGATGGCGTCGGCGGTGGACTCGGCGGGGGCGAAGCCCTTGTCGCGCCAGGTGGAGCGGTGGGCGCAGCCCACCGGAGCGGCGGCCAGCACCGCGGCGAGGAGGAGTAGCCCGTGGGCGAGATCAGTGCGCCAGATCACCATCGACTCCCGCCGACCACTCTATCGTGAAGGAGTCCATGGCGAGTAGAGAGATGCCGGAAACCTCGTCCCCGCGGATCAGGGACTCCACGTCGGACAGGGCAGCCTCTTCGGTCGCGGGTTCGATCAGCAGGGCGGTGAATCGGTAGGACCCGGAGCCCGCGTCGGGCTGGTAGGCCAGACGGCGGCCCGCCCCGTCCACCAGCGCCAGGTTGCCCTCCTGCCCGCGGGACCAGGTGCTCGCGTCGCCGGGACCCAGCATGTGCAGCGCACCGTCCGGGGTCTGCTCGGCCAGGACCAGCGTCCCCGGGCCGTCGGTGCGCACGCCGAAGAGCAGGCCCTCCGTGGGGCCGTAGGAGCCCGACTCCTGGCCGGGGGACAGCATCGTCGTCTCACCCAGGGAGGTCTCCACCGACAGCTGCAGGTCCAGCGTGATGGGTTCGATCACGTCGGCGGTCGCGCCCTTGAGCCTGTGGGTCGGGGCCGGTTCGTCCTGGAGCATCCTCGGCACCAACGTCATGCACAGCAGGACCATGGCGGCCAGGGCCACGGCGATGGGTACCAGGCGCGAGCCGCGGCGCTGCGGTGGAGTGATCACGGCGCTGGGCTCGGCGGCTCTGGAGACAGAGGCTCCGGGGACCGCTGCCACCGTCTCCAGCCCGTCCAGGCCGCGAATGTCCTCGGCCGTGATCGCGGACTGGAGATCCGGCCAGCTGTCCACCAGCGCCAGGATCTCCTCGTCGGCGTGCTGTTCGCGGCGGCACGGATCGCAGTGCGCCAGGTGATCGTTCAGCTGCTGCCGCTCCTCTTCGAGGAGGTCTTCGGGCCTCAGCCCCGACAGTTCCTTGTAGTTCGAACAGTCCATCATTGCTCCCGAGCCCCGTCCTATCCAGCCACGCGTTCACGCAACAGTCGGCGTGCGTAGGCGAGTCTTCCCTTGACCTCTTTGGCCGTGAGGTTGAGTACGTCGGCCACTTCCTGACAGCTGAGCCCCTGCACGTAGTACAGCAGGAACGCAGCGCGGTGGGCCTCCGGCAGCTCGGCGACCTCCCTGTCCAGCCGCTCCATCTGCTCGTCGATGATGACCTGGCGCTCCGGGTTGTACCGGGCCGGGCTGCCACCACCCACCACCGGAGAACCGTCGAGCCGCTCCGGGTCGACGCCCGCCGAGCGGATCTTGTTGGCCTTGGCGCCGAGCACCGTCAGGCACTGGCGGTAGGCCACCGTGTACAAGAACGTGGAGAACGCCGCGCGCGGTTCGTACCGGGCCGCGGCCCGGTGGATCTTGAGCCACGCGTCGGCCTGGACCTCTTCGGCGACCTGCCTCACTCCGGTCATGCGGTACAGGAAGTTCAGCAGGCCGTCGCGGTGGCGGCGTACCAGCACGTCGAATGCCGAGACGTCCCCGTCCCGGTAGCGCATCATCAGCTCCTCGTCCTTGCGGGCCGAGTGGTCCTGCATCGCGACGAGCTGTGGCTGGCTGGTGTTGGTGAGCGTCACCTCGGGTCACCTCCGGGCGCATGGCGATGCGCCGTGTGTCTCGATGCCATCCTATGCGTTGAACCTGGGCTCAGGAAGAAGGGGAACTTTTCGGCGCGTCGTCGGTCTCGTCGCCCGCCCGGGCCGTCTCCACGTCCACCTGCAGCGGCGTGGAGAAGCGCAGCAGGAACAGCGCGCCCACGGCGATGGCGAACCACAGGGTGCACGCGCGGACGAGGAACGACGCCGTGACCGCGGTGGGCTCGGTCAGGGTGTCCGAGAGCCCCTGGGCCAGGGCGATCAGGCCCACGTCCGTGGCGCCGAGGCCGCCCGGCGACACGACCCCGGCGATGGTGGAGAACGCGTACACGAAGATCGAGGCCCCAGCGGCCATGTCCTCGCCCAGCCCCACGAAGCACAGGTGGAAGCCCATGCACTCGCAGGTCCACGCGACCGCGCCCAGGATCAATCCAGCGAGCAGGGGCAGCGGTCGGGTGAGCTCGTGGGCGGCCAGGTAGGACGCCTCGAGGCCGCCGGCGAGCTTGTTCAGCTTCGGGATGCGGTGCAGGGGCTTGAGCAGGGCCAGGCACAGCGTGCGGCTGTACAGCACCGCCACCCCCGCGACCATGGCCGCGCCCGCGACCACGAGGACCCAGGTGCCGCTCTCGTAGTAGGTCCCCACCCCGGCCGAGGCCAGCGCCACCAGCGCCAGCAGGTCGGTGACCCGCTCCATGAACACCACCGGCGCGGTGCGCGTCATGGGGATGCCGTCGGTCTCCCGCAGCAGGTAGCTCTTGAGGAACTCCCCCACCTTGCCCGGGGTGATGGTCATGGCCAGGCCGGCCATGAACACCGAGATGGAGGTCCACGGGCGGATGCGGATGCCCAGCGCCCTCAGGTACAGCTCCCAGCGCACGTAGCGGATCAGGTAGTTGCCCAGGCTCAGGGCCAGGATCGGCGCCAGCATGGGCCACGAGAAGCGCGCCAGCTCGCCCATCACCTCGTTGCGTCCGCCCCAGAACGCGAGCCCGGCGTAGATGATGATGCCCGCGCCCAGGGCCCAGATCAGCCCCCTGCGGAACGTCATCATCACCGATCGCTTGGGGGCGCTGCTCATGGTCGGGGGCTAGCTCGGATCGTCAGGGGTGATCCGTCCGAAGCCCACCCACAGCTCCGAGGCCAGGTAGCGGACGTTCGGGCCGTCCTCGATGCGCCGCCGGCGCAGGAAGTCGTTGAGGATGGTGCCCGAGTTCGAGTCGGCGTCGTCGTGGGGGCGCAGCAGGTTCATGCGGCCGATGCGTACCGCGCCGCCGATGTAGTGCAGGAAGTGGACCGTGCCGAGATCGGACACCGACTCCACCAGGCCCACGTGGGTGAAGTCGTCGTCGAGCTGGCCGTTCTTGTCGCGATCGTACGTGTTGGAGAAGAACACCAGATCGCCGGGTTCGGGGAGGTCGTCGGTGTGGATGCCTCCCCGCCGCTCGATGGCCCGGTAGAAGATCTCGGTGCCGCTGGTGCCCTCGTCACCCGCCTCGACCACGTCCAGGCCCACGTGGGTCAGGCAGGCTCGCACGAACCCGGAGCAGTCCCCGGTGAAGGTCTTCCCCCCCAGGACCACCTTGGCCTGGCCCACCAGGGACTGGCCCACCGCCACAGCCTGGTCCACCAGCGTGCGCTCCGCACGCGCGTCGGCGGCGTCGCGGGCCAGCGCCTCCACCGCGGCGATCACCTCTTCGGGGGGATCGGGGATGGGATCCGGGAGGTACGCCTCGGCGGGATAGCGCAGCACGCGGCAGCCACCGAGTGCTCCACCCAGGATCACGGGGATCAGAGCGAGTAGGAGAAGTCGCCGTCCCATGGCCGTCCCTCGAACGCCGTGCGGGGTCAGAAGGACTGCCCCAGCACCAGGTAAATCTGGAGCGGTAACGGTAGCAGGTTTCCCTTCGGAGCGTGCGGAGACCAGGCCACGTCGATGCCGCCGATGCCCGGGAAGATGCCGAAGTAGGCGAAGTCGAACCTCAGCCCCGCCCCCACCCCCGCGTGCATCTCGTCGGCGACCGGGACGCCGTTGCCGACCCAGCCCGCCTCCACGAACATCACTGCCTCCACGGCGCGCAGCCGCCCCAGGGGTAGCCGCAGGTCCATGTCCCGCAGCGCCAGGTAGCGCCACTCGATGCCGGTGAACAGCTTGAATTGGCCCGTGGCGAATCGCTCGGGCAGGCCGCGCAGGTCGGAGTTGCCCCCCAGCACCATCTGCATCTGGGGCAGATCGGCGGTGGTGGCCCCGGCCTTGCCACGCCACCCCAGCACGAGCCGCGGGTGGAGCGGGAACAGGATGCTGCCGGACACACCGGCCCCGATGAACTGCCCCTCGTCCAGCTCGGCGAACCAGGTGTTCCCCGTCTGGACCGACACGCCGATCCGGCCCCCCCGCGTGGGGAAGGTGGACCCGAACCGATCGTCGTAGCGGTAGCTCACCGTGGCCATCGCGCCGACCGGGAGCTTGCCCTCCACCGTGGCGAAGCGCTGGTTGAGCACGTTCAGGCCCAGGGACAGCCCCACGCGGTTGCGCAGGTACAGCGCGTCGCGGCTGCGGCCGAAGTAGCGGTAGTACCCCGCGCCGAGTCCCAGCGTCGTCTCCTCGGTGTGGTAGCCGCTGGCGGAGATCAAGTTGCGGTTGTCGAAGGCCGTACGACCGGAGATGCCCAGCACGCCCTCGAAGGTGCCCTCGGTGACGTTGAGGGAGTACACGTACCCCCACGGATAGAACTTCAACCGCTTCGGTTGCTGGTTGTCCTGGCGCAGGATGAACCCCTGCTCGTCCAGCTCCAGCAGCTTGCGGGCCGGGTCGATCTCCACCCGGCGCACGCGGCGATCCGTCTCGAGTTGCCAGCTTCCGCCGTCGCCGATCCCGTCCCAGCGCAGCTCGTAGCGCGTGCGGGGCTCGTCGCCGGACGCCGGGACCGTGGCGCGCACCTCCACCGTCTCGGGCAGCGGCGTGTCCGCGGGCCCGGCGGCGCGGGTCACGTCGATGGTGGTGGTCCAGCCGTCCTCGCCGCGCTCCCGGGTGACCTCGAGGTGGTAGTCCACGAACGGCAGCGCACGCTCCCACGCGTCCCAGATGGGGCGTACCTCGACCCCGGTCCGGTCCTCGACGAGATCGAGCCACGGCGCCGGCGCCGGCTCGGCGAGTCCGGTCACGTAGTCCACTGCGGCGCCGTCCATGGCCAGCGGCCCCACCACCTCCTTGATCTTGAGCTGGGAGACCCGCGGCGAGATGCCCCGGCGGTGGAAGCGGCGCATGTCCGCGCGCAGCGGGTCGTACTGGTAGGGGTTGTTGAGCACCTCGTCGGCGAACGGGTACATGGGCGCGTACAGGTACTGCTCGATGGTGGGGATGAAGTCCAGAGGGCGCAGCACCTCCTGGGCCGTGGGGTTGAACCTGTACCGGCTGGCCAGGTAGCGCGGGATCAACGCCCAGGACACCGCCTCGGCGATGGCCGGCGCCTCGTGCGACGCCTCCACCCGCTCCACCTGCCCCATCAGCCGGTCGGTGAGCACGGCCCGCGCCAGCTGCGTCTGGTGCGTACGCCGCATGTTCGGGTCCGCCTCCAGGAAGCGGTCCGACACCAGCACGCACCCCTCGCCCTGCTCCACCAGCCGCCACCGCAGCGGCGCCTCCACCACCACCGTGCCCTCGTGCGCCCCGGGCACGCCCGCCGCCCGGAGCAGCCCCAGCGCCCGCTCGGCCACGGTGGACAGGTCCTGTCGCTGCAGCTCGGTGGGCGCCGCCCCCACGTAGGTCAGCGGTCCCTGGGGGCTGTCCGCCACCGTCACCTGCCGGTCCCGGTGCAACACCACGGTCACGAACCTGCCCCGGCCTTCGTAACGCGCGTGGCCGTCCGCGAACACCGCCATGCCCCGCCCGGGCGCGCCCGCTGCTTCCTCGCTGGCCCCCTGCACCGTGCCGTTGATCACCGCCCCCCAGTCCGCGTCATAGGTCAGATCCACCGACCACGCGGCGCTCGGCGGCGCTGCGTGGAGGTCCCACCCACCATCGGGCGCCCTCGCGGCCACCTGGGGCGTCCACCCGCCGTTGAGGGCCACCATCCAGCGGTATCGCCCGAAGGTCCCGTACCGCCGCGGCACCGTGGTGACGAAGGGCAGCTCCACCTGGACCGTGTCCCCCGGCCCCAGCGGCACCTCCAGCGGCAGCCGCACGTAGCTCCCCTCGGGCGCCAGATCGAACTCGACGGGCTCCACCTCGACGTCCGTCAGCTCCATCCCCCCCGGCGAGAACCGCCCCGGGTACACCCGCGTCGTGGTCAGGTCGTTGAGGATCTCCTCGGGCTCGGCGAACCGCTGCGGGTACAGCAGCAGCACCAGCGAGTCCAGCGCCACCTCCCCCTCGTTGGTGTACCGGACGCGCGTCCACCCCACCACCTCGGACCCATCCGCCGCGATCTCCGCCGCCACCTCCATCTCGATCGAATCCGCGCGCGCGAGGGCTGGCAGGCACAGGACGAACAGCAGCAGTGAAGTCGCGGATCGCACGAACGAACAGGATACCCTCGGGCGGGGAAAAGGGACGCTCGCAAGAAATCAACTAACTCGTCGAGTT
>CAYRNR010000279.1:0-6822 GCA_964425605.1 uncultured Rickettsiales bacterium | reverse complement strand
GCACCCATGGAACGAGAACGTCTGGAGTTCTTCCGTAACCTCCTCAACGAGCGCCTCGAGGCGTTGGTGGAAGAGGCCAATCGCAGCGTCACCGACCTGACCATGGAGAAGCTCAACCTCCCGGATGCCATCGATCTGGCCACCGAGGAGTCGAGCCGGGATTTCTCGATCCGCCTCAAGGACCGCGAACGCAAGCTCATCTACAAGATCCGCAAGGCCATCGAGCGCATCGACGACGGCAGCTACGGCATCTGTGAGGTGTGCGGCGAGGACATCGCCGAGAAGCGCATGATCGCCCGGCCGGTGACCACGCACTGCATCGACTGCAAGACCGAGGCGGAGACCCAGGAGCGCATCCGCGGCAAGTGACCGCTGTTTCGCCCGTGAGCCGGGTCGCCGTGGCGATCCCGGTCCCCCTCGACAAGGCATTCCACTACTCGGTTCCCGCGTCCCTGCAGGCCTGCGTCCGCGTCGGCCTGCTGGTCTCGGTCCCGTTCGGCCGCCGCGCCCTCGCCGGCGTGATCGTCGAGCTGGATCCGCAGACCCGCGAGGAGGTCGAGCTCAAGCCCATCGGATCGCTGCTGACCGACGCCCCCGTCCTGACCGCCGAGGAGATCCGGTTCCTGCGCTGGGTTTCGCGCTACTACCGCCACGCCCTGGGCCAGGTGGTGTCCACGGCGCTGCCGCCGCTGGTGCGCAACCACTCGGGTGACGACGGCGTGGCCCGCCCCGTGGCGTGGCGCGCCCCCGTGGTCAAGACGGTGAAGTTGCGCCAGAACCTCACCGCCACGATGTCGGCGTTCTCCCGTCCCGGGCCGGTGCGCGACCGGATGCTGGCCTACCTCGAACGGTTCGGCGAGGTGGAGGTGGCGCGGCTGCACGAGCAGTTCTCGGGGGTCGGTCGCGTGCTGACCCAGCTGCGGGACCTGGAGCTGGTGGAGATCCGGGAGCGCCCACAGGATCCCCAGGACGCCTTCGAGGGGGACGAGGCCGGCCTCGCCGGGGAGGAGGCCGCGCCACCCACGCTCACCCACGAGCAGCGCGACGCGGTCGGCCGCATCCACGACGCCCTGACTGCGGGAGCGTTCGCGCCGGTGCTGCTGCACGGCGTCACCGGGTCGGGCAAGACCGAGGTGTACCTGCGCGCCGCCCAGGAGACCCTGGCCGCCGGCGGCGGGGTCCTGGTGCTCGTGCCCGAGATCGCGCTGACACCCCAGCTCGTGGGGCGCTTCGCCCAGCGCCTGGGCGTGCCCATGGCCGTGCTGCATTCGAACCTGACGCGCCGCCAGCGCCTGGAGCGCTGGCGCGGCCTGCGAGAGGGCGCGGCCCGGGTGGCCATCGGCGCGCGGTCGGCGGTGTTCGCGCCCGTGGCCGGCCTGAAGCTGATCGTGGTGGACGAGGAGCACGACGGCTCGTACAAGCAAGAGGACGGCCTGCGCTACAACGCCCGCGACGTGGCCGTGATGCGCGCCTCCCAGGCCGGCGCCGTGTGCGTGCTGGGATCGGCCACGCCGTCGCTGGAGAGCCTGCACAACGCCCGCTCGGAGCGGTACGCGACCCTGTCGCTGACCCACCGCGTCCTCGACCGTCCCATGCCCGAGGTGACCGTGGTGGACCTGCGCGAGGAGCGCGGCGAGGACGAGCAGGAGTCCCACCGCCTGCTCACCCCCACGTTGCTGGACGCCGTGTCCAGGACCGTGGAGCGGGACGAGCAGGCGATCCTGCTGCTGAACCGCCGCGGCCTGTCGACCATGGTGGTCTGCGGCGGCTGCGGTGGTTCCTTTCGCTGCTCGGACTGCGACACCTCGTTGACCTACCACGGTCGCCGCAACCAGCTGTCGTGCCACTACTGCGGCCGCTCCAAGCATCTGCCCGATCGCTGCCCCAACTGCGGCGAGGCGTCGCTGGAGCTGCTGGGCCAGGGCACCGAGCGGATCGAGGAGGGCCTCGCCGAGCTGATCCCCGGGCTGCGCGTGGACCGCATGGACCGCGACACCACCGCCGACCGCGGCGCCCACGCCCGCATCCTCGACCGCTTCCGCAGCGGCGACATCCAGGTGCTCGTGGGGACCCAGATGGTGGCCAAGGGCCACGACTTCCCCCGCGTCACCCTGGTGGGGGTGCTGCACGCCGACGCCGGGCTGAACCTCCCCGACTTCCGCGCTGGCGAGCGCACGTTCTCGTTGTTGACCCAGGTCGCCGGTCGCGCCGGCCGCGCCGACCTCGCCGGCCGCGTCATCGTCCAGACCTTCACCCCCGAGGCCGAGGCCATCCGCTTCGCCCTGTCCCACGACTACTCCGGCTACGCCGAGCACATCCTGCGCAAGCGCCAGGCCCTGGGCTATCCCCCCTTCGGGCGGCTGGCCATGATTCGCTTCTCCCACGTTCAGCCCGACCGCGCCCGCCGCGCCGCCCAGACCGTCGGGGACGCCCTGCGCAACGCCGTGCGCGCCCGCGGCGGCCGGCAGCTGCGCATTCTCGGGCCCTCGCCCGCCCCGCTGCAGCGTCTGGCGGGCCGCTTCCGGTGGCGGTTGATCCTGCTGGCGCCGGACCCTCGCACCCTCGCGGGCCTCCTCGACGCGGTCCAGCCGGCCCTCGACGCCGCAGCGCGCGATCGAGGCGTCCGCCTCGCCGTGGACGTGGACCCCCAGTCCATGCTGTGATCCGCAGCGCGCGACGCATCACCGCGACGAGGGGCCGCTCCGGATCATGAACACCGACGACCAGCCCACGGTCCGCCTCGAGTCGACAGGGAGTACCGCGCTGATCCCGCCTCGCCTCCGCCTGGCCACGACCCTGGTCTGGGGAGTCCTGGTGCTGGCGGTGCTCGTGGCGTGCGCCGTGGGCACGCCGGTGCGCTACTTCGAGCTGATCCCGCCGGCCCAGAGCGACTTCGACTGCATGGCGCTGTTCCGCCTGATCCCCGCCGAGCAGGCTGCCCTGGCCTCGTTGGGTGTGTCCATGGAGGCGTACTCGATGTACATCTCCGTGGCGAGCTGGATCATGGTGCTGGGTGGCGTCCTCCCCGGCGTGCTGCTGTTCTGGAAGCGGCGCGATTCGTGGATGGCTGCCCTGGCCTCGCTGTTCCTGATCTACGTGGCCTGCGTGTGCTCGGGCAACACGGACTCGCTGACCCGCTACAGTCCGGCGCTCGTCGCGCCGGTGGAGGCGCTGGGGCGGCTGGCCCATGCCTCCATCGCGGCGCTGCTGCTGACCTTCCCCAGCGGCCGGTTCGTGCCCCGCTGGACGCGCTGGGTGCTGGCCGTGTGGCTGGTGTACATGGCGGCCTTCACCCTCTTCCCGGTCCGCCTGAGCCTGTGGGGGGCCCACCCCGCCCTGGTCCACGCCCCGGGCCTGGTCGTCTCGCTGATCGGCGTGTGGTCCCAGGTCCACCGCTACCGCAACGTGTCCACCGCGATCCAGCGGCAGCAGACCAAATGGGTGGTGGTGGCCTTCGTCGCGCAGATGGTGGTGTACGGGGTGGCGGGCGTGACCGCATTCGCCACACCGAGGACCTTCGAAGACCCCCTGAGCAACGTGGCCTTCGAGTTCGTGATGTACCACCTGTCGTGGGCGGTGCTGATCCTGCTGCCCGTGGCGATGATGATGGCCATCCTGCGCCACCGGCTGTGGGACATCGACTTCTTCATCAACCGCTCGCTGGTCTACGGCGCCCTGACCGCGGGGCTGGCCGCGGTGTTCGCCGCGGTGGCCGTGGGGCTGCACGGCGCGCTGGTGCTCGCCGGCGGCGACGGGCTGCTGCCCGTGGCCCTGGGGATCGCGGCCGTGGCCACCGGGCTGCTGTTCCAGCCGTTGCGGGTGCGGCTGCGGCGCCTCGTGGATCGCAGGCTGTACAACATCCGCATCGAGTACGAGGACGCGGCCCGGGCCCGCCCGCCGGTCCCGCACGACGACGCGCTGAGCACGGTCGTCCGGCGCACCATGCTGGGCGAGTACGGCCCGCTGGAGCTCATCGGCCGCGGCGGCATGGCCGAGGTCTACCGCGCCCGACACAGGAACGACGAGCGCGAGGTGGCCGTCAAGATCCTCCCCGCCGCCGGGCAGGACGCCGAGCTCGTCAAGCGCTTCGAGCGGGAGGCGCGGATCATCGCCTCGCTGCGCCACGACCACATCGTGCGCATGTACGAGCACGGCGTGCTCGAGGACGGCACCCGCTTCATCATCATGGAGTACGTGCCCGGCTGCGACCTGCACGACCACATCGTGGAGTCGGTGCGCCTCTCGGCGGCCGAGACCACCCGGCTGCTCGGGGACATCACCGCGGCGCTGGGCCACGCCCACGCCCACGGCGTGATCCACCGGGACGTCAAGCCCTCCAACGTCCTGCTCGACTCCGAAGACGCCGATGGGTTGCGGGCCGTGCTCACCGACTTCGGCATCGCCAAGCTGGCCGCGGCCACGCAGCTCACCGCGACCAACCTGATCGGCACCCTGGACTACATCTCGCCCGAGCAGATCCAGGACTCCGCCGAGGTGGACGAGCGGGCCGACATCTACTCGCTGGGGGTGATGGCCTACCAGATGGTCACTGGCCGCCGCCCCTTCCACAAGCGCAACCCCGTGGCCCTGATGATGGCCCACATCTCCCAGCCCGCCCCGGATCCGCGCGACGTCGTCCCCGATCTCCCCGATCCCCTCGCCCGCGGCATCCTGCGCGCGATGGAGAAGGACCCGGCCGACCGCTACACATCGGTGCAGGCGATGTTCGAGGACCTCAGCGCCGATCCAGCCTGACGGCGGGCTCGAAACCCTCCTGCCATGGCGGCGGCTTGGGGTTCGTGGGTGGTAGGGTTTGTCTGCTTTGCCGGTCGTGGCGGGGTATCCTGGGGCTCGAGGAGGATGAATGGCCAGTGAACTGCTCGGTGTGGATCCGCGGGACGTACCGGCCTATTCTTATGCTGACGCGGCCCGATACCTCGGAATGCCGAGGACCACGACCGCGGCGTGGGTGCGAGGTACCACGTACCGCGCTCCTGACGGGGAGACGCGGAAGTTTCTACCAGTGATCCAACGGCCTGACGCCACGCTGCCGCTGCTTTCGTTCACCAATCTGGTCGAGCTGCACGTTCTCAGCGCCATCCGGCGCGCGCATCGGGTCCAGCTGAGGAAGGTGCGCGAGGCACTGGAGTACGTCAGCCAGGAGTTTCCGATCGAGCACCCCCTCGCTCGCCTGACGCTTCGTACCGATGGCGTCGACCTGTACATCGAGATCCTGGACAGAGTTCTTTCCCTCTCCGGAACCAGCGGGCAGCTGGCCATCCGCGAGGTCGTATCTGCGTACCTGCAGCGCGTCGAACGCGACGAGGCCGGTCTTGAAGCGAGGTTCTTCCCGTTCACTCGCGTGAGCCGTCCCGGCAGCCCGCTGGTGGAGCAACCCCGCGTGATCGTCATTGATCCCAGGATCTCCTTCGGAAGGCCAATTCTTGCCGGAGTTGGTGTGACGACGACGGTCCTGGCCGAGCGGTACAAGGCTGGAGAGTCGGTCGATGCCCTGGCCGAGGACTACGGTGCGGAACGGTTCATGATCGAAGAAGCCATCCGGTGCGAGTTCCCGCTGGTGGCCTAGTCGTGGACGCCGAACGCCCTGTCCTCTTTCTTGATCGCGATTTCGGACGAATCCACGTTGCGGCAGCGTTGCGGGAGGCGGGGGAACTCGTAGAGGTACACGACGACCACTTCGATCAGGCCGCAGAGGACGAAACCTGGCTGCCAGAGGTGACCCGTCGGGGATGGATCGCGCTGAGCAAGGACAACGCCATCCGGCGTGCGGTCCGACGCGGATTCCTGCAGCGGTTGACCGTGGCCCAGTGCGGCGCCCGGTTGTTCATCTTCACGGGGAGCGACATGACGGGCCCGCAGATCGGCGCCGCCTTGGCGGAGATGGCGCCGAGGATTCGACGAATGGCGACGAGTCAGCCCGCGCCGTTCATCGCTACTGCGCAGGCATCCGGCAGGGTTGTCCTGTGGAGAGACCGCGAGCGGCTGCTGAGCGAACTCGATAGGATCGTCTCACGCCGTCACGCCGTCGATTGAGAGAAACCAACCTCCCCGCCAACCGTTCGATCCTCCACGACACCCACCCGTGGAGGAACCCGTGAAGCGCCTCGTCTCCCTGTGCCTCGTCGCCGCATTCCTGGCCGTGCCCGCCACCTTTGCCGCCGCCCAGGGCGAGTTCGACGAGGAGGGGCGCCGGATCTACTACAAGCCCAAGACCGAGATCGACATCAACGAGGGCGTCACCATCGACGGTGTGAGCAACGGGCCGCGCATCAAGTTCCTGCGCGGCAGCACCCCCGACGACGGCCCGCCCCTGCTCAAGCTGCGCCAGGACTTCGACCCCGAGATCCTGTCGTCGGTCGATCAGATCTGAGCCGGCTCTCCCCTCGGGTCCGCCCTGCGATATGATGGAGTCCTGAACCGGAAAGGACTTCTGGGTGGAGCCCCCTCCTGAATCGGCGATCCCCGAGATCATAGGCCTCGCCGTCTGTCTGGTCTTCAGTGCCTTCTTCAGCGGCACCGAGACCGCGCTGACGGCCCTGTCCCACTCCCGCACCCAGCAGCTGCTCGACCGCGGCGATCGCTGGTCGCCCATCCTCAAGGCCTGGCTGCTGCGCCCCAACCGGCTGCTGACCACGCTGCTGGTGGGCAACAACCTCGTCAACATCCTCGGCTCCATCCTCGCCGGCCGCATCGCCCACTTCTTCCTCGACAGCTACGCCGACGCCGCGGCCGTTGCCGCCATGACCATGATCGTGCTGGTGTTCGGCGAGGTGACCCCCAAGACCTACGCCAAGCACAACC
>CAYRNR010000278.1:0-6866 GCA_964425605.1 uncultured Rickettsiales bacterium | reverse complement strand
AGCAGCGCTTCCCGGTCCTCCAGATCTCCGCGAAGGGCATGAAGGCCATCGAGGAGGACATCGAGGAAGAGGAAGGCGAAGAGGGCGAAGAGGGCGAAGAGGGCGAGGGCGAAGAGGCGGCTCCCGAGGAGTAGGCCTCTTGGTTCGAGTCCGGAGCGAGCGAGCAAGTGCGAGGCAAGCAACTGGTCGTGGGATTGGGAAATCCCGGAGCAGGCTACCGCAACACCCGGCACAACCTGGGTTTTGCCGTGGTGGACACCCTCGCTCGCCGGCACAACATCGATCTACGCACGAAGAAGTTCCGCGCCGTGTACGGCAGCGGGACCATCGTGGACCGACCGGTGCTGCTGTCGAAGCCGCAGACCTACATGAACCGCAGCGGAGACTCGGTGGGCGTGATGGCCGGATGGTTCCACATCCCCCCGGAGCAGGTGCTGGTCGTCCACGACGACCTGGACCTGGAGCCCGGGCGCCTCAAGCTCAAGGCCGGGGGTGGCCACGGCGGTCACAACGGTCTGCGGGACATCGTGCGGGCATTGGGGAGCAATGAGTTCCTCCGTGTGCGCATGGGAATCGGGCGCCCGAGCGCCCAGGCCGGCTCCACGGACCACGTCCTGAGCAGCTTCCGTCCGGAAGAGAAAGCTCAGATCGAAGACGTGGTGGAGCGGGCCGCGGACGCCGTCGAGATGACCCTGCAGGAGGGCATCCGAGCGTCCATGAACCAGTACAACACCAGGGGTGAGGGTCCGGGATGACCCCCCCGCAGGGAGAGACGATGTATCTACGGGAATACGAGCTGATGTTCATCGTCAAGCCGGAGACCGACGAGGCTGCCGTCCAGCAGATCTCCGACAAGCTCGCGGCCGCGACGGAGGAGGGCGGAGGCGTCAAGCTGCACATGCTGCTTTGGGGCCGAAAGCGCCTGGCCTACGAGATCCAGGACTTCAACAAGGGGGTGTTCCACCTCTACGGTTTCCTGGGTGATGCCCAGACCGTGACCGCGCTGGAGCGGGCCCTGAGGTTCGAGGAGGTGGTCCTTCGGTTCATGACCACGAAGATCGCCGACCGCGTCGAGGTGGAGTCCCGCAAGGAACGCGCCGACGCCGAGGAGGCGGCCCGCGCCGCCAAGCGCGCCAAGGAGGAAGAGGAGGCCCGCAAGGCCGCCGAGGAGCGCGCGTACTGGGAAGAGAAGGCCCGCAAGGCCGCCGAGAAGCGCGACGCCGAGGCCGCCGCGGCGGCTGCCCCGGCAGAGTCCGCGGAGAAGCCCGCGGAGAAGCCGGCGGAGAAGCCCGCAGAGGAGCCTGCGGCGAAGCCCGCAGCGAAGCCCGCGGAGAAGCCCGCGGAGGAGCCCGCGGAGAAGCCCGCGGAGAAGCCCGCCGAGGAGCCTGCGGCGAAGCCCGCGGAGAAGCCCGCCGAGGAGCCTGCGGCGAAGCCCGCGGAGAAGCCCGCCGAGGAGCCGGCAGCGGCCCCCGCCGAGGAGCCGGAAGCGGCCCCCGCAGAGGCGACCGAGGCCAAGAGCGAGTAAACAGGACCGTCGCCGCGGCCCTGGTGGGGCCGGCGCGGCGCACCGAAGAGACATCAGCGGACGGGACGCGTTTCCCGCCGCGAGAGGAGTCGTAAGATGTGGATGGGAAGGAAGCGGAGATCCCGGCGCAAGGTCTGCAAGTTCTGTGCGGACTCCAACCTGACGATTGACTACAAAGAGGTGAAGATCCTCAAGAACTACATCACCGAGCGTGGCAAGATCGTGCCGCGTCGGATCTCGGGTAACTGTGCCAAGCACCAGCGCAAGCTCTCGCACGCCATCAAGCGCGCGCGGAACATCGCCCTGCTGCCGTACCTGGCCACCAACGCCTAGAGGTGCACCGTCATGAAGCTGATTCTCAAAGAGGACGTTGCGAATCTGGGTAAGGCCGGCGAGGTCGTCACCGTCAAGGACGGCTATGGCCGCAACTACCTGATCCCGAACCAGCTGGCGATGCCCGCCAGCGACAAGAACATCAAGCAGCTCGAGCACGCCCGTCGCCTCGTGAAGGTCCACCGCCGCAAGGTGGCCGCCCACAGCGCCGAGATCCGCGAGGCCATCGCGGCCGTGTCGGTGGAGATCACCAAGCGCGCCGGCGAGGAGGACAAGCTCTACGGTTCGGTGACCAACATCGAGATCGCCGAGCAGCTCGCCGCCAAGGGCGTCAAGGTGGATCGTCGCACCATCGTGGTGGACGAGCCCATCAAGACCCTGGGCGAGCACGTGGTGCACATCAAGCTCAAGGAATCCGAGCCCGCACCGCTGACGGTCAAGGTGGTCGCCGAGCAGGACTGATGTCGGAACTTCGGGCCACCGGTCGGACCCCTCCGTACTCCCACGAGGCGGAGCAGGCGGTCCTGGGCGCCGTCCTGCTGGACAACGACGCCCTGGGCCGCATCACCGGTGTGCTCACCGACGACGACTTCCACCGCCCGGCACACCGGCGCATCGTGCGCGCCATGCTGGAGCTGTTCGAGGCCGGCACCCCCATCGACGAGGTGACCCTGGCCAACGCCCTGCGTACCGAGGACGTGCTCGACGAGGTCGGCGGGGTGCCGTACATCGCCGAGCTGGCCGCCTCCATCCCCGCGTCGGTGACGCTGCAGTACTACATCGAGATCGTCAAGAACAAGTCGATCCTGCGCAGCCTCATCGGTACGTGCACCGAGCTGGTGGAGGACGCCTACGACAGTCCCCACGACATCCAGCCCCTGATGGACAAGGCCGAGAGCCGCGTCTTCGAGCTCGGCGAGTTCCGCGACGCCCGTGACGTGGCGCCGCTGCGGATGGTGCTCGAGAACACCTACAAGCAGATCGAGGAGCGCTACGCCCGCAAGGGCGAGGTCGTGGGCGTACCCACCGGCCTGGCCGACCTCGACCGGATGACCGCCGGGCTGCAGCCCGAAGAGCTGATCATCCTCGCGGCGCGGCCATCCATGGGCAAGACGGCCCTGGCGTTGAACATCCTGCTCAACACGGCGGTCCAGTTCGAGACCCCGGCGGCGTTCTTCTCGCTGGAGATGAGCAAGGAGTCCCTCGGGGCTCGCCTGTTCAGCATGCACGGCCAGGTCAAGGCCGATCACCTGCGCAAGGGGACCCTCACCGACGACGACTGGGGCCGGCTGGTGCAGGCGCAGCAGGAGCTGTACGGCGTCCCGCTGCACATCGACGACACACCGTCCATCACCATGGCCGAGCTACGGTCCAAGGCGCGCCGGCTCAAGGCGGAGCACGGCGTGGAGCTGCTCGTCATCGACTACCTCCAGTTGATGGGGACCGATCCCACCATCCAGAGCCGCGAGCAGCAGATCTCGGCGCTGGCGCGCGGCCTCAAGGGGCTGGCCAAGGAGCTCCACATCTCCCTGCTGGTGCTCTCCCAGCTCAACCGTAGCGCCGAGGCCCGCAAGGACAAGCGCCCCATGCTCAGCGATCTGCGCGAGTCCGGCGCCATCGAGCAGGACGCCGATCTGGTGATGTTCATCCACCGGGACGACTACTACACCAAGGAGGCCAGCGAGCGGCCCAACGTGGCCGAGCTGGAGATCGCCAAGCAACGCAACGGCCCCACCGGCCGCGTCGAGCTGTACTTCGAAAAGGAGATGGGGCGTTTCCTGAACCTGGCCAAGGATCAATACTGATCTTCGTGGTGCCCTCTCCGTCCAATCCCCTCCTGGTCCTCGTCTCCCTCGGTCTCGCGGCGGGCCTGCTGGGCCGTGCGCAGGCGACCGAGACCAGCCTGGACGATCTCCGGGTCGGGGACCGGGTGGTCCTCGAACTCTCCCGCGGGGGCACGCTGGAGGGCCACGCCCGGACCTACGACGGCCAGTGCCTCGGCCTGATGACCGACGAGGGGCTCCTGCGCGTCGAGGACGAGATCATCGCCTCGATCGTCGTCGAGGCGCGGACCAGCGACGCGGCCCTGCCGCGCGTCGAGATCCCCACCACCGAGGAGGCCATAAAGCGCGTGCACCGAGCCCGACGGCGCGCGCGTGGGCTGGCCGTGGCGAGCTTCTTCCTTCCCGGCCTGGGCCTGGCGGCCACCGGGCAGCCCGGGCTCGGCGCCCTGTACCTGGCCGGCGTGCTGGTGGTGGACGCGCTCGTCGTGCTCACCGTCGTCCTGAACTGGGACTACGTGGGGGCGGTCGCCCTGGGGGGCCTGGAGGTCTCGGCCCGCGTGACCTCCGCGGGCCTCGCCTACCGATCGGGGTTGCGCGCCTTTGCCGCCGCAGTGCCGGCGGGAGAGGGGCAATGGGCCGGGGTCGTGGGCATCGTACTGCGCCTCTGAGCCGGCCTTGACACCTCGCGCGGACGCTCAATAGACTCGATGGTCTCCAAACCCATGGGAGCACGTCAATGGCCAAGGAAGACAGCAGCGGTTCCGGCACCGAGGACAACAACCTGGAGGCAGCGGCTGAAGGCGGCGATGTGCTGCTCCCTCCTGCGTCGAACGACGTTCGCGCGTCTGTCGAGCAGTGTCGCGTCTTCGCGGAGTGGGTCGTCAAGGTCCAGGAGAACAAGAGCAACTTCAGCGCCGAGATCGTCCAGAAGGTGCTGACCGACTACCTCGGGAAGTACCGGGTCGAGATCGAGAAGATGGCCCCCGCGGTCGCCGAGCTCGAGCGGCTCCTGGCCGAGGAGGAGGAGGCCCCGGAGCCCGTCCAGGCGGCCCTCAAGAACAAGGAGCTGGAGCGCGAAGAGCTCAAGCTGCGCAACATGATCGGCGAGCTGGAGGACGACGAGTTCGAGCTCGTCTCCACCGAGATCGCGGCCCACATCGGCGACCTCGGCGGCCAGCTGGAGGCCCTCACCGGCCGCAAGGCGGCCCTCGAGGAGGTCCTGGCGGAGGCCGCCGCGACGCGTGAGAAGTACGAAGAACTCACCGCCGGCGGGGCGCAGGCCACCGGCGACGGCGACCTCGAGGCCGTCTCTGCCGAGTGGAGCGACAAGCCCGTCGAGGAGCCCGATCCCGAACCGGAACCTGAACCGGAACCTGAACCGGAATCCGATCCGGAGCCTGAGCCCGAGCCTGAGCCCGAGCCCGAGCCTGAGCCCGAGCCTGAGCCCGAGCCTGAGCCCGAGCCCGAGCCTGAGCCTGAGCCTGAGCCTGAGCCCGAGCCCGAGCCTGAGCCTGAGCCAGAGCCAGAGCCAGAGCCAGAGCCGGACAAGCCCGAGGTCGCCGACGATCTGGCCTGGGTCGAGGAGCCCGTCGCCGAGGAATCCGAGCCCGCCGAGGACGCGGAGAAGCCCGAGGTGGACGAGCTGGCGTGGGTCGAGGAGCCGGAAGAGCCCCAGGCGGACGCCGAGGAGCCCGCGCCGGTGGAGGAGGAGTCCCCGGACCCGGCAGAGGCGTGGGTCGAGGACGCCCAGCCCGCGGATGACGGTTTCCTGGGCGATCTGGGCGAAGGCGAGGCCGAAGAGCGTCCCGAAGTGGACATCGAAGAGGAGCCTGAGGAGGAACCTGAGGAGGAACCTGAGGAGGAACCTGAGGAGGAACCCGAGGCGATCGACGACGGCTTCATCGAGGAGACCGACGACGCCCCGGATCCCGAGGCCTCCCCCGAGACGGTCCAGGCCGAGGACGCCCAGCAGGACGCGGACGCCCAGCCGGACGCGGACGCCGGGGACACGGGCGGCTCCGACGAGCTGCCGCCGCCGGTCGAGCCCGCCGAGGACTTCGACAGCTCCTTCGTCGGCATGGACGCCGCCGACGGCGTGGAGAAGGTGGCCCGGATGAGCATGGTCCCCAAGCAGGGGCCACCCCAGGAGATCGCCGTGACCGGCGCCATCCTGTCCATCGGCCGGGGCCGCAACAACGACCTGCAGATCAAGAACGACGGCAAGGTCTCCCGCTACCACTGCCGCGTGATCTTCAAGGACGGCGAGTACTTCATGGAGGACAACAACTCCTCCAACGGCACCATCGTCGATGGCCGCGCCGTGTCCCGCAAGAAGCTGGTGGGTGGCGAGCAGATCATCATCGGCGAGACCGCCATCACCTTCCACCTGGAGGCCGCCGGAGGCTAGGCCGGCTGGACCTCACCCGAGGCCCCCCATGACCCGGATACCCCCCGAGCTGGACGAGTCCCAGCGTGCGGAACTGCTGCGCCTGGCGCGTCGCTCCCTCGAGACGATGGTCGAGGGGGAGACCCTCCCCGTGGAGGACCCGGTGGCGGGCTCCGTCCTGGCCCGCCACGACGGGGTGTTCGTCACCCTCAAGCGCGGCGGTCAGCTGCGCGGCTGCATCGGGCAGATCACGTCCGACGCGCCTCTGACGCGGTCCGTGCCGAACCTCGCGCGATCGGCTGCGCGCGAGGACCCGAGGTTCCCGCCGCTGCGCGCGGACGAGCTGCCCCAGCTGCACATCGAGGTCACCGTGCTCACCCCCCTGGAGCCCATCGAGGGCCCCCAGGACGTGGTGGTGGGCCAGCACGGCCTCGTGGCCCAGCGCGGCTTCAACCGAGGTCTGCTGCTGCCCCAGGTGGCCACGGAGCAGGGGTGGGACGCCCGGACCTTCGTCGAGCACACCTGCGCCAAGGCGGGCCTGCCCGCGGACGCGTGGATGGAAGGTGGCGAGCTGTTCCGGTTCGAGGCGGTGTTCTTCGGCGAGGGCTGACGGTCAGTCCTTGAAGCTGGTGGCCGGATCTTCTGGCTTCTCCCGCCGCACCCGGATCAGCTCGGCGAGGATCGACACCGCGATCTCACCGGGATCGATGGACCCGATCTTCAGACCGATGGGGGAGTGGACCTGGGCGAGCTGTCCGGGATCGACGCCCTCCTCCTCCAGAGCCGCGAACACCTGCTTCACCTTGCGCTTGGACGCGATCATCCCCAGGTAGCGCCA
>CAYRNR010000277.1:0-6879 GCA_964425605.1 uncultured Rickettsiales bacterium | reverse complement strand
GCCGCTGGGTCCTCGGCTCCACCACCCAGCAGGTCCAGAAGCACGCCACCGTGCCCGTCCTGGCCGTCAGGGATCCTGCGGCCATGCGCGACGAGGAATAACTCCTCGGAATTTCTGGATTTTTCTGTTTCTGAGATCTGCTCGGCAGAACTTACGACGTTCTTACGGCGTCCGTGGACCGCAGGCTCGTCCGGGCGTTAGAATCCAGTCGAGGTCGTCGCGCCGCCAGCGGGTTGGTGGCAACCGATCGGGTGGGTCGGTCCGACGCCTCTTTCACGATCCCCGAAGTCCGGGGGGACGACTGCTGGTCGTGCAGCCACGGAGTGATCAGGTGGGACCGCGTTCGATTCTTCTCGTCGACGACGACTTCGGCAACCTCGCGTTGCTGGAGGAGTACCTCTCCGACGACTACCAGGTGATCACCGCCATGTCGGGCATGGAGGCCATGCAGATCCTGCAGGCCAAGGAGTTCGACATCATCATCTCCGACCAGCGCATGCCGCAGATGTCGGGGGTGGAGCTGCTCGAGCACGCCCGGAAGACGTACCCCGACACGATCCGCATGATTCTGTCGGCGTACAGCGACGCCAATGCCATGCTGGCCGCCATCAACCAGGGGCACGTGTACCGCTTCTTGCTCAAACCGTGGGAGCACACGGACCTCTCCCAGGCCATCACGCAGGGCCTCGATCACCGCGACACCATGCGCGCCAATCGGCGCCTGGCGAACAAGCTCAGACGCCGAAACCGCGAGCTGGAGGACTCTCGCGATCAGCTCGAGGCCACCGAGGAGCAGCTGGTGCGCGCCGCGAAGCTGGCCACCATCGGCCAGATCACCGCAGGCGTGATGCACCAGCTCGAGCGGCACCGGGCGGACGTCAGCGCCATCGAGGAGGCCATCGCCGGCGTCGAGGTCCCCGAACCCATCGCCACGCGCGTCAACCAGGGCCTGACCTCCCTGGCCGAGGTCTTCCGCACCGTGGACGAGCTGCTCGCCTTCGCCCGCCAGCAGCGCCAGGAGCTGCAGCGGAGCTGGTTCGAGCTGGACCAGGTGGTCCGCGAGGCCCTGGAGGCCGCGCGCCTGGACGGCGCCTGTCCACGATGCCGCGTGACCGAGGCCCTCGGCGGCCCGCCGCCGGTGTTCGCGGATCGGGGCCAGCTCGCGCAGGCGATGGTGTACCTGCTGACCCACTCCATGCAGTCCGCGGGAGCGGACGGCACGGTCACCGTCTGTACCGACGCCATTGCGGGCGGCGTCGCGATCACCGTGTCCGACGACGGGCCAGGCCTGGAGGGCGTGGGCGCCGAGGAGAGCTGGGAGCCGATCTACACCGCGCGGACCGACGGCAGCCTCGGCCTGGGCCTGGAGATCTGTCGTCTGATCGTCGGCGAGCACGGCGGTAACATCGACATGGAGGCCACGCCCGGGATCGGCACGGTCTGGACCGTCGCGTTGCCCGCCGGTTCCGAGGAGAACCGAGACCCATGAAGCGCGACCCATCGGACCGGGGGACCCACGAGACCCTGGAGGGGGGCAAGGGCAAGGACTCGTACTTCCGCGCGGACCGCTACCCGGTCCGCAAGCTCATCGCGGGGCTGGACCTGGAGTTCGCCGTGTCCTGGCTGGGCGGGACCAGCAAGGTGGTGGACTACTCCATCAACGGCGTCGCCTTCGCCGTCCAGTCGGCCGTCGAGGAGGAGCCTCCTCTCCAGAAGGGGGTGTTCCTGGACGACTTCCAGGTCTCCTTCGGCGGTACCGTGGTCTACGCCGGCCGCGCCCTCGTCCGGCATGTCAGCAAGAAGCAGCACCACTGGAAGATCGGCGTCAACCTGCAGGACGACGTGCTGGACATGGATCGGGTCTACGACATCCGCAACATGGCCCAGATCCGGGCAGCGATCGGTGACGCGCAGGCCATCCTCGCCCCGGACGCGGTGGACCGCGAGTACAAGGAGGCCGTGGCCGAGCTGGCGTTCGTCCTGGCGCGGTTCAAGACCATCCTCGACGCCCAGGAGGAGCAACTCCAGGAGCTGGATCCCGCCGAACGCGCTCGCCAGGGCGACCGCATCCTCTTCGCCGTCGAGCCTGCATTCCAGGACCTCTATCGCCCGATCCTGCTGCGCCTGAACGAGCTGATCGAGCCCCACGGGCTGCGCACGCCGCGCGCGTATCGCAAGTTCACCGAGGCCGTGATGCACCCGCTGATCCTCGGCGCCCCGGGCTACTCGCAGTGCTACAACAAGCCCCGAGGGTACGCCGGCGACTACGTGGCCATGCTGCACTGCATGCAGGACAAACGCCTGGGCGACACCCTCTACGACAAGCTGACGCACCGCATGGGCCGGGACCAGCCGCTGGCCCAGTCCGTGCTGCACCGCAAGGACTACCTGCGGGAGAAGATCCACGACGTGGTTCGCCGCGGGCTGGACACGGTGCGCATCCTCTCGCTGGCCTGCGGACCGGCGCTGGAGATCTCCGAGTTCGCCGATCAGTACACGTCCGGCCCCCGGGTCGAGTTCACCCTCATCGACCAGGACAACCAGGCCCTGTCCTACGCCAACCGCACCATCTCCCGCGCCGCGGCCACCAAGCGCGCCAGCTTGCGGTTCAACTACCGCTACCTCGCGTTCACGCAGCTGCGCGAGCCCCGGGTGTTCGAGTCGATCCCCCGGCAGAACCTGCTGTACGTGTCGGGCCTGTTCGACTACCTGCGGTCGGAGACCTGCCAGATGCTCGCCGCCGCCCTGTTCGAGCTGCTGCAGCCGGGGGGTGAGCTGGTGATGGGGAACATGAGGGCGCCGGTGGACGCGCGGTGGACACCGTCGTACATGCTCGACTGGCAGCTGCTGTACCGGACCGAGGAGCAGATGCTGGAGCTCGCCGGGAAGATCCCGGCCTCCGCGTGCAAGGTGGAGCTTCAGCAGGTGGGCCATTATTACGTCCTCACGGTCCAGAGGACGTCGTGACCGCGGACGCCCTGGCTCGACAGCGATTCGCCGAGTACCTTCGCCAGCGCAACGGAACCGCCCTTCGCACCGCCTGCGTGCTGGCCTTCACCCTCGTCCCCCTGTTCCTGATCCTCGACCACGTGGTGATGCCGGAGTACTTCACCCTGCTGCTGGCGGTGCGCACGGCGTGCACCTGCTACGCGGTGGGCGTCTTCGCGTTGAGCTTCTCCAGAGCGGGGGTGCGGTACTCAGGCCCCCTGTCCATCTCGCTGCTGGTCGTCCTGGGCACGGCCATCGTGTTCATGGTCCACCTCCACGACATCCAGACCGCCCGGGGGCCATCCCACTACTACGCCGGCGTCAACCTCGTGGTCCTGGCAGGTGGCATCCTGTTCCGCTGGACCAAGGCCCAGGCCATCGTCGCGTTCTCGGTGGTCTACCTGACCTACCTGGTGCCCTCGTTGTTGCTCGGCACGGTGCACGACAGCGCCCTGTTCCTGTCCAACAACTTCTTCTTGCTCGCGACGTTCATCGTCGTGACGTTCTCCCAGGCCTACTCGCTGGCGCTGGAGCAGAAGGGATTCCTCGGCCAGCTGGAGTTGACCGAGGCCAACGAGGCGCTGGAGAGCGCCAACCAGAAGCTCGCCGAGGCCAACCAGCAGTTCGAGGACGCCAACCGCCAGCTCAAGGAGATGGACCGCTACAAGACCAACTTCTTCTCCAACATCACCCACGAGCTCAAGACTCCGCTGACGCTGATCCACGCCCCCGTGGAGTCCATGCTCGACGGCGACCTGGGGTCGTGGGATCGGGCTCAGCTGGAGATGCTGCGCGGCGTCCAGCGCAACAGCCTGCGCCTGCTGAGGCTGATCAACGACCTGCTCGACCTGAGCAAGCTCGAGGCGGCGCGGCTGCGGCTCCGCATCCAGGAGACGGACCTGGCCGCCTACCTGCGCAGCATCGTCGACAGCGTCGAGCACCTGGCGGTGCGCAAGGACCTGACCCTGAGCGTCGAGGTGATCGGAGACGACAACACGGTGTGGATCGACCTCCATCGCTTCGAGCGGGTGGTGATCAACCTGCTGGCCAACGCTACGAAGTTCACGGCCGAGGGCGGCGAGATCGTAGTGAAGCTCGATGGTCGCGGAGCCGATCTGCACCTGACCGTGCAGGACAGCGGGATCGGCATCCCCGAGGACAAGCTGGACTTCATCTTCGACCGATTCTCCCAGGTGGACTCGTCGACCACGCGCAAGTTCGGCGGGACAGGCATCGGCCTCGCCCTCGTGCGGGAGCTCGTGGAGCTGCACGGAGGGGAGATCCACGCCGAGAGCGCGGTGGGGGTCGGGACCGCCATGCACGTGCGGCTCCAGCGGGGCCGCGATCACTTCGCGGACGACGCGCTTGACCGCCGCCAGCGCAGCACGAGCATCTCCCGACCCAAGCGCGCCGAGGACGGGGGCGTGGCGGACTGGTCGGTGGAGGTGGAGCAGCGCGACGCCTACCGGCTGATGGACCTCGACGACGTCACCGAGCGGCGGCTCGTGGTCCGGACCCCGCCCACCGATACGCGCGCGAAGAAGGTGCTGGTCGTCGAGGACAACCGCGACATGCTGCAGCTGATCCACGTCCAGCTGAGCAAGGACTACAACGTGTTCGTGGCCCCAGACGGCCGCAAGGGCCTCGAGCTGGTCCAGCGCGAACGCCCCGACCTGGTGGTCACCGACTGGATGATGCCGGAGATGGACGGGCGTCAGCTGTGCGCGGCGATCAAGAACGACCCCAACACGCGCAACATCCCCGTCGTCATGCTCACCGCCCGCGCGGCGGTCGAGGACCGCCTCACCGGCCGCGACGCGGGCGCCGACGAGTACCTCGCCAAGCCCTTCAACGCCCGCGAACTGCTCACGGTGGTGCGCGGTCAGCTGCGGACCCGCACCTGGCACACCCAGGCCACCGTGGATCACGAGCTGGACGCCATGTCGCTGCTCTCCGGGCGCATCGCCCACGAGATCAAGAACCCGCTGAACCTGGTCAAGAACGGCGCCGAGATCGCGGCGCGCGCCTTCTACGAGCTGGTGGAGCTCCAGGAAGAGGCTGGCGCGCTGGACGATCCGGAGACAGCCGCGCGGGTGGCCAAGCTCAAGCAGCGCATGGAGCGCATGACCGGCATGGTGGTGGAGGGCGTGTCCCGCGTCACCGCCGTGGTGGATCTGCTCCGCGAGTACACCCGCGAGGGATACCGCCGGATCGAGCAACCGTACGACCTGCGCGAGGCCACCACCAAGGCGATCCCGATGGTGATGATCCCCGTGGACGCCGAGGTGAAGATCCACGAGATGCTGGAGGACGCCGGGCCGGTCTCGTGCGTGCCCCAGGAGATGCACGAGGTGGTGTTCAACCTGATCCAGAACGCCGTGGACGCCACGCAGCCGGACGGCAACGTCCATGTGGCGACGTACCGGCGAGACGACTGGGCGGTGCTGACGGTGAACGACGACGGTCCCGGGATCACGCCGGCGGACCAGGAGCGGATCTTCTCGCCGTTCTTCACCAGCCGGGAGGGGGAGGGGGGGATGGGCCTCGGCCTGTCCATCACCCGCCAGCTGGTTCGCAAGGTCGGGGGCGTCGTCAACGTGACCAGTGACCTGGGCAAGGGGGCCTCGTTCGAGGTCTGTATCCCGATCCTGGGTACGCGTACGGATCCCAACGTCGTCTACCCGGAATCCTGAGCCCCGATCCCTCCGCGCTTTCTCCCGAGCAGGGTTGACTCAGGCCCGCCCTACATACTATTTAGGCGCTGCCAAGAAACAGGAGCTGCTTCGCGCGCGTACGCGTAGGCAGCACCGTCACCCACCACGGAGTTGGGACGCCGGTATGGAGATCAACCCGATTCTCATCGGCCTGCAGGTCATACCTTTCCTGGTGGTTCTCGTCGGCCTCCACTTCATCATCTTCAAGCCCATGCTCCGCCTGCTCGCCGACCGCGAGAAGGCCATCGTCCAGGACCGCAAGGACGCCGAGGAGCTCGAGGGCGAGGTGCAGCAGAAGATGACGGAGCTGGAGGAGAGGCTGGCCCAGGCCAAGGCCGCGGCCAACGCCGACCGTCGCGAACGCCGCGAGGAGATCCGCCAGCGGGAAGAAGAGATCCTCGCCGGGGCCCGGGCCGAGGCGGAGGAGATGGTCGACAAGGCTCGCGAGGAGATCGAGCGCGAGGCCGAGGCCGCGCGACGCACCCTGCGCGAGGAATCCGAGGGGCTGGCCGAGGACGTGGCCTCGTCGGTGCTTGGGAGGGCCTTGTAGTCATGCTCGCTACCCACCGACACTGGATCTCGGCCGCGTCCGCGGCGATGGTCCTGGCCGTGGCCGGGGTGGCCCTCGCGTCGGGCGCCGGCGGCCACGAGATGGACGTGAACGAGGAGCTGGGCAAGGTCTTCGTCCACGCCGTCAACTTCGTGATCTTCGTCGGCTTGCTCGTGTACTTCCTGCGCCGGCCGCTCAAGGACTTCCTGGCCAATCGCCGCCTGTCCATCTCCAGCCAGCTCGACGAGTCCGAGCGGCTCAAGACCGAGGCGCAGGCGCGCTTCGACGAGCTCGACAGCCGCATCGCCGCGTTCGACCAGGAGATCGCCGACATGCTCGCGCGGGTGAAGACCGAGTGCGAGCTGGAGCGCGGCAAGGCCATCGCCAACGCCAACGCCGGCGCCGAGATGCTGCGGGAAGCTGCCGAGCGCGGCGTGGCCAAGGAGCTGGAGAAGGCGCGGCACAGCCTGCGCGCCGAGACGGTGGAGCTGGCCATGACCCTGGCCGAGGACGTGCTGCGCGGAGCGCTCAGCGCCACCGACCACGGGCGCCTCGCCACCGAGTACTTCGACCGTATCGCGGAGGACGTGGAGTCATGATCACCGGTTCCATTGCACGGCGATACGC
>CAYRNR010000276.1:0-6922 GCA_964425605.1 uncultured Rickettsiales bacterium | reverse complement strand
CGCCGACGCCGACTCCAACGAGATGCCCGAGCTGTACCTCCCGCCGGTCCTCGAGGCCTACGACACCGCCGCGGAGAAGGGCGACGACGCCACGAAGGCCTGGGCGAGCTACGCCACCGCCCTGGCCTACGACGACGACCGCGCCGTCGAGCCGCTGGAGGCCGTGGCGAACTCCAGCGCCGTGCCCGGCCTCGCCGCCGACGCCTGGCTCCGCCTCGGCGCCCGATACACCGACGCCGGCGAGTCCGAGCGGGCGCTCCGTTCGGCGCTGGAACGCGGCGACGGCGAGCGCAAGGCCCGCGCCGCCATCGAGCTGGCCAAGCTCGCGTTCATGCGCGGCGAGTACACCGACGCCCTCGCCCTCGCCGTCCAGGGCCTGGACGGCGCCACCTTCGACGGTGACGACGACCGCGCCACCCGCCTGTGCGTCGAGTGCCTCTCCTACCTCGGCGACGACACCGGCGCCGCCCTGCCCGGCGACCTCGACGACACCGTGGCCGCAGACCTCCTCGTCGCCCTGGGCGAGTACTGGCTCCACGGCAACGTCGGCCAGCACCCCGCCGAGGCGCTGCCCGCCTACGAGGCGGCCCAGGCCCGCAGCCCTTCCGCCCGCGCCGCCAAGAAGTGCCAGGCCGGCCTCACCGAGGCCCAGGGCCTCCTCGAGGACGCCACCGAGACCTCCCGCCAGTGGGTCGAGCGCGTCAGCCGCCTGTGCATCGACCGCGCCATGGCCCACGACGCCTCCATGAACTGCGCCGCCGACATCCACCTCACCCCCGGCTCCCCCCCCACCCTCGCCGCCGAGGTCCGCGAGGCCTCCGGCAAGGGCAAGGCCGCCCTCGACGCCTGCCTCGAGGGCCCCCTCCCCGCCCCCATGGGCGACGCGAGCTGGCCCGAGGAGGAGCTGATGGTGCTGTTCGACAACTACTAGGGATTGTTCCCCCGCAGGGGTCAAGTCTGGTCTTGAGTCTTCTCGGCGCGGCCGCCGCGCCGAGAAGACTCAAGACCAGACTTGACCCCTGCCAGATCTACTCGATGGGGGAGGTGAGCGCGTACAGGTCCTCGATGAACTCGCCGCGGCCCAGCAGCTTGCTGCCGTTGAAGTCGAGGTGCCACACCATGTCGCCGTCCATGGTGACCTCGTACAGCTCGCTGGCCGAACCCACCACGTGCAGCGTGTTGTCGTTGGCCAGACGCCAGGCGTCGCCGTTGGTGCCGGCGTAGATGCCCGCGTTGAAGTTCCACACCTCGGTCAGGGTCTCGGTGTTGTGGTCCACGGTGTACTCGCGCAGCATCGTGGTGTGACCGCCCATGTTGGCCTCGGTGGACAGCAACAGGGTGCCCGCGTTGGTGTACGAGACGCCGTGCTGCCACGAGAACTGCGAGTTGCCCGGGCTGAAGTCGTAGCCATCGTCGACCTCGCCGGCCCACCACAGGCTCTCGCCGGTGCTGCGGATCACCTCGACCATCGAGTTGTTGGTGTAGAAGCTGTACAGGAACGAGTCGGTGGACGACTCGTACCAGATGCCGTTGGACTCGCAGTACCAGCCGGAGCCGGGCCAGTCGTCGTGGCAGGTCCACAAGATGGTCTCGCCGGTCTCGCCCGGGCCACGCTCCACCAGGGCCTCGCCCCCGCCGTGGTACTGGCTGCCCCAGACCAGGGTGGTGTCCTCCATCTCGATCCAGGCGTGGTGCAATCCCGGCGTGGCGATCTCCTCGATCTCCTCGTCGAGGTAGGTGCGGTGGAGCGAGGAGCCTGCGCCGCCGTCCCAGTCCGACCAGGCCGTGGCCTCGTCCCAGATGATGTGGTCGCCGGCCTTGGCCACCGACGCGAACAGGGTCCAGTGACCGGACGGGGCGTACCGCGCCCACACCGGCCGCGCCTGGCGGTCGACGATGAACGTCCAGTAGCGCCCGCCGGTCCAGCCGCCGTTGTACTCGTTGATCGACGTCAGCAGGTACTTGCCGATGTGCAGCCAGTTCGACTCGTCGGCCAGCTCCACGTCGGCCAGGGGCAGGCCGCTGGGCACGTCGCCGGTGGTGAAGTCCGGTCCGTCGATGGCGTCCTCCCCCTCGGGCACCAGGCGCCACTGCCCGCTGGTGGCGAACGGCACGCCGACGACCAGCCGCTCGTTCGTGCCCGGCCCCGACTCGGCCTGCGGGGTCGCGGTCCAGTCGTCGTTCTCGAAGGTGAACTCCACGTGGATGTTCGCCAGCCCGGTCTGCTCCCAGCTGACCCAGACCATCGACTCGATCTCGTCGTGTAGCCGCCAGTCCAGCGACGACACCGAGAACTCCCCGATGGTGTCGTCGTCGTCGCCCGTGTCGTCGTCGCCGTTGTCGTCGTCGTCGCCCGTGTCGTCGTCGTCGCCCGTGTCGTCGTCGTCGCCCGTGGCGTCGTCGTCGTCCCCGGAGATGTCGTCGTCGCCCACGGAGATGCTCCCGGTCGGGCAACCACTCGTCATCAGCACAGCGGCCAGCAAGGCCACGAGACGCAGATCGATCATGGTCGTACTCCCTTGTCGTGGTCGAACCAGCGTAGCCGATCCTGGGACACTCGCAAGGGAAGCGGCGTGCCCGGACGCGGTTGTCCTCCGTGCGCGCGCACAATTTACATCCAATCGACGCGGCGCTTGTTCCGGCGCCGTCGACGTGGCCATCATGACGGGGTCGCGGGGCACCCGACGATCGCCGCGGCAGGAGAGGGAACGATGAGGGAACACCACTGGCTCGCACCGGGGCTCGCAGCGGCGACCCTGGGTCTGTTCGCCCTGGCTCCACCCGGGGCATTCGCCCTCACCGGCGGCCCGGACGGCTACGGCTACACCTTCATCGACTCCGACGAGGTGGGCGGCCCCACCTTCGATCCCAGCTACCAGCCCCCGGCCGCGCTGCTGGGGCTGTGCGAGCAGGAGTGGTACACGGTCCCCATCGGCTTCGACTTCGAGTTCTACGGCGCGACCTACGACCGCGCCGCCATCAGCGCCAACGGCGCCATCTACCTGACCAACTCGCCCCTGGACACCACCGCGGGCGGTGACAACGTCAACGACTGCCCCCTGGCCCCCTCCCAGCACCCCCGGCTCGCCGTGCTGTGGGACGACTACGCCGCCAACAACAACTACTTCCTGTGCGGCGGCGGTGCGTTCTGGATCACCTCGGTGTTCGGCTACGCCACCGTCGGCGCCTCGCCCAACCGCACCTTCATCGCCTCGTGGATCGCCAACGGCCACCGCTCATGCGGCAACGACGGCGCCACCTTCACCGTCAAGCTGTTCGAGTCCGACGGCTCCGTCGAGTACCACTACCAGGACACCACCCTGGGCAGCGCCTCGTGCGATGACGGCGCCTCGGCCACCGTGGGCATCGCCGACTCGGCCTACGTCACCGGCGAATCCCTCGAGGTGGGCTGCAACACCGCCGGCCTCGCCGAGGCCGGGTACGCCGTGCGCTTCGTCGCCCCCACCGTGTGCGCCGACGCCGACGGTGACGGCTACCTCGACGACGCCTGCGGCGGCGACGACTGCGACGACAACGACTACTGGATCCGGCCCGGCGCCTCCGAGGTGGCCTACGACGGCATCGACCAGGACTGCGACGGCGCGGACTGGGCCGACCTGGACGGGGACGGGTACGACTGGGACGGCGCCGCGGGCGGCGGCGACGACTGCGACGACGGCGACGACACGGTCCACCCCGGCGCCGACGAGTGGTGCAACGGTCGCGACGACGACTGCGACGGCACCACGGACGAGGGATTCGACGAGGACGGCGACGGCAGCTCCGTGTGCGAGCTCCCCGCCGACTGCTGGGACGACGATCCGTTCACCTTCCCCGGCGCCGCGGAGATCCACGACGGCGTGGACAACGACTGCGACGGCACCGTGGACGAGGGCACCGACGGGTACGACGACGACGGGGACGGCTACTCCGAGGACGGCGGTGACTGCGACGACGGCGACGCCGCGGCCCACCCCGGCGCCATCGAGATATGGAACGGCGTGGACGACGACTGCGACGGCGACACCGACGAGGACACCATCGACAGCGACGACGACGGAGACGGGTACTCCGAGCTCTTCGGCGACTGCGACGACGCCGACGCCACGATCCACCCCGGCGCCGCCGATCCGGTGGACGGCGTGGACAACGACTGCGACGGCAACACCGACGGCTACGGCGGCGACGACACCGACGACGACGGGGACGGCTTCTCCGAGACCGGCGGCGACTGCGACGACGACGATTCCGGTGTGAATCCTGCGGCCACCGAGATCGAGAACGGCGTCGACGACGACTGCGACGGGCTCACCGACGAGGGCACCGAGCTCACCGACGACGACGGCGATGGGTTCTCCGAGCTCGACGGCGACTGCGTGGACGACGATCCCGCCATCGCCCCCGACGCCCTCGAGCGCGCCAACGGCATCGACGACGACTGTGACGGCGACGTGGACGAGGGCACCGAGATCGCCGACGACGACGGCGACGGCTTCACCGAGGCCGGCGGCGACTGCGACGACGCCGACGCGGCCGTCCACCCCGGCGCGGACGAGGTCCTGGACGACCTGGACAACGACTGCGACGGCAACACCGACGAGGGCACCGAGTCCCACGACGACGACCTCGACGGCTGGTCCGAGGCCGACGGCGACTGCGACGACACCGACGCCTGGATCTCACCGGAGGCCGAGGAGGTCTGCGACAACGGCGTCGACGACGACTGCGACGGCGAGGCGGACGAAGGCTGCGAGGAGGAGATCGACGACCCCCACGGTGAACCCGAGTGCTCGGTGGGGGCGTCGGGCCGCGGCAAGTCGGTCTTCGGGCTCCTGCTCGGCCTGCTGCTGACCGGCCTGGTCCTGCGCAGGCGCCCCACGGCGCACCGCTCCACCGTCGTGATGCTCGCCCTGCTCGTCATCGCCAGCAGCGGCTGCGGCTCCGACGTGGCCATCTCCAGGGGGGTCGGCGATCTGGTCATCACTCCGCAGCCCGTGGATCTGGGCGTGGTCGCCGTGGGCGCCACCACCTCCACCGCCATGTACCTCGACAACACCGGCCAGGCCGCGGTCACCATCACCTCCATGTCCACCCAGGGCGACGACGGCTTCGCCGTCGAGGGCGAGACCGCCCTGACCATCAACCGCGGCGAGAGCCACGAGATCACCGTCGTGTACACCCCCACCGCCGCTGGCCTCCACGACGCCGTCCTGACCATCGTCTCCGACGCCGGCGAGGTCACCCAGCGCGAGGTCGTGCTGCGCGGCCAGGCCGCCGAGTCCTCGGTCCAGCTGTACCCCCTCGTGCTCGACTTCGGCGTGGTCGTGGCGGGCGCCCTCGCCACCGCGGATCTGATCGTCCACGCCGAGGGTCTGGTGCCCGTCACCGTCTCCGAGATCGAGCTCTCCGGCGGCCCCTTCGAGGTCTTCCTGCCCGCCAGCGCCGGCGACGTCCCCTTCCAGGTCCTCCCCGACACCGACACCTCCATCCAGCTGGAGTTCGCCCCCGGCGACGACGGCCCCATCGAGGAGACCCTGCGCCTGTACACCGACGATCCCAACGATCCCCAGGTCACCGTCGCGTTGCTGGGCAACGTCTGCGAGGGCGGCTCGGCGTCACTCCACGACGCCGACGGTGACGGCTTCTCCCTGTGCGGCGGCGACTGCGACGACGACGATCCCACCGTCCACCCCGGCGCCGAGGAGCACCTCGACGGCGTGGACAACGACTGCGACGGCGACATCGACGACGGCACCGCCGGCTTCGACGACGACGGCGACGGCGTCACCGAGCTAGGCGGCGACTGCGACGACACCTCCGCCACCACCTATCCCGGCGCCGAGGAGCTCCACAACGGCGTGGACGACGACTGCAACGGCGTGGTCGACGACGGCACCGACGAACTCGACGACGACGGCGACGGCTACTCCGAACTCGGCGGCGACTGCGACGACTCCGATCCCGACCTCCACCCCGGCGCCACCGAGGACGCCAACGGCATCGACGACGACTGCGACGGCCTCGTCGACGAGGGCACCGACGCCTACGACGACGACGGCGACGGCTACACCGAGAACGACGGCGACTGCCACGACGGCGACGACACCGTCCACCCCGGCGGCACCGAGACCGCCAACGGCGTCGACGACGACTGCGACGGCGACGTGGACGAGGGCACCGACTGGTACGACGACGACTCCGACGGCTTCACCGAGGCCGGCGGCGACTGCGACGACACCGACGACGACGTCCACCCCGCGGCAGAGGAGGTCGGCGGAAATGGCGTGGACGACGACTGCGATGGCGTGGTGGAGTAGGGCATGACCAATCACCGTCCCGAGCTCGAGCAGGCCCTCCAGCAACGCGTGGACGCCTGGCGCGCCGCCGAGGCCCAGCGCCGCCCCAACCGCGAGATCGACCTGCGCACCATCACGTTCTCGCGGCAGGTGGGCTCGGGCGGCCGCCTCATCGCCGCGCGCGTGTCACAGATCCTCGCGCTGTCCTTCTTCGACTGGGACGAGCTGCGCCACATCGTCGCCATGGTCGCCCAGCACGACGACACCGGCACCTCGCGCGACTACGAGGTCACCGAGGGCACCCTGCGCCACCTCGACCTCCCCCCGGCCCAGTACCGCGACGCCCTCACCACGGCCATGCGCGGTATCGACGCCGCCGACGGCGGGATCGTCCTGGGCCGCGGCGCCAACTTCATCCTCCCGCGCGAGCGCTGCTTGCGCGTGCGCATCGTCGCCCCACCGCCGATCCGCGCCGACTACCTCCACCGCATCCTCGACCTCGACCACCGCGCCGCCATGGAGGCCGTGCGCAAGGGCGACGCCAACCGCCGCGCCTTCATCCGCCACTTCTTCGACGAGGACATCGACGAGGACACCCACTACGACCTCGTGATCAACATGGACCT
>CAYRNR010000275.1:0-6922 GCA_964425605.1 uncultured Rickettsiales bacterium | reverse complement strand
GCATGGTGGAGCGGTAGACCCGGGACGCCTCGTTGCCCTCGGCGTCCACCTGCGGGGTGTTGATCAGGGTCAGCCCGTCCTCGCCGAGCCAGCCCAGGGGGCCGGCCTCGTAGCTCGCTGGGCGCTCGGCCGGGACCAGGGCGGTCATGAAGTACCGCTCGCCCACACCGGCGAACGCGATCTCCTTGCCCGTGACCTGGATCAGCCCCTTCTTGTTCAGCGACTTGACCTGGTACTCCTTGATCTTGCCGTCCAGGCTGGCAAAGGGCGTCGAGGCGCTTGAGTAGCGGTTCTTGGCGGGCTTCATGGGCTGGAAGATCGACATCTTCGGGCTCAGGGAGCGACGCTGGGAACCCGTGTTGCGCACGGTGACCTGGTAGCCCATGAGGTAGCTGGTGGGGTCGAGGGCGTAGGTGGTCACGAGCTCGAGATCACCTTGCTGGGAACGGTAGGAGAGGTGGGTGTCGCTCTCCTCGAGGACCTCCCAGCGCCGTCCGCCCAGGTCGGGCACGGTGCCGTCGAAGCTGGGGACCACGTGGTACGCGTGCTGGCCGCGCACGAGATCAGCCGGGACGCCCTCGGGGCACTTGAGCGTGAACCGCTCGAAGTCGAAGCCGTTCTTGATGCCGCCCCACAGCCAGGTGGGGAGCCAGGGCAGGTCCAGCTCCTCGTAGTACTCGGTCAGCACCCAACTCGAGGGGCCGGCCCCCTGGTTGGAGAAGGTGGCCTCGTAGGTCGCCCCGCTGATCCTGCGGGTCGACAGCGCGGGTTCGGGCTTCTCGCGCACCACGGGCGCGGCAACGACGCCGTCCTCGCCCACGGCGGCCGCCGAATCGTCGTCGGACGCGTCCACCGGGTCCGACGCGTCGGCCGCGGCCGTCGCCGCCTCGGTGGGGGACGCTTCGGTCACGGGCTCTTCCACGACCGGGGGCTGCTGGACGGGCTTGGGCGCCAGGAAGGTGGTGTAGAGCCACACCACACCCAGGCTCAGCGCGATGACGGTGAACAGCCGCCGCCCCTCGCCGCCACGATCGCCGGACCCTCGCGAGTACAGGGGTTCGCCAGGAGGCATGGTCAGTCCTCTTCTCCGTCACCGATCCGAAGCGGAGGCACGGGATCGTGGCCTCCGGGACAGAATGGATTGCAGCGCAGCAGGCGAAGGCCGGCCATCCAGGAACCGCGGAACGGCCCGTGCACGGACACGGCCTCCATGGCGTACTCGCTGCAGGTTGGGGTGAAGCGGCAGGCAGGGGGCAGGAAAGGGGATACGAAGCGCTTGTAGAAACGCAGCACCAACACCAGTACCCGCCTCATGTCTGCCTCTCGGACAGGAAGTCGAAGAGCTCACCCATCTCCCCGACCGCCGAGTCATGGTCCGTATCGGACGCACGCGGGCGCGCGATCACCACGATATCCCACGCCCCGGCCAACGAACCCATGTGGCGCCTTGCGAATTCCCGGACCCAGCGCTTGATCCGGTTGCGGACCACCGCGTTACCCACGCGCCGGCTCGCGGTGATCCCCACACGACTTCGCCCCGTCTCTCCTCGACGATAGAGGAACACGAAGCTGCGCGTGTGAAACCGTCTGGCGGTGCGCGTGAGAGCCCGATAGTCGGCTCCCCTGCGGATGCGCGCCTCCTGGGGGAAGCGCTGCCCGGCCATGGTCATGCCCACCGCGTCGGCGAAGTGCGCCCTAGCGGCGCTTGCTGGGAATGGAAACGGCCAACCGCTTCCGTCCCTTGCGCCTGCGGCGAGAGATGATCGTGCGCCCGCTCTGGGTTCTCATACGCAGCCGGAACCCGTGGGTCCTCTTGCGCGAGACGTTGCTCGGCTGGAAGGTACGTTTCATCTTCCCATCTCCAGCTTTTGGATCGTCATCCCGGTTTCGAGCGGCCTCGGTTCACTACGATGCCGCAGTCGCCCGTCCGGGAGAAAAAGCGGCGAATTCTAGGCTCCCGCGTTCGCTGCTGTCAACGCCTATGTTCGGGGTTGAACACGATGCCGCGCCCGGGTAGCATCTCTGCGCTGCCCAACACCGCCGACCTTTGAACACCGCTGTGCACGCACTCGACGTGCGTGTTCAAGGATTTTGGCGTGCCTTCAGATAGCATGAGAGCCACCTGGGAAGACACCGTCGAGGAGATGCGCTCGGAGATGGACGAGCCGGTCTGGGAGACCTGGTTCCCCATGCTGCGCTACCTCGGGATCCAGGGCGACACCATCCAGATCGAGGTCCCGAACCGCTACTTCGGCGACTACTTCGAGGAGAACTACAAGGCCGCGGTCTGCCGCACGATGAAGAAGCTGTCGGGTCGCGACCTGGACCTGGCCTTCGTGCTCGGCAACGGCCAGCGGCCGGCCCGCGACGGCGAGGAGCACGTCCACAACATCAACCGCAAGCAGACGTTCCGCACCTTCGTGGTCGGCGAGTCCAACCAGTTCGCCCAGGCCGCGGCCGAGAACGTCGCGCGCTCGCCCGGGGAGAACTACAACCCGCTGTTCATCTTCGGCGGGGTGGGCGTGGGCAAGACCCACCTGCTCAACGCCATCGGTAACCGCATCCTCGACGAGAACCCCACGGCGCGCGTGCTGTACATCTCCGCCGAGCAGTTCTGCAACGAGATGATCAACTGCCTGCGGCACCAGCGGATGGAGCGCTTCCACACCCGCTACCGCCAGAGCTGCGACGTGTTGCTGGTGGACGACATCCACTTCCTCAGCGGGCGCAAGTCCACCCAGGAGGAGTTCTTCCACACCTTCAACGCCCTGCACGCCGCAGGACGCCAGATCGCCGTGACGTCGGATCGCTACCCGCGGGAGATGGACGGCATCGAGGAGCGGATGCGCACCCGCTTCGAGTGGGGACTGGTGGCGGACATCCAGCCACCGGAGCTCGAGACGCGCATCGCCATCCTCCACAAGAAGGCCGAGCTGGACAACATCACGCTGCCCGACGACGTGGCCTTCTTCATCGCCAACCGGGTCAAGGCCAACGTGCGCGAGCTCGAGGGCGTGCTGACGCGGCTGCAGGCGTTCTCGTCGTTCTACGGGCGCCCCATCACCCTGGACTTCGCCCAGTCGGCGCTGCGGGACTTCACCGAGGCCCCGGCCGCGCGGCTGACCATCGAGCGCATCCAGGAGGCGGTGGCCAAGTTCTTCAACATCCAGGTCAAGGACCTGAAGTCCCCGCGCCGCAACAAGGTGGTGGCCAGGCCGCGTCAGATCGCCATGTACATCTGCCGCGAGCACACCAGCCACTCCTTCCCCGAGATCGGCGCGGCGTTCGGCAAGCGGCACCACACCACGGTGATGCACGCCTGCGGTAGAATCACCGCGCAGCTGGAGGACGACTCCGACCTGCGTGACAAGGTGGCCGCCATCGAGCGCAACCTCCGGCTGTGAGGGCGCCCGGTGGAAAGGCCTGAGGAAGTTTTGAGGAGAACCTGTGGATAGCCTGTCGAAGACATGAGGAAGGATGGTCAGGGGCTCCGACGATCCCCGGACCCGAAGTGGACAACTCGAGGAGATCTCCAGGATCCATGCACGGGTTGTCCACCACTCATCGACAGGCAATACTTCACGGATTCCGGTACATTGAGGCGGTTTTCAACAGGTTGAGACCGGCCCTACTAGAACGACGAATCAAGATCCTTTTGAAAGGATCGTCTCAGTCATAGGGAGTGGACACAGATGGACTTCCACATCGCCCGGGAGGAACTGGTCAGGGCACTGTCCCGCGTGCAGGGGATCGTAGAGCGCCGTTCGACCAACCCCATCATCGCCAACGTGTTGCTCACCGCGGACGAGGCGCGGGGACTGGTGGTCGCGGCCACCGACACGGAGATCTCGTTCATCGGCAACTACGAGGCCGCGGTCTCCGAGCCAGGCGAGATCACGGTCGAGGCCAAGCACCTGTTCGACATCGCCCGGTCCCTGCCCACCGACAAGGTGACCGTGACGTCGGCCGCCGACGCTCCTCTGGAGCTGGAGATCCGCAGCGGCAAGGCGTTCTTCCGGGTCAAGGGCATGACCTCGGACAACTTCCCGCCCATCCCCAAGATGGGGGGCGAGGGCTCACTGCAGGTCCGCGCCAGCGAGCTGCGGCGACTCATCGAGCGCACGTCCTTCTCCATCAGCACCGACGACACCCGCACGGGCCTCAACGGCGCGTGTGTGGAGGACCGAGGTGACGGCACGCTGCGCATGGTGGCCACCGACGGTCACCGCCTCAGCCTGGCCGAAGGGGGGTTCGAGGGCGGCATCGACGTGGCAGGCTCCGTGCTGCTGCCGCGCAAGGGCCTCGCCGAGCTGCGCAAGCTGTGCGACGACCCCGCGGCCGTGTTCGAGGTGTCGCTGGTGCAGAATCAGGTCATCTTCCGCCGCGCGGGCATGAGCATCACCATGCGCCTGCTCGAGGGCACGTTCCCCGACTACAACCAGGTCATCCCGGCCCAGCCCGAGCGCGAGGCCATCGTGTCTCGGCGCGCCCTCGTCGACGGCCTCAAGCGCGTGAGCATCCTCGCCGCCGAGCGGTCCAACGCGGTGCGGTTCACCCTCGGTGACGGCACCCTGGGGCTGCGCTCGAGCCACAGCGAGTTCGGATCGGCCAGCGAGGAGCTCGAGGTGGAGACCGACGGCGATCCCGTGGAGATCGGGTTCAACGCCCAGTACTTCCTGCAGGTCCTCGGCGTGCTCGACGACGACCAGGTCAGGCTCCAGTTCTCCGACGCGCTGGGGCCGTGCCTGGTGCGCCCGGCCTCCACGGACGACGCCCTGTTCGTGATCATGCCCATGCGCCTCGAGTAGCCGGCCTCCTCGCGACCGTCCCTCCATGCGCGTCCAGCAGCTCCGGATCACCGACTTCCGCAACCTCGAAACCATCGATCTCGATCTGGGCGCCGACGTGGTGGTGTTCTGGGGGGACAACGGCCAGGGCAAGACCAACCTGCTCGAGGCGGTCTACCTGCTGGCCAACCTCCGCTCCTTCCGCAACGCCCGCCGGGGTGACCTGATCCGCTGGGGCTGCAAGCACGCCCGCGTGGTGGCCGAGGTCGCAGCGCGGGACATCGAGCGGCACTTCGAGGTCCGCATCGAGGGGAGTTCGAGGCGCGCGCGGGTGGACGGCAAGGACCCGCGGTCCCTGGCGAGCTACTTCCGCGGCATCCGCGCGGTGGCGTTCACCCCCGAGGACCCGTCCATGGTCCGTGGCGGCCCTGCCGGGCGCCGCGCCTTCATGGACCGCGGCGTGTTCCTGGGGCGCCCGGATCACGTGGACACGGTGCGGCAGTACTCGAGGCTGCTGGATCAGAAGAGCGCCCTGTTGAGGACGCAGCGCGCGGATCGCACGCAGATCCAGCTGTGGAACGAGCAGCTGGCCCAGGTGGGCGCGGAGATCGTCGCCAGGAGGGCTTCGTTCGTCCAGGGGCTACGACCCCACCTGGACCGCGTCCACGACGCTCTGGTGCCCGGAGAGTCGGCGCTGGGCGTGAGTTATCGCACCTGCTGTGATCCCGGGGATGCGGAGGCCCTCGCCGCGAAGCTGGACCAGAAGCTCGACCAGGAGCTGGATCGCGGACAGACCCTGGTGGGGCCCCACCGCGAGGATCTGGTGATCCGGCTCGACGAGCGGGACCTGAGAACCTTCGGGAGCCAGGGCCAGGTCCGGTCCGCGGCCCTGTGCCTCAAGCTCGCCCTGCTGGGCGCCGTGACCTCGGGGACCGACGACCCGCCCCTGTTCCTGCTCGACGATCTGGGCAGCGAGCTGGATCCGGGCCGCAACGCCCGCCTGCTCGAACTCCTCGCCGACCACGGCAGCCAGCTCCTGGTGGCGACCACGACCCTGGATCACGTCCCCCTCGACCGCGACAGCCTCCCCGCCTACCGCGTGAAGGACGGGGCGATCGTCTCCCAGGGCGGTTCGTGACCAGGAGTTCCTCGCGTGTGTGCGGCGCGCGTTCTATCCTTACGTTGTGAGATCGCCGCGGCTGTGCTACCCTCACCTGCCTTTCTCGCCCGTTCGAGAAGCCCCATTCACCGCCGTACAGCGGATGCCGACCAAGGAGACCGAAGTTGAGCGAAGACACTGGACTACCCCCGGACAAGGGTAGGTACGACGCGGAGAGCATCAAGGTGCTCGAGGGCCTGGACGCGGTTCGCAAGCGTCCGGGCATGTACATCGGCGACACCTCGGTGCGCGGCTTTCACCACCTGGTCTACGAGGTGGTGGACAACGCCATCGACGAGGCCCTGGGCGGCTACTGTGACCACGTCTCGGTGAAGCTGCACGCCGACGGGTCGGTCTCGGTGGAGGACAACGGCCGCGGCATCCCCACCGACCTGCACCCCTCCGAGGGTGTGTCCGCCGCCGAGGTGGTGATGACCCGGCTGCACGCGGGCGGCAAGTTCGACAACAAGGCCTACAAGGTCTCCGGTGGTCTGCACGGCGTGGGCGTGAGCGTGGTCAACGCGTTGAGCGAGACGCTGACCATGACCATCAACCGTGACGGCAAGGTCTTCCACCAGGAGTATCTGCGCGGCGATCCCCAGGGGCCGCTGGAGGTGGTGGGCGAGACCAGCCGGCACGGCACCAAGGTGACGTTCAAGCCCGACACCGAGGTGTTCGAACTCGACACCTTCGACTTCGACCTGCTGTCCAACCGGCTGCGGGAGTTGGCCTTCCTCAACCCCAACCTGCTCATCGTCATCGAGGAGGAGCTGTCCAACCGCCGCACCGAGTTCCACTATGAAGGTGGGATCGCGTCGTTCGTCGAGCACCTGGCGCAGAAGAAGACCCCGTTGCACGAGGTCCCCATCGTCATCGCCGGCGAGGCCGACGGCATCCAGCTCGAGATCGCCATGCAGTGGACGTCGGCCTACCGCGAGTCGGTGCTCGCGTTCGCCAACAACATCAACACCATCGA
>CAYRNR010000274.1:0-7061 GCA_964425605.1 uncultured Rickettsiales bacterium | reverse complement strand
ACGATCTCGAGGATGAAACGGGCGGCGTGACGTTTACGTGCTCAGGTCTCTAGTCGTACTCGTACCCACCGATGTCGTAGGCGCCGCCCTGGGGGCAGATCACCCCCTCGACGTCGTACAGGATGGCGCCGAGATCGGCGGGGGAGACGTCGTATCCCGCGTCGACGGCGGGGGAGCTGTTGGACAGGTGATAGTCGCCCCCAGCCTCGTCCACGAACTGGGGATGGGCGTACTGGTTGTCGCCCGCGGCCACGTTCACGGTGATGAAGTCCAGCTCCGCGGCCATGGTCCGGTAGCCGTTGCCGTCGTGGTAGAGCTGTCCGACACAGCCCCAGACGAGGTTGTTGAGCATGTAGTCACGGGTGCCGGTGTCGTCCTCGATGCAGGTGCCGCCGCTGCTGGTCTGGATCAGGTTGTTGACCAGTCCGCCGGCGTGGGAGCCCGAGAGCTCGATGCCGGTGCCGGCCGTGCCCATGACCACGGTGTTGTTGACCAGCAGGGCGTCCTCGCCGGTGGCCTCGATGCCGGTGCAGCTCGATCCGTTGCTGACCTCCACCAGGTTCGACAACACGTCCACCGTGCCCGAGGCTGCCAGCGCCGTGACCGAGGAGTTCGAGGCGGCGTGGAGGCGGTTGCGTTCGACCAGGCCGTCCTCCACCTGGACGGCGGTGTAGGAGGCGCCCGTGCCGACGGCGTCGATGTCCACGACGTTGCCCGACACGGCGTCGGTGCTGTCGGTGGTCAGATCGAGGCCCACGAAGGAGCTCACGCCGCTGCCGCTGGAGCCGTTCACCGCGGGGTAGGACGAGTCCTGGTGGTAGACGTACAGCGTGTTGGCCGGGCAGCCGCAGTTCGGGGTGGTGCCCATGGTGCCACCGGAGCCGCCCGTGGTGGGCGCCGAGCCGTTCCAGGTGATCCGGCTGCCGTAGACCGAGGCCAGGCCGCTGATGCCGGTCCAGGATCCACCGTCGCCGCCATCGCCGCCGTTGCCACCGATGCCGTGGCCGGCCCAGTTGCACCCGTTGGGGGCGTTGGCGCCGTCACCACCGTCGCCGCCGCTGCCCGGGAGGCCGCCGGTGAGGTAGCTGCCCACGACCAGGCCATCGCCGGCCGTGAGGTCGACCAGCAGCACGCTCCCGCCGTCGCCGCCGTCTCCTCCGGGGCCGCCGCCCATGCAGACGCCGCCGCAGCAGCCGATACACCCGGCCCCTTGCGCGCCGTTGCCCCCGTTCCCGCCGTCGGCCGCCAGCCCGCCCGTGACCAGGCTGCCGTTGAGCACCAGCGCCGAGTCGGCCTGGATGGTGACCACGTCGATGCCCGAGCTGCCCGTGTTCCCAGCGTCGCCACAGTAGTTCTCGGGACCGTTGAGCCCGCCGCCGCACCAGTATCGCCAGCAGTCGTCGCCGCTGCCGCTGCCGTTGGTGCCGTCGGTGGTGACCGCGCCGCCGCCGAGGACCGCCGAGTCCCAGATGTCCAGGGAGGCGGCGGACTCCACCCACACGGTCACGGCGTCCCCGGCGTCGACCGTGGAGCCCTCGATGACGGTGCGGGCCACGATGCCCGAGCCGCTTGCCGCGTCCACCACGGTCGTCGTGTCGTAGGCCGGGATCACCCACGATCCGTACAGCACGTCCGAGCCCGTGCCCGCGAACTCCACGGTGTCGTCCACCTCCACCGCGCTGACCACCACGTCGCCGTAGGGAGCGGTGGTGAAGGTCAACTGGCCGGCGATCACCGACCAGCCGTCGACCGACAGCCAGTCCTGGGCGTAGCCGCCGAAGATGGTGGCGTTGGCCGTGACGTCCTCGTTGTAGTCGCCCACGGTGGCCACCACGGGCTGGTCCGCCGAGGCCGCCAGGGTGACGGCCTGGGTCAGGGTCTGGACCGGGAACTCCTGGGTGCCAGGGAAAAAGTCCGAGCCGTTGACCGCGTCGCAGTAGACCGCCGCGCCGTCCCAGTCGATGGCGTACTCCTCGGCGCCGTCGCAGTCCTCGTCCACGCCGTTGTCCGGGATCTCGAGGGCGTCGGGGGAGATCCAGGGTGCGGCGTCGTCGCAGTCGCCGGCGTCCTCGGTCCAGCCGTCGCCGTCGTGGTCCACGCCGGTCTCGTCCACGATCCCGTCGCAGTCGTTGTCCAGCTGGTCGTCCTCGATCACCGGGGCGCCGGGGTAGACGAGGTCGTTGTAGTCGTTGCAGTCGCCGGCACCGCAGCCGTCGTATCCGTCGCCGTCCACGTCGGCCAGGTCGAGGTCGCCGTCGCAGTCGTCGTCCAGGCCGTTGCCGCAGATCTCGATCATGCCCGGGTTCACGTCGGGATCGTTGTCGTCGCAGTCGCCGTCGCAGGTGGTCCAGCCGTCGCCGTCGTCGTCCGCGTCGTCGAAGTCCACGACCCCGTCGCAGTCGTCGTCCACGCCGTTGCAGACCTCCACGGCCCCGGGGTGGATGTCGGGATCGCCGTCGTCGCAGTCCGGCGGTGAGTCGCACAGGTAGGACCCGTCGCCGTCGGCGTCCACCTCGTCGCCGTCGGGCGCGCCGTCGCAGTCGTTGTCCAGGCCGTCGCACAGCTCGGTCGCCCCGGGGTAGGTGTCGTCGTCCGCGTCGTCGCAGTCCCCGTCGCACTCGTCGTACCCGTCGGCGTCGTCGTCCACCTCCTCGGGGTGGAGGTCTCCGTCGCAGTCGTTGTCGACGTCGTCGCAGGCCACCTCGACGGCCGCGGGGTGGACCGCGACGTCGGCATCGTCGCAATCGCCGCCGCACTCGTCGTATCCGTCCGCGTCGTCGTCCACCTCCTCGGGGTGGAGGTCTCCGTCGCAGTCGTTGTCGATGTCGTCGCAGGCGACCTCGGCGGCCGCGGGGTTCACCGCGAGGTCCCCGTCGTCGCAGTCGCCGTCGCACTCGTCGTACCCGTCGGCGTCGTCGTCGACCTCGTCGCCGTGGAGAGCACCGTCGCAGTCGTTGTCGACGTGGTCGCAGGCCGCCTCGACGGCCGCGGGATGGATCGCGTCGTTCGCGTCGTCGCAGTCTCCGCCGCACTCGTCGTATCCGTCCGCGTCGTGGTCCACCTCCTCGGCGTGGAGGTCTCCGTCGCAGTCGTTGTCGATGCCGTCGCAGGCCACCTCGGCGGCCGCGGGATGGACCGCTCCGTCCGCGTCGTCGCAGTCGCCGTCACACTCGTCGTATCCGTCCGCGTCGTCGTCCACCTCGTCGCCGTGGAGCACGCCGTCGCAGTCGTCGTCGATGTCGTTGCAGGCCACCTCGCCAGCGCCGGGATGGACGTTGATGTCGGCGTCGTCGCAGTCTCCTTCGCACTCGTCGTACCCGTCGCCGTCGTCGTCGTCGTCCTCGTCGTGCATCACGCCGTCGCAGTCGTTGTCGATGCCGTCGCAGGCCACCTCGGCGGCGGCAGGGTGGACCGCGGCATCGGCGTCGTCGCAGTCTCCGCCACACTCGTCGTACCCGTCACCGTCGTCGTCCACCTCTTCGGCGTGGAGGTCTCCGTCGCAGTCGTTGTCGATGTAGTCGCAGGCCACCTCCCCGGCGGCGGGGTGGACCGCGGCGTCGGCGTCGTCGCAGTCGTCCTCGCAGATCCGATAGCCGTCACCGTCGTCGTCGGCCTCGTCCGCGGGGACGGCTCCGTCGCAGTCGTTGTCGATGCCGTCGCAGAGCTCGGCCGCGCCCGGGTGGGCCGCGGCGTTGCCGTCGTCGCAATCGTCCTCGCAGATCCGATGGCCATCTCCGTCGTCGTCGGCCTCGTCCGCGGGCACGACGCCGTCGCAGTCGTTGTCGAAGCCGTCGCAGAGTTCGACCGCACCCGGGTAGGTCTCGGGGGCGGCGTCATCACAGTCGCCGCCGCAAACCATGGTCCCGTCCCCGTCCCCGTCGGCCTCGTCCACGGGCACCGTGCCGTCGCAGTCGTTGTCCTCGGCGTCGCACAGCTCGGTCGCGCCGGGGTAGCTCAGGGAGTCGGTGTCGTCGCAGTCGCCGCTGCACTCGTGGTACCCGTCGCCGTCGTCGTCCACCTCTTCGGAGTGCAGCGCGCCGTCGCAGTCGTTGTCGATGTCGTCGCAGGCCAGCTCGGTGGCGGCCGGGTTCACGTCGCCGTCGCCGTCGTCACAGTCGTTCTCGCAGATCATGAACGCGTCGCCGTCGTCGTCGGCCTCGTCCGCGGGCAGCGCGCCGTCGCAGTCGTTGTCGATCCCGTCGCACAGCTCGGCCGCGCCGGGGAAGCTCGAGGCGTCGTCGTCGTCGCAGTCGCCCTCGCAGACCAGGACCGAGTCGGCGTCGTCGTCCGCCTCGTCCTGCGGGAGGTCCCCGTCGCAGTCGTTGTCGAGGCCGTCGCACAGCTCGGGGGCGCCGGGGAAGACGGTGTCGTCGAGGTCGTTGCAGTCCCCCTGACAGGCGTTGTAGCCGTCGAGGTCGCCGTCGACGGAGACGTCCTCGTCCACCACGCCGTCGCAGTCGTTGTCGAGGCCGTCGCACAGCTCGGGGAAGCCGTCGCCCACGTCGGGATCGCCGTCATCGCAGTCCCCGGCACACACTCTCTGGCCGTCCGCGTCGTCGTCGGCTTCGTCCTGCGGGAGGGTCCCGTCGCAGTCGTTGTCCACGCCGTCGCACAGCTCGGGCGCACCGGGCCAGGCAGTCGCGTCGGTGTCGTCGCAGTCGTCCTCGCAGATCCGGAACCCGTCGCCGTCGTCGTCTTGCTCGTCCGCCGGGAGCACGCCGTCGCAGTCGTTGTCCACGCCGTCGCAGGTCTCTACGGCGCCCGGGTAGGCCGCCGCGTCGCCGTCGTCGCAGTCCCCGTCACAGGAGCTGTAGCCGTCGCCATCCAGGTCGTCGGGGCTGAGGCCGGCGTCGTCGTCGTCGCACTCCGCGCAGGCCAGGTAGCCGTCACCGTCGTTGTCGATCTCGTCGGGGGGCAGCGCGCCGTCGCAGTCGTTGTCCAGGCCGTCGCAGACCTCGGCGGCCCCGGGGTAGGTGTTCGCGTCCGCGTCGTCGCACTCCGCGCACTCGATCCAGCCGTCGCCGTCGTCGTCGGCCTCGTCCGCGGGCACGCTGCCGTTGCAGTTGTTGTCGATCCCGTCGCAGACCTCGGTGGCCCCGGGATGGGTCGCGTCGTCCTCGTCGTCGCAGTCGCCGGCGCAGATGGTGACGCCGTCGCCGTCCCCGTCCGTCTCGTCGGCCGGGATCGCACCGTCACAGTCGTTGTCCACGCCGTCGCAGATCTCGGTGGCTCCGGGGTGTGTCGTGTCGTCTTCGTCGTCGCAGTCCCCCGCACAGGTGGTGTGTCCGTCGCCGTCCACGTCGTCGAGGTTCAGCGCGGGATCGGCCTCGTCGCAGTCCCCGTCACAGGTGGACGCGCCGTCCTGATCCTCGTCGGCCTCCATGGGGTCGGTGATCCCGTCGCAGTCGTTGTCGTCCACCCCGTCGCACACGTCTTCCGCGCCCGGGTGGACCGTGGCGTCCTCGTCGTCGCAGTCGCCGTCACAGCTGGTGTGGCCATCCTCGTCCGCGTCGTCGAGGTTGAGGTCGGCCTCGTCGTCGTCGCAGTCGTCACAGGCCGAGTAGCCGTCGCCGTCGCCGTCGGGCTCGTCGTCGGTCAGCGCAGAGCAGTCGTTGTCGATGCCGTCGCACGGGACCTCGTCGGCCAACGGGTTGACGTCCGCATCGGTGTCGACGCAGTCGTCGTCGATGGTGCCGATCTCACCGTCCGGGCCGCAGAGGGTGAACGTGTCGCCGTCCACGTCGAAGCCCTCGTCGATCTCGCCGTCGCAGTCGTTGTCGATGGCGTCGCAGACTTCCCGGGCGCCCGGATGGACCTCGCCGTCCTGGTCGTTGCAATCCCCTTCGTCCTCGGTGTAGCCGTCGGAGTCGTGGTCGGCCTCGGCCACGGAGATGTCGGTGCAACCCAGGCCGCCCAGGCAGACCACAATGCTGAGCACTAATAGAACGCGCGGCGTGTACAAAAGCCTGTTCCTCCACTGATCCCGGCGGAATCCTATCATCGCCCTGGGCGAGCGCCCACGAGCGCGCACGCCTCATGAGGCGGAGAGTTGATGTTATCTTGAGTTCGATGTCCGCCTCTTCCCCTTGGCTTCCATGGCTGGCCCTGATGGCGCTGCTGCCCGCCGGCTGCCTCCATCTCCCCCCGGCGACTTCGGTCGCTCCGGAGCCCGCCGGCGCCGCCTGGATCGTCGTCGACTCCGTGCAGATGGGCTCGCAGGTCCCGCTGTCCACCTACGTGTGGGTCCAGGGTCACCGCGAGGACTTCGAGACCGTGCTCGACACCAAGGGGCCCTCGCCGCGCTTCTTCGGGTTCGGGAAGACAGCCGATGGGCACGCGGTCGAGTTCGAGGTCGGACAGACCCTGACCTTCGTGGCCTGGGCCGAGGGGCACGAGCTGGACGTCCACACGGTCACGCTACTTCCCGGAGAGAACCTGGTGCCCATGCAGCTGCGCAAGTGCGCGGTCGCGGACACGCGGGTGCCCGTGGAGATCTGGATCGACGTGCTTCAGCGGATGCTCGAGGTGCACGAGGAGGGGGAGCTGCCCAAGACGGGGTCCTGAACCGGGGGAGGCGACTCAGTTCGCGGACTGCTTGGCCTGCTCGAGGCCGTGGCGGCGGAACCAGCCGCTGGGGCTGTCGTCCTCGACCGCCTCGATGCCCGCCTCGTCGTAGGTGACGGCGGCCTGGGGCGCGGGCGCGGCCTCGGCGTCCTCCCACTGCTGGTAGCTGGCCTTCTGGGCGCCGACGCCGCGGCGGGAGCGGCGGGAGTCGGTCCGCTGCACCGTGGCGGTGCCGCCCCAGGACTGCTGCTCCATGGACACGAAGGCGGCCAGGGGGAGCGTGACGGACTCGGGGCCCATGGGCATGGCGAGCTCGAGCTGGTTGCCGTCGAGGGCGCCGATGAGGACCGTGCCGGTGGCCAGCTCGATGCGCCAGTCGCCTTCCGGGTCGCCCACCGGGCGGATGGTGACGCAGTCGGCCAGGGTCGGCGAGAAGGTGCCGAGCTCGTTGACCATGGTGAAGCGGGAGTCCTTGGCGTCCACGAGGAAGTCGTCGC
>CAYRNR010000273.1:3866-7213 GCA_964425605.1 uncultured Rickettsiales bacterium | reverse complement strand
GCGGCGTCGAGTTGCTCGCCGGTCTCCACGCCGTCGCTGAAGTAGCTGCCGGCGCTGACCCGGACGACGCGGTTACCGTCCACCATCCGCATCATCTCCTCGATGGCTGCGTTCAGGCGGCCCGGGCAGGCGTCGATATCGGTCCTCAGCAGCGGTATCGACACCGCGGACGCAACCACCGTATCCACCCGGCTGAGCAGCGGTTCGGACACCTTCAGCTGCTGCTCCTCGTTGAGCTTTTCCCAGCAGGTGTGGCTGCGCAGCGTGCTCAAGGCCGTGGAGTACACCGCGGCGCGGTCCTGTACGGACTGGTCGTACCGTTGCTGGTACTCCTCGTCGATGGCTCGGGCGTGCTGGTCGATGGCCGCCAGCTCGCGAAAGAAGGTCTCCTTCTGCATCAGGTCGGCGAGCTGCACCGCGCCGTCACGTAGCTCGTCGGACAGGTCGTTCTCGCTGTCCAGGAACGGCCAGCGCTCCTCCAGGACCCGGCGTGCGCGCTGCAAATCCAACAGCGCCGGCTCGGTGAGTACACCGGCGAGTTCGGCAGAGCGCTTGATGGCCTCCTTGATCTCCCGGTACGAGGTATTGAAGGTCTGGATCGCCTTGCAGTCGCGCAGGTTGCGGATGGTCCGCATCTGCTCGTGGGCGCTCTCCAGAACGGACGCGCCGGGGAGGGAGTGCCGGACGAGCGTGGTGTGCACCTCGTGCAGCTCCTCCTCACGCTTGCCGATCTCGGCGCGGACGGCGCTGGCGACGACCCCCTCCTCCATCTCCTGGATCTCGCGGCCGAAGACGTCGCGGAAGTGGTCGTTGGCGTCCAGGTAGTCGGAGTACTCGCAGTCGCTGGTCCGCTCCTTGAACGACGCCTGGCGGAAGAGGTTGTTGTTGGCGAAGCTGGTCCTGGCCTCCAGGGACAGGGCGGACTCGATGACCTGGCCCTTGCTGGTGGCCTCCAGCTGGCCGGCTCGCAGCAACGACACCACCAGCAGCCGGACCATGTCGAACTCCCAGCCGAACGGCTCGCGGGCGAACTCGTCGGCCAGGTAGCGGCCGGTGGCGGTCTCGCCATAACCCGTTCGGTTCTGGATCTTCGCTAGCACCTCGGCCAGCGGGTTGCTGTCCACGTTGAACACTGGCTTGCTGCCCTCGTCCACGACGAGGTGCAGGTCGACGAATACCTGGGTCAGCCCGCGGAGGTTCTCGGTGGTGGTCAGCGTCTCGAGGTCCTTCTTCTTGACCCGCGCCGCAGCCTCGCCGAAGCGGTCGAACACCTGGGGGAGTGCCGCGGCCAGGATCTGCTCGGCCGCCCGTCGCACATCGTGGACCGTGTCGTCCGAACTGCGGTCGTTGCCGCGAAAGTAGATGCTGCCGGCCAGGCAAGCCTGCTTGAGCAACCGTCGCAGCTCATCGGTGTGCCGGCGCTGGCGGCGCTTCTCCTCGGCGACCAGCGCGGTCTCGTCCCGGGTCTGGGCGCCGCGTTCCTTGCGGGTGAGGATCTCGCGGGACCGGAACAGCTCCTCTGTCTCACGGTGAATCGCCTCGTCCAGCGACACGACCCAGAACACGCCTTTGGGCTCGGTCTGGCTCCGGGTTCGCATCTCGTCGGCGCGCTCGGTCGCCTCCTTGCCCGCCTGGGCCAGCGTGAGGTGGAACGGAACGTCCCCGTCGATCTCCTTGCGATCGTCGACCACCAGGCCAGCCTTGAACTGCTTGACCCCCAGCAGGCTGTGGGACGGCTGGGGCTGCCACAGGCCCTGGATCACCTCGCGGTGGATGCGGACGATGTCACCGGCCTTGGGGTCCAGCGCCGCGCGCTGGCGGTCCCAGTCGTCCTCGGCAGGCGACGGGATGCGGTAGCCGTCATCCCCCAAGCGCACCTGGTGACGATCCACCAGCTCCTGCAGGGCGGCGCGCACCTCGGGGAGTCGCGAGTCGGCGTCCACGCCTGGATGCAGGACGGCGGCGAGGTTCTCTGGCGTGCGGTGGATGCTACGCACGTACTGAAGCAGGCAGATCGCCTTGGCCACCGGCTGGGCCAGAGGGTGTTCCACCTCGGCGGCGATGGCGTCGATCTTGCCGCGCACTTCGCTGGCGATGTTGCCGGACACCAGATCGTAGACCTGATCGGCACGGGCCAGGGCTCCGAGCGGCTGGCTCGCCAGATCGATCTCGGGGTGGATCAACAGCTGCTGGGCCAGCTTGATGATCGTACGGTTGGCGCCGCCCACGTGCTTGCTGACGCCCCCCTGGGTACGCAGCCCGGAGACCACCTGGATGATCAGGTCCACGTGGTAGGGCAGCAGCGGATACAGGTCGATGAAGCTCTCGGCGGTCAGCTCGGGCAGCCGGATATCCGCGGTGAGGCGCGTGTTGTCGGTCAGCCGGCCGCGGTGCTGCGTGAACAGGTCCCGCAGCGCTTCCTCGGCGGCGGCGTTCTTGGACAGCACGCGCTTGCTGGTGACCTCGGAGATATCCGCGGGCTCCAGGTGGACCTGGAGCGGGAAACGGTCCTGCAGGCGGGCCAGCTCGACGCGCTTGCCTTCCAGTCCTCCGACCAGCTCGACCAGCTTCTCCTGGGAGGTGACCACGATCCACATGCGGCCGCGACCGACCGAGCCGAGGTTCTGCACCACGGCCTGCAGGTCCAGCATCTTCTGCACGTCGCGGGCGACGAACTGCCCGACCTCGTCGATGACGAACACCAGGGAGCGGCCGGGGCCGGCGCGGTCCATCAGCTCCCGGCAGCGTCCGGCGAGTCGCCGCGGTGAGATATCCGCCCGCCCCATGGCCGACTCCCGCCAGCTATCCGCCGTGGCGTAGGTCTGCGGATCGAGGGTGTGCATCACGCGGCTGGCCTGCTGCACGGCGATGGCGACCTTGCCCTTCTGGACGTCCCAGTCCTTGCCGAACAGCTCGGTGTAGGACTCCTTGAAGCGGTCGAGCCGGCCCTCGGCCTCCAGCGTGATCTCCAGCTCGGACAGGTCCAGGTCGTGGGCGTAGCCCAGCTCCTGGAGGAACAGCCGGTACATGATCTCGGTCAGCGTCTTGTTGCCGGTCCGGATCCCACGGTCGGAGGAGACGTCGAAGATGACGGCCTCGGTTGGGATCTGCTCGCCGATGGTTTGCAGCAGAACCTGGACCTTGGGATCGCCGGCACTCTTGGCGAACAGCGAGGCGGCTCCGTCTCCAGCGATCTTCCTGTCCTCCAGCGCCAGGCCGAGCATCTTGGCGAAGCTCGACTTGCCGGAGCCGAAGAAGCCGGACACCCACACGGCGGTCCCCTCGTGGGGCTTGGCCGGAGTCTCGCGGTAGACCTCGAGGATCTCGAGGAAGTGGTCCCGGATCGA
>CAYRNR010000273.1:0-3766 GCA_964425605.1 uncultured Rickettsiales bacterium | reverse complement strand
ACGTCGAGCTTGCCCTTGAGCTGCTCGAGCAGCGACGACGTGCGGTACACCGGGAACAGCGCCCCCGACCGCACGATGAACACCACGTCCCGCAGCGGATCGGCGCCGTCGGGCAACCGCGCAGCCACCAGCTCGTCCAGCGGTTGGTACGAGCTGAGCACCTCGTGGACGGTCTCGATGGTGGCCTCCAGCCCCACGGAGGTCTCCGCATCGGCCAGCGCCGCGGCATCCAAGTCCTCGGACTCCAGGGCCGCGGCCAGGCACTCGGCCAACGAGATCACGGTCACGCGTTTGCCCGCCTGCTCCAGACGGGTCCGGAGCAGGGTCACCTCCTGCCGGACCGCGAACTCGTCCTCCGGCGGGTAGCGGAAGATGGCGAACGGCATGTCGTGGTAGGCGCTGATCCGGGGCCGCGGGTCGGCCTCGGCGAGCACCGGCTCCAGCGTGCGGGTCAAACGCTCCTTCCAGTCACTCATACCAGGTACTCCCTCGCGTACTGCAACGCGGTGCCGCAGGGCAGGTCGAGCTGGGCCAGACTCCCCGCAACCTCGTAGCGCAGCTTGCGAAACTGGTGGAGACGGAACAGCTCTCGCTCCACGTCTTCGGGGTCCATCAGGTACATCCGCCAGTCCTCGGACTCAACCACTGCCCGCGGGTTGCCCACTTGCTCGGAGATGGCATGGGCTAGGTAGAGCATGGCGTCGTCGGGTAGCTGGTAGGAGACGAACTCCCTGGCTATCGTGCCCCGCATCAGGCCGAAATCGACGGCCAGCCGCAGGAGCCCAGAGGCCACTCGCTCCAGCGTCGTGGACGACCACTTCTCGGTAGAGGTCACGCCCCGCCTCGGCAGCGCCTCCAGGTATGGGAGCAGGTCATCGCTGCGCAGACGGTAGGCGCCCTCGGTGTACTGGTCGAAAAGCCAGTGGCACAGGAAGTCCCGCAATAGGAACTCGTCACGGGTCATGTGCCACAGCAGGATCGGACGCCAGGACTCCCTGCTGAAACCTGCCTGTGCGAGCTCGACGAGGGCCCGGTCCTGGCCACGGGGATCGAATCGACGGTTCAGCACCTTGGACACGTCCCGCAACCAGTTGGAGCTCGACGCGCCGATGGTGTTGTCCTCGCGCATTCGCCGGAGGTTCTCCTGGCGGGAACAGGTCGAGTCCCAGTCCTGGAACGCGCGGTAGGTCTCCTCGATCAAGGCTCCCTTGATGATGGTGAACGAGGAGGCGACCTGGGAGCGACCCGCTGCCATCACACCTCCAGCCGCAGGTACGGCACGGCGAGCGCGCCTTGGTCGCCCCGCGAAAACGCTGCGGCGAGCAAGGTCAGAGCCTCGTCCGTGGGCTCGTGGTGATCGGCGATCAGGACCGCCCTCCCCTCGGCCGAGCGGCGGAGCTTGCTGACGGCATCGCGATGGTTTGGGAGTAGGAGGTCCAGCTGGTGCAGGGCCTCCAACAGGCCGCCGGCCGGCGGCTGCTTCAACGCCTCGAAGAACGGCGACCAGGTCTCCAGGTCGTCGAGCCAGTCATGCCAGCGCTCCTCGAACTGGTCCTCGACCTCGGCGGGAAGGTCCCACAGGGTCACCGCATTCGGCGGATTGTAGATCTCCCGGCAGCGGGCGCGGGCCACCGCGAACACCACCTTGGCCTGGGCGAAAAAGTGTGTGCGGGGGAAGCCCCGCTCGAAGGACATCTCCCCGTGCCGGCCGAGCATCCTCTTGGTGTTCCACCACCCAGCCAGGTCCATCTCGCCTTGCCGGGCGACTACCAACCGCAGCCTGAGCAGACGGTCCAGGTCCAGTGGCGCCGACGTGCCTTCGGTCATCGCTTCCGTTCCCCCTCTTCGCGCGCGCTCTGGTTGCTCGCGCCCCCGGAGCGCACCCACTCGTCTATCTCGTCGAGCTTGAACTTCCACAGCCGGCCTACCTTGTGCGCCGGCAGCCCCTTGGTCTCGATCCAGCGGTAGACGGTTTCCCTCGCGATATCGAGATGCCGAGCGACGTCGTCGATGGATACCCAAGGTTCGCGCATGTCCAACTCCCGTACCTGTCGAACGGACTCGTTGCTTTCTTCCCCGTGTGGTCCCCTAGAAGGGAAAAATCTATCACATGCGACCGCAGGCGACCACTTCCCGGCATTGCCAGCTAATGACAGCGTGGATCAGTCAAAATGGGTTGAAGCCCAGCCAACGAAATTATGTCAAACTCCAGGTGTTCACCCCCGCTGCCGGGAGCCCGACATGGCCAGGAAACGAACCTCCAGCCGACGTTCCAAGGGATCGAGTGGACCTCGCTCTGCCGTCCTCTACGCGCGCGTCTCTACCAAGGATCAGGAGAAGGAGGGCTTCTCCATCCCTGCACAGGAGCGGCTGATCCGCTCGTACGCGGACGAGCACGGGCTCCGCGTCGTCGAAGAGTTCGTGGACGTGGAGACGGCGAAGCGGGCCGGACGGACCAACTTCGCCAAGATGCTGACCTACCTGCGGCGCAGCAAGAGCTGCAAGGTCGTCCTGGTGGAGAAGACCGACCGGCTGTACCGAAACCTCAAGGACTGGGTCACCCTCGACGAGTTGGACCTGGAGATCCACCTGGTCAAGGAGGGGGTGGTCCTGTCCGACGACTCCCGCTCCTCCGAGAAGTTCATGCACGGCATCCGCGTGCTGATGGCCAAAAACTACATCGACAACCTGTCGGAAGAGGCCACCAAGGGGATGCGGGAGAAGGCCCGGCAGGGCATCTGGCCCAGCAAGGCCCCCCTGGGCTACCGCAACGTCAAGCGGGCGGACGGCAAGAAGGTGATCGAGATCGACGGCGACGTGGCCCCGCTGGTCAAGCGGGTGTTCGAGTGGGCAGCCACGGGCAACCACCCGCTCACCGAGTTGACGAAGATGGCCAACGAGGCGGGGCTCCGGATGCGTGGCACGGGCAAGCCGGTCCAGCGCTCCACGATGCACCGCATCCTCCACAATCCCCTGTACATGGGGGAGATCTGCTGGGATGGGGAGACCTTCGACGGCGTCCACGAGCCCCTCATCTCGGCAGGGCTGTGGGAGCAGGTCCAGGAAGCACTCGACGGTCGCTACCGGCGGCAGCGGGACAAGTCCCGGCGCGAGGAGTTCGCCTTCGCCGGCCTGCTGAGCTGTGGGCACTGTGACTGCGCCCTCAGTGGCCAGATCCAGAAAGAGCGGTACATCTACTACCATTGCACCGGATACCGCGGGAATTGCGGCGAGCCCTACATCCGGGAAGAAGCGATCGCAGAGAAGCTGGCCGCGGCCCTCGACACACTGGCGTTCGACGACCTTTCCTTGGACTGGGTCAAGACCTCGTTGCGTGCGAGCCACGAGGACCAGATGCGGTTCCATCGGGAGGCCATCGAGAAGCTCGAGGCGGAGTGCGCCAAGCTCCAGCGGCGCATCGACCAGATCTACATCGACAAGCTCGACGGCGTCGTGGACGTGGCGTTCTTCCAGCGCAACAGCGCCGAGTGGCGGGAGCAACAGCGCCGGCTACGGCGAACCATCACGCGCCACGAGGACGCCAACCAGTCCTACATCGAGGAGGGCGTCCTGCTGCTGGACGTGGCCAACCAGGCGGCCGAGATGTTCCGCAGGCAGCCCATGGCGCAGAAGAAACGACTGCTCAGATTCGTTGTTTCGAACTGCTCGCTGAAGGACGGAGAGCTGACCATCACGTGGCGGCAGCCCTTCGACATCATTGCGGAAATGGCGGAAGCGGCGAAGGAAGGAACCCCTCCCGAGGGGG
>CAYRNR010000272.1:0-7349 GCA_964425605.1 uncultured Rickettsiales bacterium | reverse complement strand
CGCATCGACGAGCTGCCCCAGATGATCAACGTGCTGCGCGGCGAGATGAGCTTCGTCGGGCCGCGCCCCGAGCGCCGCTTCTTCGTGGACCAGCTCACCGAGAAGATCCCGTATTACGAGCTGCGCCACACCGTCAAACCCGGCATCTCCGGCTGGGCCCAGGTCTGCTACCGCTACACCAACGACGAGGAGGGCGCCCTGGAGAAGCTCCAGTACGACCTCTACTACATCCAGGAGATGTCCCTGTTCCTGTACGGTCTGGTGATCCTCAAGACGGTCCAGACGGTGGTGTCGAAACCGGGATCGTAGAACCCTCCCCTCGAGGAACTCGCTCCATGTCGTTCATCAGCTCCAAGAACCTGGGTGATCTCACCAAGAAGCGCCTCTCGCCCACCGCAGCGCGCTTCGCCAAGCAGATCGCCCTGTGTCCGCGCTACTACGCGCAGCTGCGCGAGGCGCGCAAGGGGTACAGACGGTACGGGGCCGACTATCCGCAGAACGTGCTGTTCGTGGCCGGGCTGCCCAAGAGCGGGACGAGCTGGCTCAAGAAGATGCTCCTGTCCAACCCGGGTTTCGTGGAGGTCCTCCACCCCGGCGCTGGCTTCCATGAGCAGGCCCTGGGCGGCAGCCACGACTACGACATGCCCGAGGACCTGTTCGAGCTGTACGACGAGGCCCTGGTCGTCACGCGGATGCACGTCCACGGCTCGAGGCAGAACATCGAGGCGCTACGCCGCGGCGGGGTGAAGTACGTCGTCCTGGTCCGCGACCTGCGGGATGTGGCCATCAGCCACTACCACTACGTCCGCCAGACGCCGTGGCACCCCGAGCACGTCCTGTACGAGAACCTGGACCTCCGCGACGGGCTCACCAAGTTCGCCGAGCGCACCCTGCTGGGCTTTGCCGCCTGGATGCGATCCTGGCGGGACAACGGCGATCCCGAGATGGCCCTGACGATCTCCTACGAGAGGATGCTCGAGGACGGGCCCGGCGTGATGACCGAGGTGGCCCGGCATTTCGGCCTGGACGACAGGCCCGAGACGATCCACCGGATCATCGAGGAGAACAGCTTCAAGAAGATGAGCGGCGGCCGGAGACCGGGCGAGGAGAACAACAAGGCCTTCGCCCGCAAGGGGGTCGCGGGCGACTGGGTGAACCACTTCACGCCCGAGATCGCAGATCTCTACAAGCACCTCATCGGTGAGTTCTTGATCGAGTTCGGCTACGAGAAGGACCTCGACTGGTAGCTCGATCGCCCGAACCCTAGTCCTTTGCCAGGACGATGATCAGCGTCTCGTCCAGGGGATCGCCGCCGCCGCTGGAGTAGCGGTGGGTGTACAGCAGCGCGTCGTAGGCTGATGATCCAATCCAGTCGCGCACGGCCTCGAACCCACGGACCTGCCCCAGCCACTCCTCGGGAGACACGCGCGACGACCTGCCGTGGGTGACGGTCCGGCGTGGCGCGCGCGCGGCGGGGCCGCGGTCGCCCAGCTCGGCGGCGGAGCGCAGGGGGAGGGGATAGGCGAGGGCGCCGCAGCCGCTCCACACGCCGGTGCCGGCCGTGATCACGGCGCTGCTTCGCAGGTCCACGATCTCGAACGACGAGAAGTCCCCGCCAGCCCGCCGACAGTGCGCCAGCGAGTCGAGCCCATCGTCCTCGCTGCAGTCCAGCGCGCTGCGCCGGAACGCCTCGTTGGGGCCGCTGTGTCCCTTTTTTGACCGCATGTAGGCCGGGCCGGCTCCCGCGGTCTCCCGGTCGATGGGGCGCACGGGCGCCGAGATCTCCAGGAATCCCAGCGGATTGCCGTGGCTGTCCAGGTGGATCTGCAGGGTCTGGACCTCCTCGTCCCCCGCAGCCCCGCCGCCCTCGAGGATGCGCGGCACCGGGGTCACACCGTCGATCAGCCGCTTGGGGCGCAGGGGGCGAACCCCCTCGTCGAACGTCTGGCGGGCCTGCGCGGACAGCGCGTGACACTCCTGGACCTTCACCCACCCGTGCCTCGAGGCCTGCAGGCCACCCAGGCCCGTCAGGTCGGCCAGCACGGGATTCCGGCGGACAACCACCGGGCCGAGGATCGCTGCACCCGCCAGCGCGTCGATCCGCTCCAGGAGGGGGTTGTTCTCGAGCCGGACCTCGCCCGTGGCATCCAGGCCGTCCAGACCATCGAGGGACGTCAGCGCCAGGTTCCCCTTCATCCCGAGGCCGCCCAGCTGCCGCAGCCGCCCCAGACCGCTCAGATCCTCCAGGTGACGGGTGTTGGTCACGTACAGGCCCTTGCCCGCCCGGACGATCCGCTCCAGCCCGGACAGGTCCCGCACCTCCCGCGACCCATCGGACGAGTCGGAGACGAACAGGTACCCCTCGACGGCGACGTCGCACTCCAGCCGTGCGATTTCCTGGATCACCTCGGGCACCAGCAGCAGGTCGCCGAGCACCTCGACCGGATCGTCCTCCCTCCCCATCCGCGCCAGCTCGTCACACGCGTCTCGCAGCTGGCCGGGCACGGCGTCGGGGATGATCAGCGACTGGCCGTACACCGTGCCCAGGGGCAGCGGCTCGCCGTTTCGCGGATCGACGCGGTTCGAGGTTGCAGCGCTCCCGAGGAGCGCCAGCAAGAGCGGGCACGACACAGCGATGGCGATCCTCGACGTCACGGCGCGACCTCCCGGCTACGACCCGATCCCGATCCGCACCGAGCCCACGGCGTCTCCGCCCGCGTGGCTGGCGTACGCTTTGAGGTAGGTGTCGCCCTGTTCGGCGTCCAGCGGGATCTCGAGCAGGACCTCGAACGCCCCGTCGTCTACCGGACCGGATACGTGCGCGAGGACGTGGTCGTTGGCCGTGGCGTGGTTGAGGACGTGGGTGTCCGGGGTTCCGTCTGGATCGAGGATCTCCCCGACGATGGTCGCCCGGTCGGTCTCCAGGGTCACCACGATCTCGCCGAGATCCATCGGGTTCGAGCGCCCGTCGTCCGTCCACACCGTTCCGGCGACGGTGACCGTCTCCCCGGCCGGGAGCGCCAGGCCCACGTCGAACTCGATCTCCCCCGGTGGAGCCCCCAGACGCACCGTCGGATCGCCCAGCAGCAGGTACATGGCCAGGTGCGACGCGATCATCTCCTCCATGGTCTCTTCGGAGAATGCATCGCACAACCCCGCGATCAACGCGCGCAGCTCGTCCTCGCGGTACCTCACCCCCTCCATGGTCGTGAGCATCAGCTCGCCGGCGGTGGGCACGCGATCGTTCATCAGCGCCGACCCGATCTCCCGCGCCATCACCGCGTTGGCGCACGGCTGCGACACCTGGGTCGCGCCGATCACCGCCAGGGCGCCGTCGGGCATCGCGAGGACCTCCTCGGCCAGGCTCGGCTCCTGCGGGTACTGGATCGCCCCGTCCGAGCACGACAGGAACGCCAGCAGGCCCGGGCGCTTCGCGCCCGCCAGGTCCTCCACCGGCAACCACCCCAGCGTGTGGCCGATGTACGGCTGGAACAGCGAGCCCTCGCGGTACCCCCCCGTGAACTCGTCGTACCAGGCCTCGTCCGGCAGGTAGAACGGCGAGCTGGAGAGGTTGTACGTCACCTCCAGGTCGAAGTCGTACGACAGCTCGTCGACGATCGATCCCGCCACCACCTCGATGGCCTGATCCACGGCCTCACCGAAGCCACTCTCGCCCGCGAACAGCCGCACGTCGCGGTTGGCCGCGCCCACGTGGGGGGCGGCTTCGAAGCGTTCGAGGCGCGCGAGATAGTCCGCCAGGGGCTGGGGATCCGAGAAGGGGAGGCGGCCGATGGCGATATCGGGGACGCCGTCGCCGTCCAGATCCGCGTAGGGGTGATCGCCGTGGGCGCCGTCACCGGGGGCCAATGGGATCGTGTCCGGATCGTCGTACACGCCATCGACCGCGTCGCCGAGGAGGAGCACCGATCGCCGTGCGCCGGCGGGATCGGAGGTGGCGAACGCGGCGATCTGGTCCCTGATGGCCTCGACGAGGGTGGAGTCTTCGGCGACGAGGTCGTCGGTGGCGAGCAAGTGCACGGCGTAGCCGGTGGACTCGCGGTATGCAGCGTATGTCTCGGCGCCCTCGAGCAGCGCAGGGACCGTGATGATCAGCAGCTCCGGGGTGGGGCCGGCCGGATCGTCGACGGGATCGTCGGGGGGATCGGTGCCGGCGGCGTCGAGGGGGGAGGTGGCGGCGCAGGCGGAGAGGAGGAGGGGGAGGAGGGGGAGGAGGCGTTTCATGGGCGTAGATGACTATGACTCGGGTGGGGGGAGGGGGGAAGGGGAAGTGGAGGTGGAGAGGGAGGTGGAGGTGGAAGGGGAGATGGGATCTAGGAATGAATCCGGTGCCTGGCGGTTCCCCGACGAGGAGGTGAGGATGTACCGAACGGCGACTCTCGTGATCATCGCGCTTGCGAGCGGCGCGTTCGCCCCGGCGGCGCGCGCCACCGTCGGTGGAGAATCCTGGATCGAGGTGTTGGGGTACGACGAGGCCGACGCCAAGATATACCTGCTGGAGACCCGCTGCGACGAGTCCGGCGATCTGCCCCAGCTGGTCTACATCGCGCTGGACTCGGACGAACCGACACGGATGATCCGCGTGCGGAGCTGGTACGAGGGCGAGGACGCGTACAACCAGTTCCCGCAGCGGCTGCGTCAACTCCGGCAACGTCTCGAGCCCCTCGAGGGCGTCGAGCTGACCGGCCTCGAGATAGACACCCGCGTGCTGAAAGCCGGCCCGTGCCACGATCCGCCCATGTGGGGAACCGCGTGCCGGGACGTCCGGTACGAGATCCGGCTCGACGGGCGAACCGCAACGCTCCAGACGCGGACCTGGGGCTTCGGCGATGTCACCGGCGTGTGGGAGGTGCCGGGGCAGGAGTGGCTGCTGGGGCTGTTCCGTCACCGGGGTCACACCCACGAGTCGGGGTACGACCTGGACGAGGTGGTGATCCTGGAGCGGTGATACGCTGGGCTCCGGAGGACCGCCCATGCTTCGAACAGCGCTGGTCATCGTGGGTCTGCTGACAGGGATGCCCGCGTGGGCCCAGGGAGAGGACCGCGCTGCGGCGGAGGAGGCGCGCGACGAGGCCTACGCGCTGCTGGAGGGGGGGCGGGTCCAGGAATCGCTCGATCTGCTGATGGCGCATCTCGAGACGTTCCCCGACCATGCGCCGGTGCGGATGATGGCGGCGTCGGTGCTCGACTGGGACGGCCGGCCGATGGAGGGGATCGAGCTGTTGCGAGAGGGGCTCGCGCTGGACGACGGCTACTTCGCCTGCTGGGAGCTGATCGGCGACCTCGAGGTCCAGTTGGGGGAGGACGGGAACACGGTGGTGCGGCGACAGGGCCACGTCACCTATAGCCCGGAGGAGGATCCAGAGGGCAACGCGGCGTTCAAGGCCGAGCACCTCGCCCTGGCCGTGGAGGCGTATCAGAGGGCCCACGAGCTGGATCCCGCCGGGGTGGAGGTGTGGTTCAAGTACGCGTATGCGCTGGAGCTGACCGGTGACCTCGACGGGTCGATCACCGAGCTTCAGGGGGCGCTGGAGGTCTGGTCGAGCCCGGCGGCCACCGACCATCTGGCCGGCTTGCTGGATCGTGCGGGTCGCGGGGAGGAAGCGCTGGCGCTGTGGAAGGAGGTGCTCGAACAGGACCCGCGGAATGCCCAGGCCTGGCTGGCGATGGCCAATCAGGCGGGCCGCGCGGGCGACGAGGAGGGGGAGCGGCTCGGCATCGACAAGGCCAACTTCTACAACTGGTTGCCCGGGTTCAGCCAGCTGGAGTTCGACGAGGAGGCCTACGCGGCCGTGCGGCTCCTGGCCGGCTGGGAAGAGGGGGAGCCGGCGGAACAGAAGCCCGAGCCGCGGGCGGCGCTGATTCGAGAGCTGGTCGAGACCGACACCGATGCGTCCTCCGAGCTGCTGGCTGCGATCTGCTACCACCACTCCGACCACGGTGAGCTCGAGGATCTGGCCTTCGAGGCCCTCGGCAGCCGAGGCGCGCGCGCCCAGGAGCTGCTGCTGGAGCTGGCGATGCGAGGGGGCAGCTCGTGCACGATCCAGCAATCGACGGCCATTCTCGCCCGCAACAAGAACTCTGCAGTTCTCCCGCTGCTGCTGGAACTGCTCCCAGGCGACCAGCGCCCCATCTTCTCCATGGACATCGCCGGGGCCCTGGACGCGCTGGGGGATCCGGCCGCGGTGCCCGCCCTGGTGGATCTGATGGCCCCCGGGCGCTTCGACGAGATGCCCGACCGCGACGACGAGCTCTTCATGATGGCCAGCGGACGCCTGCTGGCCCGCCAGCGCGCGGCCATGGCCCTGGGCGCCCTCGACGTCCCCGAATCCCGGGCCGCCCTCGAGGAGGGCCTCACCAACGAGCAGCTGTCCTCTTTCTGCCACGCGGCCCTGTTCCGGCTGGATGGCAAGGCCCGCGACCGCAAGGTGGTCGCAGCGGCGCTACAGCAGGACGACTTCGATGCCTACTTGCTGTGTGACTACGTGGGGCTGGTGGGGCACCGGTCTGCGCGCAAGCTGCACGATGATTGTATGGAGGCGCGCGCGGCGGAGCGAGCTGCGCGTGAGGCAGAGGAGGCGGCGCAGAAGGCGGCCCGGGAGGCCGAGCAGGAGTAGGTCGGAGCGACCTCGGGGGGAAAAGGGACGCTCACACCTTTACGCCTTGCCACCTCGGAGAAAAGGGACGCTCACACCTTTACGCCTTCCCGCCTCGGAGAAAAGGGACGCTCACACCTTTACGCCTTCCCACCTCGTTCCGACGGTTCCCGTCGGAACGTCTTCGTCGGCGCTTTGTGCCGTGGCTGGGGCCGATGTGGAAGTAGGAGTGGATTGGGGGTGGAGGTGGAGGTGGAGGTGGAGGTGGAGGTGGGAGGTGGAGGTGGGAGGCGGGATGGCTGGAAGCCGGTACCTCCTCGTTAGCGAAGAGCGCGTCGGGCTGCGTTCCCCCTCGCCCGTCGTTCGCCGCCCCCCCTCTCTGGGTGAGGGGGGCGGCGCCCGCCGGACGAGGAGAAACGCGATGGGTTTTGACGCTCATTCCTTTGCACACCGGAAGCTGGAGGCCTACCGATCAGCCGTGAGGTTGGCTGGGTTGGCCAAGGGGATCGCGGATGGGATTCCGCGGGGGTACAGGACGTTCGCGGATCAGCTGCTGAGGGCGGCGGGGGCGACGGTGTTGCTGGTGGCGGAGGGGGCGAATCGAAGGTCGCGGGGGAGCAAGCGGCAGCGGTTCGAGGAAGCGATGGGCGAATGTGGGGAGGCGGCGGGGAACGTGGAGATGCTGATGACGATCGGGCTGGTTGATGAGGCGGTGGCTGATGAGTTCGCGAACGT
>CAYRNR010000271.1:0-7396 GCA_964425605.1 uncultured Rickettsiales bacterium | reverse complement strand
GAACACCGGAGCGCTGCTGCTGATCGGCGGAGCCGGCGCCGTGGGCGTGATCGCCCTGGCCGCCGCGTTTGCGGGCGGACAAAAGCAGCCGAGAGGACACCCCATGGACTGGGTCGCACGAGTCATCGCCCGCACCAGCCGCCACGAGGGCGGCTACGCATCCCAGAACCGCAACAGCGACGGCGCGGGGCTGTCATTCGGCATCCTGCAGTGGGCGCAGTCGCCCGGTTCGCTGGGCGAGCTGCTCACGGCCATGCAGCAGGCCGACCCTGCGGCGTTCACCCGCATCTTCGGTCCGGCGTGGCAGCAGCTGCTCGCCACCACCAAGGCCGGCAGCCTGGCGGCGGTGGACGGAGAGGTGCTGTGGAAGCGCCCATGGACCAGCAGGTTCAAGGAGGCCGGCAACTACGAGGTCTTCCGCGCCGTGCAGCGCCGCATGGCTCAGGAGGGCACGCACTTCCGAGGCGCCGTGGACGCCGCCCGCATCCTCGGCGTGGCCACCGAGCGCTCCATGTCGCTGTTCTTCGACACGTCGGTCCAGCAGGGCGCGGGCGCGGCCCGCAAGGTCGCGCGGCAGATCAAGGATCGGTTCGCCAACGCCGGCCGCACCTCGGTGCCCTACCGCGAGTTGCTCACCGCCTACGCTCAGCGCGCCGCCGACCGCTGCCGAACGCTCACCCAGCCAAGCAGCTCACCCAGTTCGCGTCTACGGTGGGTGCGAGACGGCAGCGAGTGGCACCTGTGGGCGGGTGATTTCAACCTCTACAAGAGCATCCACCGGAGACGGATGGGGATCGTCAACGACCCCAACCTCTCTGACGAGCCGGTGGCCCTGGGGTGATCGCCATGGCCGCTGACACCCCCAACGGATCGCGCCGAATGACCACGGTGGAGGCCCAGCTGGCGTCCGTGCGAGAACGGCTGGCTCGCGTCGAGGCCACCCTCGAGTCTCAGGAGCGCAGCCTCGCTGAGCGGCACGACCAGGTGATGGAGGCCATCGGTGAGATGCGCGATCGCCAAGACAAGGTAGACGGCAGGACATGGAAGCTTTCCATGGTGCTGGCCGCGTTGGGACTGTCGGGCGGGGTCGGCGCAGCAGAATTGCTGCGCTCCTTGCTCACCGGACCCTGATCACGAACGGAAGGACGACACCCACAACCGAGGTCTGAACCGGACGGACAGAGAAGGAACGGACCCATGAAGTGCAATCCCCTGATCACGGCGGCCCTGGCCGCCACCCTGCTCCTGCTGTCCACCTGCATCCCCGCGTGCACGCCGGGCGATGGAGAATTCTCCGCGTCGGATCTGGTGCTGATCCTGGAGGTCGCCGGCGCCGGCGCCGAGCTTGGCCAGCACCTCGCTCGCTCCGAGGGCGACTTCGATGGCTGCATGATCACCGCCGGCCTGGTGGGCGGGCTCGACGCCGCCGCCCAGTACACGCCGGAGATCGAGGCCGAGGTCCTGCAGCCCGACGGGCGCCTGGCCTTCCCCCAGTGGGAGTTCGACGGAACGGTGTGCACCGAGGACCTCGACGGCAACAGCATCCTCCCCGACCCCTGGCCCCCGGTCGAGCCCCCGCCCGACCTCGGCGCCGTGCTCCAGCCCGTGCTCGCCGTCTCGCTGGACTGGACCGCCGACAAGGTCGAGGATTCCGCACCCGAAGAGGGTGAGAGCTGCATCCGCGCCCACGTGGGCGCCGCGGTGATCCGCTCACTATCCACCCAGCTCGAAGCCGTGATGGACGACCTGTTCGTCGAGGCCGATCTGAAGATGCCCATCGCCGGCTTCGACGTGGACTACTCCGGCTGCGGGATCTGACCGCAGGTCCGGGCTCGGCAGAGGGCGTCACGCGGCGAGGTCTGGACTGGTGCGATCGCAACAGACCCTCCACAGGGCCCGCGAACAGCCGACAAGAGTCCGCGTGATGCTCCCACCTCACCGTCCATGGCAGCAGTCGCACAGCCCACGCTGCCGCTGCGGCGACATCGCCCCTGACCGCCAGAGGAACCCAAGAGCGCCGATATGCAGGCTAACAAAGGTGCTCCGGGTGCGGTCGAGAGCTGCTCCAGCGAAACCAGTTACCCGCAGCGTTCCAATGAGCGTAGACTCGGCTCTACCTACACGCAGCCCGGAGGGGGGAGAGTCCATGCAAGCCCAAGTCAACCCGTTCGTGAGCGCGCTCGCCGTGACCCTGGCGCTCGTGTTCACCATCCCAGCCTCGGCCTCGGAGCAGACGGTACCTCGGCCTGACCGGGACATCCTGGCGATCTCGCTGGACGACGCCGGCGCGGACGACGAGCCTGAACTCACACCGGAGATGGCCCGCGCGCTCAAGGAGTACGACCGGCGACGCCTGGTTCGCCGGCCGCTGCAGATCACCACGACCTACGTGACCAACGGCCAGACGACGGGCACGTCCGTGAGCATGTCCTGGGTGGTCATGGACGGCGGCGGCACGAACATCACAGGCATCGGCTTTGCTGAGATGATGGGCGACCGTGCCACGTTGCGGCAGATGGACAGGGAGAAGCGCAAGGGCAACATCGGTTTCGGTGTGATGATGGGCATTGCTGTCCCGCTGATCATCGGTGGGTACGCCCTTGCAGGTACGGCCGCTGATCACGATAGCGGGAGGATCGCTGGGGGGATCATCGCAGGGACCACCGGTGTCGGTCTGGCCCTCACGGCTTGGATGCCGCCCGCGTACGCGATCGGAAAACAGAACTGGGTGGCGAGATTCTACTCGCCCGACGAGGCCGACCAACGCATCGACGAGTACAACGCCGAAGTCCGCGAGGAGTTGGGGCTGAGCGAGACTGACGTGCTGATGCTGGACATGTTCGGGCGGCGGCCGCGCGTCGAGATCAGGCCGGTGTTCGGCGGCAACTACCTCGGGATCGTGGGCCGGTTCTGATCTCCGCCTCGTTCGGGCTCGGCTGTTTCGAAATTCTCCATAAGCTGCCCTGCTGGACATGCGCGCTGCAAGGCGATCGCCCGGTTGTTTGGGGCTGTTCCGAAACCACCAGATTTCGGGACGCACTGCCCTCCAGCCTCGGGTTATCGATGAGGCTTCGGCACCGCACATGCAGAGGCTGTCGGCAGTGATTCCGCATGCGGCCGAACTCTATCCAGCAGGCACGAGGAAGACCTGATCGTTGTCTTTCTGGACTGTCATACGATTCGTGACCGGGCAAGGGAATTGATTCCCTTCGAGCTGCGCTACACTCGCGGGCAGTTCCCGTCCGGCATAGGCATCGCCGATGCTTTGCCTATCAACGGGACCGTCGTCGAGACCGATCCCGATGCCGGTTGGGTGGGTCTGGCCGCACTCGTTACAGAAGCAATGCACCTGGTATTGAGCCATCGTGAAGGTCCCTTCTCAGCGTCCACAGTTTGATGCCGATCGGCTGACTGGCACCGGCAATACTCAATCCTACCTACCTCAGTCATCGACGCCCAACCACAGGTGCCACAAGTCGATGGGGCCAGGGGTCGTAGGAGGAACGACCGGCAACGTGAATGATCGTTGGTGGCGCGAGATTGCCAGGTTCGAGGTAGGTGTCGCCAGGAAGGGCAGGACCAGCACATCGTAAGGATCTCCGGTCTGCGCAGACGACTTCAGGTGTTCGACAAGGAGAGGATCAAGAGTGCTCCCGTCCCGCACGTAGGCGAGCATCAGAGCTTCGTGGCGTTCCCAGGCATACTCGCCATGGACGAATCGTAGAAGACCGTTCTTGCAGTACAGCGCGATGGTCTTGCCGCGCGTGGAGTCGATGAGCTTGCACTCCACCCGCAAGGGGATCCGCTGGCCAGCTATAGAGAGGCTCAGGTCGGGTCGTTTTTCCAAGTTGAACCCGTCGAAGTTCAGGCACTCGGCGCCACGCGCCACGCCCACAAGCACATCCCGCAACGGCCGGGGGGCTGTCGGATCGTGGAGCAAGCGAGCGAGGCCGGCTTCCAACGCCGCATTCGCCTCGGGCTCAGGGCATCCATCCAGCGCAATCGCAGGGCTCTCCTGGAGGACCACTCTCCATGCCGCCTCCAGCGCCTCGACGATGACCAGAAGAACCCGCATGGGAATGGCCGGTAGGGGAAATTCGACACCCTCTGTGAGTAGGCCCAGGATCTGGCGCCTGGCATCGGTGCCGGTGCTCACTGCCCACTCTCGTCCAGGAGCATGTCGAGGTGCTGCCAGACAATCCGGCGAGCACAAAGGCGTGCCGCGCTCCGGGTCCAGTGCCGGGCGAAGCGCAAGCGGGCAACCCACAGCGTGCGTGTCGTGGGGACAGGATGGAATAGTTCGGTCGCCCCCAGGGAGTCTGCCACCCGGATGGCCTCCCACCATGCATCGGGATCGGCGTGTGCCTGAGCTGGTGGCATTTCCCGGCTTTCTCCCTCTGAGACCCTGAGACAGAATGCCAGCCATGGCGTACTAGGAGGTGTTGGCGCAAGCGCCACCTCGAATCCGACCCCCTCACGTTCGAGCCACGGCCTGAGCGACGCGGCGAACTCGTTGATGAACTCCCCGACATCGTCGCCGCCCAGCATTCGCTGCGCTTCGGCGCGGAAATCCGCGAAAGGAAGCTGGACCGCAAGGGTGTCCTCGATGACGCGGAGGTCGTCGGCGCCCAGGCCGTATACCTCTGCTGCCCAGTGGTCGACGGTCGCCCATTCCTCCTCGGAAGGGTGCCGGGCAACCGCGTTGAAGAGAGGGACGATGCGATCTTGGAGGTCCCGACGCAGGGATTCCAGCGGACGTACTGGGGTTTGATCGATGATCACCTTCTCGACCGCCCCGCGCTCCACACCAAAGCGTCCGCTGGTGACCAGCGCATACCACAGGCTCACACGGCTACTGAGGAGGAGTGCGAGGTAGCGAACGAGGTTCTTGGCCTGCGGGTGCCCAGCAGTGCTGTAGCCGAAGAACGACTGACCGTAGAGGACGTTGTCGAAGACAACGGACACGCCCAGACGCCCCTTGTTCACATGCGGCGCCTCGCGAACGAGCAAGACGGGCCCTCGGTAGATCTCGGGGTTCCTGAGGTGATGGACCCGTTCCTGGTTGAAGCGTTCGAGGCCATCCGCTTCAAGCAGAAGGCGATTCGGGTGGTGGGTTCCAATTTCTGGCCAGCCGATGAAGTCCCGGGCGTCGTCACCCGGGAGTAAGGCGCCTTTCTTCTTCCGACTGGATGGGCGGAGCCGCTGATATCCGTTGCCGCATTGCTGCAGTCTGCCCCTCTGCTTCCAGCCGAACAGGGAAGCCCAGTATTCCTGCAGGGGAACTAGTTCTTCTTCTCGCAGCCGGCCCAACACCTCCCTGTCCAACTCAGTGCCCCGGAAGAGGAGCTTGAAGAGGCAAGGCTCGTTCTCGATGTCCTGGGCCGCCAAGACGCAGGCGTTGGCGCTGTCGATGCGCAGCCGGCCCTTGTCCGTGAGGCCACGCTCAAGCCGAGGGCTAACAAAGCGGAAACCACTGGCAGGGCCAGGGGGGCGGTTGCGCGCGAATAGCAAGCAGAAGGGTGCGCGAACACCCGGCCACACGTCGGTCTCAAGTAGCTCCGCCCCGTTCACGACCCCCGTGACGTCCAGCGCACGGAACAACGCTTCCCGTGCTGCGGGCATCCCATCGCCTTGCTGGAACAGGAGCCTACCGTGCAGCGCGAGGGCGATCTGCCCTCCGGGCCGCGCCCACTCCATGGCCCGCCATACGAAGGGGAGATCCTGGACACGGTTGGGGATGACGGGGGTGGAGATCAACCCTCGCTCGCTGGCGACAGCGGCAACGCGGACCTCAACCTCACGCCAGGGCTCATCCGGGAAGCGTGTGCCTCCCGTCCAAGGCGGGTTTCCGATCACCAGGTCGTACTTGCCGCGATGTTCGGCGCCAACCCTGGGGCCCAAACTGCCGGCGCATTGTCGGTGGTCTTCGTTGCCCACGTGGTGCAGAACCGAGCCACGTAGCGCCGAGAACTGCAGCTTCTCGACAGGTTCGGGATTGGCGTCCAGCTCGATGGCCATCAGGTAGAGCCCCAGGGCCGCGAACCGAAGGGCCTCTTCGTTGATATCGAAGCCCTGGAGCTGATTCTGGAGGATGCGACGCAGCGCGAAGGTGTCAGGGCGAACGCCTGTGGCCTGCCAGCGCTCCGCAACGAGCTGCCGGAACGCAGCTAGCAGGAAGACCCCCGCGCCGACGGACGGATCGAGCACACAAGCCCGGTGGGCGGCCCCCTCGCCTCGAAGCGCTTGAAAGGACTCACGGACCATGCGCTCCGCGAGCACGGCAGGAGTGTAGTAGATGCCCTCGCGCCTGCGCCTTCCTTGTTGCCGTTTGTGGACGAAGCTCTCGTAGGCGCGGCTCAGAACCCCGACTGGCACATGGGCGAAGTCCAGGTGAGCCCAGCTAGCATCCCAGCCCAGGTAGAGCTGTCCGCCCGGCGCCTTGCACATGACGTTCGAGAGGTGGCTGTAGGTGGTTCGCGAGAGGGAGGCCCAGCGGAGGTCTCGAAGGGGAAGGAAATCACCGTTGAAGGTATCGTCGAGCCAGTCGGATGTGGCCTGCGCGCGCCGTCGCGTAGAGAAGAGGTCGGCATGAACCGCCGCCATGTCCGTGGGCAGCAACCGCCGATCTGCCAGGAACCGGGTGAAGACCGCCCGCCCAGTGAGAGACAGTGCATCAAGGGGATCAAGCCCTTGCTCTTGGAGTCCAGAAGCGCACTCCTCGATCACGGCCAGCAGCGTGGAAGTGACCTGCGGTTGGCCAGCGCTTGCAGGCCCCAGGGTACCCATCGCCAAGGACGAAAGGGTGACACGAGCACCGGTCTCGGTGGAACGAACGCGACGGAGCGTGAAAGAGGAGCTGGAAGACTCGTCGAGTCCCACGGCATGGATGGTGAGGCAACCGGGTTCTACGACACCCAGGTAGCTGGCGTCTCCACGCAGTGCAACGAGACGTCGGAGCACCCGGAGGTGCTGCTCGCCACTGAGCCGCCCGCCATCGACGAGGTAGATGAGGGGAGATGCCTGCCACTCATAGACGCCCTGCAACGCCGCCAGGGACCCGTCTTGGTCGCTGACGTCGCCGAGCAACGTGGCGTAGGGAAGCAGCGATGGATCATCTGCGCCTTGGAACAGCCGAACCTGCTCCTCAAGCACACCAAACGGCCCCAGATTTTCCAGCAGCACGGTCATGCGCGGTTTCTCTCGCGATCCTACCCCTGTACAGGCTCCTGAACCCGTCCCGCTACGAGTTGGTGGCTGAGTTCTGACAGCAGCAACGCTGCGTGATCCTCCCTGAGCGTTGAAGAGTTGTTCGCCATCCTATCAAGACACGGCCTGGTCCGGTCGAGAACCGGCGATCGAGCGCAGTGCACGAGGGCTCCGGGTAGCGAACGTGCTT
>CAYRNR010000270.1:0-7497 GCA_964425605.1 uncultured Rickettsiales bacterium | reverse complement strand
CCTCGCCGTCCATCACCGGCATGGTCATGTCCAGCAGCACCAGGTCGATGTGCTCCCCGGCGTCCTGGTACATCTCCAGGGCTTCGAGGCCGTTGGAGGCCAGCAGGACGAGGTAGCCAGCCGAGTCGAGGATGGAGGTCACGGCCTGGCGCACAGCCTCCTCGTCGTCCACCACCAGCACGGTGGCCGAGCCCGTCAACTCGGACTCCTGGGAGTCCTCGGTGGTGGCCAGGGCGGGGCGATCGGTGATGGGCAGCAGGACGCGGAAGCTGGTCCCTGCGCCGCGCTCGGTCTCGATGCGCAGGGTGCCGCCGTGGCCGCGGACGATCCCCACCACGGCGGCGAGGCCGAGCCCGCGGCCGGTGAACTTGGTGGTGAAGAAGGGTTCGAAGATGTGCGACAGGGTCTCGCGGTCCATGCCGCAGCCCGTGTCCGCGACCTCCACGTACACGTAGTCCCCGGGGGGCACGCCCGCGTTGGCCATGCAGCGGGAGAGGTACTCCTCGTCGGCGAAGAAGCTCCCGGTCTCGATGCGGATGATCCCCACCAGGTCGCCCAGGGCGTCCGAGGCGTTGGTGATCAGGTTCATGAGCACCTGCCGGATCTGGGTGGCGTCGCCCTCGAACAGGGGGAGCTCGTCGGGTAGATCGAGGCGCAGCTGGACCTTCTTGGACACGGCCGTGCGCAGCAGGTGCCCCATCTCGGCCACGAGCGCGGACAGATCCTGGGGCTCCACGACGAACGCGGCCTTGCCCGAGTAGGCCAGCAGCTCCGCGGTGAGCTCGGCGGCGTGCTGTGCGGCCTTGTCGATGTCTCGCAGCCGGCCCTGCACCGGGTGCCCGTCCTCGATCTCGCGCAGCGCCAGCCCCGCGTTTCCCATGATGCCCGTGAGCAGGTTGTTGAAGTCGTGGGCGATGCCGCCGGCGAGCACCCCGAGGCTCTCGAGCTTCTGGGTCAGCTGCATCCGCGCCTCGAGTGCCTTGCGCTCGCGCCTGGCGTTCACCTGCTCGGTGACGTCGCGGATGATGGCCAGGGTCTCGTCCACGCCCAGGGGGACGTGGCGCGCCTCGAAGTGGCGCTCTCCGCCGGGCATGTCGAGGGCGTACTCGAACAGCTGGGTCTCCCCCGTGGCCAGGGCCTCGCCGATGACCTCGAGGGTGCGATCGGCCACGTGGGGGATCAGGTCTCCGATGTTCTGGCCGATGATCTCCACGGGATCCACGTACAGGTCCGCGGCCTCGTTGGCGAAGAACTCGCGGAAGGTGCCGTCCGCGGCCAGGCGGAACATCAGGTCGGGCATGGCGCGCAGGATCGCGCGGGTCTTGTCCTCGCTGCGGCGCAGCGCCTCGCGGGTCTGCCGCTGCTCGGTGATGTCCAGCGCGATGGCCTGGATGGCCTGCTGGCCCGTGGCCGCGTCCTCCACCAGGTAGGAGTTGTGGATGACCCACCTGGTGTTTCCGCGCAGGGTGCGCAGGTGGTACTCGCGGTTGCGCACAGCGCCCTGCTGGAGCACGGCGGCGCGGAAGCTGCCGGGCTCCTCCAGGTACTCGAACAGCTCGGACACGTCGCGGCCGGTCAGCTCGGCGGGATCGGGGTAGTCCTCCTCCAGGTCGAGCAGCCGCAGGGTCTGGCGGTTCATGAAGACCACCGTGCCGTCGAGCAGGTACCGGTAGAGGCCGATCCCGGCGAAATCCATCGCCTCCTCGCCGATGGTCGCGAGCTCCTCATCGCCGGGCATCAGGATGCGGGTCATGGGCGTCCCCTCGGACTCAGGGCGCGTCGACGCGCAGGTCCTGCACGAGACGAATGCCGCGCCGGATGGAGTCGGCGGGGCCCTCGGCGAGGCGGATCACCAGGGTGGCCATGGTGTCGTACAGCGCGGCGAGCTGACGCACGGGCCGCAGGCGTCGTCGCACGCGGCGTGACTCCACGTCGTCGCGCTGTTCCAGCAGCGCCACGATCCGCGAGATCTCGCGGTCGAGCTCCTGCACGTGGGGCAGATCCCGGCGCTTGAGGATGCGGGTGACGTAGGCCAGCAGGTCGGTCTCGGCCTCGTACCAGACCTGGCGCGACGCCGGCATGGTGCGGGTACGCACCGCGTTCCACGTGCCGAGCTCCCGCAACAGGGTCGAGACCATGCCCGCGGACAGGCCCAGCTCGGTCTGCAGGTGGCTCTGGGTCATGGGCTCGGAGCTGAGGTAGAGGGACATCCAGACGCGACCGAGGTGCCTGCGGAAGCCGAACCCCTCGAAGAACCGACCCATCGCCTCGATCAGCTCCACCACCAGCTGATCCACGCTGTCGGGCTGGGGACCGGTTGCCGGGCTCGGCGCGGGGTCGGAGCGATCCACGTTTTCACACCTTTCGAAACGTTCACGAAATGACGAGGGCGGACGCTCAACAGACTACCACCGGCCAGTCCCGCTGGGGAGGGTCGTCCCTGTCTGTTCGCGGCGTGCCCCGGTATGATCGGCGGCGAGGTGAACCATGCGATACGGCAACCCCGGGGTCGGATTCGCCCTCGCGGCCCTCGCTCTGATGGCGGGCTGTCACGGATCGGCGCAGGAACACGAGGCCCAGGCCCCGCTGGACTGGACGACGCCGGCCGAGCGCGCCGAGTTCCGTTCGACGCCCTCGTACGCCGAGACCCTGCAGTATCTCGACCAGCTGGCCGGGTTCTCCCCCGACATGGAGGTGCAGCGCTTCGGTGAGTCGGGCCAGGGACGGCAGATGCACGTCGCGGTGGTCTCCTCGGAGGGATCGTTCACGCCCCGCATCGGCGCGGCCAGCGGCAAGCCCGTGGTGCTGCTCCTCAACGGCATCCACTCCGGCGAGATCGCGGGCAAGGACGCGACGCTGATGTTCCTGCGGGACCTGCTCGTGGAGGGGAGGTCCCCGGAGATCCTGGAGCAGGTCGTGCTGGTCGTGGTGCCCGTGTACAACGTGGACGGGCACGAGCGCGTCGGCCAGAGCCGCATCAACCAGGACGGCCCCGCGGATGGGATGGGCTTCCGCACCACTGCGGGCGGGCTGGACCTCAATCGCGACTTCATGAAGCTGGACTCGGTGGAGGCGCAGGCCTTGATCGACGCCCTCGTGGCGCGATGGAACCCCCACCTGCTCGTGGACGCGCACACCACCGACGGCGCCAAGCACCAGTATCAACTGACCTACGGCCTGGCGGACGGGCCCCTGTCCAGTCCAACGGCCGCCGAGTGGAGCCGCGGGTGCATGGAACGGGTCGCCGGGCGCATGGAGGAGGCGGGTCGTCCCGTGGCCCGCTACCGTTTCCCGATGGATCGCCGGGATCCCGCGGCGGGCCTGCGCAGCGGCTTCACCACGCCGCGCTTCTCCACCAGCTACATGGCGCTGCGCGGCCGCGCGGCGGTGCTGGTCGAGGCCCACTCGCTCAAGCCCTACCGCACCCGCGTCGAGGCCACGCACGATCTGCTGACCTTCCTGCTCGAGGACATCGCCGCCGATCCGGGCGCGCTGATCGGGGCCACCGACGACCCGGGCGCCCTCGCGCCGGGGACGCCGGTCCCGTTGCGGCTGAAGCGGGTGGACGACAGCGAGCCGTTCCTCTACCGCACCTACGCCCTCGACGTGGTCGAAGGTGAGGTGAGCGCGGAGCCGTTCGCCCGGTACGGCGACGAGCCGCTGGAGGTGGAGGTGCCGGTCTTCGACGGCGTGGCCGCGGAGCTGGAGGTCGAGGCCCCGGCCGGATACCTGATCCCTCCGCAGTATCCCGAGGTGGTGCGTCGACTGCGCCTGCACGGGCTCGAGGTCTTCCCCCTGCTCGACGGCGTGACGCTCCCCGTGGAGATGATCCGGATCGGAGCCGCCGACTTCGGCGAAGCGCCGTACCAGGGGCGCCACCGCGCCGACGTCACCGAGTGGTCCATCGAGGAGCAGCAGCGGCCCTTCCCCGCGGGCAGCGTCTGGGTCCCCTTGGATCAACCCACGGCCCGGATCGCCCTTCACCTCCTGGAGCCGTGCGGCCCGGACTCGTTCTTCTCCTGGGGGTTCTTCTCGTCGGTGATGGAGCGTAAAGAGTACTTCGAGCGCTACGTGATGGAGCCCATGGCCCAGCAGATGCTCGCCGAGGACGACGAGCTGCGGGCCGAGTTCGAGCAGCGGCTGGAGCAAGACGAGGAGTTCCGGGACAGCTCGTGGCAGCGGTTGGAGTTCTTCTACCGCCGCACCGAGCACGCCGACCCCGACTGGCGGCTGTACCCGGTGGCCCGCGTGGGCCCCGAGGCCGCCGCCGGCCTCCCCGTTCTACCCTCGCCGTAGCTCCGAGGTGATCATGTCGGGCATCGAGGTCCAGCCCTGCTTCCCGCGCAACCTTGGGTGCACCCTGCACGAGGACGGCGTGTGCTTCTCGGTGTTCAGCCGCAACGCCACGCAGCTGCACCTGCTGCTGTTCGACGAGCCGCGCGACGGGATTCCCCGGCACGACATCACCCTGGACGCGGAGGGATTCCGCACGGGGGACATCTGGTCGGCCCACGTGACCGGGCTGCGCGAGGGCCAGCTCTACGCCCTCGCCGCGGAGGGACCCTTCGACCCGGCGCGGGGCCTGTACTTCGATCACGATCTGTTGCTGATCGACCCCTACGCGCGCGCTGTGACCGACGGCTCGCCCTGGACCCACCCGGACCTCCTGCCTGGCAGCTTCGTCCCTGGCTCCCTCACCCGCGCCCAGCGGGAGACCCAGTGGTCCGCGATGCCCAAGTGCGTGGTCACCGACGACCGCTTCGACTGGGAGGGGGACCGGCCTCTGGGAAGGCCCCTGTCCGAGACCGTGATCTACGAGGCCCACGTGCGCGGCTTCACCGCCCACCCGTCGTCCGATGCCGAGTACGCCGGCACCTACCAGGGGCTCGTGGAGAAGATCCCCTACCTGCGGGACCTGGGGGTGACCGCGGTGGAGTTGCTGCCGGTCCAGGAGTTCGACGAGGCGGAGAACCCGCGCACAAACCCGCTCACGGGCCGGCGATTGACCAACTACTGGGGCTACAGCCCCTTCGCCTTCTTCGCGCCGGAGTGCCGCTACAGTCACCTGGGCACGCGCGGCGGCCAGGTGTCGTCGTTCAAGGGCATGGTCAAGGCCCTCCACGCCGCCGGGATCGAGGTGATCCTCGACGTGGTGTTCAACCACACGGCCGAGGGGGACCAGCGGGGCCCCACCTTCACCCTGGCGGGCCTGGACAACCCCATCTACTACACCCTGGCCGACGACGGGGCGCGCTACCTGAACCTCAGCGGGTGCGGCAACACCGTCAACTGCAACCATCCCGTGGTCCGGACCCTGATCCGCGACTGTCTGCGCTACTGGGTGATGGAGATGCACGTGGACGGATTCCGGTTCGATCTGGCGTCCATCCTCGGCCGGGACTCGCGCGGCCGCCTGATGGAGAATCCGCCGCTGATCGAGCTGATCACCGAGGACCCCGTGCTGCGGGACACCAAGCTCATCGCCGAGGCCTGGGACGCGGCGGGCGCCTACCAGGTGGGTAGCTTCCCGGGGCTGCGCTGGTCCGAGTGGAACGGCCGGTACCGCGACGACGTCCGCCGGTTCTGGCGCGGGGACCGCGGCATGATCGGCGCCCTGGCCACCCGCCTCGCCGGGAGCTCGGATCTGTACAGGGACAGCGGCAGGTCCCCCCTGCACAGCATCAACTTCGTGACCGCCCACGACGGCTTCACCCTGGCGGATCTGGTCAGCCACGCCCGCCGGCACAACGAGGCCAACGGCGAGGAGAACCGCGACGGGTCGGATCACGAGAACTCGTGGAACCACGGCCAGGAGGGCCCCAGCGACGACCCGGGCATCCGCGCGGTACGCGAGCGGCAGGTGCGCAACATGCTGCTGACCCTGCTGGTCTCCCAGGGGGTGCCGATGCTGCTCGGAGGCGACGAGTTCGGGCGCACGCAAGGCGGCAACAACAACGCGTACTGCCACGACGACGAGACGTCCTGGTTTGACTGGCAGCTGATCCACGATCACGCCGATCTGCGCGGCTTCGTCCGCGCGCTGATCGCCCTGCGGCGGGAGAACCCGGTCCTGCGCCGCTGTACGTTCCTCGACGGCCAGCCGGTCCGGCGCCCCGACGTGTCGTGGTTCGGCCCTGACGGAGGCCCGCCGCGCTGGGAGGACCCGGACGCGCGGGAGCTCGGCTGTGTGCTGTGTTCACCGGAGCCGGACGATGCGGAGGTGGCGCTGCTGTTCAACGCGTCGGAGGGTGCCGTAGACTTCGTGATTCCTCAGGTCGCCGGCGTCGATCGCTGGGAGATCGCCGTGGACACGGGCGGGGAGGCGCCGCAGCGGGCCACCCCGGCCGGCGTGTCGCTGCCGGGGCGATCGTCCGCGGTACTCCTGGGGCGACGAGGGGATCTCTGAACCGGCGTAAGAGGGTATCCTTGTGGGGATGAAACCTGGAGACACCATCGACCGCTACCGCGTCGAGCGGCGCGTCGGCGATCGCGACGGCTGGCGCGTGCTCCTGGCGCGCGATCGGGTCCTGACCGCCCTGCACGCCGTCCACGTCATCTGTCCCCAGCGCGCCGAGGATCTGATCCTGCGGCACAACTTCGTCTCCGAGGCCCGGAGCCTGCAGGGGTTGCACCATCCCGACGTGGCCACCGTCGCGGAGGTGCTGCTCCGGCCTGGCCCTGCGATCGTGTCCCGGTACGTCCAGGGTCCCAACCTCGAGGAGTTCCTGCGGCGGCTGGCGCGCCCCGTCCCGACCGGGATGCTGCTGAAGATCCTGCTCCCCGTGGTGGCCGGCGTGGGCGCCGTCCACGACCACGGCTGCGCCCACCTGGACCTGCAGCCCTCCAACATCGTGCTCTCGCCCGGCCCGCGCGACGAGGTCCACCCCATCGTCGTGGGTCTCGGCATGGCACCGATCATCCGCGCGGAGCACAGGACCGGCACACCCTCCAGCCGCACCTCCATGGGCAAGGTGGCCTACATGAGCCCCGAGGGTGTCCTGGGCACCCCCCGCCTCGACCACCGCGCGGACATCTTCGCCCTGGGCGCCATCCTCTACGAGCTGGCCACGGGCCGCCCCGCGTTCCAGGGCGGCGCCCCCGACGACACCATGCGCCTCGTGGTCGGCGGCGGGTACACGCCCATGTCCGCGGATCTGGCGCCCGCCCTGGTCGAGTGCATCCGCCGCTCGCTCGCCAGCGATCCCGCCGATCGTTTCGACAGCTGCCGTGCTTTCGCCGCCACCCTTCGCGAGAGCGCCTCGGCCCGCCGCGGGGGTCGGCTGCGACGCCGCGGCCGGCGCGCCCCCCCCGAGGACGAGCGCCGGGACCTGCCGGGCGAGGACACCGCCGAGACCAACCCCGCCCGCGCCGACGCCGGGCCCGACGCTCCCACAGTCGAGCCCGATCCCGAACCCGAACCCGTGCCAGAACCCGAGCCAGAACCCGAGCCCGAGCCCGAGCCCGAGCCCGAGCCCGAGCCCGAGCCCGAGCCCGAGC
>CAYRNR010000269.1:0-7569 GCA_964425605.1 uncultured Rickettsiales bacterium | reverse complement strand
CCGACGAGCTGGACGACGACGGGGACGGGTTCAGCGAGTGCGACGGGGACTGCGACGACACCGACGCCGCCCTCGCGCCCGGCGCCGCCGAGCTGTGCAACGGCGTGGACGACGACTGCGACGGCGCGTTGTCGGCGTCGGAGACGGTGGACGCGGACGGCGACGGGGTCGTGAACTGCGAGGACTGCGACGACACCGACGCGGACAGCTTCCCTGGCGCCGCCGAGCTGTGTGACGGGCTGGACAACGACTGCGACGGCAGCGTGCCCGCGGACGAGGTGGACGACGACGGCGACTCGTTCCTGGCGTGCGAGGACTGCCAGGACGCGGACGCGACGGTGTACCCCGGGGCGACGGAGCTGTGCGACGGGCTGGACAACGACTGCGACGGCGTCGTCTCCGCCGACGAGGTGGACGACGACGGGGACTGGTTCGCCGAGTGCGACGGGGACTGCGACGACAACGACATCGCGGTGTCCCCCGCGGCGGTCGAGGCCTGCAACGGCGTGGACGACGACTGCGACGGCAGCATCCCGGTGGGCGAACTGGTGGACGGCGACGGTGACGGCTTCCTGGCCTGCGCCGAGTGCGACGACTGCGCCGCGGAGACCTACCCCGGGGCGTCGGAGCTGTGCGACGGCGAGGACAACGACTGCGACGGCATGGTGAATCCGGCGGAGCTCGACGACGACGGCGACGGCCTGGCCGAGTGCGAGGGGGACTGTGACGACGGCGACGCCGCCGTGTACCCCGGCGCGGACGAGGCCTGGTACGACGGCGTGGACAGCGACTGCGACGGGCTCGAGGACCCCGATCCCTGTGACGATCCGCCCCCGGCCGCGGTGGGCGCCGAGGACGCGGGCTGCGAGTACCTCCCGCCCATCGGCGACTTCGACCCCGTCACCGAGTGGGGCGTGACCACGTTCGCCACCTACCCGACCCACGACGAGATCATCTCCACGCCCATGGTCGGGCAGATGACCGACGACAACGGCGACGGGGTGATCGATGACCTGGACGTCCCCGACATCGCCGCCATCTACCGCTCCCGCAGCGACAGCTACCGCGGCGTGGTACGGCTCCTCAGCGGCGACGGCGCCGGTGAGCATTGGACCGCCTACGAGATCGAGAGCGGCTACCACCCGTACTACCTGGGCAGCCTCGCCCTGGCCGATCTGGAGGGCGACGGCTGGCCCGAGGTCCTGCTGACGGTGTACTCGGGTAGCGACAGCTTCCTGGCGTGCCTCGAGAACGATGGCACCACCCGCTGGGTGGACACGGTCAACGACTACACCCGCCGCGGCCACTACCCCGCCACCGCCGACATGGACGGCGACGGCCTCGTCGAGATCATCTACGGCGCGTCCATCTACGACGCCGACGGGACCCTGCGGGGCCAGGGCGCGTATGGCGCCGGGTACAACTCGAACTACTCCAACAGCTCGTACACGTCGTTCGCCATGGATCTGGACAACGACGGCCTGATGGAGGTGGTGGTGGGCAACGCCCTGTACGACCTCGACGGCAACACGATCTGCAGCACGGGGATGGCCGACGGATCTCCCGGCGCCGCCGACCTCGACGGCGACGGCGAGGGTGAGTTCGTCACCGTGGACGACGGCACCGTGTACCTGTTCGAGACCGATTGCTCGTTCATCGACAGCTGGTCGGTCAACGGCGGCGGCGACGGCGGTCCCCCCACCATCGCCGACTACGACGGCGACGGCGACCCGGAGATCGGGCTGCCGGGCGACGACTACTACACGGTGTGGGAGGTGGACGGCACCATCTTGTGGGCGGCGGTCGTCGACGACTCGAGCTCGGCGTCCACCGGGTCGTCCGTGTTCGACTTCGACGGTGACGGCCAGGCCGAGGTGGTCTACGCGGACGAGACCCGCCTGTGGATCTACGACGGGGCCACCGGCACGGTCCTGCTCGAGTACGAGGACCACCGCAGCGGCACGGTCAACGAGTACCCGGTCATCGCCGACGCGGACGGCGACGGCCGCGCCGAGATCGTGCTCGGAAACGGCGACAGCGGCGGCGGCGACGAGAACCTCGGCTTGCGGGTGATCGGCGACGCCGACGACAACTGGGTGACCGTGCGCCAGGTGTGGAACCAGCACGCCTACTCCATCACCAACGTGGAGGACGACCTGTCCATCCCCTCACCCGCGGCTCCCAACTGGCCGGAGTTCAACTCCTTCCGTCAGGCCGGCATCGGCACCATCTCCGCCACGGCGGCGCCCAACCTGCTGCCCGCGCTCGTGGAGGTCTGCCAGGAGGCCTGCGGTGACGACGTGACCTTCGTGGTCCAGGTGGCCAACGAGGGCGCCCTGATGGCCGCGGCCGGGGTCCAGGTGGTGCTGTACGCCGACGACGGCCTGGGCACCGTGACCGCCCTGGACTACGCCCTGCTCCCCGACCACCTCGACCCGGGCATGCTCTCCGATCCGGTCTTCCTGATGGCCACCGCCGCCAACGTGGCCCTCGCCGCGAGCGTCTACGTGGCCGTGGACGACGACGGGGCGGGCGTTGGCGCCTACAGCGAGTGCGAGGAGGGGGACAACGAGCAGGTGGTGGACGTGTCGGCGGTGTGCCCCTGACCGTCAGCTCAGAGCAGGTACCCGTAGCGCGCCAGCGGTAGATCGACGAGCTGGCCCAGCGCGCGGTTCTGGCCCCGGAACAGCTCCTCGAGGTCCTTGCACAGGGGCCCTTCCCCCCATCCCAGGCGCGGCTGGCCGGTCCGATCCGATGCCACGGCGGCCTGCGCGCGCCGGTAGAGGAAGCGCCCGGCGCGGTTGACCTCGCGAAGCAGGCGCGGGTGTCGGTCCGGCAGCGCGCGGTTCAGCGACGCCTTGAGGCGGACGTAGGTGTCGTCCGGGCCGCGGTTGGCGGCGAAGGGCTCCAGGCCCGCTGGCGGCTCCAGGCCCATGGGCGCGTAGAGACGGCGGAAGTACGCGTCGAAGTCGTGGCGCATGAACTCCATGGGCAGCACGTGGACGCGGTCGGGACCGAACTGCGCGACGAGCTCGCCGGTGATGGAGCCGTACTCGGCCATGGCCACGTGCGCGCGGCCGCGGTGGGAGTCGAGGAAGTGTTCCACGGAGGGCCAGGCCTCCGCCGTGTGGATGACCTGGTGGCGGTAGCTCGAGATCAGGAACGAGCGCTGCTCGCGGATGGTCAGGTAGACGTGGGCGCCGGGGTGGATCCGGTGGATGCGGCGGATCGTGGTGAAGAACCCGGAGAACGGCGGCAGGCCGGAGACCATGTTCTCGTCGCTGTGCACGACGACGCGGCCGTCTCCCCCCTCGGCTGGGCGATGTGGTATCCGATACCAGAGGTCGGTGTTGAACGTGCGGCCGAACTTGATCAGCTCGACGCGCGGATCGTCACGCCACACCTGCTGGATGGTGGTCGTGCCGGTCTTGGGGCAGCCGACGTGGAACAACGGGCTGACCTGGTTGGGCGGAGTGGACATGGCTGGTGGGCATTATAGAGGGGTGATGCGATGAGCGAGGACGGCAAGCGCGGCGAGCTCCCCTTCGCGCACCCGCGGACGCTGCGCACGCGGCGCGGGGACTACGAGGTGCCCCACCTGATGCGCTGGGCCGAGCGCACCGAGCAACCCTGCGGCGAGCCCGTGCCGCTGGTGGGGCGCGATTCGAACATCGCGGCCATCGGCTCGTGCTTTGCCGAGCGGGTCACCGAGGTGCTCACCGCCATGGGGCTTCGGGCGACCTTCCACCCGGCCGGGCTGCAGTACAACACCTTCTCCCTCGTCCAGGAGATGCGTCACCTGTTCGGGGACTCGCCGTACAGCGATGACGACCTGGTCGAGGGGACGCCCGGGCTGTGGGTACACCCCTTCCGCAAGGCCTTCAAGGGTCCGAGCCGCGAGGACGTGCTGTCCATGCAGCGGCGCGCGGACGAGCAGGCGCGCCTGGCCTATGGCGAGGCCGACCTGATCATCGTGACCCTGGGCCTGACCGAGATCTGGCAGCGGAGCAGCGACGGGCTCGTGGCGGTGGAGCTCCCGCCGCGGCCGGTGGTGGACGACTTCGTGTTCCGCAACAGCACCACCGCGGACAACCTGGCCAACCTCGAGAGGCTCCGCGGCCTGATCCGGGGTGTCACCGACGCGCCGATCCTGCTGACGGTCAGCCCGGTGCCACTGCACGCGACCTTCCGCCGGCGCGACGTGGTGGTGGCCAACTGCGAGAGCAAGTCCATCCTGCGGGCGGCGGCCGCCGACTTCCTGGCCCAGCACAACGACGTGCACTACTTCTCGAGCTTCGAGCTGGTGCCCCAGTGGCGCGGCGACGGCCCCTTCTTCCTCGAGGACGGCCGTCACGTCAGCCCCCAGGGGGTGGCGTTCATCCTCAACGAGTTCCTGCGCACCTATGGAGAGGGCGACATGCGCCCCGAGTACGTGCCCTTCGGCGAGGTGGAGATGCCGGACCAGACCCTGGGGCGGCGGTTCAGGAACCTGCGTTCACGCGTGGCGAAGAAGGCGCGCAAGCTCAGGGGGTACGAGGGCTGATCGCGGCGCAACTGTCCATCGATCCGATGACGTCGCGCGGGAAGCGAGGGAGAGGAGAGAGGTCACGGTCGATACCGCGCCACCAGGGCGTGGACGGTCCGCGCCATCTCATCGGGTTCCATGCGGCCGAGGCGGACGCTGAAGAACTCGAGGTTCTCCTCGACCCGCTGGCGCGGCCAGTCCCACCATCTCAGCTCCAGGAGCAACCGGGCGACTTCGTCGGGGAACCGCGTCTTGATCTCACGGGCGGGATTGCCCGCGACCACGCTGTAGGGAGCCACGTCCCGGGTGACCACGGCTCCCGCGCCGACCACGGCGCCGGGCCCGATGGTGACCCCCGGCGTGACGATGGCGTGGTCCCCCATCCACACGCCATGCCCCACGGTCACGTCCATGCGGTCCCCCACGTGGACCGGCGCACCTATGGACCGCTGCAGGCCGTACTGCATGTTCAACGAGTGGATGTCGTGGTTCGACGTGGCCAGATCGATGTGGTAGCCGAACGCGCAGTACTTGCCGACGGTAGCCTTGCCCATCCCCTTGACCACCAAGGGGCCGTTGATCCGCGCGCCGTCGTCGATGACCGTGTCGCTGAGGAAGCGAGATCGCCGGGCGATCACCGTGCCGTCGCGCAGCCGCAACGTCCGCAACCGCAGATAGGCGTTGGTCAGTCGCTTGCGGGTCCGAGTGTCGAGGTTCAGCATGGTCCCTCGCGGCGGCTGATATTGTACTGCCGATTGTCGTGAGCGCCCACCCGCCACCGCTCGCGGGTGCAGCGGGGCGTCAAGGTCTGCCGAGCAGCAGGTAGGCCGTCCCGGCGTAGTAACCTGCCAGATCGTTTCCCTTGGCTCCGACGAGGACATCGGCGTACCCATCCCCGTTGACATCTCCTGCCGAGGAGACCGAGCAGCCCGCGCGGTCCTCGTTGGCCTCCCCCACGAACTTGGCGTTGATGTCGGTCAGCGGCGACAGGGGCACGGTCCCCGACACCGGACCGTGCAGCAGGTAGGCCGCTCCTGCCTCGGTGTGATGGCCCGCCTGGTAGATGGCCCCCACGAGGATGTCGTCGTAGCCGTCGCCGTTCGCGTCACCCGCCGAGGAGACCGAGTACCCCGTCTGGTCTTCGCTCGCCGCGCCGACGATCTTGGCGTCCGCGGTTCCCAGGTCCGCGGTGCCCGACACTGGGCCGTGCACCAGGTACACCGCTCCCGCGTCGGTGCCGCCCGCGTCGTGGTATCTCGTCCCCACGAGGATATCGTCGTAGCCGTCGCCGTTCACGTCACCGGCCGAGGATGCCGCCCACCCCGCCCTGTCATCGTCCTGCTCTCCGAGAAGCTTGGCGTCGGCCATCGACAGGTCCATCGATCCCGTCACCGGGCCGAGGATCACGTATACCGCTCCTGCGTGATAGCCCCCTTCATCGTTCTGGTAGGCCCCCACCAGGACATCGTCGTAGCCGTCGCCGTTGACGTCCCCGGCCGAAGCGACCGCGCGTCCAGCGAGGTCTTCGTCCGACTCTCCGACGAACCTGGCGTCCGCGACGGAAAGACCCATGATTCCCGACATCGGGCCGAGCACCAGGTAGGCCTCTCCCGAGTCCGTGCTGCCCCCATCCGCGTAGTCGGCCCCCACGAGCAGGTCGTCGTGCCCGTCGCCGTTCACGTCACCGGCCGAAGCGACCGCATGGCCCGCGTAGTCGCCGGGGCTCACCCCGTAGAGTTTGGCGTCGGCCAACGACAGGTCCCTCGTGCCCATCACCGGGCCGAGCACGAGGTACGCCGCCCCTGCGTCGGCGCCTCCCAGATCGTGTAGGTAGGCTCCCACGAGCAGGTCGTCGTACCCGTCTGCGTTCACGTCTCCGGCCGAGGTGGCCGCGTAGCCCGCGTAGTCACCGTTGGTCTCACCGACGAGCTTGGCATCGGCCATCCCCAGGTCCAGCGAGCCTGTCACCGGGCCGTAAATCAGGTACGCCGCTCCGGTATCCGAGCCGCCGCCGTCGTTGCCGTACGCCCCCACGAGGATGTCGTCGTACCCGTCGCCGTTCACGTCACCGGCCGAGGAGACCGCCCATCCGGCCCTGTCGTCGGCCGTCTCGGCGATGAACCTGGCGTCGGCCAGCGACAGGTCCGTGCCGCACGTGCTCTCGTCGACCCAGCCATCGCAGTCGTTGTCCTGCACATCGCAGATGTCCCGGGCGCCGGGGTAGGTGTCGTCGTTGGCGTCGTCGCAGTCGCCCTCGCAGACGGTCCATCCGTCCGCGTCCAGGTCGTCGTTCATCCCGTCGTCCACGATGCCGTCACAGTCGTTGTCCACGCCGTCGCACTCCTCGGCCGCACCTGGATGGATCAGCCCGTCGGCGTCGTCGCAATCGCCATCACACAGGCGCCAGCCATCCACGTCGGCGTCCGCCTCTCCCGGGTCCGGAGAACCGTCGCAGTCGTTGTCCTGACCATCGCAGATCTCGGCCGCGCCCGGATGGACCGTGTCGTCGTCGTCGTCGCAGTCCCCCTCGCAGAGCGTCCATCCATCTCCATCCACGTCGTAGCCCTCGTCGACGAGCCCGTCGCAGTCGTTGTCCAGGTCGTCACACAGCTCCGACGCGCCTGGGAAGACCCACGCCTCTCCGTCATCGCAGTCGCCGTCGCATGCCGAGAATCCGTCCGAGTCCGAGTCCAGCTCATTGGCGTCGACTACGCCATCACAGTCGTTGTCCAGGATGCCGTCGAAGCACACCAGCTCCGCTCCGGGGTAGGCCGCGGCGTTGTTGTCGTTGCAGTCACCGTCGCACGCGCTGTAACCATCCCCATCCCCGTCTACCTCGTCGGGATCGGCGATGCCGTCGCAGTCGTTGTCGGTGATCCCGTCGCAGATCTCTTCCGCTCCAGGGTGGACTGTGGCTTCGGTGTCGTCGCAGTCGCCGTCTTCGTCGGTCCAGCCGTCGCCGTCGAGGTCCACTCCCCCAGAGGTGTCATCGTCGTCGTCTCCCGTCGCGTCGTCGTCGTCTCCCGTCGCGTCGTCGTCGTCTC
>CAYRNR010000268.1:0-7590 GCA_964425605.1 uncultured Rickettsiales bacterium | reverse complement strand
TCGGTGAAGATGAACCCCGTCCCCACGATCAGGTCGAACCCCCGCGACGCGAAGATCCGCATCGCGCTCTCCCGGTCCGCCCCATCCGCCGGCTCGATGTACTCCGCCGCGATCCCCAGCTCGTCCCGTGCCCGCATCAGCCCCGCGAACGCCGAGTCGTTGAACGACTTGTCTCCGCGGCCGCCCACGTCGAACACCAGGCCGACGCGCACGGCGTCCTCGGGCACGACCTCGGCGTCGCCACCGCCGAAGAACAGCAGCGCGACGTCGACGACGGCGAGAATGGCGAGAACGATCAGGACGCGCTTCAACGGCGACTCCGGGGGTGAACCTGAGGTCTACTCGGCCGAGTATACGACGTCCTGCGTCACCAGCTCCTCGTCGTCCACCTCCCACCCGTAGAACGACGCTATCGACGCCCGATGCCGCCGGTACACCAGCGTCGCCGTCACGGTCAGCTCGCCGCTCTGGGGCGCAGGGAACCGATGCGTGGAGACGCCGCGCTCACCAGCGGCGACCCGATTGTCCACGGTCACGTCCACCGCGCGGTAGTGCGGCACCCCCCGCTCGCCGTCCGCGTCGAGGAAGGTCTTGCCGTACAGCCACCCCGGGGCCCCCGCCGTGTCATCTGGACCGCCGAGGTAGACGAGGTCACCAGGCTGGAGATCGGGGACGTCGGCGTCGAGCTCGGCGGCGTCGCCGTCGATGGAGAGCACGGCACGCTGCGCGATCACGTCGTACAGCGGCAACCCCTTCTCCTCGGCGGAGAGGCCGTCGAAGCTGCCGGTGCCCGGGCCGTCGTAGTCGTCCCAGACGCCGGTGGGACGGACGAACCGAGCGAGCTCGACGCCGGTCAGCTCCTGTCCGGGCAGGGTCAGCGTGGTGTCGAGGAGGTCCGCATCCAGCCCCAGCTCGCCGCGGACCCGCCACCCTCCGTCCTCCGGGATGGCCTGTCCGCCGCTGGCGAGGACGTCCAGGCCGTCCGCGTCCGTCGCCGTGATCCGCACGATGAACTGGCGCATGGGCGCGCCGGTGGGCAGCGCGTGGCCAGCGTGCTGGTTGCGCACCGTGACGGTGGCGACGACCTCGTCACCGTCGAGCTCCACGGTCATCTGGATGCCGGCGCCGTCGGCCTCGGTGGCGGCGAGGTCGTGGTGGCGGACCTCGCCCAGGGCGCGCAGCCACCCCTGGGAGACCGAGGGGATCAGGCCCTGGGTGGTGAGGTCATAGGTGGACGACTCCTCGTCGAGTTCGGCCATGTGGCAGGACTGGCAGGTGTCGGGGGTGGCCTCGTACGCGCTGGCGAGGTACTCGGCGTAGGTCTCGAGGATCGGCAGTCCGTCGGGCCAGCGTTCGGGATCCACGCCCTGGTCGGGGTGAAGGGCATCTCGGGCGTACTGGTGGCATGCCGAGCACCACCCCGCGTCGCGGAACTGGGGCGAGTAGGCGCCCTTCATGATCCCGATGGGGACGTCGGGATAGGGCCCGAAGGTGATGGGATCGAAGTCCTGGCCGAAGATCTTCGTGGGCTCGCTGGGGCGCTGCAGGGCGAGGGCCTCGCGGCCTGGCGCGGGGCCGACATCGACGCTGCGGACCTTGTGGCAGAGGTCGCACGCGACCCCGTCGTCGTGAGCCACGCCAACGGAACGCGCGAAGTCGATCTCGCCGGGCTCTACCCCCTCGAACGCAGGGACGTGACAGTCGCCACAGCTGCCGAAGGTGTCGAGCTCCGCGGCCCCGTCCGGGTGATCGCAGGCGCTCTGTCCGGGCTCGCCGCAGGTGTCGTGGAGGAAGGGCAGGACCCCCTCGCCGAGGTAGCACCGCTGACGCGTGCCGCCCGCGACGCCCGGCTCCTGGCCCGCGTCGATCCAGCCTCCCCGAGCAGCGCACGCCTCGGCGTCGGCGTCGATCCCCCCGACGTAGACGTCCCACACATTCGGATTGCTCGCCGAGCCGCGGTGCCTCGCGTCCACCCAGTCGTCGGCGATGGTGCGGTGGCAGTGGCCGCAGAACTCGGTGTCCTCGGCGCTGCCGTCACCGCCGGGCTGGAACGTGTAGTCCCGGTTGTCCGCGTCCGGCGCGGGCAGGGGGTAGATGACGATATCCTGGATCCCCACCGGGCCCACCTCGTCGTCCAGATCGACGCCGCCGGCGACGTACCCCTCCTTGTCGGCGAGCAGCCACCGATCCGTGACGCCGTCGTCGGTAACCCCGAGGGTGGCCAGGCCCTCGTCGTCGGTGACGACCCAGTCCTCCTCCAGGGCGCCGCCTTGCAGGGCGAAGGCGCCCTCGACGGGAGTGCCGTCCGGATCGATCACGCGCACCTGGGTCGCGCCGGTCCAGCGGGCCCCGGAGTGGTCGTCGTCATCGTCGTCGTCACTCCCGGACGCGCCAGGGAGCGGGCGCTCCGTGCCGGAGCCGCAGCCCCAGCACGCGAGGGGAGCGGCGACAGCCAGTGCGAACAGTATCGTCTCGATGGTCTTCATCAGGTTGACCAGGATAGCCGCGCTCGACGCTCCGAGGCGAACTCTCCTAGAATCCCCCTGAGGAGGCCCCCACCCTTGATGGAAGCCCTCGCCCGTGCGCTGATCCGGCGCAACGTCTCCATCGCTGTGGTGGTGGTGTCGTGCGTCCTGGCCGCCGTGGCGGGAATCCTGGCCATGAACGTCGAGCAGGACGACGACATCCTGGCGTTCTTGCCGCCGGGTAACCCGGACGTGGCGCTGTTCTACGGCATCAACGAGGAGTTCGGCGGGCTGGACGTGGCGATCGTCGGCATCGAGGCCGAGGACCTGTTCACCGGCGAGTTCCTCACCCAGCTGCAGCGGACGACCCAGGCGATCAACGACATCGAGGAGGTGTCGTTCGCCCTGAGCATCACGTCGGTGGAGGATTTCAAGCCGGACCCGATCGCGGGGGGGATCGAGCAGTCGCCGCTGGTGTACCCGATCCCGAGCGGGCCACAGGAGGAAGCCGCGACGCGCGAACGGATCATGTCGCGGGACCACGTGGTGGGGAACCTGGTGTCGCCCACGGGCGACGCGGTGAACATCTACTGCTTCCTGGGCATGGACGTGGACCCGCGGGAGACGGCCGCGGCCATCCAGACGGTGGTGGAGGGCTACCTGCCGGACAGGAACCTGTACTGGGGCGGCTCGCCGTTCATCTCGTCGTGGATCTACGACACCACCGACCGCGACCTCGACAAGCTCACCCCCTACGCGGTGCTGACGATCCTGATCATCCTGATGCTGACGTTCGGGGACCTGCGGGGCACGCTGCTGGCGCTGCTGAACACGTGCATGGGTATCGCCGCGGCGAACGGGCTGATGGCGGCGCTGGGGGTCCGCTACAACATCGTGCTCAGCTCGATGCCGATCATCCTGTTCGCGGTGGGCAGCGCGTACTCGATCCACATCCTGTCGCACTACTACTCGGCCGAACCGAAGCTGGGCCGCGACGAGGCGCTGCGCAGGACCCTGATGGGGATCGGCCCGACGGTGCTGGCTGCGGGGCTGACCACGGTGGCGGGGCTGCTGTCCTTCCTGACCATGGACATCGAGCCGATGCGGACGTTCGGCCTGTTCACGGCCGTGGGGATCTTCTCGACGCTGGTGCTGTCGCTGACGTTCGTCCCGGCGGTGATCCGGCTGAGCAACCCCAAGCGCAAGCAGCCGCGGTGGACCGTGTCGAGCCCCATGGTCTGGCTGGTGCGCATCTGCAGGCGCCACCGGGTGTTGATGGGGGTGCTGATCGTCATCGGCGTGTCCATCAACGCCACGTTCGTCACCCAGGTCGACACCCAGATGGACAACGCCTCGTTCTTCAACGAGGGCAGCCCCCCCGACCAGGCCGAGCGGTTCCTCGACGAGCACTTCGGCGGCTCGCAGTACATCCAGATCCTGGTGGAGGGGGACTTCAAGGACCCGCGCGTCCAGCGGGAGCTGCAGTACCTCGCGGACTCCCTCGAAGGGCTGGAGTTCGTGTCCGACACCGTGCACGCCGCCGAGACCGTGGCCCTGGCCAACGAGGCCATGGAGGGGTTCCGCCGTGTGCCGGACACGCCCGAGAAGGTGGCCCTGCTGCTGGGATTCATGACCGGCAACCGCACCGTGGATCAGCTGATCACCGAGGACCGGACCAAGGCGCTGCTGCAGCTCAAGGTCAACGCCAACCGCGCCGACGACGTGGAGGCCGTGCTCGCCGAGATCGAGCTGTTCGTGGCCGCGCACAAGCCCATCGAGGGCTTCGATCGCCCGCGCGAGCTGGTGGTCCGCCGGGTGGACACCCTGTGCAAGAACTTCGAGGTGGATTTCGACGCGGAGCAGGGATTCCAGCACCTCTACGACCTGCCCTGGACCGCCGCCGAGGAGGATCTCGTCGACGCGCTCATGGCGTTCATGGCCACCGACGAGTTCATCGCCGAGCTGCCCGCGGAGCCGCCCGGCGTGGACCGCGCGGTCGCCACCGCGGCGGCGAGGCTGGCCCCCGACGCCGGCAGCTTCGCCCTCACCGCGGCCATCGCCGAGGTGCTCCAGCGGCCCGAAGACGACCTGATGGTGGACGACGTGGTGTTCTCGCTCGAGACCCCGCTGCAGGAGATCCAGATGCGCGTGGCCGCCGACTCCGCGGCCGCGGCCCTGGTCGAGCGGACAGGCATGCAGCTGCCGGAGGGGGACGCGGGGCAGCGCTTCTACGGCTCGCTCTCGTCGGCCCTGGTGGACCTGGAGCGGCTGCCCGAGTCGGCCGGCGCGGCCAACGACATCACTCTGGCGGTGTCCGGGCTCCCCGTGCTCCACCGCGGGCTGTCTCGCAGCGTGAATCACAACCAGTGGAAGAGCCTGGCCACGGCCCTCGCGCTGGTGCTGGTGATCATGATGGTGCTGTTCCGGTCCGTGGGCAGCGGTCTGCTCGCGACGCTACCGACTTTCCTGACCCTGCTGTTCGTCTACGGCACCATGGGTATGGCCCGGGTCCACCTGGACATCGGCACGTCCATGCTGGCGTGCCTCATCATCGGCGCGGGCGTGGACTACGCGGTGCACATGCTCGCGGCGTGGCGCACGCCCAGGGGCCAGGACGTGGCCCAGGGCGCCGAGGTCGCGGCCCGCACCACCGCCCCGGCCATCTGGACCAACGCGGCCATGGTCGCCGCGGGCTTCTATGTACTGACCCTGGGCGAGGCCAAGCCCCTGCAGAACGTGGGACTGTTGACCGCCTCGGCCATGCTGATCGCCGCACTCACCACCTTCGTGGCCATCCCGGTCATGGCGCGACGCCGCTCGTACAGCGCCAAGTCCGTCCTGGATGCCCTCGAGGACGTCGGAGGAACCCAAGGATGAGAAACCTCATCTCCGTCACCTGCTGCGCGCTTCTCGCCACGGTGCTCGCCGCGCCCGCCCTCGCCCTGACCGGCGACGAGGTCATCGCCCGGCTGGATGCCGCGGTCACGCGAGCCCAGGACCAGTACTTCGAGTACGACGTCATCAACCAGGAGCCCGGCCGCGAGGGCAAGTTGATGCAGATCAAGGCGTGGATCATGGGCGAGCAACGGATGACCGAGTTCGTGGCGCCCGGGGACATGAAGGGCACCAAGGCCCTGGTCCGCTCGCGCGCGCAGATGTACATCTACCTGCCCGCCTACTCCAAGGTGCGGCGGGTGGCCTCCCACGCCACGTCCGGTGCGTTCATGGGCACCACGTTCTCCAACGACGACATCTCGACGGTGACCTACGGCGGCACCTTCGAGGGCAAGCTGCTGTCCGAGGACGACGCACAGTGGGTGGTCGAGGCCACGCCCCGCGAGGGCGCCAACACGGCCTACGCGCGCCTCGAGCTCACCCTGAGCAAGCAGTACGACCAGCCCACGGTGATCCGCTACTTCAACCAGGAAGGCCAGAACACCAAGACCGAGACGCGGACGCGGTACTCGTGCCAGGGCGAGATCTGCAACGCCGAGTCGATGGTCATGGTCGACCACACCCGCAACGACGCGTCCACCGAGCTGTTGCGCACCGCCTGGCAGACCAACACGGGCCTCGACGCCGGCTTCTTCAGCGTCCGGAGCCTCCAGGAGTAGTCATGCGAGCTGCCCTGCCCCTGCTGGTGTGCCTCGCCCTCGCCCCGGCGGCCGGGGCCCAGGAGGCGACCGAGGTCACGTCCGAGCCGGCCGCCCCGCAGATCCACCGCGCCGTACCCCGGCTGGAGATCGACTTCGGCGGCCGCGTCCAGTCCGACCTGCGCTTCCGCGTCCAGGAGAAGTGCATGGGGGGCTGGTACGACTGCCGCAAGCTGCCCCTGGGTATCTCCCGCAACGAGAACATCGCCAAGTTCAAGCTCGACGCCTCGGTGAGCCGCTTCAAGGGGGTAGTGGACGTGGACCTGGTCTTCCTCGGCGTGCCCGAGGAGCCCGAGTGCTTCGCTTCGCTGACCCTCAAGGACGAGGTGGACCCGTTCCGCATCGAGGCCCACGCCGCGTACATCCACGCCCGCGATCTGTTCCCGGGCCTGGACCTGCGGATCGGCATGCAGAAGGTGCAGTGGGGCGTCGGCGACCAGTTCAACCCCACCAACAACCTCAACGCCGACGATCTCGAGGACCCGCTGCTGTTCGGCGAGCAGCAGGCCAACATGATGGTCAAGCTCGATGTCAGCCCCCACTACAACTGGACCCTCAGCGGGGTGCTGGTGCCGGTGTTCAAGCCTGCGCTGCTGCCGCCGTCGGGGGAGCTGGCCCTGGCCGCGACGAGCCGGCTGCCGTTCAACGATCCGGACTTCCGCCACCAGATCCACTCGCAGAACGCCCTGTCCGAACAGCTGCTGGGATACCCCACGCGGGTGGCCAACGTGTACCCCGAGTACCCCGACATCAGCGCGCGCAACATGCAGTTCGCCTTCCGCATCGCCGGCACCATCGGCATGCAGGACATCGCGGTGAGCTACTACCGCGGCTTCAACGACTTCCCCGTGCCGTACCTGAACGTGGGCTCCCTCGACACCACCGACCTGTGCGAGTACGACGCGGCGTTCCCCCTCGGCCGCACCGGCGACCCCTACGAGGACGAGGAGTGCGTCTCCGGCTTCATCAACACCGACACCTACCTGCGCTACCCCCGCATCCAGGTGCTGGGCTTCAACTGGGCCGGCGAGATCCCGGTCGTCGGCCTGGGCTACCGGCTCGAGGTCGGCGTGTACTTCCCCCAGCACATGTCCATGGGCATCACCAACCCGGAGATCCCCCTGTTCATGGAGGAGGGCGAGTACGACTACGACAACGACGGCAACCCCGGCGGCCCCCAGCCCGAGGTCCTGTCCGATCGCAACTTCGCCAAGTGGACGCTGGGCCTGGACTACAGCATCGGCCCCCACGTGATGCTCAACGCCCAGTGGGTCCACGGCCTGGTCGACGAGTTCGGCGCCGGGGACTGGATGTACGACGAGGGCATGGCCGTGCGCGACGGCTCGGTGGACGCCACGCTACCCGCCCTGGAGGGCCAACCCGACCTGCTGGCTTGCGGCACCGAGGGCCGCGGCGGCGAGTGCGCCCGCGAGGTCCTGCGGCCCAAGCTCGCCGACTACCTCGTGTTCGGC
>CAYRNR010000267.1:0-7666 GCA_964425605.1 uncultured Rickettsiales bacterium | reverse complement strand
TACTCGTCGCTGTGGAAGGCGGCTCGCCCCGCGTACACGGCCATGAAGGCCAGGATCCCGGCGAGGGCGGCCCAGGTGATCACGGCGGGCAGGCGACCCCTCATGGCTCCTCCTGTGCCAGCGGTGCGTACGCCCGCCAGCCCCCTGCGCGCGCCACCCGCCTCAGCGGCGGCGCCGCGTCCCCCTGCAGGACGAGTACCAGCCCGCCGGGGTGCTCGTCCACCCACGAGACCACCTCGCCGGGCGCGACGAACCACACGGGATGGTCGCTGCGGAAGGCGGGCTCGTAGTACTTGCGCGAGTACGCCCCCACCTCGCCCACCATCACCGCCACCGGGGCGCGGGGGTCCTGCTCCAGGGGGGCCGTCCGGAGGATGGCCGGCGCGGGATCGCGCTTCGAATGGGCCAGCGCCCGGGAGTAGACCGAGTGGGTGGACACGGTCCACGACAGCAGCGAGGCGAGGACCACGGTGGTCACCGTGGCGGTGCGGCCGCTGCGCCACCACCACAGGGCCAGCCCGATCACCACCAGACAGAACGCCGCGAACACCCACGGCGCCACCGGCCCCAGCCCGATCCCCTGGAGGATCTTCATCGACGGCAGGCGACCCCCGCGCGACCGCAGCAGCGGCCCCGCGGCCAGGGTCAGGCCGATCGCCACGATGGACCAGGGCACCAGGGCCAGCAGCCGCTGGCGAGCGTCGGCGCCGCTGAACCGGCCGTGGGTCATCAGCCAGGCCGCCCCGGCGACGCCCACCACGACCAGGCCCAGATCCAGCGGATCCACGTACCGCGGGTACAGGTGCCAGCCCCGGTCGAACCCCACCTTGAACGTGTAGCGGACGATGTGCAGCGACGTCAGCCCCACCATGCCGAGGGCGGCGTACCCCACGAAGCCCACGGTTCGCGCCAGGGGACGCGCCTCGGGCCGGCGCAGGCCAGGATCCAGGGCCACCAGCGCGAGGATCAGCGGCATGCCCAGGGTCACCGCGCACAGGTACGCGAGGTGCCGGCCCGCCGTCTGAGCGGTCACCGCCAGCCGCAGCGCGCCGCCACCCGCCTTGAGGTGGGACAACGCCGAGCTCTCGCCGTAGGGCTGGAGCATCTCACCGTGCAGCGCGGCGCCGGCGACCTCCGGGAGCAGCCCGCAGCCGAACCCGATCGCGAGGGCCACGACACGGCGCCAGGGCAGCCGGGTCCCCTCGCGCAGCGCCGCGACGAGATCGTGCAGCATCAACAGCCCCAGCGTCAGCGGCAGCACCAGGGCCATGCGCCGGGTGGAGACGGCGAGCCCGCACAGCAGGCCGAGCCCCACCCAGCGGATCGCGCAAGGCCGCTTCCACGCCAGGTAGGCCACCCCCACCGCCGCGGTGAACAGCGCCGCGAAGAGGCTCTCGGACTGGGCGTGGAATGCGTGGATCGTCGTCCCCGCGAGGAGCTGGGCCGCGGCGAGGGTGTACCAGGCGCGCGCCCGGCCCAGGTGATCCCGCAGCAGCGGCCACAGGCTCAACGACGCCGCCCCGAGCAGGACGCCGTGCAGGGCGTAGATGACGTAGAAGCGCCGCGCGTTGTCGGCCATGGCGAACAGCGGCGCGATCAGCATCGGGTACAGCGCCGGGTAGGTCACCGAGACCCGCGTGCCGTAGGTGCCGGTCAGCCAGAGGTTCTGGGCCAGCTCGAGGTAGACGTTCTCGTCCGCGCGAGGGCCGGAGGGCCACGGCTTGCCCAGCACGAGCACCCAGGCCACGCGCAGCGACACGGCCAGGAGGAACAGCAGCAGAGGGAGCCAGCGCGACATGGGGAGTGATAGAATGCGCCGACTATACCACCCGAGGCCAGCGATCCACCTCAACCCCGCGGTTCGCTGGCTTCTCCAGGGGTCTGGATGAGGACGCTCGCCATCATTCCCGCCCGGGGAGGCTCGAAGGGCATCCCCCGCAAGAACCTGCGCCCCCTGGCCGGCAAGCCGTTGCTCGCCTGGGCCATCGGCGCGGCCCTGGAAGCCCGCTCCGTGGATCGCGTCGTGGTCAGCACCGACAGCGACGAGATCGCCCGTGTGGCCCGGCGCTTCGGCGCCGAGGCGTTGATGCGCGATCCGGTGCTGGCCGAGGACGCGGTGACCCTGGATCCCGTGATCCACGACGCGGTGGAGCAGGTCGAGGCTGCCGGCGAAGGCTTCGACCTCGTGCTGACCATCCAGCCCACCAGCCCCCTGCTCCGCGCGGGCACCGTGGACCGCGTGGTGGAGCGGCTGGCCGGGGACGCCGCCCTCGACACGGTGCTGACCGTGGTGGACGACACCCACCTGGCCTGGCAGATGGACGGGGACGTGCCCGTACCCGACTACGAGGCGCGGGTCAATCGTCAGTCCCTGCCGCGCCGCTTCCGCGAGACCGGCGGTATCCTCGCCACCCGCCGCGCGTGCGTGACCCGGGACTCCCGCATCGGCCCCAGGGTCGCGGTGTTCCCCCTGCAGGCGCTGGAGGGGATCGACATCGACGGCCCCGACGACTGGCTCATGGCCGAGGCCGCCCTGGGGCGCCGCCACGTGGCGTTCGTGGTCATCGGCAACCGCGAGCACGGCATGGGTCACGTGAGCCGCGCCATGACCCTCATGGAGTCCATGGCCGGGCACATCACGCGCGCGTTCTGCGATCCATCCGAGGAGCTGGCCATCGAGCGCCTGCGCTCGGCGCACTTCCCGGTGGACGTGGTGCCGCGGGGCCGGATGGTCGAGGCCCTGGAGGCCTTCGGCGCCGACGTGGTGGTCCACGACGAGCTGGACACGGACACGGCCCACCTGCGCGCCGAGCGCGCCGCCGGGATGAAGGTGGTGTGCTTCGAGGACCTCGGCGGTGGCACCACCGACGCCGATCTGCTGTTCAACGCCCTGTACCCCGCCGACCGGACCGATTCCGCGGCCGGCCAGTTCTTCGGCCCGGACGTCTACTGCCTGCGCGAGGAGTTCCGGCACGCCGCGCGCCGCGAGCCCGGCGACACGGTGCAGCGCGTGCTGATCACCTTCGGCGGGACCGATCCCGCGGGTCTCACCCTGCGGGTTCTCGACGCCATCGCCGGGGGCCCCTCCCTCCCGATCACCGTCGTGGCCGGGCTGGGCCTGAGCCCCTTTGCAGCCCTCGAGCAGCGGTGCGATCAGTGGCGAGCCCGCGGCGCGGACATCGAGCTGCTGAGGGACGTGCCGCTGATGAGCGACGTGATGGGGCGCGCCGATATCGCGTTCAGCTCGGCCGGCCGCACCCTGTACGAACTCGCCCACATGGCCGTGCCCACGGTGGTGCTCGCCCAGAACGACCTGGAGCTGATGCACCGCTTCGCCTCGGCCGAGAACGGCTTTCTGTTCCTCGGTCGCGGAGACGAGGTCACCCCGGAGGCCATCCGCGGCGCGTACGACGCGCTGGTGTCGTCGCCGGCCCTGCGCGGCTCGCTGCGGGCGCGGATGCTGGATCTCGACCTGGGCGAGGGGCGTGACCGCGTCGTGCGGGCCATCCTGGAGCTGACATGAGCGGATTCCCATCCCCCCCCGGGTGCGCCGAGTTCTGCCGTCGTGAGGGCACGGGGCCCTACGTGCTGGCCGAGATCGGCGTGAACCACGGCGGCGACCTGGATCTGGCGCGCCGGCTGGTGGACGAGGCCGCCGAAGGGGGCGCGGACGCCGTCAAGTTCCAGACCTACAAGGCCGGCAAGCTGGCCTCGCGGAACTCGCCGTCCTACTGGGACCTGGACAGCGAGCCCACCCGCTCCCAGTACGAGCTGTTCAAGCGGTACGACGGGTTCGAGACGGCCGACTACGAGGCCCTGGCCCGCCACGCGGTCGAGCGCGGCGTGGACTTCCTGTCCACGCCCTTCGACCTGGAGGCCGTCGAGGCGTTGGCGCCGCTGATGCGTGTCTTCAAGGTCGCCTCGGCCGACCTGACCAACGTGCCGCTGCTCGACGCGGTGGCCGCCCACGGCAAGCCGGTGTTGCTGAGCACGGGCGCGGCCCACCTGTCGGAGGTGGACGAGGCGGTGCGGCGGCTGACGGCGCACCTGCCCCCCGAGCGGATCGGGCTGCTGCACTGCGTGCTGGAGTACCCCACTCCGTTCGCCGACGCCCACCTCGCGACCATCGAACACCTGCAGCGCTGCTTCCCCGACCACCCGGTGGGCTACTCCGACCACACCCGCCCCGATGCGGCGATGCTGGTGCTGCTGCGCGCCTGGATGCTCGGCGCGACGGTGCTCGAGAAGCACTTCACCCACGACAAGAACCTGCCCGGCAACGACCACTACCACGCCATGGACCGCGACGACCTGCGGCGCCTCCGCGAGGGGATCGCCCTGCTCGAGCAGACCGAGGGCGAGGCGCGGGTGCGCGCGCTGCCGGGCGAGGAGGCGGCGCGGCGCAACGCCCGCAGGTCGCTGGTGGCGTCGCGAGCGCTCGCCAGCGGCCACGTGCTCGAGGCCGGAGACCTGGACGTCAAGCGCCCGGCGTTCGGCCTGCCCCCTTCGGCGCTGGACTGGGTGCTCGGCCGCCCGCTGCGCCGGGACCTCGCCCAGGACGACTTCCTCACCTTCGACCATCTGCTGGACGATTGACCCCTTGAGCAAGTCCGCCGGCCTGCGGCTGTTCTCCCAGGGGGGCCTGTACACGGCAGGCCTGTTCCTGATGCGCGCCGGCAACTTCCTGCTGCTGCCCCTGTACACCGCCTTGCTGGCCACGGACGAGTACGGGGCCGTGGGTGTGGTGCACGAACTCGTCCACCTGCTGGTGGTGCTGGCCCTGTGCGCCCAGGGCCACTCGCTGCTGCGGTTGGGGGTGGACGCCGAGGAGGACGAGGACCGGCTGACCAAGCTGGTGTCGAGCCTCGGCGCCTACGTGGGCCTCGCTGGCCTGGTGCTCACGGGCGTCGCAGCGGCCCTGTGGCCCGTGTACCGGCCGCTGATGGGCGGCCTCGCCCTGTGGCCCGTGGGCCTGGCCGGGCTCGTGGGGGTGACCGGGCAGGCGTTCTTCCAGTACGCGCTGGCCTACCTGCAGTTCCGCCGCCAGGCACGCGTGCACACGATACTGAGCCTGCAGCGCTGGGGCGTGATGGTGGCGCTGGTGCTGGTGATGGTGGCCGGCCTGCGCTGGGGCGCCGCCGGGCTGCTGCTGGCCACGGGCCTCTCGTTCACCGCCGGCGCGCTGCTGGGGCTGCGGCGGATGCAGCACCTGCGGCCCACGATGCACGGGGACAGCCTCCGCGCGGGGCTGATCTACGGCCTGCCGATCCTCCCCCACGCGCTCGCCGGGGTGATCTTCTCGGCCACCGATCGGGCCCTCCTCGCCGCCGGCCCGGGGCTCGCCGAGGTGGGACTGTACACCCTCGCCGCCAACCTGGCCTCGGCCGTGTTCATGGTGGCCATGGGCATGCAGCGGGCCTGGCTGCCGTTCTTCCTGCGCGAGGACCGCGACAGGGAGCAAAAGGGCTTCGACCGGGTCCGCAAGCTGTCCTTCTTCTCGCTGGCCATCGTCGGCGGCGCCGCCGTGTTCATGGGCCTGTTCGCCCCCGAGATCGTCGCGCTGGTCGGCCGCGAGGCCTACAGCGGGGCCACGGCCGTGGTGCCGGTGCTGGTGGTGGCCTCCTTCGTGCGCGCTTACCACCTGCAGGCCGTGGCCGTGGTGATGGCCAACAAGGCCACGGCCCGCTGGATGGCCCTGGCCACGGTCCCGGCCGCCGGAGTCAACGTCTGGCTGAACCTGCTGTGGATCCCGGAGCACGGGATGATGGGCGCGGCCTACGCCACGCTGGTCTCCCACGGCCTGTGCACGGTCAGCACCGCGCTGCTGGGCCGCAAGGCGCGCGCCGTGCCGTTCAAGTACCTGCGCGGCGCGCTGCTGCTGGTCCTGGTCTCGGCGGTGCTGTGGTACGGCCACGACCAGACGCTGCTGGTGCGGATCGGCTTCGCTGCGGCGTTCGGGGCGATGCTGCTGGTCATCGATGGGCGAGACATCTTCTCGGCAGCGCGATCGGTATGGCGACAGCGGAGAGGCGGGCAGTGAGCCGAAACGAGGCCATCGAGGCGGTGCTGCGCCGCGAGCGCGACGGCGACCTGTGGACCCGCGAGGTCCTGGGCTTCCCCATCTGGCCCCTGGAGCGGCTGCGCGCGTACCGCTCGGAGCTGCTCACCGATCACCCCGGCGCCGCCCTGGCGTCGTCCCAGCCGCGGGGGTGGGCCCGCGTCCGCGCGGAGCTGTCGTCCGTGGGCACGTCCATGCGCGACATGACCGCCCGCGCGCGGCGCGAGGGCCGCGACATCTGGGTGCTGTCGTCCAGCGGCTACCGCCGCGGCGACGACGGCGAGGGCCCGGGCTGCGTCTTCGCCGAGCATCTGCGGCGACAGCTGGGGCGGCGGCTGCTGTTCGTGGAGTTCAACACCGGCCGGCTGCCGTCCCTGGACCGCGACGACGTGTGCTTCATCGACGCGATGCAGATCCCGCTGCTGGCCGGCGCCCGGGCCAGCGCGCCGATCCTGTCGCGGGTGCTGGGGCGAGACCAGCGGCGCGAGCTCGACGCACTGGCCCCCATCCCGGCGGACCGCTGCGTCGACCGCGCCGTGTACGGCAACGCCCTGCGCGCGGCCGCCCACCGCTGGCTGACGCGCGCGCGGCCGGCCGCGGTGTTCGTGCTGGACTCCTACGGCATGTTCGTGCCGGCGCAGTACGCGGTGAAGCAGCGCGGCATCCCCCTGATCGAGCTACAGCACGGGCTGATCCACGACAGCCACCCCGGCTACGTGGTGCCGGACCTGCCGCCCGGACCGTCCACCCCGCTGCCCGACCACATCGTGTGCTTCGGCGAACACTTCGGGCGCACCTTGGATCGCGCGTCGCCCTACTGGGCCGGGCGGTGGAGCGTCGGCGGGCACCCCTGGCTGCAGGCGCGCGTCGCCGAGGGCGAACGCGAACCCGACCTCGGCGTGGTCCTGTTCGGGCAGTACGACCGCCCCGTGCAAGAGCGCATCCGCGACCTGGCCGCCGCAGTCCGCCGCGCCCTGCCCGCGGACGTTCCGGTGGTGATCAAACCCCACCCGCGGGAGACCGACTGCGAGGCGTTCTACCGGCCGGCCCTGGTCGCCGGGGCGGAGTTGGCCGGCTCCCGCGACGACAGCTACGCCCTGCTCGGGCGCTGCAAGGTGGCGGTGAGCGTGTTCTCCACCATCGCTGTCGAGGCGCTGGCGTTCCCGTGCCGGTCCGCCGTCGTGCGATCGCCGTACTGGTCCGAGCCCATCGTCGATCTCGTGGACCAGGGCCTGCTGGACCCGGTCGAGGACGCGGCGGGGATCGTGGATCTCGTCGACACGCCAGGGCAGATGGCGGACCGCGGCGACGTGGCGCGCGACCTGTTCGGCGTGGGGGAGCCGGAGCTGGACTTCGAGCAGCTGATCGAGCGCTGCAGGGGCTGAGGGACCGGTTGACCGAACCCGACACCGTCTCTCCGGCGGAGCCCTCCTGGGGTATACTCATGAGCGACACGGGGGGTTTTCCAATGTCCAGGGCTGCCTACATGTTCGGATTGCTCGCGTTCCTCGCCGTAGGGATCGGGTGCGGGAATGAAGACGACGACACGACGGGAGACGACGACGACGCGACGGGAGACGACGACGACGCGACGGGAGACGACGACGA
>CAYRNR010000266.1:0-7787 GCA_964425605.1 uncultured Rickettsiales bacterium | reverse complement strand
TCCCCCCTTTTTCAGTGATATCAGCTGGTTTCAGGCGCTATCCGAACACCAATGCCGCCTTCCCAGGACCACCTGGAGATGATGACACGGTTTCCGACGACGACACAGTAGAGGGTTGCGTGGATACCGACGGTGACGGCTATGGTAGCCCAGGTTCAGCCGATTGCGAAAGCGGCTCTGAAGATGACTGCGACGACAGCGACGCTGACGTGAACCCCGGAGTTGAGGAAATCTGCAATGACCAAGACGACGACTGCGATGGGACAGTCGACGAAGACACAGATGGCGATGGTTCCGGGGTTTGTTCTGACTGCGAAGAAGGAGATCCCACCCTGTACCCAGGCGCGCCAGCATCGCTTGGTGGCTTGACGTATTCCTACATCTGTTCGGGAGCTTTCGAGATGGGGGCGCCCGATTCCGAAGTAGGCAATGACTTCACGGGCGAACTTTATTCGGAAACTCAGCATTGGGTCACCATTTCCACCCCATTCTACATCGGTGCGACAGAGATTACACAACTGGATTTCAGCGCGATGATGAACGACTGGAATCCAAGCAACTGCGAGTACGGATGCGGCGACGATGTCCCAGTTCACGATGTAAATTGGTACGAACTAGCAGCCTACGCAAATGAGAGGTCACAGCACGAGTATTTGGCGCCTTGTTACGAGTTTACTAACGTAGTTTGTGAAAGCGGGGCGCACGTTGGTAGCACATACATGGACTGCTTTGAAGAATCGAACGAGCAATTTGGATTACTGTCGGCGGTTGTGTCACTGGCCAGCGGCATCGCCGAGCCATTCGATTGCGAAGGGTATCGCCTACCGACAGAATCCGAATGGGAGTACGCCGCACGAGGCGGGCTCATGGGGCAGTCGTTTCCAAGCGGCGGCAACCTCCTGCCAGGAACTGAGTACATCGAAGACAGCGATGTTCAATTGGATGACGGTTCCATGCTCGGTGACCAGACTTGGTTCAAGGGAGTAGCAGATGGTGAGGCGCATGCCGTGGCTGAACTGGATCCAAATGGGTATTCACTCTGGGATATGAGCGGAAACGTGTTCGAGTTCTGCCAGGATTGGATTGGCGACACTTACGAGCACGGCGACCAAGTCGAAGATCCATGGGGGCCGACTACGGGGGATTGTCGCGTCGGAAGAGGTGGTGCCTTCTTTCGAACGCCTGCTTCGAGTCGAGTGGCGAATCGCAACTGCTGGAATCCCGATCTCAGGAATCAATATGTTGGTGGTCGATTGGCTCGATCCGCGTTCCCATGAGCCATAGCGCGTCTCCGTCTCGCAATCACAACGAGACGTCCAGCAATACATCGCTCAGTAATTCCATTTGATGTTGAAGCCCGATACGCTGCTCGCGAAAGAAACGCCTGGCTTCCATAGCTGATTGGAACGGTACTCTCTTTTTTCTCTGGTCGGATTCTACCCAACCTTCTTTATCGAACCACACCACCAGAAAGATCCCCGCTCGGAAGGCTCCATTCTTCAAATACCTGTCCACCAACTGTGTTCGCATGGCGGTCTTCAGATCTCGGTGATAACAAGCTTTGACCTCGATGACGCATCGGATCTCCGAATCTGTTCCATCAGTCTGAGGGACGAACTTCCCGACGACGATGTCATTGCGCTCGCCCATCTTGCGCCCCCCAGAAGGCCTCGTTTCTTCCTCCCGGCTCACCCGTATTCCCCACGCACCAAGGTCATCCCTCAGATGTCGTGCGATTTCATCCGATAGATACTGCTCTGACTTCGGCTTGTTCGGTTGCGTGTTCCACATCCGCGCCGCAGCTGGTGTTGGCCCCTGTTGGAGGGCTCCCTGTAGCCGCCGGAGAGAACGCTCGAGCAGACCGAGCAGATCCCGTTCATTGCGGATGACGGGATGCTCGTGGTCCGTGATGATTTCGACCACTTCTCCAGGCAGCCAGCGAACCCACGACTGTTCGCGGTAACGTTCGTCCGCATCTCTGACGGTCCACGGCAGCCAATCGAGGTGAGGGAGACGCTCTGATAGTTCGCGGAGGGCTTGTACGGAGGCAGTTGTTCCCCGGTTCTTCAACTCGGTGAGCAGGGAGTCCCGCCATTCGGCCACGTCCATGCGAGGAGTCACCTGATACGCCCGACCACTGGTCGGTCGAACGTCCTCATTGTGGGGAAACTTGCGGGCCAGCCACTCGTAAAGATCTGCAAGTTGGTCATCGTCGAGAACTGTCTGAAATCGCCTTCCCACATCGTCGTGGGTGTCAGCAACGGCTAGTGCAACCTCTTTGGCGAGCATCTCGGAGTCCGCGAGAAATGGTCCGAGAACATCCCAGTCGGAGTTGTCTCCGTGCAGAAACAGGGCAATGGCTCCACCGGCAACCAGTTCGTCCTTGGTGGCCTCGCTCACCCACCGTCGTGCTGTACGCCTGGCGGGCTCATATTCGTACCGCATCAGCTCGCGCACGATCTCGGAGACCGACTCGGTCCGAAACTGCCCGCTCTCAGCCAGTGTGAGGAGGTGAATTCCCATTGCTTCTCGCACATCCAGCACGTCCAGAAGTGACGAGGCATATCGCAAAGAAAACAAGGCTGCCGATCCGGAAGCATCCTCGAATTCGATCCGCGCTGCGAGCGATTGGAGCAGCTGCTGGGATGCAACGGAGTAGGCCCGCATCAGCAGGTCGTGTCGGATGTTCCCCTGCTCGCCGAAATCCGACCAGGTCAGTAGGACGGGAGCCCAGATCCTCCATCGGTCGTCTGGCAGCTCATCCAGCCGAGACGGCGACACCTCCTGCAAGAGGAAGAGCGCGAAGCAGCCGAGCACAGCATTGCTTCCGATGCGTTCTGAGGCAAACCACTCGGCGTTCGCTGGATCTACCTTCTGCAGATGAACGAGTGCCGCATCGAGAAGCTTGGAGCGAATGGCATCGGTGGCCTCGCCCCAAAGAGGGCGACGCGAGAGATCAGTTGGCGACTGAATTGTGTGTGTACGACCCTCCGGATAGGTCTGCAGCAGCCAAGCACCGTGAGACCAGAGCCGTTCGTCAGTCGGCTCGGTGGTCTCCAGGACCTCGAGTGCATCGCGCAGTGTCCGCCGGGTAGCCTCCTCGCGCTCCTTGGTCTGCCTTTCGAGGCGAGCTTGTCTCCTCACGTTCTCTCTCTGCCATTCGGCGTGCCTGGATGAGAGGTCGACGCGCAGCCAAGGGCCAATTTCGCCCATGAGTTCAGGATCGGCGTCCGCAGCTTCCACGATTCGGTGAATCGAGTCGACGTCGTCCCAATTCAGGCGTGAAGCCACGATGCTCGACCAGATCGGCCGCAGAGGACCGTCGTCTTCGAGTCGGAACTGCTCGATCAACCAATCTACATTCACCGGATGAGCGGTCCGTTGCGCGAGCCACATCAAGTCTCGCTGCTCTTCGTCACTTCGCTCGTCCGCGTCAGCAGCCATTTCAATCAGGATTCGGACGAGAAGCTTGAGTCGAGTAGAGTCTCCGGCTGCTTCTGGAAGCAGGGCTGACGGTTCGTCGTGACGCCTACGACGGGAGATGAGAGCCCTCGCGAGCGGCTTGCGGACGCGAGGATCTTCCAGGTGCTCCCATGCAGACTCCATCACGGCCTTGACGAGATTGAAGACGTGCGATTCTCCCCCCAAGAGCTGGGGCTGTGCCTCGACCCAGCGGAGGAACTGGGGGAGGTCATCTTCAACTAGATGGCGAGGTACGTGATGGGTGAGAAAGGACCAGTAGGTCCCCAGCAAGGACAGGTTCTTGGCCTCGGTGAGCAAGGGCACCAGTTCGTCCGTGCTCAGTATCCCCGGCCACAGAGCGCGCAATACGCTGCCCTTCAACTCGTCATCCACATCACCAACTGCCGTTCCCACGACCAAGGGTACGAGTTGCTTCCGCTGCTCGACGTCACCGAGCACCTCGAGGGCGTGGATGGCATACCCCCTGACCTGAACGGACGCAGTCTCGTCGAGGGAGACCTCGATCAGTTCGTCTGCCAACTCGTCGAGTCCGCATCTCTCCGCGATCTGGATGGCAGCTCTCCTCACAACTGCGTTCGCCGATCCGTCGTGGAGATACGGGCGCAGCTGCTCGCAGAGCGCAGGATGCTCCAGCGCTTCGTACCGCCGTGCCACCCATTCGTGCCTGTCGTGGAGTTCGCGACGTTCGAAGGCGCCGAGGAGTGCGGCGACGAGGTGTGCGCGGGCGTCGGTCGGGAGCTGACGCGGATCTCCCAGCAGCAATACTTCGGGTTGGAGTTGGAGAATCTGTTCGGCGACCTCCTCGTTCAGGCTACACACCCAACCCGCGAGGCCATACAGCTGGGGCACGAGCCTTTCCGAACAGCCGCCGGGGTGGGTAAGGAGATCAACAACCCGAGAGGCCGGCGTGCGATGCCCGGCCAGATAGCTGGCAGCAAGGAACTCCGCGTAGGTCCGATGCGCCCAGGTGACCGTGGCGCCTTCTCCCGCACCTACGAACAGCCCCGTGTTCCGGAGTATGTCCAGGACGTCGTCCTCCTCGACTTCGAAAGTCTCCTTTCCTGAAGATTCGGCCATCCCCCCGAGGAGATCCTGCACATCCACCGCCTGCGAGGGGCAGGAGGAGAAGTCGGCACCGAGCCACACTGCCGATCTATTGGACAGGACGGTCACCGCGGCGACACGTTTCGCCACGGCCAACCGACGGTCGGGACTGCCCCCCCTTCCCCGCATGGCCCGTTCAGGGCTGGTCTCGCATAGACGTCGACATCCGCGGCCATAGAGATCTGCGGCACTCGATGGCAGCTTCCCCGCTGAAGCCATTTCATCCAGTAGGAAATCCAGGGTCAGCGGACGGATCGCCAGCGCCGAGACCTCGCTCTCTCGGATCCGCGCAACAAAGGAGTCGGGATCGATTCCATGAGCCTCCGCTGCCGAGCGCACGTCCCGTTCGCGCAGCGGTGCGAGATCCAGCTGAGCTGTCTGACCGGAGCCCCACAAGAGAGAGAGCTGGGTTCCCAGGAACCCCATCCGCTGCAACCATTCTGCGGTCCGACAGGTCAACCTGAACGACAACCGCTGGCGCTGCTCCGCGTCCAGTCGGCCCAGTTCGCGGAGCAGCTGCTTCCCAAGGGACTCGATGGTCGATAGCCCTTCGTCCAATCCGTCGAGGAACAGGACCAGGCGATGGCCACCCTTTTCCCAGCGACGAAACCGATCGCTCGCGAACACCTCACGGTACAGATGGTCGCCACCTCCGAACTGCCCAAGGTCTTCGTACCAGGCATCAAGCCCACTTCCTTCGGACTCTTCTGCGAGGCGCGAGCACTCCCGGGCTACCTCGCGTGTCTTTCCCGATCCCGCTTCTCCGAGGAGTACCAGGCACGCCACGTCTCGGAGAGACGACAGCGGTTCGAGGGGAAGCTCCAGCAACCGTCCTGGTCTTGATTCAGGGTCCAGGAGGTATCCCCGATCCAGAGGATAGGTCGCGTCCAGTGGGGCCCAGAACCGCGTCCACGCGTACTCGCGTGCGTTCCCACTCGTCTGTTTCGTCGAAGCTCCGTTCAAGTTCTGATACCCCCTCCACGAACGAGCCAATCCCAAAGAGGAACCTCACGCACGACTCGCCCACCGACCTCGCGTTCGACGGTGTCTTGCCGTCCCGTGATCAACAGGCCCCTTTCGAGTCCCAGCTCGTTCATGGCCACGAGCAGGCCACGCTCCTCACGGTCTGGAAGAACGTCATCCGCGGTGAAACAGACCTGGATGACCTGTTCGGCGCGCTCCCCTCTCCAGACCACGAAATCGCACTCGGTTCGTGCTGCGGTGTCGTAGAAGTAGAACAGCTTCGCATCGGGATCCCGCCCCAGGCGATTGAAGACCACGGTCTCAGCGAGGTGGCCAAGGTCCTGGGAGAACCTGAACGCGACGGCGTTCCGCACGCCGACGTCGCGGGCGAACACCTTTCGCGGCGAACGCGCCTGGACCGATGCCTTGTAAGAGAAGCGGGGCAGTGTGCCTATCAAGTAGCACTCGACGAGGTGCTCGGTGTAGGCGCGTACCTGGTCGATGGCCAGGCCGTACTTCTTCTTGACGCTGTTGATGGAGCTCTCTCGCGCGGTGTTCACGAGGTAGTGATGGGCGACCTGTTCGAGTGCCCTGACGGAGCGAACCTCATGGCGGCTGATGACATCCCGGTGGAGGATGTCGCGGAAGTACTGCTTTAGGCGCTCATCTCTACGCGTGCGGCTTTCATCGAGGACGACCTCGGGTAGACCGCCGTCGCGCAAGAACTCGGGGAGCCGACTCGTCAGGTTCGTCATCGCGAACGGATCGGCCACACGGCCCCTCCGGAATGTCAGGAACTCCGTGAACGACAGGGGCCAGAGCGTGTGGGTGATGCTCCGGCCCGTGAGCACGGTGGCCAGATCGGGCTCGAGTAGCCTGCTCGAGGAACCACTGACCACGATCTGGGCGCGGCCAGTCTCGGAGGCGGACCGTACCCACCTCGCCCAGCCGTCGATGTTCTGGACCTCGTCGAGGAAGATCCAAGGTCTCCTCTTCGGCCTTCGGAACCCGTGGTAGACGTCCAGCAGTCGTTCGAGCACCTCGGCCGTCGGCTGGGACTCCAGGAACACGGGCTCTTCCAGGTTCACGAACAGGATCTCGTCCGGGGACGCGTCACCCGAGTCCAGCAACTGCCGGATGATCTGCAGCATGAGGGTGGTCTTGCCGCATCGCCTCATCCCGCAGATCGCGAGTACCTGGGTATGGCCCAGCCAGGCACCGACCTCAGCCAGAGCCTCTCGTTCAATTCCAGTGTCGTATGGTGCACCGTCCCACCACGGGTTCCAGCGCCGCAGTACCTCGACGAGGCGGGCTCTATCCAGTTGACTCTTCGTGTGCTCCTCGTCTGCCACGGTGCGTCCTTCCACAGGCAACAACGGTTTGACCTCTATAAAGGTTAGATCGTATCCGAGCAGGGCGCAAGGATGTGACCTTTACGAAGGTCACATCCGAGTGATTCCCCACACTGGGCTGTCCGCGGCAACGTCGGGACACACCTGGGACACGAGCTGATCCCCCGAAACCCCTCCATGGCCCCTCTGGTCCCTCGTCGCCCATCGCAGGATCGTAGCCCCGCACCCCATTCACGCCCCACCGTTCTCCCTATCATCTCCCCCGGTGAGGTTCCCGCCGCCTCCGCCACGTTCACAACGAAATCGGCCGGCTTTGCCGGCCGTTTTTCGTTCTGAATCGTGGGGAAGCGGCGGGAGATCGGGGTTGGCTGCGCTCGCGTCGCTCGCTTCGCCAACGGCGACTCCCGCCGCCTCCGCTACCACACGCTCGTCAGGCGAGCATCCGTCGTCTCCTACGTCTTCTCTGCGTAGACCACCCGTTCGACTGCCGTAGCCCCGAGCTGCCGCCCAGTCGGCTTGACGTACCGTTCGGCAAGCTCCTCGTAACCGACATGTTCCAGCACGCGCCAACCATACCCGCCCAGGAAGTCAGCCACGTCCTCGGGATCGATGCCGAAGAGCCAGCTCTTGTCCTTCAGGACCATTCTTTTGTGGAAGTCATCGAGGCCATAGAGGGCCTTTCCCTCGATGAAGTCCTTGCGAACGTACGTGAATGCCAGGCGACTGCCCACCGGCGCCTTGGCCAGGAAATCGAAGGTCGTCTGGATGCCGGCCTCGGTCAAGTACTGGGTGACCGCCTCCAGGATGAAGAAGCTCTTCCTGTCGAGCGAGTAGCCGTGGGAAGCCAGCGCAGCCGCCAGGTCTTCGCTGTCGAAGTCCATCGAC
>CAYRNR010000265.1:0-7795 GCA_964425605.1 uncultured Rickettsiales bacterium | reverse complement strand
GGCAACCTGGCGACCTACAACCCCCAGGACAACACCCGGCTGTTCGACCTGCTCGACGAGCGGCTGGACCGCATCGCCGCGAGGACGGACTGAGCCGTTGCCCGTGGATCCCGTCGAGGAGAACCGCTCGCTGCGCGCGGCGATCCTGCTGCTGCACCGGATCGCCAACCTCGTGGCGTCGGCGCCGGAACTCGAGCCCACCTGCTACGCGCTGCTGACCGGCGTCACCGCCGGGGTCGGCCTCGGGCTCAACCGGGCCATGCTGTTCGTGCGCGACGACGACGACCGCGACCACCTCCGCGGCTTCGCCGCGGTAGGGCCGGCGGACCTCGCCGAGGCCGACGAGGTCTGGCGTTCCATCGAGGCCGAGGACCCCGATCTCCAGGCCCTGTACGAGGCCGGCATGCAGCAGCGATCGTCGCCTGGGGAGCTGGACGGATGGGTCCGCCGCACCCGCGTTCCCCTGGACGGGGACAGCCCCGTCGCCCTCGCCCTGCGCCGCGGCGAGCTCGTCCGCAGCGAGGGCTCGGACGATCTCGGGGGCCTGATCCACCTGCCCACCTGCGTGGCCGCTCCCCTGCGCAGCCGCAACTCGGTCCACGGGGTCCTGTGCGCCGACAACCGCTACACCGGCCGGTCCCTCGAGCCCACCCACGAGCTGGTGTTCGGCCTGCTCGCCGACCACGCCGGCACCGCCCTGGAGGCGGCCCACCACTTCGAGCGCGTCGCCGCCCAGGCCCGCACCGACGCCCTGACCGGCCTGGGCCACCACGGCGCCCTGATGGATCACCTCAGGCAGGCCCTCGCGGCCGGAGGCTCGGTCGGGCTCGCCATGGTGGACCTGGACGATTTCAAGGCGGTCAACGACACCCTGGGCCACCTCGCCGGCGACGCGCTGCTCGCGGGCGTGGCCGATCGGATGCGCGCCGTGGCCCGCCAGGGCGAGGAGCCCTACCGCTACGGGGGCGAGGAGTTCGCCGTGGTGCTGATCGGGGCGGACGCGGGCACCGCCGCCGACGTGGGCGAGCGCATCCGCCGGGCCATCGGCGGGCGTCCGTTCCCCGTGGGCGAGCGCGATTCCGTGACCGTGACCTGCTCGGTGGGGGTTGCCGCGGGGATCGTTGATGCCGTTGGATTGGTGGCGGCCGCGGACGGGGCGCTGCTCAGGGCGAAGGCGGGAGGGAAGGATCGGGTGGAGCGGGGGTGAGGGTGGGGGGATTCGGGGACTAGGAGAGAAGAAGATTCACCACAGAGGGCACCGAGGACACAGAGAAGAGAAGAGAAGAGAAGAGAAGAGAGGGAAGCACGGAACGGCGCTACGGCGCGACGACGCCACGTAAAAAAAGGGAACTACACTGCCCTTGTCTTCGGTTTTGTGAGTTCAGTACCGTGCATGCGAAAGGTCGCAATGACTCGGCATGCGCCATGGTTGTCACTTTTTTTCCTCGGATGTCTGACTGTGTCTTCGGATGACCATTGGATACTCGTCACGACTGGGTCCCATCACACCTGTGGACTGACGAACTCGAGCCAGGTCCAGTGCTGGGGATGCAGTGATCCTGGAGATGATCCGAACAACAAATACAACGAGTGCGCGTCACAAGAAGAAACGTTCAAATGGCTTACTTCAGTAGGAAGCAACAACTTCGGGCTACTGGAGGACGGTACGGTTCACTATTGGGGACGTGGAAGCTCGTTCTCCATGCCAAGCGATGTCGTATTTGCTTCGATCGATGGATACTGCGGGATCGGTGACACCGCCGAAATTGCCTGCTGGTCCGACATAGAGTTTCCTGCCTACACCTTCTACACGGACGTTTCGTCGACCCAGCAATATGCCTGCGGCATCATGGACACGGGCGAACTCCAGTGCATGGGTTGTGAAGATCTGGACGCCTACTCTTGTGAGCATCCTGATGGCACCTTCACGGACGTGAGTTCTTCTGAGGATTTCACCTGCGCAATCTCACATTCCGGGCAAATAGTTTGCTGGGGATGCGGAATACCCGCTCGTGACCATGGTCAGTGTATCCCTCCTTTTGGAGAGTACGCCTCCATTGACACGGGGCTCTTTCATGCGTGTGCGCTAGATCAACACGGGCACGCCATTTGCTGGGGTGACAACCACGCCGGGCAGCTGGTTGCGCCCGATGATGTGTTCGTCCAAATCAGCGCCGGGTACTACCACACGTGCGGTCTCCGTGAAGATGGAAAAATTGTTTGCTGGGGGTGTGGCCATAGACAAGGTAGAGCCAGTCCCGGCCAGACCGGGTGCAATCCCCCCTAGCATGTAGCAGGAATTCATTGGCCGCAGGTCCTTTTCTTGTTGGTCAGTAGCGCTGGATCGGGTTCTCGGGACGGTTCGCGTTGCTACTCCCGCGAGGTCCAGGGTCCCCGATCGATCTCCGACCACGGCAGAACGCTGGCCTTGGACCGGGTGAGCGCCTCGTCTCCCCCGTAGACGAGAACTCTCTGAGTGGGCAGAGTCTCCTGGTTGCGCTCCTGCAGCGCCGCGAAGCGTTCCAGCGGCCGGAGTTGTTCCGAGTGCACTGTTGCCCCCGACTTGGCCTCGACCAAGACGCGCGTACCCTCTTGCTCCACGATGGCGTCCACCTCGAGACCTCGGGACTCCCGGAAGTGATGCACCGAGGGATCGAGCCCGGCGTTGAGGCGCGCCTTGATGATCTCCGAGACCACCCAACTCTCGAAGATGGCGCCGCGAAGGGGATGATGACGGAGTTGGTCGGCGGTGCGGATGCCGAGGAGGGAGCAGGCGAGGCCCGTGTCGAGGAAATGGAGCTTGGGGCGCTTCACCAGCTGCTTGCGCCAGTTACGGTGCCAGGCAGGCAGCAGGGTGACGAGGTAGCCCGTCTCGAGTACCGAGAGCCAGGCCTTGACCGTGTTGTGGGTCACCCCGGTGTCGCTGGCGAGGGAAGAGAGGTTGACCTCGTTGGCGGTGCGTCCTGCGCAGAGCTTGATGAACGTGCTGAAGGTCCGCAGGTCGCCGACGTTGAGCACCTCCCGGACGTCGCGCTCCACGTAGGTGGTGACGTAGTCGGCGAGCCAGCGATCTGGAGGGATCTGTCGATCGAAGATCCGCGGGAAGGCCCCGGTCCACAGGGTCTGGAACAGGTCGTCGGTCGAAGGCTGATCGAAGCGTCGCAGCTCCGCGAAGCTTGGGGGAAGGAGGCCGAGGACGGCCGTGCGACCGGCGAGCGACTGGCTGATGGCGGCTGAGAGACCGAAGTGCTGGGAACCCGTCAGGACGAACCGACCGTGATCGGCTCGCTCGTCCACCTCGACCTGGAGCCACGACAGCAGGGTCGGGACTCGCTGCACCTCGTCGAAGATGGCTCCCTCGGAGTACTCGTCCAGGAATCCACGAGGATCCTCCCGGGCGTACTCGCGCATGTCGAGCCGCTCCAGGGACACGTACGCGTGATCGGGGAACGCGGCCCGGCAAAGGGTCGTCTTCCCCGATTGCCGGGGGCCGGTCACCGTGACGACCGGATAGTGGGCAGCAGCCTCCACGAGAACGGGGCGAAGGTCTCGTTCGATCATGGATTCAGACTGGCCCGGGTGTCATATATTGTCAATCTGATTCTCAGTTTATGCACCGAGGGCCGATCAGAGCGACGCCTTGATCATCTTCGCCGCCCGCTCCAGCGCTGGATACGCCTGCTCGTGCGCGTCCCGGATCACCGTGAACAGCTCGCGCGAGGCGTCGAGGTTCTCGTCCAGGGTCTTGGCGGTGCGCGCGCGCTCCTGGGCGTCGAGGATCTCCACCTGACCGAACAGGGAGATGACGACCTTGGCGGGCTGCAGGGCGGTCATGAGGTCGGCCTCGGCGCGCTGGAGCTTGCGGAGGTTCTTCTCGGTGGGTTTGGCCCTGGTCAGCTTGAGGCACTGGCGGGCGAGCTGGTTGCAGCGGGTCATGACGCGCTGAAGGTCCTCGACGTGGGCCAGCAGGGTGCGGCCGCGGGCGGCGAAGTCGATGCCGGCGATGATGTCGTCGAACACCGCGCCCGCGTCCAGGGGCTGGCCGGGGCAGCGGTCGATGGCGTCGGCGAGGGGGATGTGCTCCATGCCGCCGATGAAGGCGCCGCCCTCGGTGCTGTTGATGAGGGTGACGTCGCCGCCCCAGGAGAGGGCGCGCTCCTCGAACCAGGCGCGCACCCAGGAGAAGTTGGGGGAGGTCTGGACGGTGCCGCCGTGGTAGCCCGGGACCTCGGGGAGGCGGGTGTAGCCGGACAGCACGGCGCCGCTGCTGCGCTCGATCTCCTTGGCGTTCTCGCTCAGGCCGGCCACCGAGTACCCCTTGCCGCCCTCGGATCTCTCCAGCTTGGCGTCGCCGTCGGAGGCCGAGGCGTCCCAGAGCTGGCCGCCGGGGAAGGAGAGGTCCTGGCCCACGAGGATCACGGGATCGCAGCCGAAGATCCGGGCCATGGACAGCGCCGAGGTGGCCACGGAGCACGAGGTCTGGACGAACATGTCCTCGCCCAGGGCGCCGTAGATCCACTGCTCGATGGTGGAGTTGCCGCTGAAGGTGAAGACCCGCTTGGCCGGGAGGTCGTACAGGCCGGGGTTGACGCTGAGACCGAGGACGAGGGCCTCGATGCGGGCCGCGTCGATGCCGTCGAAGTGGTAGACGAGATCGAGGGGGTCCAGCACCAGGACCATGTCCGGCGCGATGCCCGCCTCCTGCAGGGACTTCATCGCGCGGCTGTACGTGCAGATGATCGCGCGGCCCTTGAGCTCGCGCAGCAGGTGGATGTTCTTCGACAGGGAGGGGCCCGGGGCCACGATCACCATGGGCTTGCCCTGCAGCGGGCCGCGCAGGCTGGCGATGGAGGGGCGAGCGGCCACGTGGGGGAGGTTGGCCAGGCCCTGGCTCGACCACAGGGGGCCGAAGCGCTGCATGGTGGACTTCATGGCGACCATGCGCTCGAGCAGGTCGGTGACGGTCTCCTGGAGCTCGCGCTGGGCGTCCGCGGTCAGCTCGTGGGCGAACAGGTGCTTGGCCACCAGGCGCATGGGGTGGGGTTCGGTGAACACCTGCAGGGTCTCGGCGAGCTCAGCCTCGGAGCGGATCACGAAGGTGCTGGGCGGGAAGTCGGCCTGATCGTCGTCGTCGCCGATCCAGGCGATCACGCGCCGGTGCTCGCGCGCGGCGAGCTCCCTGGCCAGGGGGGGCGTGTCCGCACCCAGCAGGAGGACCACGTCGATCTCGGCGTCCCAGGCGGGCAGGAGCAGCTGGTCGACGAGCTGCGCGGCGCCGTCGTCGTGTTCCATCAGCGCGGCCAGGGCCGGGAGCGGGCGGGCAAGCCAGCGCTGCAGCGCCAGCTCCCCGGCGCGCGAGCCCTCGGCGGCGGCCTTGAGGCCCTTCATCAGCTCCAGCCCCTCGGCCGTGCGGGGGGGCTTGGCGTCGCGGGACAGGGCCTGGGCGCGCTGGAGGTGCGAGCGGGCCTCGCGAATCCGATCGGCGTGACGCCGCAGCTCGCGGTCCGCGGCGCCGCGGGCCACGGCGGTGTCGAACCGCTGCAGCCCCTCGGCGAGCTCCTGGAGGCGCTGGAGCATCTCCTGGAGCCGCTGCAGGTCGGGCGCCTCTGCCGCGCCGGACGCGTCGGCGGGCGGCAGCCGCAGCAACAGGGTGCGGGTCCGGGCGTCGTTGGGCACGGAGGCGGTCAAACCTTGTACTCCTCGGGGCGATACAGATCGCGGTGGGACTCGATCCAGGCGGCTGTGCGCTGCAGGCCGTCCTCCAGGCTCACCTCGGGCGTCCACCCCGTCAGCTTCGCGGCCTTGGCCGCATTCGCCAGCAGCCGCTCCACCTCGCTGGCCGCGGGCCGTACACGCTCGTCGCGGCTGACGACGGGCACGTCCTTGCCCACGATCTCCATCAGCATCCTGGCCAGGTCGCCGATGCTCACCTCGCGGCCGGTGCCCAGGTTGATCACCTCGCCCACCGCCGAGTCGGCCTCGGCCGCCGCCACGAATCCCGCAGCAGTGTCCGCGACGAAGTTGAGGTCACGGGTCGGGTGCAGGCTGCCCAGCTTCAGCTCGCCCTCGCCCCACAGCAGCTGCGCCAGGATCGTCGGGATGATCGCCCGGTCCGACTGGCGCGGGCCGTAGGTGTTGAACGGCCGCACGGTCACCACCGGCAGCTCGAAGGAGCGGTAGTACGCCTCGGCCATCTTGTCGGCCGCGATCTTGGAGGCCGAGTAGGGCGACTGCCCCTGCAGCGGGTGCTCCTCGTCGATGGGCACGCGCATCGCCGTGCCGTAGACCTCGCTGGTGGAGGTGTGGACGACCTTGGTCGAGCCTTCGGCGAGGGCCGCCTGCAGCACGTTGACGGTGCCCTCGACGTTGGTGCGCAGGTACGCGCGGGGGGCGCGATACGAGTAGGGGATGCCGATCAGGGCGGCGAGGTGGAACACCACCTGGACCCCACGCACCGCGTCACGGACGCAGTCGGCGTCGCTGATGTCCCCCGCCACGACCTCCATGGAATCCACCGCAGACGACTGCTCGAGCCAACCGCGGGTCCCCGACGACGTGTAGCGCACCAGGGCGCGCACGTCCGCGCCCAGCTCCACCAGCCGCTCGGCGAGGTGGCTGCCGATGAACCCACCGGCGCCGGTGACCAGGACCTTGGACCAGCTCACGAGTCCCTCCGCACGGCGCGCTGCGCCTCCTTGTAGTTGGCCAGGTGGCCGATATCGAGCCAGGACTCCCGCACGGGGAAGCCGATGACGCTGCCGCCCTCGTCGATGACCGACGAGATCAGATCGGGCATGTCGCTGGCGTGGCCCAGCGGCACCTTGCCGCACACGCCGGGGTTCATCAGGTACACACCGGCCGAGATGAAGTTGCGGATCACCGGCTTCTCGGAGATCCCCCGCACGGTGACGCCGTCGGTGTCCACCACGCCGTAGGGCACGGTCAGCTCGTGCTGGCGCAGGCCGATGGTCACGTCCGCGTGGTGCTCCCGGTGGAAGTCCACCACGGCGCGGTAGTCCACCTGGGTCAGCACGTCTCCGTTGATCACCAGCACCATGGCCTCACCCGGCGGCAGCAGGGCCAGCGATCCCGCGGTGCCCAGGGGCTCGTCCTCCTGGATGTAGCTCATCTCCACGCCGAAGTCGGCGCCGTCGCCGAAGTAGTCCCGGATCACCTCGCCCTTGTAGTGGGTGGTGACGACGATCTGGGCGATGCCCGCGTTGCGCAGCTGGCCGACGATCAGCTCGAGCAGGGGCCGATCCCCCACGGGCAGCATCGGCTTGGGCAGGTTCTCGGTGAGGCTGCCCAGGCGGGTGCCGAAGCCGCCGCCCATCACCACCGCGCGCACCGGCAGCTCCTCGGTGACCGTGAGCTCCTTGCGGGTGACCAGGGACACCACGCGCAGGTGCTCGTCCACCAGCGGGACCTGGTTGATGCTGTGGCGGCGCATCAGGCGCAGCAGGGCCGAGCGGCGGGTCCCCACGGCCGCGGTCACCGGCGTCTCGGACGGCGAGCCGCCCTTGAGGCGCTTGAGCTCGCCCACCACGCCGTCCGGGCCCAGGCCGCCGAGCAGGGCGCGGCGGATGTCGCCGTCGGTGATGGTGTCGAGCAGGGAGCCCTCCTCGTCCACCACCAGGGCGATCTTGGCCGCCGACTCGTCGATGCACGCCATGGCGTCGCGGATCGTGCTGTCCATACGGATACACACATCGCGGACCGGAGACATTGTTTCACTCCCCTCTCTGCGCGCGGGCGGGGACGCCCACGACCGTGGCCCCGTCGGGCACGTCGTCGA
>CAYRNR010000264.1:0-7828 GCA_964425605.1 uncultured Rickettsiales bacterium | reverse complement strand
CATGTCGTCGTCGTCGCCCATGTCGTCGTCGTCGCCCATGTCGTCGTCGTCGCCCATGTCGTCGTCGTCGCCGCCGCCGCAGTCCGGATCCACGCCGTCTGCGAGGCCGTCGCAGTCGTTGTCGAAGCCGTCGTTGCAGTCCTCGACCATGCCGGGATTGGCTGCGGCGTTGGCGTCGTCGCAGTCGCCCGTGCAGGGCCGGTAGCCGTCGTTGTCGAGGTCCAGCTCGTCGGCGGGGACGACGCCGTTGCAGTTGTTGTCGAGGCCGTCGCAGATCTCGGGGGCCGAGGGGTTGATCTGTGCGTTGGCGTCGTCGCAGTCGCCCGTGCAGGGCCGGTAGCCGTCGTTGTCGAGGTCCAGCTCGTCGGCGGGGACGACGCCGTTGCAGTTGTTGTCGAGGCCGTCGCAGATCTCGGGGGCCGAGGGGTTGATCTGTGCGTTGGTGTCGTCGCAGTCCCCGTCACACGTGGTCACCCCGTCGCCGTCGTCGTCGGGGCACGTCTCGAGGCAGTCGATGACGCCGTTGCCGTTGTTGTCCTGCTCGTCGGTGGGGATGACACCGTTGCAGTTGTTGTCGAGGCCGTCGCAGACCTCCGGCGCCGAGGGGTTGATCTGGGAGTTGGCGTCGTCGCAGTCTCCGAGGCACTCGGAGTAGTTGTCCCCGTCGTCGTCGACCTCGCCGGCCGGGACCCAGCCGTTGCAGTTGTTGTCGAGGCCGTCGCAGATCTCCGGCGCGTCGAAGTAGGTGGTTGGATCGGCGTCGTCGCAGTCCCCGCCGCACTCGGTCATGCCGTCGCCGTCGCTGTCGGTCTCGTCGGCAGGGATGACGCCGTTGCAGTTGTTGTCCTCCCCGTCGCAGATCTCCGGCGCGCCCGGGTGGGAGTCGGGGTTGGCGTCGTCGCAGTCCCCCACGCACTCGGAGTAGCCGTCCCCGTCGTCGTCGACCTCGCCGACGGGCACGAAGCCGTTGCAGTTGTTGTCGAGGCCGTCGCAGATCTCGGGGGCGCCGGGGTAGACGGTGGGATCGCTGTCGTTGCAGTCCCCGTCGCACACGGTCACGCCGTCTCCGTCGTTGTCGTCGCACCCCTCGAGGCAGTCGATGATGCCGTTGCCGTTGTTGTCCTGCTCGTCGTTGGGCACGACGCCGTTGCAGTTGTTGTCCTCGCCGTCGCAGACCTCGGCGGCGGCGGGGTTGGTGAAGGGGTCCGCGTCGTCGCAGTCGCCACCACAGCCCGTGTATCCGTCGCCGTCCACATCGGACTCGTCCGCGGGGACCGCACCGTTGCAGTTGTTGTCGAGGCCATCGCAGATCTCGGGGGCGCCGGGGTAGGTGTTGGCGTTGGCGTCGTCGCAGTCGCCGTCGCACAGGTCGGTGCCGTCGCCGTCGGCGTCGATCCCCTCGCAGTCGGTGTCGTCGCAGTCGATGTCGCCGTCGAAGTCGTTGTCCACGCCGTCGTCGCAGACCGTCTCCTCGGGGTCGCACACCAGCGTGATGTCGTCGAAGGCGATCCCGTCGTCGGTGGGGGGATCGTCGTCGGACTCGGAGAAGTAGACCCACAGATCGTTGCCCAGCAGGGGGCCGGCGTAGTCCAGGTACACCGGAGACGCCAGGTACTCGGTGTACCCGGTGAGCTCGGTGAACAGGAAGTAGGTGAACCCGTCGAAGGAGACGCCCACGCAGTCTCCCTCGGGGGGCTCCCAGTAGAACCAGAAGGCCGGGCAGGAGTCGGTCTCGTCGCCCACGTCCATGAACAGCCCGTAGAACGACAGCTCCGAGCAGCCCGAGATGTCCACCGGGCCGTACTCGAGGCCGGTGGCCTGGTCACAGTTCGGCGTGTTGGACGCCATCACCGCTGACGTGCCGTTGAGCCCCACGTCCATGAAGTGGACCTCGGAGCACGACGGGTTGGCGCCACCCTGCCAGTGGTCCCAGCCCGCGCCGAGGACGCCAGACTCGAAGTCCTCCTGGACCAGGATGGTCTGCTGCGCCGCTGCCGGTGCACAGACGGCCAGCCCCACGATCAGTGCCACGAGTCGGATGGTCGTTCGCATCGTTGCCTCCCGCCGGCGGTCCGTCAGCCCCTGGCCGCCGCGCCTCGCACATTGTAACGCGCGCGCCCGGGCCGCCCCAGGGAATCCGCCGCGCTGGACCAAGGTATCATGGGCCCGCGAGGAGTGATTGTCATGGACCTGCACGCGCTCTGTGGAGCCCTGGACGAGTACCTGGCGGTGGGTGAGTTCGACGACGCCGCCGTCAACGGGCTGCAGGTGGAGGCCTGCGCGGAGGTGAACCGGCTGGCCATCTCCGTGGACGCGAGCCTCGACGCCATCGACGGCGCCGAGGACATCGGCGCGGACCTGCTGCTGTGCCACCACGGCCTGCTGTGGGGCGGCCCGGCCCCGCTGACCGGGCTGCTGGGGCAGCGCGCGGGCCAGCTGTTCCGGGGCGGTATCTCGCTGTACGCGGCGCACGTCCCCCTGGACGCCCATCCCCGCGTGGGCAACAACGCCGTGCTGGCCGAGCTGGTGGGCCTGGGCGACCCCGTGCCCTTCGGGCGGTACCGTGGCCGGCGGCTGGGATTTGCCGGCGACCTGGCCCGGGCGGCCACGGCGGCGGAGGTCGTTGCGTCCCTGGAGGGGAGCGTGGGGCCCTGTCTGGGTACGGTGGGCGCCGCCGGCCGGACCGTCACGCGGATCGCCGTGGTGAGCGGGGCCGCCGGCGACGTGGCCGCGGAGGCCGTGGCCGCGGGCGTGGAGCTCGTGATCACGGGTGAGCCCGATCACGCGGCCGCGATCAGCGCTCGAGACCTGGGCGTGGGCCTGGTGTTCGTGGGCCACCACGCCACGGAGGTGTTCGGCGTCCGCGCCGTGGCGGGGTGGATACGCGCCGAGTTCGGCCTGCCGTTCGTCGAGGTGGGTGTGGGAAGCGGGTTCTGAGGGGGGAGCTACTCGTCGAACACGGGGTGATAAGGCGCCGCGCCGTCGTCGGTGCGCGGGCCGTAGTCGGTCATGTCGTCGTCGTCGCCTGAGGTGTCGTCGTCGTCGCCGATCACGTCGTCGTCATCGCCCGCTGCGCTGTCGTCGTCGCCGGCGACCGTGTCGTCGTCGCCCTCGTCCCCGTGGTCGGGCGGAGGGCAGCCGGCCAGGGCCAGGGCGATGGGCATGGCGAGACGCGCGATCCAGCGATGGGCCTTCTTGGACATGGGTTCCTCCCCGATCCAGCGTAAGGGACGGATGTCTGTAGGTGCAAGCCGTCTGCGGCGCGGCAGCTGGAGGAACTCAGAAGCGGAGGCGGCGGAGCAGGGACGGGTGCCGCGGGGCGCTGTCGTCGTCGGTGCGCACGCCGTAGACGATCATGTCGTCGTCGTCGCCGGTGTCGTCGTCGTCGCCCGGGGTGGCGTCGTCGTCGTCGCCCGGCGCGCTGTCGTCGTCGCCGGGGACCGTGTCGTCGTCGTCGTGGTTCGGCGGGGGGCAGCCGGCCAGGGCCAGCAGCGCGGGCAGGGCCATCGCGGCGAGCCAACGTCGGGTCGTGGCGCGCATGGGTCCTCCTAGGCTCGCAACCGGCGCAAGAAGCCGGGGTGTCGTGGCGCCGACCCGTCGTCCGGGCGCACGCCGTAGTAGTCCACGTTGTCGTCGTCGCCCATGTCGTCGTCGTCGCCAGTGACGTCGTCGTCGTCGTCCGTCACGGCGCTGTCGTCGTCACCGGGCGAGCCGGAGTCGTCGTCGTCGTCGTCGTTGCCCGGCGGGCAGCCGGCCAGGGCCAGCAGCGCGGGCAGGGCCAGGGCAGCCAGCCATCTGCGGGTGGTCTTGCGCATGGGATCGAACCTCCACCAACATGTGTATCCGAGTTTGATGCAGGTTCGAGGCCCCATCAAGGGGTTTGAACGTGCCCGGTGGCCTCGGCGAGCAGGTTGTGGTGGCAGCGGCCTATCTCGCCGATCTCCGGATCGTGGAAGTGCAGGCCGCCGCCGCCGCAGATCCGCCACTGGTCGCAGGCCTCGCAGGGCCCCACCTTCATCCAGCGGCGGTCCCGGAATTCGCCGAAGGCATCCTCCCAGACGTCCATGAACGGCCGCTGGCGGACGTTGCCCTGGACGAAGCGCTCGCGGGGGATGTCCGGGCAGGCGCTGATGTCGCCGTTGGCGAGGATGCCCCCGGTGCGGACCCCGGCCCAGCACGCGAAGCGGTGCTTGCGGACCCGCGGCTCGTACTGCTCGCCCAGGTAGTTCTCGCACGCGTAGGAGAGGTCCAGGCCGCGGTGGCGGCCCCGGTGGTGGGCGATGAACTCCGCGGCGTCGCGCATCTGTTCGCCGGTGATCAGCAGGTCCGGATCGAGCTTGGCCCGGCCGATGGGCGCCACGGTGCCGATGCGCCAGTAGCGGATGCCCTTCTCGCGGATCAGGTCCAGCAGGAACGGCAGATCGCCGGCGTTGTGCCGGTTCAAGGTGGTGATCAGCTCGACGATGGAGAAGTAAGGGGAGCGGTTGAGGCGCTCCAGCGCTTCGAGGGCCTTGCGGTAGCTGCCCTCGCGCTGCCGTATCCGATCGTGGTGCTCCTCGGTGCCGTCCACGCTGACGGTGACCGTGCGCATGCCCGCCAGCTCCAGCTGCTCGACCATGGCGTCGTTCACCAGCAGGCCGTTGGTGACCATGCCCCAGGGGAACCCGCGCCGCGCGGCCCGCCCCATGACCTCCAGCAGATCCTCCCGGATCAGGGGCTCGCCGCCGGACGCCACGAGCATGATGCTGCGCGGATCCTGGCGGGAGGCCACGTGGGCCAGGGTGTCGTCGATCTCCGCCGTGGTCAGCTCGTCGGGCAGCGGATCGGTGGTGCAGGAGCTGCCGCAGTGGGCGCACAGCAGGTTGCAGCGCAGCGTGGTCTCCCAGAACAGGTAGTCCAGCCGGTGGGTCAGGTGGTGGCCCTTGCGGTACGCCAGCCAGGCCTCCCGCGCCACGAGCCCCTGCACGCGATCGGGCAGTCGGTTCATGACGCGCTTCGTGGCGCGGTAGAGCTTCGGGGGGACCTTCATCGGAGCCTCCTGCGCGACGCCATGGTAGCGCAAGCGAGCCGCGGCCCGGTGTACGATGGCTGCAGAAACCACGCAGAGAGGGTCGACACGATGTACGCGAGCGTAGCTGCCCTGTCGCTGATGGCTCTTCTGGTGGCCCCGGCGGCCCAGTCCGAGGAGGTTTCCGTGCGATTGCCCCAACAGGTAGGCGCCTGGAACGCGCCAGTTCAGCCCCGCGTCGTCACCGCCGAGACCATCTTCGACTACATGAACGGCGCGGGCGAGATGTACCTCGCGTATCGGTTCGAGCGCCTCGAAGTGTACGAGTACTCGTCGGCCGATCACGGCGACATCCTCGTGGAGCTGTACTGGATGGCGCACCCCGACGACGCGTACGGGCTGCTCTCGGACGACTGGAGCGGCGAGGCGCTGGAGCTCGGCGCGTTGACCGCCGAGAGCCGGCGCGCCCTGTACGGATCGGGGTACCTGCGGCTCGCCTGGGATCGCCTGTACGTGCGCGTGCTCGCTTACGAGGAGAACGAGGCCTCGCGCGCGGCCGTGGCCGAGCTGGGGCAGGCGTTCGTGACGCCGGGTGGACGCGCCGGCCGCCCCGAGCTGGTCGAGCTGCTCCCCGCCCTGGTGACCGCGAGCGGGCAGGAGTACGCGCGCACCGGCGGCAGCGTCCGGTTCTTCCGCTCCTACCTCAACCTCAACGTGGCCTACTACCTGGCCTCGGACGACATCCTGGGCCTGGGGCCGGCGTGCGAGGTCGCGTTCGCCGAGTACCGGCCGCCGGGCGGGGATCACACGACCAAGGTGCACCTGCTGACCGTCCGCTACCCGGACGAGGCCGCGCGGAAGGCCGGCGCGGAGACCTTCGAGGCGGCCTACCTGGCGGATCCCATCGACCGGCGCGGCACCGGGCCGGCGCAACAGACGCGCATCGAGGCGGGCTGGATCGGGACCGGCGGGGCGGGGCGCGACCTGGTCGTGGTCTTCGACGCGCCTGCGCCCGAGGTGGCCGAGGCGCTGGTCGTGCGCGCGGCCGCGGCGCTGGCCGCCGCCAACGTGGGCCCTTGAGGCGCCCGAACGTCCCTCGCGTCGCGCGGCGTCTGGCGCGACGGCTCGCGCGGCGCCTGGCCGGCGATCCCTTCCCCCCCGTCGACGGGACCGATCGCCCCCGGGCGGCGTCGCGCTGGGACGACCTGGCCGGTGCCCTGGACGGGTGGGTGGAGGAGGGGAGGGCGGTCGGCGGCGAGATCCACGTCATCGAGTCCCGACGCACCGTCCTGCGCCACGCCGCGGGCTGTCTGGATCGGGAGGCGCGCGAGCCCTGGCGCCCCGGGACCCTGTGCGACGTGCGGTCCATGGCCAAGCCGGTCCTCGCCACGGCCGCGCTAGCCCTGGCCGAGGACGGCGTGCTCTCGCTGGCGGATCCGGCGGCCCGCTTCCTGCCCTCGTTCGCCCACGGTGACAGCCGCGCCATCACCGTCGAGCAGCTGCTCCACCACACCGCGGGGCTGGCCCACCCAGGCTTCCCCGCGAGCCTACGCGGCTACCCCGATCTGCGCACCGCGGCCGACGACGTGGGACGGCAGGGGCCGTCCGTGGCCCCAGGCAGCCGGTTCCTGTACAGCGACGCGGGCTCGGCTGTGCTCGGCGCGGTGGTGGCCGCGGCGGCCGGCGAACCGGTAGAGGCGTTCATCCAGCGCCGCATCCTCGATCCCCTGGGAATGACCGAGACCTTCGCGCGAACACCCCGGAACCTGGAGCACCGCGTGGCGAGCGCCTACAAGCCCGGAGGGGATGGCTTCGCCCGCTACTGGAAGCCCGGCGATCCTCCGAAGCTCCACTTCTACCTCGGCGCCGGGGGCCTGACGACCACCACGACGGACTACGCGCGGTTCCTCGCCGCGTGGATGGACGGGGGGCGGGCCGGCGACGATCGCCTGCTCCGCGGCTCCACCGTGGCCTCGGCCCTGCGCTCGGTGCCCCTGACGCGGCTACCCGCTCAGCGGGGCAACCACGGCATGCAGTGGTGGCTGTACTCGGATCCCGCGGACGGGGAGGGGGTGCAGCTCGTGTTCGGCAGCGACGGCTCGGACGGCACGTGGGCGATGGCGGTTCCTGGGCTGGATCTGATGGTCCTGTACTTCACCCAGTCCCGCGACGGGACCACGGTCTTCGACGCGATGGGGTTGGTGCGGAAGCTGATCGAGCGGCATAGTGGAGGGGCGTGACCGCAGGAGGAAGCCGTGAGGATCGAGATCGGCGACTATCAGATTCGCAGCTACCGGCGCGCCGACGCCGAGGCCATCGTGCGCCACGCCGACAACCCCCGCATCGCCGCGAACATGACCGACGCCTTCCCCCATCCCTACACCGCGGACCACGCTCAGGAGTGGCTGGACCTGGTGCTGGACCAGGAGCGCGAGACCCTGTTCGCGCTGGCCGACGAGCGCGAGCTGATCGGCTCCATCGGGCTGCACCTGGCCAAGGGGGTGTTCCGCCACACCGCGGAGATCGGCTACTGGGTGGCCGAGGAGCTGTGGGGTCGTGGCATCGTCAGCGCCGCCGTGGTGGCCCTCACCGACCACGGCTTCGCCGCCTTCGACGACATCGAGCGCATCCAGGCCCACGTGTTCTCGTCCAACCCCGCGTCGGCGCGGGTGCTGGAGAAGGCGGGCTACGATCTCGAAGGGCGGCTGCGCAGCAGCGTGTTCAAGAACGGCGAACTCCTCGACCAGTGGATGTACGCGAAGGTCCGCTAGAGACCTGAGCACGTAAACGTCACGCCGCCCGTTTCATCCTCGAGATCGT
>CAYRNR010000263.1:0-7924 GCA_964425605.1 uncultured Rickettsiales bacterium | reverse complement strand
CCGCCGACAAGGTGGTGGGCAACCTCCACGCCGAGTGCGGCGAGACCGGCGCGGCCCACCCCCTGGTCATGCTGTCCCACGCCCTCGAGGGCGCCGAGCCGGGGCAGCGCATCCTGGTGTGCGGCTTCGGCCAGGGCTGTGACGCGCTGTACTTCCGGTGCACCGACGCCATCGCCGACGCGGGTCCGAAGACGGGCATCCGCGGCAGCCTGGCGAGCGGCGAGACCTGCCGCAACCACCAGAAGTTCCTCAAGTTCCGCGATCTGATCTCGGCGGAGACGGGCATCCGCGCCGAGGCGCCGACCCAGACCGCGATGACGACCCTGTGGCGCAACCGCAAGATGCTGCTGGGCCTGGTGGGCGGCAAGTGCACCGAGTGCGGCACGCCCCAGTTCCCCAAGATGGAGATGTGCGTCAACCCGAAGTGCCGCGCCGTGGGGACCCAGGAGGAATACGAGTTCGCGGACATCCCCGCGAAGATCAGGACCTTCACCGCCGACCTGCTGGCGGTGTCCGTGGATCCGCCGTCGCTGTACGGCATGGTCCAGTTCGACGGCGGCGGGCGGTTCATGGCCGACTTCTCCGACTGCGTGCTCGACACGACGTGGGTCGGCCAGACGGTGAACATGGCCTTCCGCAGACGTCACGTGGACAAGGAGCGTGGCTTCACCGGGTACTTCTGGAAGGCGCTCCCGGTGCCGGGCGAGAAGCCGGCTGCGCCGGCCAAGAAGGTCGATGACCTCCGCTACGACGGCAAGGTGGCGATCGTCACCGGAGCCGGCGCGGGTCTGGGCCGCTGTTACGCCCTGGATCTGGCCAGCCGCGGCGCCAAGGTCGTGGTCAACGATCTCGGCGGCGCCCGCGACGGCGCGGGCGGTGGATCCGCCTCGGCCGCGGATCAGGTGGTGGACGAGATCGTGGCGGCGGGCGGCGAGGCCGCGGCCAGCTACGATTCGGTGTCCACCGTCGAGGGCGGCCAGGCCATCGTGGACCGCGCCATCGAGGCGTTCGGCCGGGTCGACATCGTGGTCAACAACGCCGGCATCCTGCGCGACCGCAGCCTGGTCAAGATGGACGCCAGCGACTGGCAGTCGGTGCTGGCGGTGCACCTCGACGGCGCGTTCAACGTCACCCAGCCGGCGTTCAAGCTCATGAAGGAGCAGGGCTACGGCCGCATCGTGATGACCACGTCGGCGGCGGGCCTGTTCGGCAACTTCGGCCAGACCAACTACTCCGCGGCCAAGATGGCGCTCGTGGGCTTCATGAACACCCTCAAGCTCGAGGGCGCCCGATACGACGTCAAGGTCAACACCGTCGCGCCCATCGCCACGACGCGCCTCACCGAGGACATCCTGCCCCCGGACATGCAGGCCAAGATGCAGCCCGAGCACGTGTCGCCGCTGGTGCTGTACTACTGCTGGGAGGGCTGCGAGGAGACCGGCCAGATCGTCAACGCCGGCGCCGGCTTCTTCAGCCGCGCGGCCCTGGTGACCTCTCCGGGGACCGTGGTCGGCGGCGGCGAGATCCCCACGGTCGAGGACATCGAGGCGAGCTGGGACGCCATCGTGGACATGGACGGGGCCGACGAGGTGGACGACACCATGGCGTTCATCACCACGATGATGGACGTCCTCGCGGGCAAGAAGAAGAAGCCGGCCGCCGCCGAACCCGCCGCAGCCGAGCTGACCGCAGCGGCGGTCTTCGACGCCATGGCCGACTTCTTCGTGGCCGACGCGGCCGCCGGGGTGGACGTGGTGTTCCAGTACAAGCTGTCCGGCGACGGCGGCGGCGAGTGGTACACCACCATCGCCGACCAGACCTGTGAGGTCACCCAGGGCATCCACGACCGGCCCACCACCACCATCCTCATGGAGGCGGCGGACTTCGTGCTGCTGATCAAGGGCGAGCTCAACGCCATGAGCGCCTACACCGGCGGCCAGCTCAAGATCGAGGGGGACCTGATGAAGTCCCAGCTGATCGAGAAGCTGTTCGAGTTCGAGGCCCCGGAGGCCGGGGGGCCACCCCCCGAGGAGGCGCCACCCGAAGACGCGGGTCCCACCCCGGCCACGGTCTTCGCCCGGATGCCCGAGGCGTTCGTGGCCGACGCGGCCGCGGGTGTGTCCGTGGTGTTCCAGTACAAGCTGTCGGGCGACAACGGCGGCGAGTGGTACTGCACCATCGCCGACCAGACGTGCGAGGTGGCCCAGGGCGTCCACGACACCCCGACCACCACCATCCTGATGTCCTCGGACGACTTCATGTCCCTGATCATGGGCGAGCTCAACGCGATGAACGCGTTCACCACGGGCAAGCTCAAGATCGAGGGCGATCTGATGAAATCCCAGCTCATCGAAAAGCTGTTCAAGTTCTAGGAGGCGATCATGGCTACTGGAATCCGAGACAAGGTCGCCATCATCGGCATGGGCTGCACCCGCTTCGGCGAGCGTTGGGACATGGGCGGTGAGGAGCTGATGGTCGAGGCGTTCGTCGAGGCCGTCGAGGACGCGGGCATCGACCGCGACGAGATCGAGGCGGCGTGGCTCGCCACCTGCCTCGAGGAGATCAACGTGGGCAAGAGCGCGCTGCCGCTGTCGGTGGCGCTGCGCCTGCCCTTCATCCCGGTCACGCGCACCGAGAACTACTGCGCCAGCGGCACCGAGGCCTTCCGCGGTGCGGTGTACGCCGTGGCGTCGGGCGCGCACGACGTGGCCATGGCGCTGGGCGTGGAGAAGCTCAAGGACACCGGCTACGGCGGGCTGCCCAACCCCGGCTCCAACGCCGGGTCCCTGACCTGGCAGTGGTTCCCCAACATGACCGCGCCGGGCGTGTTCGCCCAGCTGGCCTCGGCCTACGGCGCCAAGTGGGGCGTCAGCGACGAGGAGATCAAGCGCGGCATGGCCCACGTGTCGGCCAAGAGCCACGCCAACGGGGTGCTCAACCCCAAGGCGCACCTGCGCAAGGAGGTCACCGTCGATCAGGTCATGGCCTCGCCCATCATCGCCCACCCCCTGGGCCTGTACGACTGCTGCGGCGTCAGCGACGGCGCGGCGTGCGCCATCGTCACCACCGTGGAGAAGGCCAAGGAGATGGGCGTCAAGGACATGGTGGTGGTCAAGGCGCTGCAGATCGCCCTGTCCAGCGGCGAGGAGGCGGGCTACGACGAGTGGGACGGTGATCATTTCATGACCACCTCCGCTGCGAGCAGCCGCGCCTATGCCGAGGCCGGCATCACCGACCCCCGCACCGAGATCAGCATGATGGAGCTGCACGACTGCTTCTCCATCACCGAGCTCGTCACCTACGAGGACCTGCACATCTCCGAGCGGGGCCGCGCCGTGTACGACGTGCTCGACGGGTTCTACGACCGCGACGGCACCGTGCCCGCCCAGGTGGACGGGGGCCTCAAGTGCTTCGGCCACCCCATCGGCGCGTCAGGGCTGCGCATGCTGTACGAGATGTACCTGCAGCTCCACGGCCGCGCAGGCGATCGCCAGCTGAAGGACCCGCGCTACGGCCTGACCCACAACCTCGGCGGCTTCCCCTTCATGAACATCTGCTCGATCGCCATCGTGGGGATGCTGGAGTAGGGGCCGGGCCCACTTCCACAGCGAACACGTGGCGAGGCCAGCCGTTCGCCAAGAGCGACCGTACGCTTCATAATGATAAAAGCGCAAAAACCAAAGTGTTCCCCGAACTGCGTCGGGCTGGTTCTTTCGCTAGGAGTGATCTCATGACTCGATACCTTCTTCTGCTCTTGATGGCCGCCAGCTTCCTGATCGTCGGGTGTCCCGACGACGGCGATGACGACACCTCGGGCGACGACGACGACACCACCGGCGACGACGACGACACCACCGGTGACGACGACGACACCACCGGCGACGACGACGACACCACCGGCGGCGACGCGGACGGCGACGGCTGGACGGTGGAGGACGGCGACTGCGACGACACCGATCCCGACGTGCACCCCGACGCCGACGAGGTGACCTGCGACGGTATCGACAACGACTGCGACGAGGCCACCGAGGACGATCCGGACGCCGACGCCGACGGGGTCACCCTGTGCGACGGCGACTGCGACGACGAGGAGGCCACGGTCTACCCCGGCGCCGAGGAGGTCTGCGACGGCCTGGACAACGACTGCGACGAGGTCCTGCCCGAGGACGAGGCCGACGCCGACGCGGACAACCAGATGGTCTGCGAGGGGGACTGCGACGACAACGACGAACTCACCGGCCTGGGCTTCCCCGAGCAGTGCGACGGCATCGACAACGACTGCGACGGCTCCACCGAGGACGAGGAGATCGACGGTGACGGCGACGGCCTGACCCCGTGCGACGGCGACTGCGACGACACCAACGCCGACTCCTACCCCGGCGCCACGGAGATCTGCGACGGCGAGGACAACGACTGCGACTCGGCCCTGCCCGCGGACGAGGCCGACGCCGACGCCGACCTGCAGATGGAGTGCGAGGGGGACTGCGACGACTCCGATCCGAACACGGGTCTGGGCTTCCCCGAGCAGTGCGACGGCCTGGACAACGACTGTGACACCGCCGTGCCCGAGGACGAGGTGGACGGCGACATCGACACCTTCATGGTCTGCGACGGGGACTGCGACGACACCAACTCCGAGGTCTACCCCGGCGCGCCCGAGCTCTGTGACGGTCTGGACAACGACTGCGACACCGTGGTGCCGTCGGACGAGACCGACGACGACGGCGACGGCCACATCGAGTGCGTGGACGACTGCGACGACACCAACGCCGACACCTACACCGGCGCGACCGAGATCTGCGACGGCCTGGACAACGACTGCGACACGGTGGTGCCCGAGGACGAGATCGACGACGACGGCGACGGCCAGGCGGAGTGCGGCGACGACTGCGACGACACCAACGCCGACATCTACACCGGCGCCACCGAGCTGTGCGATGGCCTGGACAACGACTGCGACACGGTGGTGCCTGCGGACGAGGCGGACGGCGACGCCGATGGCCAGATGGAGTGCGCCGGCGACTGCGACGACGCGGACGCCGACACCTACGGCGGCGCCCCCGAGCTGTGCGACGGCATCGACAACGACTGCGACACGGTGGTGCCGTCGGACGAGACCGACGACGACGGTGACGGCCACGTGGAGTGTGACGACGACTGCGACGACGCCGACGCGAACACCTACGGCGGTGCCCCCGAGCTGTGCGACGGCATCGACAACGACTGCGACACGGTGGTGCCGTCGGACGAGACCGACGACGACGGCGACGGCCACGTGGAGTGTGACGACGACTGCGACGACACCAACGCCGCGTCCTACCCCGGCGCCCCCGAGATCTGCGACGGCGAGGACAACAACTGCAACGGCGTGATCGCCAGCACCGAAGCGGACGACGACGGCGACGGCACGATGATCTGTGAGGGCGACTGCGAGGACGGCGACGGCAGCCTCTACCCCGGTGCCGCGGGATACCTCGTGGTCCCGGACGACCACGCGGCCATCCAGGACGCCATCGACGCGGCTGCCAGCGGCGACTACATCTGCGTCAAGGCGGGCACCTACACCGAGAACGTCAACTTTGACGGCAAGGACGTCCACATCAAGGGCCTCGACGGCGCCGACTCGACCGTCATCGACGGCAACGACGCGGACTACGCCGTGGAGTTCGCCAACAGCGAGACCGCCGCGGCCGTGCTCGAAGGCGTGACGGTGACCAACGGCCACGGGCTCTACGGCGGCGGGATCAGCATCTGGGCGGCCAGTCCGACGCTCACCGACGTGATCGCCGAGGGCAACACCAGCGACACCTACGGCGGTGGCATCTTCGCGTTCCAGTCCAGCTCGGCCATGACCGGCCTGACCCTGGACAGCAACGACTGCGTGTTCAAGGGCGGCGGCATCGCCGTGGGCCAGTCCACCGGGTTCAGCGTCACCTCGGTGACGGCCACCAACAACTCGGCCGGCCAGCACGGCGGCGGCCTGTACTTCGAGCTGTCGCCCGCCACGATCACCGACGTGGTGGCCAGCGACAACATCGCCGTGTCCGCCGGCGGCATCCACCTCAACCAGTCCGACGCCGTCATGGACGGCATCACGGTCCAGGCCAACGACGCCACCGAGTACGGCGGCGGTATGTACATCTTCGAGTCCACACCCACGATGAACAACGTCGTCATCAGTGGCAACGAAGCGGTGCTCAACGGCGGCGGGGCGTTCCTCTACTACTCGGATCCCGAGCTCAGCAACGTGATGGTCGCGGACAACGAGACCGACGCCTACGGCGGCGGCCTGTACCTGCTGTACTCCGCGGCGGAGATCACCAACACGGTCGTCGCGGCCAACCTGTCCGGCGGCCTCGGTGGCGGCTTGCTGCTGGACTTCAGCGATCCCAACCTGGAGAACGTCACCGTGGCGGGCAACGTGTCCGTGGGCGGCGGCGGCGGCCTCTCCCTGGTCTCGGCCAGCCCGACGCTGACGAACGTCAACATCGTGGACAACGAGACCGACGCTTTTGGCGGCGGCATCCGCTCCACGAGCTCCACGCCGGTGCTGACGTACTGCAACGCCTGGAACAACCTCCCGACCGATTACTACAACATGGCCGATCCCACGGGCGCGAATGGCAACGTCACCGAGGACCCGCTGTTCCTCGACACCAGCCCGGCCAGCGGCCTCGACTGGGACCTGCACCTGGGCACCGCGTCGCTGGTCGTGAACGCCGGCGATCCCTCCATCATGGACCCCGACGGCGGCACCTCGGACATCGGCGCCTTCGGCGGCCCCGGCGCCGGCGCCTTCGACCTCGACGGCGACGGCTACCCGGTCTGGTGGCAGCCTGGCCCCTACGACTTCGGCACCTATCCGGGCCTCAACTGGGATTGCGACGACACCAACCCGCTGGTGATGCCCGGCGCAGGCTGCTGACCCCTCCCGCCGACTTGTCTCCCCCCCACGTCCTCCGATAGCGTGTCCCCTCACGCGAGGGAGGCATCGCCATGGACATCCTGCCGTACACCGAGGACCACCGAATCTTCCGCGACGTGCTCGCCAAGTACCTCAACAAGGAGATGGTGCCGTACGTGGAGGACTGGGAGCGGGACGGGATCGTCCCCCGCAGCGCGTGGAAGGCCATGGGCGAACAGGGCTTTCTGTGCATGGACGTGCCCGAGCAATACGGCGGTCTGGGCGCGGACTTCCTGTACTCGGTGATCCTCACCGAGGAGCTGGTCAAGGCGGGGTGCTTCGGCCTGGCCGCACCCCTGCACAGCGACGTGGTGGTCCCGTACATCACCTCGTTCGGCTCCGAGGAGCTCAAGCAGCGCTACCTGCCCGGCTGCGTCAGCGGCGACATCATCACCGCCGTGGCCATGACCGAGCCGGGGACCGGCAGCGATCTCGCGGCGCTGAAGACCACCGCGGTGGCCGACGGCGACGACGTGATCCTCAACGGCCAGAAGACGTTCATCTCCAACGGGATCAACTGCGACCTGTGCATCGTCGCGGCCCGCAATCCAGAGATCGAGGATCCCCACGCAGGGGTCAGCCTCTACCTGGTGGAGTACGGCACGCCCGGGTTCGAGAAGGGCAAGCAGATCCCCAAGATCGGCATGCACAGCCAGGACACGGCCGAGCTGTTCTTCTCCGACTGCCGCATCCCCGCCAGCAACGTGCTCGGCGGCAAGGGCGCGGGCTTCATGATGCTGATGCAGAAGCTGGCCCAGGAGCGGCTCGTGGTGGCGATCCTGGCCGTGACCTCGGCCGAGCAGATGCTGGCGTGGACCATCGACTACTGCTCCGAGCGCAAGGCCTTCGGCAAGCCGCTGACCAAGTTCCAGAACAGCCAGTTCGCCCTGGTCGAGATGGCCACCGAGATCAAGCTCGGCCGCACGTTCCTGGACAAGACCATCGTCGAGCACATGGAGG
>CAYRNR010000262.1:0-7970 GCA_964425605.1 uncultured Rickettsiales bacterium | reverse complement strand
TACCCTGACACGGTAGGGGTCGCTGGTTCAAATCCAGTCGCGCCTAGGTCTTTTTTTGTTCTGGAGAAGGGGTTCTACCTCTCGCGTCCCCCGCGGGTCCGCGAATCCAGTCGCGCCTAGGTCTTTTTCGTTCTGGACCCGGGCAATACCAACCCCCTCAATCTGATACCCTGCTCGCCTTCACAAAGGTGATCCCGATGAGTGACTCGATCCAGCTGACGTTCCCCGATGGCGCCGTGAAGGAACACCCCGCCGGCACCACCGGCGCGGACGTGATCCGCGGCCTGCCGTCCAAGGTCCGCAAGAAGACCGTGGCGATCCTGCTCGACGGCGAGCTGACCGATCTGATGACGCCGATCCGCGAGGACGCGTCGTTCCAGGCGGTGCTGCGCAGCGATCCGCTGGCCCTGGACGTGCTGCGGCACACGGCGGCCCACGTGATGGCCGCGGCGGTGCAGAAGCTGCACGAGGGCACCCAGGTCACCATCGGGCCGACGATCAAGGACGGCTTCTACTACGACTTCGACCGGGACACGCCGTTCAGCAACGACGACTTTGCGGCCATCGAGGCGGAGATGAATGCCCAGGTGGCCGCGAACCTGCCCATCGAGCGCACCGAGGTGCCGGTGGCCGAGGCGCTGGAGCTGTTCCGCGGCAAGGGTGAGCACTACAAGGTGGAGCTCATCGAGGATCTGGTGCGCGACGAGGGCGTGGACACGGTGAGCCTGTACAGCCACGGCGACTGGGTCGACCTCTGTCGCGGGCCCCACATGCCGGCCACGGGCAAGCTCAAGGTGTTCAAGCTGTTGAACGCGGCGGGCGCGTACTGGCGGGGCAACGAGCGCAACCCGATGCTCCAGCGCATCTACGGCACCGCGTTCTTCGATCCCAAGGAGCTCAAGGCCCACGAGGCCCGCCGGGAGGAGCTGGAGCGGCGCGACCACCGCCGGCTCGGCCGCGAGCTGGACCTGTTCTCCACCATGGAGGAGAACGGCCCGGGGCTGATCCTCTGGCACCCCAAGGCCGGCCTGATCCGCAAGCACATCGAGGACTTCTGGCAGGACCAGCACCTGGCCAACGGCTACGGCATCGTCTACACGCCGCACATCGCCAAGATCGACCTGTGGGAGACCAGCGGGCACACCGGCTTCTACCGGGAGTCCATGTTCGACACCATGGACATCGACGGCCAGCAGTACCAGCTCAAGCCGATGAACTGCCCGTTCCACATCCTGATCTACAAGGACCGGCTGCGGTCGTACCGCGACCTTCCCCTGCGCTGGGCCGAGCTGGGGGCCGACTACCGCTACGAGAAGTCCGGCGTGCTGCACGGGCTCATGCGGGTGCGCGGCTTCACCATGGACGACGCCCACCTGTTCGTGCGGATGGACCAGCTGGAGGCGGAGCTGAAGCGGCTGGTGAAGTTCAGCCTGTCCATGCTCGGCGCCTTCGGGTTCGAGGGATACGACATCTACCTGTCCACGCGCCCGGAGAAGTCCATCGGCGCCGACGACGTGTGGGAGAAGTCCGAGCAGGCCCTGCGCAAGGCCCTCGAGGACTCGGGGCTGCCGTGGGAGGTGGACGAGGGCGGCGGCGCGTTCTACGGGCCGAAGATCGACATCAAGATCCGCGACGCCCTGGACCGCGCGTGGCAGTGCACCACCATCCAGGTGGATCTGAACCTGCCGGAGCGGTTCGACCTGACCTACGTGGGCGAGGACGGCGAGAAGCACCGCCCGATCATGCTGCACCGGGCCCTGCTGGGGTCCCTCGAGCGCTTCTTCGGCGTGCTCATCGAGCACTACGGCGGCGCCTTCCCCGTGTGGCTGGCCCCGGAGCAGGCGCGGGTGCTGACCGTGAGCGAGAAGTCCGAGGACTACGGCCGCGAGCTGCGCGATCAGCTCCGCGCCGCGGGCGTGCGCGTCGAGGGTGATTTCGGGGCCGAGAAGCTCGGCGCCAAGATCCGCGCCGCGGCCGGCGAGAAGATCCCCTACCTGCTGGTGGTGGGCGAGCGGGACAAGGAGTCCGGCACCCTGTCGCCGCGCGTGCGCGGAGGTGGGACTACCGACCCTCTCACGGTGCAGGAGATGATAGAGTGGATCCGTTGGCAGACGACCAGCCGCGCCACCGATCCGGCGATGCGGCCGGACGAGGCGTGAGGGGACCGAGGCCCAGCACTGGGTTGACATCGAGGATGGGTTCCCGTAATTAGGCTGCTCCCTGCGAACGGACCATGAACTGCGTCTACTTCAGGAGGTGAGAACTTGAACCACAGGTCGAGGAGTTAGTCGTGCGTCGAGGCAAGCGCCGTCGCCCACAGGAGTACAAACACGAAGAGATCCGGGTCAACCGCCGCATTCGCGCGAGGGAAGTCCGGGTCATCGGGGCCGATGGAGAGCAGGTAGGAGTCCTGGCCACCCAGGACGCCTTCGCGCTCGCGCAGCAGGAGGGACTCGACCTCGTCGAAGTCGCACCTACGGCCCGCCCCCCCGTGTGCAAGATCATGGACTTCGGGCGGTACAAGTACGACGAGAAGAAGCGTGTGCAGGAGACGAAGCGTAGGCAGACGGTGATCTCGGTCAAGGAGGTCAAGATACGACCCAAGACCGACAAGCACGACTACGACTTCAAGATGCGCAACGCGACGCGGTTCCTGAACGCAGGGGACAAGGTGAAGGTTACGGTGATCTTCCGAGGTCGGGAGATCACCCACAAGGAGATCGCATACGAACGGCTGCAGACGGTCATCAAGGATCTCGCCGAGATCTCGAACGTCGAGCAGCCACCGAGGATGGACGGCAGGACCATGTGCATGATCCTGGCGCCGAAGTCCTTGAAGAAGTGAGAAGGCAGCCATGCCGAAGATGAAGACCAACAGGGCCGCAGCCAAGCGTTTCCGGACCACCGGGACCGGCCGGCTGCGGCGCAACAAGGCCTACAAGAGCCACATCCTGACCAAGAAGAACACCAAGCGGAAGCGTGGACTGCGCAAGCCCACCGACGTGGACGCCAGCGATGCCCGCCGTGTCCGGCGGATGCTCGGCCTGTAGACCTCCCAACACTCCTGCGGTCACCGCCCACCGGGCAGGGAAGCCGTCGAAAAGGAGAGTGATATGCCTCGCGTGAAGAGATCTCTGATCCGCCGCACCCGGATCAAGCGCATCAAGAAGCAAGCCAAGGGCTTCCGCGGAACGCGGCGCACGCTGCTGCGCACCGCCATGAACGCCTCGACCAAGGCCGGCCAGTACGCCTACCGCGACCGGCGCACCCGCAAGCGTGACTTCCGCCGGTTGTGGATCTCCCGCATCAGCGCGGCAGCCGAGGCGTGCGACACCAGCTACTCGGTGCTGATGGGCGCGTTGAAGAAGGCCGACGTGGGCCTCAACCGCAAGATGCTCTCCGAGATCGCCATCGCCGACTTCGCTGCCTTCGAGCAGATCGCCGCCCTGGCCAAGAAGTAGCTACCCGCTCAGGCGGCTTCCGCTCAGGCGGTTCCCGCTCGAGCGGCTCCCGCTCAGGCGGCTCCCGCTCATGCGGTTCCCTCCATGGCACGCCCCGCGTACCAGGGGCGGAGTGCGCCTGGACTCCGTCCAGGCGTGGGCGTAGGCTTCCCCCTTCCCGTCGGGACCGATCCCGACCTCGCAGGAGATGTGATGCTCGAAGAGATCCAGGCCACCTGTGAAACCATCCTCACCGACGCCCAGCGCGATCTGGCCGAGGCGACGACCGAGGCCGAGGTCCACCAGCGCAAGGCGCCCTACGTGGGCCGCAGCGGCGCGTTGCCCGCGCTGTTCGCGAAGCTGCGCGACCTGCCCAAGGACCAGCGCGGCCCGGTGGGCAAGCAGATCAACGACGTGCGCGCCCGCGTGGACGACCTGGTCAAGGCGCGCATCGACGCCCTGGCCCTCGAGGGCCTCCGGGGCGACGAGATCGATGTGACGCTGCCCGGCCGCCCCCGCGCTGCCGGGCACCTTCACCTGCTCACGCGCACCTGGGAAGAAATCGCAGCCATCTTCGTGGGCATGGGCTTCAACGTGGTCCAGGGCCCGGAGGTGGAGACGGACTTCCGCAACTTCGAGGCCCTGAACATCCCCGCCGACCACCCCGCGCGGGCGATGCAGGACACGTTCTACCTGGACAACGGCTCGGTCCTTCGCACCCACACCAGCCCCGTGCAGGTGCGGGTCATGGAGAGCCAGCCGCCCCCGGTGCGGGTGGTCTGCCCGGGGTGGGTCTACCGCCGCGACGAGGTGGACGCCACGCACAGCCCGGTGTTCAGCCAGGTCGAGGGGCTGTGGGTCGACCCGGACGTGAGCTTCGCCGACCTCAAGGGGGTGCTGGCGAGCTTCGTGCACGAGTTCTTCGGCCCGAAGACGGCGTTCCGGTTCCGGTCGAGCTACTTCCCGTTCACCGAGCCGTCCGCCGAGCTCGACATCCGGTGGGGGGACAAGTGGCTGGAGGTGCTCGGCTCGGGCATGGTGCACCCCAACGTGTTCCGCAAGGTGCGGTCGGACGCTTACGACCCGGACCAGGTCCAGGGTTTCGCGTTCGGCATGGGCATCGAACGGTTGACGATGATCCGCTACGGCATCCAGGACCTGCGGGTGCTGTTCGAGTGCGATCCCCGTTTCCTGGCGCAGTTCTGACACAGCGGAGAAAAGACGATGCGAGTCCTGTGGAGCTGGTTGAAGGAGCTGGTGGAGCTGGAGCAGTCGCCCGAAGAGGCGGCCGAGCTGCTGAACATCGCCGGCATCGAGGTGGACGAGATCGAGCGATCCGGGCCGCAGTTCAGCGGTGTGGTCACCGCGCGGATCGAGGAGGTCTCCAGGCACCCCAACGCCGACAAGCTCTCGGTGTGCCGCGTGTTCGACGGCAGCGAAGAGCGCACCGTCGTCTGCGGCGCCACCAACATGAAGGCCGGCGACGGCGTGGCCCTGGCGGTGCACAAGGCGCGGCTGCCCGGCGGCGTGGTCAAGAAGGGCAAGATCCGCGGCGAGCGCAGTGAAGGGATGCTGTGCAGCGAGGTGGAGCTGGAGATCGGCGACGACGCCGACGGGATCATGATCCTCCCCGGGGACCAGGAGCTCGGCGTGCCCGTGCAGCGGGCCCTGGGACTGGATGATTGTGTGCTCGTGCTCGACCTGACCCCCGATCGGGCCGACTGCCTCGGCATGGTCGGCGTGGCGCGGGAGCTGGCGGCCCTGACCGGCGCGAAGCTCGCGGGCGCGGCCAAGCTCGGCGCCTGGTGGGAAGAGGCCGCCCCCGGGCCCTCGTTCGCCACGGCGGGCGCTGGCGAGCTGTCGGTCCCGATCACCATCGAGGACGCCGACGGCTGTCCGCGGTACACCGGCCTCGTGGTCCGGGGCGTCGAGATCGGCCCCTCACCCGCATGGATGAGCCAGCGGCTCAGGTCCGTGGGGGCGGGCGTGCACAACAACGTGGTGGACGCCACCAACTACCTCTGCCGGCTGCTGGGCCAGCCGTTCCACGCGTTCGATCTGAAGTTCCTGCGGGGACAGCAGATCGTCGTGCGCCGAGCACGCGCGGGAGAGCCCTTCAAGGCCCTGGACGGCGTCGAGCACACCCTGAGCGCCGGCGACGTGGCCATCTGCGATGCCGAGGGCCCCGTGGCCCTGGGGGGCGTCATCGGGGGCGCGGGCTCCATGGTCGCCGACGACACCACCGACCTGCTGCTGGAGGCGGCCTGGTTCGAGCCCACGTTCATCCGCGCCACCATGGCGCGGCTGGGGGCCAAGACCGAGTCGGGTGACCGCTTCGCGCGTGGCGTGGACCCCCGCGGAACAGCCAAGGCCAACCGGATGCTGGCCGAGCTGATCGTGGAGATCGCCGGCGGCGAGGTCGTCGGCAAGGTCGCCGACTGCAACCCGCGTCCCTGGAAGCCGGGCTGGATCCGGCTGGAGACGCGGCGGCTCAACGCCCTGCTCGGCACCGACCTCGACACGGCCACGGCCGCCAGCATGCTCAAGCAAGACGGCATGCTCGTGGAGATGGACGGCGACGGCGTGCGCGCCCAGTGGCCTCCGTGGCGGTTCGACATGGAGCAGGACGTGGATCTGGTGGAGGAGGTGGCGCGGATCCACGGCTACGACGCCATCCCCATCACCCTGCCCGTGGCCCCGCGGGAGCCCGTGACGCGCAGCGACACCCTGGAACAGGACGCGCGCCGGTGGATGGTCGGCCAGGGGTTCGACGAGCTGCAGCTGCTGACATTCTGCGGAGAGGACGAACTGCGTGACTTCGGCCTCACCGACGACGAGGTGGCCGGCACCGTCCGCCTGACCAATCCCCTCGGCGCCGACTCGGCCCTGCTGCAGCCGACCCTGCTGCCCGCCATGGTGCGGCACGCGGGCGCGGCCAGCCGGCGCACGGCCGACCTGCGCACGTTCCAGCTGCGCCGTACGTTCCGCCTGGGCGAGGGGGACACCGGAGTCCACGAGACCGTGGCCCTGGCGGGCCTGTGGATGGGGTCGCGGACCCCCCGGTCGTGGAGCGGCGAGGTCCCGGACGTGGACTTCTTCGATCTCAAGGGTGTGCTGGAGGGCCTGCTGCAACACTTCCGGGTGGGCGGCATCCGCTACGAGCGCCCCGCCGAGCTGCCCGCGTACCTGGATCCCGGTCAGTGCGCCGTACTGATGCGCGGCAAGGACCGCTGCGGCGTCATCGGGCGCCTCGCCCCCGAACTCGCGTCGCGCCACGACCTCGCCGGCCCGGCCTACGCCTTCGAGCTGTCCTTCGGCGATCTCGTCCGCAAGGCGCCCAAGCTGCGGTACAAGGTCCCCTCCGAGTACCCCACCGCCCAGCGGGACGTGGCCGTGGTCGTCGAGCGCCGAGTGGCCGCCGAGGACCTCATCGCCGCCGTCCGCAAGGCCAAGCCGGCCCACCTGATCAGCGCGGACGTGTTCGACGTGTACGAGGGCGACGAGCTGGGCGCGGATCGGCGCTCCGTGGCCATCCGCATGGTCTTCCAGTCCGACGAGGGCACCCTCGCCGGAGAGGTCGTCGATGGCGCATTCAACCGGGTCCTCGACCGGCTGCGGCAGGTGCCGGGGGTCGCGGTCCGGGAGGCCTGAAATCGGCCCGGATCCGGCGACCCAGATTTCCAGAAAACCTAAGGATAACGAAATCTTCTTGACACTGAACGACTCGATTTCTATATCTGGAGTCCGTGTCAAACACACCCCAGGATCACGCCATGAGACGGCTTGCTGCGTGGACGGCGGTTCTTTCGATCGCCCTGTTCGTTCCCAGCTGTGGGGACGACGAACCCATCTATCGCGCCCTCAACAGCGAGGACGACTGCCTGCTGGTGGAGGTGATCGAGGACGCGGGCGACGACGACGACGCCACCGGTGACGACGACGACGCCACGCCAGGGGACGACGACGATTCGGCGCCCGGCGACGACGACGACGCCACGCCTGGCGACGACGACGACGCCACACCCGGTGACGACGACGACTCGGCCCCGGGCGACGACGACGACTCGGCCCCGGGCGACGACGACGACAGCGCCGCGGGTGACGACGACGACAGCGCCGCAGGTGACGACGACGACTCGGCGGGTGCGCGCGACGGCGACGACGACGACAGCGCGAGCGACGTACACGACGACATCCCCGAGGACGCCGTCTGGACGGAGCTGACCTGCTGCGGCAATCACGAGGTGATCGGCGAGGCGTGGATCTCGCCCGAATCCGCGCCACCCGGTGAGGACCACCTCCGCTACGCGGGGGTACGCGTCTACCGGGACGTCTTCGAGGCCAACGGATACGATCTGGCCGAGATCGTCCGGGTCACGGTCAGCTTCGACTCACGCGACGTGGGCGATGGCGAGGCCGAGCTCGAGCAGAACGGTCTGGACGAGACCCTGTGGGAGGGATGGCTCGGATGTGGAGAACTCGGCGGGGTCCCCCGAACCGACGAGTTCTGTTTCCATCTGTGGGGGGAGG
>CAYRNR010000261.1:0-7987 GCA_964425605.1 uncultured Rickettsiales bacterium | reverse complement strand
TCGCAGTCCCCGTCGCACTCGCTGAACCCGTCCCCGTCGTCGTCCAGCTCGTCGGCGCCCAGGGCGCCGTCGCAGTCCGTGTCCAGCCCGTCGCACCCCTCCTCGGCTCCCGGGTACACCGACCAGTTGGCGTCGTCGCAATCGCCGTCGTCCACCGACCAACCGTCCCCGTCGAGGTCCGAGGGCGCCGCGTCGTCGTCGTCGGCGCACGGATCTCCGCTGTCGTCGTCGTCGTCACACGGTTCGCAGGTGTCGTCGTCGCTGCAGGTCGCGTCGTCGTCGTCGTCGTCGTCGAGGTTGGCCTCGTCGGTGCAGCCGCCGGCGGCGAGGACGAGCAACAGGACGAGCCAGGGTGCGAGCAGGTGTCTCATGGCGGTCTCCCCTCGGGTGGTGAGAACCATCATAGATCTGCTGGGGGAGGAGGTCGGTCTTTCGGTGGTATCTTTCGTCCCAGGAGGCGCCTCCCATGACGACGGTCGTCCGCTGGTCGACGCTGATGCTCGTGGCGCTGACGTCGATGTCCGGCTGCCGCGCCGGCGCCCCTGCGCCCCCCCGCCAGGGCCCACCCAACCTGCTGCTGATCTCCGTGGACACCCTGCGGCGTGATCACGTCGGCTGCTACGGATACGCCCCGGACACCACGCCTCACCTGGACGCGCTGGCCGAGACCGGCACCGTGTTCGACAACACCCTGTCCACGAGCTCGTGGACCCTGCCAGCCCACGCCACGATGCTGACCGGGCGCTACCCGTCGAGCCACGGCCTGGTGGACGACGGCACCCAGCTGGCCGCAGGGGTGGGTACCGTGACCGAGGCGCTGCGCGAGGGCGGCTACCACACCTTCGGCACCGTGGCGCACGTGTACGTGTCCTCGGCGTACGGCCTCGACCGCGGCTTCGTGACGTTCGACGACGATCTGCTCGAGGGCGGCGCGGCCAATCCCCGCGGCGACCAGGTCACCCGGCGGTTCACGCAGCTGCTGCGCGAGGCGCCCGCAGACCAGCCGTTCTTCGGGTTCGTCCACTACTTCGATCCCCACTGGGACTACGAGCCGCTGCCGCCCTTCGACGAGAAGTTCACCAATCCGCGGTACGACGGCGCCATCGACGGCTCCCTCTCCGCGCTGCTCGAGGCGCAACGCAGGGGCCCCCTGTCCGCGCCGGATCTGGAACAGCTCGTGGCGCTGTACGACGGAGAGATCGCGTACGTGGACGCGCAGATCGGCCAGATCCTCGAAGTGCTGGAGGAGCTGGGTCACCAGGACCACACGGTGGTGGTCGTGACCGCGGACCACGGCGAGGAGTTCGCCGAGCACGACAACTTCGGTCACGGCAAGACCCTGTACGGCGAGCAGCTCCACATCCCCCTGATCGTGGCGGGCACCGGCCGCCTCGGAGCGGGATCGCGACGGTCCGAGTTGGTGTCCCTGGTGGACCTCGCGCCGACGCTGAGGGACCTCGCCGCGCTGCCGGCCGACGCGGTCGACGAGGGGAGATCGCTGCTGGAGGAGCCCCCCGCCGCCCCACGCACCCTGTTCGCCGAGACTCGCCGGGCGGGGCTGGAGCAGCAGTGCGCCCAGCGAGAGCTCCTCAAGGCTTTCCACCTCGTCAGCGGAGACCGCTGGGCCTGGTTCGACCTGGCCGTGGACCCCGGCGAGAGGCGGCCCATGCGCACCGATCCGTCGGGCGGCGCCCTGACCGATGCCCTCGGGACCTACCACGCGCGGCACGACGCCGGCTGGCACCTCAAGCTGGTGTCGCGCAGCGGGGGGACCGTCCGGATCCGCGCGGCCGTCGGTGTCGACGGCCGGATCGTCGAGGCACGGCGCCTGTTCGGCGAGTTCGCCGCCCCCAGCGACGTGCGCTTCGAGGCGTTCGAGCTGGCCGAGGACGGCTCGTCGCTGACCTTCGACGTCTCCGTGACCGAGTTGATGGGCGAGATCGCGTTCACCACCGATCCCCCCGACGCCGAGGTGAGCTTCGACCTCCTCGTGGACGGCCACCCGGAGGCGGGCGCCTTTGCCGGTACGGAGCGGTTGCCCCCGGGGGAGGTCGCCGCGCTGCGCCCCACCGACCCGGGGCTCCGGACCGTGCCGGTGGAGTACGGAGGCGTGGCACCGGGCTGCTACATCCGGGCGACCCCGACCCAGGAGGCCGGCGCGCGGGCCGACCTGTCCCCAGCCGCGCTCGAGCGGCTCGAGGCCCTGGGGTACATCGAGGGCGACTAGTCGCCTGTTGCGCATTGGCGCAACAGGCGACTTCCGTGCCCAGGCCGCCAGGCCGGTGCCCGTGCCCGTGCCCGATGGACTTGCGGAACAGCGCGGATACCAGGACAAACACCTGGATTTACTAAGGTTATCATCACTCTTCTGCTCCCAGCCGCCGTCGGGCACCGGCCTTTGGCCTGGGCACGGGCACGGGCACGGGCACGGGAGGAGTCGTCTGGCTCGCCGCCTACGGCGGCTATGCCCGACAGACTCCTGGCCCGCCCGGGAAACCCTTGCCGCCGTGACGCGTTCAACACTGCACGGCGATTCCCGGAATAGACGCCCCGACCGATGCGTCGAAGGGAGACATGCGCTCTTTTCTGCTGCTGATGATGGTCCTGACCGCGTCCACTGCGGGGGCCGATCCGCTCCCCTCGTGCGCCGAGCGCGCCCAGGCGCTTCGCGCGCGCCTCCTCGCCGACGGGCAGGTGCTCGGCATGGCCCACCCGGACGTGGCCCTCGAGGTGGGGACCGCCGACCTGCCCGTGGCGGATCTGCCGCTGTTCGTGCAACGGATAGACGGGCGGCGGCTCACCCTGTCCGCGGACTCGCAGGTCTCTGTGGCGCACGGACCGCCCATGGCGCTGTACGATCCCCGGCTGGTGGAGGTCCTCACCGAGCCCCGCGGCACGTCCGAGACCAGCTTCGTCGAGTTGGAACGCTGGGACCCGGTGGTGCGCGAGACGTTCGACCGGCACTACGAGCTGATCGACCACGGCACCGCCGTGATCGTGGACCGCGCCGTGCCGTCGGGGGATGTGGCGCAGCTGATGGAGACGCTGGCGGCCGCCGGCTGGACCGAGATCGATCTGCTGGTCCTCGCCGAGCAGCCCCCCACGGTGCGCCCCGGCTTCCCCCACCCCGACGGCGACGGAGCGACGTGGTTCGGGCTCTGGCCCCGCTGGCTCTCCCCGCCCGCCGCGCTCACCGAGGATCTCGACCACCCCCCCGGCGAGGACGTCCTCGCCCTGGCGCCGTGGCGGCTGCGGCCCCTGATCTTCGCGGAGCTGGCCGCCGAGGCCTACGCCCGGGACAGCTGCCCCGTGGACGAGGCCCAGGTCGCGTGGTGGCAGCAGCTGCAGTTCCCGCCACCGCGCCACGCGGTGGCCCGGCTGAGCCTGACGCACACCGACGCCGTGCACCGGCGCGTCACCCTGGACGCCGACGCCAGCTGGGGCGAGTCCGTGGAGCGCATCACCGCCACCCTCGGCGAGAACCTCGCCGGATCGCCGGGTGAGCGCCTCCACGTGTGGTTCGTCCCAGGCGAGGCCTTCGAGGTGGCCCCGGCCGTCCCCGAGGCCTGGGCCGGAATCCCCCACTACGCCCCCCTGACGCCGGACCTTGCGTCCCGGGTGGGCCAGCACCCCGATCGTTTCCGGGTGGAGTCCGGCGCTCCCCCGGTCATCCTGGGCTCCCTGGATCCGGCCCACATCGACGAGGTCGTGCAGCACCACCTCGACGCGCTGCGTTCGTGTCACCAGTACGCGCTGCGCGACGGCGTGACCGTGCACGGAGGCGCCGTGGTGGACCTGGTCCTCGAGCCCGTGGGCCGCGTGGCCCGCGCCACCCTCGCCGACTCCACCATCGGCCACGCCGACACCGAGGGATGCATCGCCGACACCTTCGCCCACATGCGCTTCCCCGGTCCCCTGGTTGGCCTCGTGATGGTCAGCTACCCGATCCTGTACGATGGCCCTGCCCCCTGATCCTCGTGCACGGCGCAGTGGCACGTCCCTTGCTGTGCTCCTAGGGCAACGATGGAGGACAGGACCATGCACACCACCCACCGCTTCATGCCCACAATCCTGCTGATCGGCCTCGGCGCCACCATGCTCGCCTGCGGCTCCCCCGAGCTGCCCGAAGGCTGGGAGGACGCCACAGCTGCCGACGAGTTCGTCGCCGAGGAACTCGGCGAGACCGATTTCGGCGATCCCGACATGGGAGCCGTGTACATCTCCGGCAACCTCGACCGCCTCGAGGCGCGCTACCACGCGTCGTTCCCCTGCACCGAGGAGCTCGAGGGATTCCAGCGCGTCGACGGCACGAACGTGGACCTGCTGGTCCAGCCCACCGACCTGCACCCCGACGCCGTGGCCGGCTCCGACTGCACCTTCGACATCGACTTCACCCTGGTGGACCTCGACGAGGGCACGTACCACGTGCGCCTGTACCGTCGGGACAACGACCTGGTGGACGAGGATCTCGAGGCCGAGCTCGTGGGCGAAGGCGACGCGCTGCTCGGCTTCGCCGAGTGAGGGATCGAGGAGGCCCATGACCCCGGTGACGCCGACCCAGGAGGTCCACGACCTGCTCGCTCGACACGATCTGCCCTCGGGGCTGATCCCCGGAGAGGTCGCCTCGTATCGATTCGATCCCGCAGGCGGAGCATTCCGCATCCTCCTCCGCCGGGACGTGAAGGCGCGGTTCTCCCGCATACCCACCCGCTATCGCACCGAGATCACCGGCGCCCTCCTCCCCGGCGAGATCCGCTCGTTGAACGGCGTCCAGGCCCGCATCGCCCTGTGGCTGCCGGTCACCGCGATACGGCGCGACGGGGATGCGCTGGTGTTCTCGGTGGGGAAGATCGGGAAGCGGTTGCCGGTGAGCGCGTTCGGCTAGGAGCGGTCGGCTCTGGTCCTCTTCCTCTCAGCTCACCACGGAGGCACCGAGCCACGGAGAAGGGAGTGGTGCTCACGCTCCTACAGAATCGTCGATTCGATCCGCATTCCGGAACCAATTGGCCAGTTGTTGGGGGAGACTTCGAGGTTTGATCCGGATTCCGGAGGTATTCGGCCTGTCTGATGGATTGCAGCAGGCTTCCGCAGCGATTCGAATTACACGAACCCGCGCCCACTCCTCCCCTGTACACGATCCAGGGCTGCCCGCGCGTACTCCCGCGGCCTCTCCCAGCGGTAGTAGCGGCGCACCTCCTCGTCCGGGCACGGCGCCGGTCCAGTCCAGCGCGCCTCGGCCCAGCCCAGCAAGAAGGCGAGCCCCTCGCGGTGGGGCGAGCGCGCCGCATACGCGGCGGTGCGGGCGAGGACCAGGGCTGGATTGAGCCCCAGGCTCCAGGCGTACCGGCCTTTCTTGCGGAAACCGGCAAACGAACCGAACCGGGTGGCCGTCGCGCGGACCTGCTCCACCACCAGATCGGTGTACAGGCGCCGCTGCCAGCCGCGCAGGCCCGCCTTGACGTTGGCGATGCCGTCGTAGCCCGCGAAGGGGGGCAGGCCGCCGATCTGCTCGAGGCAGGTCCGGCGGAAGACCTGGATGCCGCCGCGCGGGAGATCGGTGCGCTGGAAGGACTCGACCCGTTGCTCGCTCGCCTGGCCGGGGCTGGTCACCAGCCCGCTCGCGACGCCGAGGCGGGGGTCGCCCTCCATGCGGGCGACGACCGTGGCGTAGTAATCCGGCGCGGGCGTCAGGTCCGCGTCCAGCACGGCCAGGTAGGCGGGTTCGAGCCCCTCGCTCGCTGCGATCTCCAGGGCCCGCTCGGCCCCCCACGCCTTGACCCGCGCCACGTGCGCGCCCAGGTACTCGGCGGGAGGCTCGGGAAACGGCGCGGCGTGCAACCAGGAGCACTCCCCGGCCGCGCCGGCCAGCCACTGGACGCTGCCGTCGGTGGAGCCGTCGTCCACCACGAGCCAGACGCTGGGCCGGTGTTCCTGGGCAAGGACCGCCTCGAGGAGGGCTGGCAGCTGGGCCAGCTCGTCGCGCGCTGGCGTGACGAGGACGTAGGGAGGCGGTGGATTCGGCTGGTTGCTCTTGGTCATGTGTGGGCTCGCGCCGAGGCGAATCGTACCACGCACCCAGAGGGTGTCCCCATGCTCCGAGGTGACCCGGGCCAAACCGGATGTTATCCTGATGCGCAATCTTCGCCCCGTGGGGCGACGTGGGACGGCAACGTGACGACAGCTTCCCGTCTGACAACGCTGGTGATCGTCCTGGCACTGTGCGGGCCCGCGCGGGCCTCGTTCCCCGAGGACATCAACGTCAACGGCCTGGCCACCCTCGACCAGGCGACCGCGCAGCGGATGTTCGACTACGTCGTGCGCGAGATGGCCATGACCATCAGCCCCAAGGCCCTCTCGCCCGCCGAGACCATCGGGGCATACGGCTTCGAGCTCGGCTTCGAGAACACCCTGGCGTTCCCCCACACGACCATCGAGTCCGACGAGACCCAGCCCACGTGGGACCGTTTCACCGCCTGGGACCTGCTCACCGAGTCCAATGACCCCAATCCGGGCGTCATCTACATGCCCACCGTGCGCCTGCGCAAGGGCCTGCCCTACAGCTTCGAGGTCGGCTCGACCATGGGCTGGCTGTTCAACACCAAGCAGGCGGTGATGGGGCTGTACGGACGCTGGGCTCCCCAGGAGGGCTGGCCCAACGTGCCCGACATCGCCCTGGCGTGGGGCTACAACGGGCTCATCGGCAACGAGACGCTGGACCTCGGCGTGTTCGAGTTCGACGTCACCATCGGCTACACCTTCGCGTTCGGCCTCGACCGCAAGTACACGTCGGCCAAGTTCTCGCCGTTCGCCGGGGTGGGATTCCTCGCCAGCCACGCCTCGCCCAAGAACATCGAGTTCGACCTGCTGCCCGTGACCGCCTGGGCCAACAGCGCCGAGCCGGGCGTCATCCCGGCCGACTTCCGCTACACCAAGATCTTCCTTGGCTTCGTGCTGGTGGCCAACCACTTCCAGTTCGCCTTCGACGGCGAGCTGATCCCCGGCGGCGTCCACGCCATCAACCTGCGGGTCGGCGCCAACTACTAGCGGTAGGTAGCTGTCCGAAAAGGGCACACACCCGTCCATCCTCGTGTATGGTGTCGTAGTAACTCACTCTGGAGTGACGCTATGATCCGTCGCCTCTGGCCCCTCCTCGCAGCGACCCTGTTCGCGGCCTGCTCCGACAGCTCGGTCTCCGTGGAGCGCGAGCCCCCCGAGACCACCATCGTCGAGCCCTCCGAGGGCACCGAGATCTTCGGCGACGAGGCCGTGGAGTTCTGCGGCCGCGCCTTCGACCGCGAGACGGCACTGGAGGAGCTCGACCTCGGCCTGACCTCGGATCTCGACGGCAAGCTGTGGAGCAGCGCCGAGGACGCGACCGGCGTGGGCGGGTGCGAGGACGGCGAGGGGGTCGCGGTGACCCTGGAGGGGCTCTCCGTGGGCACCCACACGCTGACGTTCTGGGCGGTGGACGCCCACGGGCTCGACGGCAGCGACACCCGGACACTGGTGGTGACCGAGCGTCCCAACGATCCGCCCTCGTGCGTCATCGACGAACCCCTCGACGGCACCATCGTCCTCGAAGGCGTGGCGATGCTGTTCGCCGGTTCTGTCTCCGATCCCGACCAGGACGCCGAAACCCTCGAGCTCGCCTGGGACAGCGACGAGGACGGCGCGCTGTTCGCCGAACCCGCCGACCCTTCGGGCGCCACGGGCTTCGACACCGCCGATCTCAGCCCGGGTGACCACCTCGTCAGCCTCACCGTCACCGACTTCCGCGGCGAACAGGACGTGTGCTTCGTCCTCGTCAGCATCGAACCGTGCCACGACGGCGACGGTGACGGCGTGGAGAACTGCGACGAGGATTGCGACGACCACGATCCCGAGATCTACCCCGGCGCCGAGGAGCTCCCCGACGGCGAGGACAACGACTGTGACGGCACCGTGGACGAGGGCACGGTGTTCTACGACGACGACGGCGACGGCTACT
>CAYRNR010000260.1:0-8007 GCA_964425605.1 uncultured Rickettsiales bacterium | reverse complement strand
AGAAGTTGATGATCACCAGCAGGATGAAGATCACCAGCCCGACGACGAAGTCCCCCGACACCATCAGGTGCCCGAACGTCTCGATGAGGTGCCCGGCCGCGTCGCTGCCCTCGTGGCCGTGCAGCAGGATCAGCCGGGTCGAGCCCACGTTGAGGGACAGGCGGTACAGGGTGGTGAACAGCAGCACCGTGGGGAAGACGCTGAACTCGGTGGGCTTGTTGACGTAGAAGGTCATCAGGAAGACGAGCAACCCGATGCCCACGGAGACCGCCAGCAGGGCGTCCATGGTCCAGGGCTGGACCGGGACGACGATGGGGAAGAGGATGAAGACGAAGGCGGCGGGCCACAGCGCGTTGAGGGTCGCCCCTATCGCGCTGTCTGGCTTCTTGCCCGCTGGATTGGCCATCTTTTCCGTTCCGTTCTCTGACGGTGCGTCATCTCGTTGACGCAGCCGCCTCCGTCTCATCCATCCCCCTCAGACCGCGTACTCGATGTACGAAGCTGAGGATCTCGGCTACCGGGCCGAACAGTTCGGGCGGCACCGGATCGCCCACGTCACACTGCTGATACAAGCTTCGTGCCAGAGGCCGGTTCTGGATCTGAGGAATCGTGTGTTTGCGCGCCTCGGCGCGAATGCGGATGGCCATCTGGTCCGCGCCCTTGGCCACCACCTCGGGCACCTCGGTGACCCCGTGGACGTACCGCAGCGCCACGGAGAGGTGGTCCGGGTTGTTGATGATCACGTCGGCCTCGGACACCGCGCCGATCATGCGGTTGGCCGACAGGCTCTGGGCCATCCGGCGGCGGCGCGCCTTGAGCGTGGGATCGCCCTCCTGGTCCTTGATGTCGCGCTTGAACTCCTCGCGCGTCATCCGCATGCGCTTGTTCGTGCGGTAGATCTGGATGCCGTAGTCCATGGCTGCCGGCGCGAGCAGGGCGACGGCCGTGGCCGCGCAGAGCTTCAGCGCGGTCTGGCCCAGGACGTTCATCCCCATGTGCAGGTCCGCGCGGTCCAGGGCGAGCAGCCGGCCGAGGTCCATGCGGAACACCAGGTACGCCCCCACCAGCACGGCACCGAGCTTGAGCAGGGACTTCAGCAGATCGGTCAGGGACTGGACGCTCACCAGCCGCTTGACGCCCTCGAAGGGGTTGAGCTTGTTGAAGTCCGGCGCCATCGGCTTGAACGAGATGTTGGCCTGGGTCTGCAGGACGCCCACCAGCAGCGCGGTCACCGCCAGCACGATCAGCAGCGGCGCCAGGACCCACGCCGTCCGGACGATGAGGTCCAGGGTCCACGACTGCCAGGTGTCCAGGGCCGCGTGGGGATCGGCGATCAACAACAGCGGCGTGCGGATGATGTCGCCGATGGCCAGCATGCCCTCGCGCATGCCCACGGCCACGATGGGCAGCATGATCAGCATCGAGAGGACTGAGTTGACGTCCTTGGAGACCGGGATCTTGCCTTTCTCCCGGAACTCCTTCCGTCGTTGTTCGGTAGGTTCCTCTGTTCTTTCTTGTGAATCAGCCTGCTCTTCAGCCATGGATCACCTCCACGGCAGCTGACTGGCCTTGACCATGTTACCCAGCACCTCGGGGATGCCGCCCATGGGGGCCTTGAGTACGTAGGCCGTGACCAGCAGCCCCAGGATCAGGTTGAGCAGGATTCCGAACGCGAAGTAGATGTTGAGCTGCGGGGTCGCCCGTACGGCCAGGGCGATGGCCAGGGTGTTGAGCATGGTCACGGCGACCACGGGCAGCGCCATCTCGCAGCCCGCGAGCAGCACGCCGCCCATGAGCCTCGCCGCGGTCAGGGACAGATCGGGGTCGTACCAGTGGCCGCCGGCGGGGATGTGGGCGAAGGAGTCGAACAGACCGCGCACGAAGATGTGGTGACCGCCCGCCACGACCACGCCGAGTCCCACCAGCGTCGTCATCAGCCGCCCCAGCTCGCTGCTCTGGGCGCCGAGCTGGGGGTCGAACAGCTGCGACACGCCCGTACCGATCTGGAAGCCCATCACCGTCCCGGCGATGTGCACCGCGCTGAACATCAGCAGCGCCATCCAGCCCATGGCGACGCCGAGCATGAACTCGCCGGCGCCCAGGCCGGCCAGGCCGATCCAGGTGGGGGGGACGTCCGCGGTGGCGGCCGCCGCCGGGGTGACCACGAAGGCCAGCACGGCGCACAGGGCCAGGCGGATGCGGGTGGGGATCTGGCGCGCCACCACGGGCGCGGAGGTGAAGAACCCGAAGCATCGCAGCATGGCCGCGATCCAGGTCGTGACCATCTCGGGTTCCAGCCAGGCCATCATGGCATCGGGCCCGACGCGATGAGATAGAACATCTGCTCGGTGAACTGCAGGACCTGCCGCATCATGAACGAGCCGAAGACCAGGATGCCGAGCAGCACCGCGGCGATCTTGGGCACGAACACCAGCGTCATCTCGTGGACCTGGGTCGCCGCCTGGAAGATGGCGATCGTCAGCCCCACGGCCAGCGAGCACATGAGCAGCGGCGCCGCGGCGGTCAACACCGTGAAGATGGCCAGGCGGCCGATCTCGAGGGCGAATGCAGGATCCATCACCCAAACCCCATCAGCAGCGACTTCACCAGCAGGTTCCAGCCGTCCACCAGCAGGAACAGCAGTATCTTGAACGGCAGGGAGATGATGATCGGGGGCAGCACCATCATTCCCATGGCCAGCAGCACGGTGCTGACGATCAGATCGACGATCAGGAACGGCACATAGAGCAAGAAGCCGATCTCGAAGGCCGTCTTGAGCTCGCTGATCATGAACGCGGGCACAAGCGCGGTCAGGGGCACGTCCACGCGCGACGTGGGGCGCGGGCCTGCGTGGTACTCCACCATCAGCTCGAGATCCGCGATGCGTGTCTGGCGGAACATGAACTCACGCAGCGGGATCACGCCGCGATCGAGGGCCACCTCGAAGGTGATCTCCTCGGCCATGTACGGGTCGAGGGCCTCGCGCTTCATCTGCTCGAAGGTGGGGGCCATGATGAAGAAGGTCAGGAACAGCGACAGGCCGATCAGCACCTGGTTGGGTGGCGTGTTCTGGGTGCCCAGGGCCTGGCGCAGGAACGCGAAGACGATGACCAGCCGGGTGAAGCTGGTCAGGGTGATCAGCAGGGCCGGCGCCAGGGCCAGCACGGTGAGGATGCCCAGGGCGAACAGGGCGGATTCGATCCACTCGGAGCCCTCGGCGTTGCCGAAGTTTCCGGCCAGCTCGGCCATCGGAGCCGGGGCCGCCAGGGCCACCTGCGGCAGCACCCAGACCGCGGCCAGGGCCAGCAGGACCACGCCCATGCCCGCGCGCAGCTTGCGCACGCGGGACAGCACCTGCTCGGTGAGCTCCTCGTGGCTCTCGTCGGCCTCGACGGACGTCTCCATCAGCGCAGGGAAGGGGATCGCCTCGACGGTCGCCTCGACCACCGGCTCCGCCGGCGGCTCCTCGAGCACGGCGGGGAGCGACGGGGCCGGAGCGGGCAGGGCGACGGGCGCGGCGTCGGGCGAGGCGTCGGGCACCGTGCCCAGGGAGGTCATCCCCCCCGACCAGCTGCCCACGAGCACGCGGAAGCCGTCCCCGCGGACCATGTGTACGGTCTGACCGTTGCCCAGGGACACCGACGACGCGACCTTCAGGCCGGGATCGGTCTGCGCCCCCTTCGACGGGCGCCGCAGCCAGGCAGGCAGCCCGCCTTTCTTCTTGCGCCGGGTGTAGACGTAGACGCCCGCCAGGGCAGCCAGCAAGGTGAGGTTGATCGCAGCCCAGCGGCCCCAGGAGATCGAGCTGTTCGCGGAGCCGCCGGCCGCGTCATGGGCCGTCGTCCCGTCCTCCTGACCGGTGAAGTAGCGGTCCCACGTGTCGTCGGTCTCACACCGCGCGGGCAGGGCCACCAGCAGCAGCGCGAGCACAATCCAGACTTTTGAGAGCGTCTTCATGACTGTCTCTCAGGCCAGCGAACGCAGGCGTTCCGCGGTGGCCACGACGTCCAGGACACGGATGGCGAGGCGGTCTTGCTCCACCAGGACCTCGCCGCGGGCGACCACCTGGCCGCTGACCACCAGCTCCACCGGGTCGTCCACGCTGCGGTTGAGCTCCAGGATGGCGTTGGGCTCCAGCCGCAGCAGATCGCGGATGCGCATCCGCCGCTCGCCCAGCCGTACGGTCATCTCCAGCGGGATGTCGAGGATACGATCCCAGCTCCTCGCGTCGCCCTGGGGCGCCTCAGTCTCGTTCGTCGCCATGATCCTCTCCTTCTTCGGTCGGTCCCACGGCTATTGCCCACTGTCCGTCCACGATGCCCGGCACCCCCTCGAGGCAGGTCACACCCTCGGTCTGAACCAGGGCCCGCGCGGGCGACGGGAGCACCAGCTCGTCGCCCTCCTCCAGGGCCAGGATCTGCTTGAGGGTGAACTCGCCCACCGGCACGCGGATCTCCACGTCCAGCTCCAACCCGGACACCACGTCACGCATCTCCGGCGAGCCGCCGGTGAGGGGGGTCGCCGCCTCACCCACGTTGCGCAGGTCGCGCCCGATCCATCCGGGCAGTGAGAATTCGATCCGTCCCAGGATCGCTTCTCCCAGTCTCACGATGATGTTCGCCGCCATCGCCGGGGCGGCTCCCGACCCCTGGTCGAGGCCGCCGAGATCGCTCGACACCCCCTCCACGGTGAACTTCTGGTCCCCCCGCGGCCACGCCTGGGTCAGTCCCAGCGCGAGGCCATGGGCGCCCCGCTGGAGCATCCTCAGGTCGATCTCGGTGAGCTGGCGGCTCTCGTTGACCTTGGGCAGCGCGGCGGTGAACTTGTACCCCAGCATCCCGCCGATCAACGCCTCGACCACCTCACGCTCCCACACCGACACCAACGCGTCCTGATCACCGGCGCCGATGAGCGCCAGCGCGGCCGGTGGCGCCTTGACGGGGCCTTGACGGGGTACGAATCCCCCCGACGAGCACGTCATCTTGTTGCTGACGTTGAGGATCAGCCAGTTCTCCATGGCCCGGGCGGTCTCCTCCAGCCAGCGCTCCACCGCGCCGCGCACCGGCCCCAGGTCCACCTGGCGCAGGGGGTACGGCCGGGCTGGGCCCTCGTCCAGGCTGATCTCGCCCTTGTCGATGAGCTCCAGCAGGCGATCGACCTGCTCGCGGCTGAGGGAACGCTCGGTCATGGCTACTGCACCACGAACTCGGTGAAGTAGATGCGCGTGACCGTTCCGCTGTTCAGGATCTGGTTCATCCGCCGCAGCAGCTCCTCACGGAGCTGTGTCTTGCCCCGGACGCCCAGCAGCTCGCTGTAGGTCCGGTTCGACAGCAGGGAGATCACCATGTCCCGCAGGGCGGGCTTCTTCTCCTCGATCTCGGCGCTCACGTCGGCCGAGCTGAGCTCCACCTCCATCATGACCTTCACGTAGCGGATGTTGGCGCTGTCCATGAGATTGACGATGAACGGCTCGAACGTGTAGACCGCCGCCGGCTCCGGCGGCAGGTTGGCGTCCTCTGCGGCGACACCGCCGCCCGCGGCTGCCGTGAAGGTCGACGGATCGGGCCGGGTGAAGTAGTCGAATCCCACGAACCCGCCCACGGCCAGGGTCAGGACCAGGTTGCCGATGATCAGGATGATCAGCAGCTTCGGAGGTCCGCCCTCCTCGGGCATGTCGTCGTATTCTTCCTCGTTCGCCATGTCAGCGCTCCTCCACCCACTGGTTCGTCTTGGCCGCGTCCACCATCGCCTGGCTGGAGGACGCCATCACGATCTCGACGCGCCGGTTCTTGGATCGATTCGCCGCGGTGTTGTTGGGCACCAGCGGTACCGTGTCTCCGAAACTGACCACGCGCAGGCGCTCGGGATCGATGTCCCCCTTGCCCTGGATGTACAGCAGCACGGACGTGGCCCGCCCCGCGCCCACCTCCCAGTTGAGTCGGCGGTCGTCGGAGCCGACGTTGTCGGTGTGGCCCCGGAACTCCACCAGGCTCTCCGTCTCGGCGATCACGGTGGACAGGTCCGTGAGGAACGGGTACGCGCCCGGCTGGATCTCCTCGGAGCCCTCGGCGAAGAGCAGCTCGTCGTCCAGCACGATGGTCACGCAGTCCTTGGCGTGGCCGATCTGGATGTGCTTGTCGCTGTGGTACTTGGCCAGGGTCTCCTTGGCGCGGTTGATGTCCGTGGGGATGGCCTTGATGCTCGAGTGCACCTCGTGCAGCGCCACCAGCTCCTCGCGCCCCTTGACCGACTTGCCGCCGCCCTCGAGGACGCCCAGGGCTCCCTTGAGGCTGCCCAGGGCCACCTTGATCTTCTCCTCCTGCATGGTGGACATGGCCACGAGCATGATGAAGAAGGTCAGCAGCAGGGTCATCAGGTCGGCGAAGGTGACCATCCACAGGGGCGCACCTGCGGCCTCTTCCTGGGGAGGCGCCTTCTTGATGACTCCCGGCATGACCTACTCCCCCTTCTCGGTCTCGCGGCGGGTCGCCGGAGCCACCATGGAGCGCAGCTTCTCGCTCATCACGTGGGGGTCGTCCCCGGCCAGCAGGCTCAGGAATCCCTGGGTCAGCATCTCCTTGCGGAACACCTCTTCCTTGGACCGGACCTTGAGCTTCCCCGACACCGGGATGAACAGGACGTTGGCGAACAGGGCGCCGTAGAACGTGGTCACGAGGGCCACGGCCATGGCCGGACCGATGGTGGACGGGTCGTCCATCTGCTGGAGCATCTGGATCAGACCGATGATGGTCCCGAGCATGCCGAAGGCCGGGGCGTACATCCCCAGCTTCTCGAAGATCTCCGCCCCCAGGCCGTGGCGCTCGATGGTGCCGCCCAGGTCTGCGGCGAGGATGGACTCGACGGTCTCGGCTTCGCGGCCGTCCACCACCAGCGACAGGCCCTTCTTGAAGAAGTCGTCGTCCAGGTCGTTCTCGGCCGACTGCAGCGACAGCAGCCCCTCGCGCCGGGCCTTCCTCGCCAGCTGCTCGAACAGCATGATGATCTGAGCGTTGTCGGGGGTCTTGCTCAGGAACGCCTTGCGGACCACGCCGAAGATGGAGAAGACGGCGCCGGCCGGGTAGGTGATCAGCACCGCGCCGACGGTGCCGCCGAGCACGATCATCAGCGACGGGACGCTGACGAAGGTCGCGGCCCCGCCGCCGGTCATGATGGCGAGCAAGATCAGCGCGAAGCAAGCGATGATTCCTACGAGTGTGGTGAAGTCCACGTGAACCTCTCCCTGTTCGAAGGTGTTGTATGAGCAACCCGCATGCCAGTGTACCGCGGACCCTCCGGGACAGGGGGTGACGGGCGGACGATCGCGCGGTTTTCGATACGCGCGGGCACCCGCGAGAAGGCCCAGAAAAGCTCGTGATCACTTGAAGTTGGGGGCATGGACAGGGGGGCAGCGCGCCACCCGGGATCGGGGTCTCGGAAGGGGCTGTACAGGCACGTCTCCACGCACACGTGGGACGCGCGTTCTCCGTCAGGCCGTTGGCTCCTCGTCAATCCGTTGACGTATCTCCTCGCGTTCGGGTCGTTCAGCCTCCCCTACGCCACGGCCAGGCAGTCGCGCAACGAATCCAGGGGCCGGCTGGAGGTCCACCCGTCGGACGTGTCCAGCTCGTGCTGGTTCACGCCGCCGCGCAGCATGGACTCGGCGCGGGCGACCAGGGCGGCCGGGGTGCGACCCACCGGGCGGCGGGCGGCGCCGGACACGCCGATGGCGTCTCGAAGGACCTCGGGGACGTTCCAGCAGCGGGCCAGTTCGCGGCCGATCACGTCCGTGATGGGGTGGTCCAGGAAGGTCTCGACGCCGTGCACGGCCAGGATGGACGCCACCTCGGGGAGGCACGAGAGGCGGCTGACACACTGCAGCATCAGGCCGCGCCCCACGTCGTGGAGCAGCCCCGCGGTGTACGCCAGATCCTCGTCCATGCCCTCTTCGCGCGCCAGGCGTCTGGCCAGAGACGCCACGGCCACGCTGTGGGCCACCAGTCGCTCGGC
>CAYRNR010000259.1:0-8058 GCA_964425605.1 uncultured Rickettsiales bacterium | reverse complement strand
AGATCCTGGCGATGTTCACGGTGCTGTGCCTGGGATACCTGGGATCGCTGTTCGTGCGGTGGCGAGCGGCCTAGGCGCGGTTCACTTCCCCTTGCGCATCACCTGCTGAGCGAGCCTGGCCACGGCCATGCCCGCGATGACCTCGCCGTCGAGGCCGAGGAACGGCAGGGCGCCGCGCCCGCAGTAGAACACGTTGCGGTGGGGCAGGGTCAGGTTGACGGCGCGGCGGCCCTTCTCCGAGGTGGAGAAGGCCACGGGGCGGGCGTCGACGGGGTAGGGGTTGGTGTCGGTGCGGGGCCCGCGCTGGGGGAGGTGGATGACCTCGATGTACCGCTGGAGGTAGGGCATCAGCTCCTTGGTGCGCTCGAGCATCGCGCGCGACGCGGCGTCCAGGGCGCGGGAGTCGTCCACCAGGTCCAGGGGCAGGCGGCAGCTCACCGTGAGCGCGCGGCGTCCCTCGGGCGCGCCCGCGGAGTCGCGGGGGGTCATGGACAGCAGCATGCAGTCCGCGCCCTCGGTGGGACCCTCGGCCGAGATGAGGAACACGTGGTCGCACATGCCCACGGGCACGACCTCGTCGGCGATGCCCAGGCGCAGCGAGTGCAGGAAGTGGGTGGGCACCAGATCGAGGCCAGCGGCGGCGTACTCGTCCGCGGCCGAACCCTCGAGCCAGCGCGAGAGCAGCTGGGGATCGTCGCCGGTGATCAGCGACTCCGCGCGCACCGGCTGGTCCCGGCCGGCGAACCGGATCTCCTTGAGGCGGCCCCAGCCCACCACCAGCTCCTCGGGCTGATCCTCGGCGGTGATGTCGACCTTGATCCCCTCGACCCGCTTGCGCATCAGCGTGTCGAAGGCGTCGGGGTTGTTGGGATCCTGGTAGATGCCGTCGAGGGCGCTCATCAGCACCAGCCCGGCCCGTCCCAGTCCGGCCTCGAGCAGCGGCTCGGCGCTCCCGGAGAGCAGGTACAGCGGCGCGGTGATGAACCTCAGCAGCGCCGGATCGACCCCCTCCTCCTCGGCCGCCTGGCCCAGGGTGATGGCCAGCTCCGCCGCCTCGGTGGGCTCCGTCCACGAGATCTTCGACAGCCCGATGCGGCTGAAGAAGCCCACGTTGGTCTCCTCGGACAGCGACGTGCCCACGGCCTCGGCGTAGCGCTCGGCTGCCTCCTCGAGGCGGGCCAGGAGGTTGTTGGCCGCTGCGGCCTCGTGGTCGCCGAACTGCCGCGACAGGTCCTCGACGAACAGCCCCCCGTCGTAGTGCACGTCCACACGGTGGGAGGGATCCACCACCTGGAACAGGGGATCGCTGCGCTGCATGGACTTGACGTCCTGCGGGTGGACCTGGATCTCGCGCAGCGCCGTGGGCAGGAACTTGCTGCCGCCGATGCCCGCGAGGATGCGCCGGTGGTTGGGGAAGCGGTACTTGCCCTCCGGCGGCACGTCCTCGGGGCTCTCGAGCACCAGGACCTGCATGCCCTTGGCCGCCAGCATGGCGGCAGCGGCCAGGGCGCCTGGGGAGGGGTGGATGACGACGGCGTCGTAGCTACGTGTGATCACGTGACCCCCTCGGATCGGTCGGCGCGGGGAATGTCATGGCCAGACAAGGGCGCTGTCCTCCGCGCTCGCCGCCGCGGTCGAGTGGACCCGGCCGTCGCGGACCTCGATGGCACCCCGGGCCACCAGGGCCAGGGCGCGCGGGTAGATGATGTGTTCCTGGACCAGCACGCGGTCCGCCAGAGAGTCGGGCGTGTCGCCGTCCACCACCGGCACCGCCGCCTGGACCACGATGGGGCCGCCGTCGAGCACCTCGTTGACGATGTGCACCGTGCAGCCGTGCAGGCACACGCCCGTCTCCAGGGCCCGGCGGTGGGTGTCCACGCCGGGGAAGCTGGGCAGCAGCGCCGGGTGGATGTTCAGGATGCGGTCCGGGAAGGCCCGCAGGAAGCGAGCGGACAGGATGCGCATGAACCCGGCCAGGGCCACCCACTCGGTGTCCGCGGCCTGCAGACGGTCCACCACGGCCTCGTCGAACGCCTCGCGCGATTCGTAGTCCCGGTGGGACAGGCAGGCGGTGGGCAGCCCCTCGGCCTCGGCCCAGGCCAGCCCCGGGGCGTCGCGGCGGTTGGAGAACACCAGGCTGATCTCGGTGTCCGGGATCGCCCCGCGACCGATGGCGCCCACCAGGGTCTTCATGTTGGAGCCGCGTCCGGAGATCAGGATGGCCAGTCGCACGTCGTCTCCCTCACACCAGCTCGAAGCCCGGCCCGCCGGCGGCCACCTCGCCCAGGGACCACGCCTCGACACCGTGCTCGCGCAGTAGCCGCGCCGCCGCGTCCACCTGGTCCTCGGGGAGCACAGCGACCATGCCGACGCCGCAGTTGAACGTGCGGATCATCTCGGCCTCGCTGAGGTCGCCGGTGCGGCGCAGCAGGTCGAAGATGGGCGGCTCGACCCAGCTGCCGCGGCGCACGCGCGCGGTGCAACCGTCGGGCAGGACGCGCGGCAGGTTCTCGATCAGGCCGCCGCCGGTGATGTGGGCCAGGGCCGCCACGTCGCAGGCCTCGATGAGGCCCAGCAGCGGCTTGACGTAGATGCGCGTGGGCTCCAGGAGCTCCTCGCCGAGGGGGCGCTCCAGCGGCGCCACCACCGCGTCCAGGTCCATGCCCGCGCCGTCCAGCAGCAGGTGCCTCACCAGGGAGAAGCCGTTGCTGTGCAGGCCGGCGCTGGCCAATCCCAGCAGGACCATGCCCGGCGCGACGGCCGAACCATCGATGATGCGATCCCGCTCCACCGCGCCCACCGTGAACCCGGCCAGGTCGTACTCGCCGTCGGCGTACATGGACGGCATCTCGGCCGTCTCACCGCCCACCAGCGCGCAGCCCGCCTGGCGGCAGCCCTCGGCGATGCCCGCGACGACGTCGACCGTGACCGCGGGCTCCAGCGCGCCCGTGGCGAAGTAGTCGAGGAAGAACCACGGCTCGGCGCCCTGGACCACCACGTCGTTGACGCACATGCCCACCAGGTCGACGCCCACGGTGTCGTGGACCCCGGTCAGGTGCGCCACCTTGAGCTTGGTGCCCACGCCGTCGGTGGAGCTCACGAGCACGAGCTCTCCGAACTGGCCCGGCGGCACGCGGAACAGCCCACCGAATCCACCGATCTCGGCGAGCACCTCTGGCCGATTCGTGGACGCCACCAGGGGGCGGATACGCCGCACCACCTCGTTGCCCGCCTCGATGTCGACCCCAGCTTCCTTGTATCGATCTCGCTTCATGGGATGGGCGATTCTCGCGCCCGCGCACGAGGCTGTCAATCGCTTCGCGGACGTTGGCGTCGACTGTGGATTTGCACTACGATTCGGCGTCGAGAGGACACGCACCCCAGTGGTCGACCCGTTCACCATCGCGCGCTCCGTCGGTCACCTCGTTGCGGCCAACCTCGGCGCCCCGCGGCACTACCTCGGGCGCAGCGTGGAGACCCAGGACGAGTTCGCCCAGACCGGCGAGACGGTCCTGTTGATCCACGGCTTCTGGCAGACTCATGGGGTGATGCACAACCTGGCCGTCCGGCTCCGCGCCGACGGCTACCGCGTGCTGAACTTCGACCTGGGCGGATTCGCCTGGCGGTTCAACACCCGCGGCATCCCCCACATCGCGCGGCGGATCGGTTCGCGCCTGGAGCGGATGCTCGAGCGGGGGGACTTCGGCCGCCTGCACGTCATCGGCCACTCCAAGGGCGGGTTGGTGGGGCGCTACCTGGTCTCGCGCCTGGGGTGGCACCGCCGGGTGTCGACCCTGGTGACCCTGGGCACGCCGCACCAGGGCACGCCCACGGCCGTGGTGGGGCTGGTGACCGGCGTGGTCAGCCGCAGCGTGTGGCAGATGCTGCCCCACTCGTCGCTGCTGCAGGACATCCACGACCACCCGCTGCCGGAGTCCACCCGCCTGGTGTCCATCTACTCGCGCAGCGACGTGGTGTGCCCGTTCCGGTACTCGGAGCTGAGCTCCTCGGATGGCGCGGACGTGCACAACATCGTGGTCAACGGGCTCGGGCACATGGAGCTGGTGGACGACCCGTGGGTGTACGGGATGATCCTGAGGCAGCTGAAGCCGGAGGAAGGGGAGGGGGCGGAGAGTCCGTAGGGGGTGGAGCCGCCTCCCGCCTGGAGGAGCCGGTAGGGGGGTCGCGGACGGACGGGCTGCTGGGTGAGGCGCGCGTCCTTTCTTTGCTGGATCTCATTTCGGTTCAACGAGTTCATGGCTCTTCGCTGGCAGCCCGTCAACCGCCCGCTCTCCCCCCTACCGGCTCCTCCGGTCGGCGGTCGGCTCACGCCGGAGGGGTGGATCGAGTGGTAGGATGTGGGGAAGCCAGGGGGATGGGTATTCGGATCGAGATCCCGATGGGTTTGCTGTGGATCGTCGTTGCGCTGGGGGGGTGTCCGTCTGGCGACGGCGGCGCTGTGTCGGAGGATGACGACACGGTGGCTGACGACGACTCGGCGGTGGACGACGACGACGCCGGGGACGATGACGCGCTGGCCGGGACCGACGAGGACGGCGACGGCTGGACGGTCGAGGACGGTGACTGCGACGACCTCGACGCCGACATCCACCCGGCCGCTGCTGAGACCTGCGACGGCCTCGACAACGACTGCAATGGGGCCGTGGACGACGTCGATGGGGACCACGATGGCCATGTCGACGTCGCCTGCGGCGGCGATGACTGTGACGACTCCGAGCAGGCGGTGAACCCCAGCGCCCCGGAGATCTGTGACGATGGGCTCGACAACGACTGCGACGGGACCGGCAACGGGTGCGGTCTGAGCGGTCTGATCGCGCTGGCCAACGCAGACGCGACACTGTTCGGCGAGGAGGCCGTCGACCACGCCGGCATGGGTGTGTCCTCGGCGGGGGATGTGAACGGCGATGGCCTGGACGATGTCCTGGTCGGTGCGACGATGGGCGAGGCGGGAGGGGGGAGCGCTGGCGCGGCTTACGTGCTGCATGGCCCGTTCTCGGGCGTCTTCAGCCTCGCCGTGGCAGACGCCAAGTTGGTGGGCGAGCAGTCGGGCGAGTACCTGGGCGCATCCGTCTCGTCGGCCGGCGACGTGAACGGGGACGGCTTCGCCGATCTCCTGATTGGCGCCCGTGGACACCACGCTGGTGGGACCAGCGCTGGCGCGGCGTACGTCGTGTCCGGTCCTGTCACGGGAACCCTCGACCTGGCCATGGCCGACGCCAAGTTGGTCGGGCCGGACGCCTACGAGTACGCCGGTTGGTCTGTCTCCGCGGCCGGCGACGTGGACGGGGACGGATTCGACGACCTGCTCGTGGGCGCGCCCGGACCCAACGGCGAAGAAGCCAGCGAGGGGGCGGCGTATCTCGTGCTCGGCCCTGTGACCGGGAGCATCGACCTCGCGTTGGCCGACGCCGAGCTCGTGGCCGAGGCAGCCACGGACCGCGTCGGCTACAGCGTGTCCGGGGTCGGCGACCAGAACGCCGACACCTTCGACGATCTCCTGGTGGGCGCGCCCGTACACGACGGGGGAGGGGAGGACGCCGGGGCCGCATACCTCGTGCGTGGTCCGGTCTCCGGCACCGTGGACCTCGCCCACGCCGACGCCAAGCTGGTCGGCGCGGCGCCGGGCGCCCAGGCCGGCAGCGCCGTCGCTTCGGCCGGGGACGTCAACGGCGACGGCCTGCCCGACCTTTTCGTGGGCGCACCCTACGACAGCACCGCCGCCTACTGCGCTGGCGCCGCCTATCTCGTCCACGGCCCTGCCAACGGCACCCTCGATCTCACGGCGGCAGACGCGAGGCTGTACGGCGAGGCCGACAACGACAACGCCGGCACCGCGGTCTCCTCGGCAGGCGACGTGGACGGCGACGGGCTCGCCGATCTGCTCGTCGGCGCGCCTGGTCACGAGACCGACGGATACGAGGGCGCGATCTACCTCGTGTACGGTCCGGTCTCGGGGGCGATGAACCTGGCCCAGGCCGACGCCAAGTTCGTGGACACGCTGTGCGATTCCCACGCGGGCACGGCGATCTCGGCGGCCGGCGACATCAACGGAGACGGCCACGGCGACCTGCTGCTCGGCGCCGACGACGACGACACCGTGGGCGCGGACGCGGGGGTGGCCTATCTCTTCTACGGTGCCTCGCGGCTGTAGCGGCGTGGTCGATGTTAGGATCGATGGCCGGGGAGACACCATGGCCATCGGACCTCGGACCCTCGCCGCGCTCCTGATCCTCTTCGCCCCGGCCGTCGCGACCGCGACCACCGTCGATCGCTACGGACGCGTCCTGAGCGATCCACACGGGCCGGTTCACTACCGCCTGGACGACGGCACCTGGAAGTCGGTGCACGGCGACGGCGCCGTGCGGCTGATCCCGGGGCCTCCCGCGTTGCCACGCGAGGAATCGGGGGGCCGGCCGACCACGGACTACACCCTGGGTCCCTACCTGGCCACGAGCGTGGGGTCCTGGCCCGAGGCGGTGGCCATCGGCGACGTCACCGGCGACAGCCTGCCGGACGTCGTGATGACGACCACCGAGTACTTCGATCCAGCCAACGACCACCACGTGTTCATCTTCCCGCAGCAGGCCGACGGTAGCCTGGGGTCACCCACCCAGTACCCGTACGGGGCCGGCGCCGACCGCAACGGCATCGCCCTGGTGGACCTGGACGGCGACGCCCTGCTCGACGTCGTGGTGGGGCACGAGGATGGGATCTCGGTCCTGTTGACCGACGGGATCGGAGGGCTGTTGCCAGCCACGGTGACGTCGGGCGAGGCCGGGGACACGCTCGCGGCCATGGATGTCGATCTCGACGGTCACACGGACGTCATCGGCCTGTCCTGGAGCGACTGGGCCACGATCTACTACGGCAACGGCGCCGGCGGGTTCCGGCGGGTCGAGGCGCTCGCCACGTTCGCGTCGGGCTACAACGACCACGAGGTCGAGGACCTGGACGGCGACGGGCAGAGTGACCTGGCCGTGATGTCGGGGCAGCTCTACTCCACCCCCAACCTGTCGGTGCACCTGCACGACGGGATCAGCACCCTGTCCGCCGCGCCCCAGTCCTATTTCATGGGCGTCAACGAGCTCAGCGATGGCATCGGCCTGGGGGACGTCACCGGCGACGGCCTGCACGACGCGGTGCTCTCCCGCTTCCGCAACTCCCCCACCTGGCTGTGGATGATGGAGCAGGACGGCGCCGGGTCGCTGGCGGGGCCGACCATGCTCACCACGTATGATTGTCCCGAGCCGGTGGAGGTGGCCGATCTGGACAACGACGGGCTCGAGGACGTCACCGTGCTCCACGGCGGATGGAACCGCGTCGGCGTCTACCTGCAGGACAGCCTCGGCGGCCTCACCCCCGAGAGCCTCTACACCATCCCTTACGCCTCCCACTACGCCATGCAGGGCCTCGCCGTGGGGGACTTCTCCGGAGACGGGATCGGCGACGTGGCCATCACGGACTACAACCACGGCCTGGTGGTGCTGTACGGCGGTACGGGGGATGACGACGACGATTCCGCCATGGGCGACGACGACGACACGACGGCCGGCGACGACGACGACACGACGGCCGGCGACGACGACGACACGACCGCCGCGGACGACGACGACACGACCGCCGGTGACGACGACGACGCGACCGCCGGCGACGACGACACCGGCCCTGTCGACGACGACGACGCAGAGGACGATGACACCCCCGACGACTCCCTGCCCATGGAGGACGCCGACGGCTGCGCCTGCGGCGCGGCGCCGGGGCGAGGGCCAGCGCTCCTGGGACTCCTCGTCGGGCTGGTGTGCTGGATCGGACGCCGTCCGCGGTCAGATCGGTAGAGAGAGGGGAGGGAGGCGGAGAGTAGGGTTCTCTACTCGTCCTCGAGACAACACCTGAACGCCAGGTTCTGATGCGCGAACGTGGGCTTCTCGTCCTTGCGGGCGGAGCAGCGGGTGCCGTTCTCTTCCTGGCCCGGGGCGGTGCCGCCCTTGGTGATCTTGCGCTCGGCCTTCTTGGTGAAGGTCCACTCCCAGCAGCCGC
>CAYRNR010000258.1:0-8121 GCA_964425605.1 uncultured Rickettsiales bacterium | reverse complement strand
TTGGCTCCGCAGGAGAGACTCGAACTCCCGACCCGGTGGTTAACAGCCACCTGCTCTACCGACTGAGCTACTGCGGAGCACTGTCGTCACGTGTGACGAGCGGCGCGGATCGTGCCCAGGAGCGGACGGGTTGTCAAGGGGGTTGTGGGCGCGATTGTCAGGGACCGACGACTTCGCTGGTCTCGAGATAGAGCCGCCAGTCCAGCAGCAGGGTGTCGCCGGAGGTGGAGTGGTTCTCGACATGGAGAGTCCAGGTGCCGTTGGGGGCGTCGCCGATGAAGTCGGACATGTCGGCGAAGGAGTCGTCGGGGTCGACGACGGAGCCCCAGGTGACGGGGAGGCGGGTGGCGTCGTGGCCGGTGGAGCGCAGGGCGATGGTGCGGTCGGGGGAGGTGAGCAGGGCGGTGACCTGGGCGGGGGCGTCGGAGTTGATGTCGAGGTGGATCCAGGCCTGGTCGATGGTGTGGCCGAAGGGGAAGCTGGTGATGTCCACGTCGAGGGGGACGGGGCCGCCGGAGGCGGGGATGGTGACCTGGGTGGAGCCGAGGAACTCGTCGCCGGTGACCTCCTCCTGGTTGCAGTCGATCTCGTACCAGCCGATCTCGTTGTCCTCGGTCTCGGCGAGGGGGGATGCGGTCATGAGCAGGTAGTAAGTGCCGCGCGTGCGGTCGGTGATGCCCATGGGTAGCTCGGCGTCGGTGAGCCCGTCCCAGGTGTCGTCGGTGGCGGTGAAGAGGTTGCCCTCGTCGTCGAAGAGCCACAGGGCGGTGTCCAGGGACAGGTCGTCGGTGGCGCGGGCCTCGATGAGGGTGGCCATGGTGAACTGGCTGAAGTTGACGCGGTAGCGGCGCACGTCGAAGCGGTCGAGGATGGCGGTGTAGTAGAGCTCGTCGCAGGTCTTGGCGGGCAGCAGGTTGGACACGACGGAGATGGTGTCGTCGCTGTTGCCGGCGATGCCCTCCACGACCAGGGTGACGGGGTAGTCGGCGGCGGGGATGGAGGGGGCGACGAGGAACCAGCCGGAGTAGGTGGTCTCGTCCTCGATGGCGAAGTAGGGATCGAGGCCCGCCTCCGGGCGCTCGTCGCCGAAGGGGACGAACCCGTCCACGTCCAGCTCGATGAGGTCCGGGCGATCCTCGGGCAGGGTGCGGCCCTCGATCTGGACGGTGACCTTGACCAGGTTGCCCTGGGGGACGTCGTCGGTGCCGTCGTGCTCCTCGCCGTCCCACTCGAGGGAGACCACGGAGAAGTCGAACTGGCCCACCTCGACGGTGGCCATGTTGGAGGTGTACCCGGCGAACCGGGCGTAGAACTGGGCCCGGCCCACGGCCAGCGGGGTCAGCACACCGTCGTCCACGTCCAGGAGATCGAGGTACTCGTCGGGGACCACCCACTCGGCCAGCCCGGTCACGTCGAGGGACTCGCCGTCGTCGTACACGGCCGAGACGGTGAGCTGCTGGTTGCTGTCGTCGGCCAGGGCGATGAACGAGGGCGTGAGCTCGAGGCGCACGATGTCGCGCTGGGTCTCGTAGGGGGGATCCTCGATGTCCGGGCCACCGCCGTTGCCGTTGCACGCGACCGTCCACCAGGGGGCGGTCAGCAGCAGCAGCAGGGGGGGCAGGCGGTGGTGCATCTTGTTTGCGCAATCCCGGCAGGGACTTCATGTCCCCTACCAAGATGATCACCGATGAATCGGGAAACGGCAAGCGAGCGAGGGATCGGCGGGCGATCGAGGGGCCGGATCAGCGCTGGCGCAGCAGGCCCCACTTGAGGCGCTGCTCGGCCGCCTCGCGCTGGCGCTGCTTGTACTTGTCGTGGGCGTTGTCGCCGAGCTCGTTGCTGCGGGAGGTGGCGAGGTCCACCACCTGCAGCTCGGCCTGCACGTAGGTGACGCGGCCGAGGTCCGGGGTGTACGTGGTGTCGGTCTGGCTGGCGAAGAGGTCGAGGCGCAGGGGGACCTCGACGACGAAGTTGACGATGCGGTAGTCGTCCGAGCTGAACTCGTTGACCAGGCGCTCGAGGTTCGTGCCGCCGTCCGCCGGCCCCGGCAGCTCCAGGGCGAGCTGGCGCAGGCCGTCCTGGTCGCCCAGCCACCGGTCCAGATCCACGAGGTTGTTCACGGACGCGCGCGCGAGGGTGTGATTGAACGGCAGGACGTGGCGCAGCAGGTAGGCCATGGCCGGCACGATGTCGTCGCGCGTGGGCGTGACCAGCCGGAACCGGACCCGATCGAGCACGTCCGCGGCGGTGGTGTCGCGTTTCACCACCAGCTTGGTGATCAGGGCGTCTCGGCTCTTGCGGTTGCCGGTGAACGACACCAGGGGGACGCCCGCCGCGGCCATCTCCCGCGCGGCGCGCATCAGGCGGCGCTCCACCTCGCGCTCCAGCTCGTTCTCGCCGATGGCCGACTCGTGCATCAGCGAGTGGGCGTCCAGGTGGTTGATCACGTGCATCAGCTTGAGCAGCACGCACGACAGCACCTGGGTCTTGGTGGGGTGGTCGTCGCTCGCCGAGAGGAACAGGTCCTCGGGCCGCTGCAGGTGCTCGATGGCCTCCGGGATGCGGTAGCCGAAGTGGCGCCGGATGTAGGCGATGGCCTCGGCGTGGAGGTGGCGGAAGCGCGCGCGGTCGAAGGGATCTTCCAGATCGGCGAGGTTGACGCCGAGGAAGCGGCGGATCTCGGACTCGGTGGTGAAGTGGAGCCGGTACGCGTCCAGGTGTGACGTCCCGTCGAGGCAGCGGCGCACCGCCTCGATGTACTGGGGCATCAGGTCTTCGCTGCGCCACTCCCTCGGGGACATGGCGGGGCGTACGGGTGCAAACGTCACCACGGGGTCGCTGGGCCTTTCGGTTTTCGTGCGGCTCGGGGGCCCCTCGTCGGCGTCTGCCGAAAGCTCTCCGAGCTGCACGTACTGTAATGAACCGAGTTCAGATCGTCGAGGTAAAAAATTGGAATTTGGGGTTTCACACCTCCCGGTCTTTACACGGTCCAGAGCCTTGGCCATCCTGGCCCGCGCATGGGTTCCGTTCCGTTCGATCCGGCGGGTCTGGCCGCCTCCCTCTCCAGGGGACGTCGCGTGGTCGCGGCGGGCCTCCGCGGCTCCGCGCCCGCCTTTGCCGTGGCCGCCCTGGCCCAGCACCACCGCGGCGCCCTGCTGTGGGTGGCCCCCGACGAGGAGACCGCGACCCACGTCCACCGCGAGCTGACCACGTTCCTGGGCAAGCGCGGCGATCGCCGGGTGCTGCTCTACCCGGGCTCCGACGTGGAGCCCTACAGCGGCCTGAGCCCCCACGCCGAGGTCTCGCGCCGTCGCATCGAGATCCTCGCGCGGCTGCAGGATGGACACCCCGACCTAGTGGTGGCTTCCGTGGCCGCCCTGTTCAAGCGGGTGCTCCCGCGAGCCCGGCTGGGCAACGCCCAGGAGCTGCTGGCCGTCGGCGAGGAGATCGACCGGGACGCGCTGCTCGAGTCGCTGATCGAGTGGGGCTACTTCAGCACGGACCTGACCGAGGACCCGGGCTGCTTCTCGGTGCGCGGCCACGTCATGGACATCTACCCGCCGGGCTTCGACGGCCCGCTGCGGGTCGAGTTCTGGGGCGACGAGATCGAGTCCATCCGGATGTTCGATCCGGTCAGCCAGCGGTCGCTGCTGACGGTGGACGAGGTGGTGGTGCTGCCCGTGCGCGAGGAGCTACTCACCGACGGCGCCCGCGCGCGCTTCGGGGGCCTGCTCAAGGACCTCAGCGACGACCGCGCCGTGCCGCCGCGCGCCCGTCACCGCCTGGAGGACGAGCTCGAGCGGGGCCGCTACTTCGCCGGGATCGAGGACTACCTGCCGTTCTTCTACGGCACCCTCGACACGTTCTTCGACTACCTGGGCGACCAGGCCCTGCTGGTGGTGGGCGACGCCGAGGCCGTGGAGTCGGCCGCGGCGGACGAACCCATGCGCCTGCGCAAGGCCTTCGACTCGGGAGAGGCCCCGGCGGCGCTGGTGCCCGAGCCCGGCGAGCTGTACCTGACCGCCGAGCAGTTCCGCGACGGGCTCACCGGCCGCGGCCACCTCGTGTTGCCGGCCCTGGACGACATGGCTCACGGCGACGCGGTGGTGAGGCTCCCCACCCAGGACCATGCCTCCCTGCGCTCGGAGATCCTCGCCGCGCGCGAGAAGTCCGAGGGCATGCTCGCGCCCCTGCTCTCGCGCCTCGAGCGCTGGCTGTCGGACGACCTGGACGTGATCGTCGCCTGCGCCAGCCGCGTGCAGGCCGAGCGGATCACGGAGATGCTCGACGAGCGCGAGGTGGTCTGCGCGGTGGTGGACACGCCGGTGACCGCGGCGGAGCTGCTGCGGCGCGACTCGCCCCTGCGCCTGGGCTCGAAGGGCGCCGTCGCGGCCGTGCCCGCGGCCCTGGACCGTGGGTTCGTGTTCCCGGGTTCGAGCCTGGCCGTGGTCAGCCAGGCCGAGGTCTTCGGACGCCGTCGCAAGCGCCGGCAGGTGCGCCGGGACCGCCTCGGCCACGCCCTGACCAGCTTCAGCGAGCTCAAGGAGGGCGACTACGTCGTCCACGGCCACCACGGCATCGCCCGCTACCTGGGCATGCACAAGCTCGAGACCCCCAAGAGCGTGGGCGAGAAGCGCCAGGACTTCCTCCAGCGCATGCGCGATCCCCGCTACCGGGTCGGCGACGCCGACGTGGCCGCCATCGAGGCCCGCGGCAGCCGCAACGACTACCTGCTGCTGGAGTACCGCGGCGGGGACCGGCTCTACGTACCGATGCACAAGCTGGACCTGCTGCATCGTTACGCGGCGGTGGAGGGGGTCACCCCGCCCCTGGACCGGCTCGGCGGCCAGACCTGGACCCGGCGCCGCAAGAAGGTCGAGGAGGCGGTCCAGAAGATGGCCGCGGCCCTGCTGGATCTCTATGCGGCCCGCGAGACCGCCGAGAGCCTGCCCTTCGATCCACCCGACTCGCTGTACCGCGAGTTCGCGGCGTCGTTCCCCTTCGAGGAGACCCCCGATCAGCTCGAGGCCATCCAGGCCATCAGCGAGGATCTGCAGACCACCAAGCCCATGGACCGGCTGGTGTGCGGCGACGTGGGCTTCGGCAAGACCGAGGTGGCCCTGCGCGCCATCTTCCAGGTGGTGGCCAGCGGCTTCCAGGCCGCGGTGCTCGTGCCCACCACCATCCTCGCGCTGCAGCACTACCTCACGTTCGCCGAGCGGCTCGCCCCGTTCCCCGTGCGCGTCGAGATGATCAGCCGCTTCCGCACCGCCAAGCAGCGCCGCGCCACGCTCAAGCGCCTGGCCGCCGGCGAGGTGGACGTGATCGTCGGCACCCACGCCCTGCTGAGCAAGGACGTGCAGTTCCCCCAGCTGGGCCTGCTGGTCATCGACGAGGAGCACCGCTTCGGGGTCAAGCAGAAGGAGAAGATCCAGCAGCTGCGCACCGGCGTGGACGTGCTGACGATGACCGCCACGCCCATCCCACGCACCCTGAACATGGCCCTGTCCGCGGTGCGGTCGTTCTCGCTCATCGACACGCCGCCCGAGGGGCGCCAGGAGGTGCGGACGCACATCGTGCGGTTCAGCGCCCAGCGCATCAAGGAAGCCGTCGAGATGGAGCTGCGGCGCGGCGGCCAGGTGTTCTTCGTGCACAACCGCGTGAAGTCCATCGGCGCCATGGAGCGCTTCCTGCGCAAGCTGCTGCCCGGGGTCTCCATCGGGGTGGGCCACGGCCAGATGCCCAAGGCGGAGCTGGAGAAGGTGATGGTGGACTTCGTCCGCCGCAAGTACCAGCTGCTGCTGTGCACCACCATCATCGAGAGCGGCATCGACATCCCCACCTGCAACACGATCCTGATCCACCGCGCGGACCGCATGGGCCTGGCCCAGCTCTACCAGCTGCGGGGCCGGGTCGGCCGCGCGCGCAATCGCGGCTACGCGTGGTTGCTGGTGCCCCCCGGCCGCGCCCTGACCGGGGACTCGGTGCACCGCCTCAAGGCGCTGCAGGACAACACCTCGCTGGGATCGGGCTTCAAGATCGCCAGCCGGGATCTGGAGATCCGCGGCGCAGGCAACCTGCTGGGCAAGGAGCAGTCGGGCAGCGTCAACGCCGTGGGGCTGCACACCTACCTCGAGCTGCTCGAGCAGGCCGTGCGCACCCTGCGCGGCGAGTCCGGCGGCGCCCCCCAGCCCGAGATCGAGATCCGCACCGACGCCTACATCCCCACCGACTACATCACCGACCAGCGGGATCGACTGCTCTACTACAAGCGCCTCAGCGGCGCGCTGAGCGACGAAGAGGCCACGGGCATCGTCGAGGAGCTCGAGGACATGTTCGGCCGCGTGCCCGATCCGGTGGGCAAGCTCGTCGAGCTGATCCGCCTCAAGGTCCAGGCGCGCAAGCTGTGGGTGACCCGCATCGATCCGACGCGCGGCGGCGTCAAGATCACGTTCGACGCGCGCACCCCGGTGGACCCGGTGAAGCTGGCCTCGTTGGTGCAGCGCGCAGGGCAGCGAATGTCCCTCAATGCGGATGGCGTACTCACGTTGAGGATGAGCCAGGAACAGCGTCGCGAGCCCCTCGATCTGCTCCACCGGCTCTTGCGCAGGCTGGCCTAGTGTGCTAGGCGTCAGCGTTGCTTTGAGCCCCCCACTGCGGGAATGTGGCCTGGTCCAGAGGGGTTGGTGACCACGGCCGACGGAAGGACATACACATGACTCGATTCGTGTTGGCACTGGGACTGGGGATGCTGGGAATGCTGGCGGCGGCCTGTAACGGCGGCGGCGGTGGCGGAGGTGGTGGATCCACCACCGCGAACCAGACCGAGTTCCCGGACAAGGGTTCCCTGGACATCGGCACCAGCCTGGCCACCATCAACAAGATGGAGGTCGGTACCAACGACTTCGACCGCGTGGCCAAGCGCATGCGGCCGCGCGCCGGCGCCATCACCGACGAGTTCAAGACCGAGGTGATGGACGAGCTGGTCAACGAGACGTTGCTGTACCAGGAGGCGCTGCGCCAGGGTATCGACCGGGATCCCAAGATCCGCAAGATGATGGTCAACACCCTGCTCAAGAAGGACGTCTACGGGACGCTGGATCCCGACTCCATCACCGAAGAGGAGCTCAAGGCGTACTTCGAGGAGCACAAGGAGGACTTCGTCGTCCCAGAGAAGGTGCAGATCAAGCGCATCCTGCTCAAGGTCACCGACAGCCGGCCCCGCGAGGAGGCCCGCACCCTGGCGGCCGACCTGCAGGAGCAGATCGCGTCCAATCCCACGTCCTTCAAGGCGCTGGCCCAGGAGCACTCCCAGGGTCCCTACGCCCGCCGCGGCGGTGACCTCGGCTTCGTCGGCCTCAAGGGCAAGCCCGGCATCGACCAGCTCCTCATCGACTCCGCGTTCGAGATGGACAAGGGCGACGTCAGCGACGTGCTCGAGACCGACGACGGCTTCAACATCCTTTACGTGCCCAACCGGCGCGAGCGGGTCGAGCGCACCTTCGAGCAGATGCGCGGCAGCGTCCTGCGCAAGGTCAAGTCCGACCGCTACAACGAGCTGTACGACGCCTACGTGGGCCGCCTCGAGGCCGACGCCAAGATCGTCAAGGACGAGGAGGCCGTGGCCGCCTACGAGTACAAGGTGGACGAGCGCACCGGCCCCGTGCCCGGCCCCGTCCGTCTGACCACCCCCGGGGACGCGATGGACGAAGCGCGCGTGCCCGCTCCCGGCACCGGCGAAGCGCGCGTGCCTGCTCCCGCCACCGAGCGGTAGCCCCCGGAATCCCACATCGTGACTCTTCTCCCCCGTCTCCTGATCCTGCTTTTCGCCCTGACCGTCCCCCTCAGCGCCGCCGGCGTCGAGATCGTCGACCGCATCGTGGTGGTGGTCAACGAGGACCTGATCCTGGAGAGCGAGGTCGCCGAGGAGCTCGACCTGTACCTCGAGGCCGAGCCCATCAACATGCCCCCGGGCCCCCGCCGCGAGGCCGCGCTGGCCGAGCTGCGCGACGCCATCATCGAGGGGCTGGTGGGGCGGCTGTTGATGGACCAGGCCACGACCCGGCTGGGCATCCTCGTCGAAGAGCCCGAGGTGGAGCAGCAGATCGCCGAGTACGCCCG
>CAYRNR010000257.1:0-8133 GCA_964425605.1 uncultured Rickettsiales bacterium | reverse complement strand
GCGGTCCTCACAAGGAGGCAGAAACATGGCCGAGTTCAACAGCCCCTTCACTGGCGCCTACAATCCCTTTTCCGCCCTGCAGGGACTCCTCGAGAAGGAGGTCCCCCGGGTCCGCAAGGCCATCGAGCAGCGCGGTCACTTCGAGCCCGTGGACCTCAGCACCAAGCGCCCCCTGAAGATCGGCTTCGCCCCCGGTGACGGCATCGGCCCCATCGTCGCCAAGGCGTCCCGCACCATCATGGAGAGCCTGCTCGCCAACGAGATCGCCAAGGGCGACATCGTCGTGGTCGAGATCCCCGACCTGTTCATCGAGACCCGCATCGAGCAGGACCGGGTCGCCCCCCAGACCTCCATCGACGTCATCGACCAGTGCGACGTCGTCCTCAAGATGCCCCTGGAGACCCCGGACAGCTCCAAGTACCCCAACGTGCCCAGCGCCAACGTCTGGATGCGCCAGTACATGGACCTCTTCGCCTGCGTCCGCCGCATCAAGAACGACGAGCTCGGCATGGACTGGTCCGTGTTCCGCTGCAACCTGGGCACCCCCTACCAGGACAGCAAGAGCGCCGGCGTGGCGGACCTCGACGGCAACGACGAGTACTCCATGTGCTTCTGGCCCCAGGCCCGCATCGACATCGAGCGCCTGACCCACCTGGCCTGCCTGCACGCGCTCAAGAACAACAACCCCTTCGTCGTCCTCAACTTCAAGGACAACGTCATCCGCCCCGACGCGGCCGGCCTGAACTGGTCCAAGGCCTACATCGACGCCAACTTCCCCGAGATCGACTACCGCGGCGTCAAGCCGGACGACTTCTCCTACACCGTGACCCAGCCGCAGAAGCTCGAGGAGTTCACCGGTGAGAAGACCGGCAAGACCTTCCGCATGACCACCATGGTCTGCAACAACATCGTCGGCGACATGGCCGGTGACGAGGCGGGCATGTACGTGGGCGGCATCGGCGGCGTCGGCTCCGCCAACATCAGCTTCCACCAGGGCATGTTCGAGGCCGGCGGCGGCACGGGCACCCGGATGATGGACGAGGGCCGTGGCCACTTCTCCTCCCCGGTGTCGGTCGTGAAGGCCACCGGCGAGCTGATGGGCTTCATCGGCTACCCGGACCACCAGAAGAACATCCTCGCGGCCCTCGACGAGCTGACCGCCGCGAACCTGATCCCCAACGGCGGCAAGAACGGCGTGACCTGCGACCAGGCCACCGACTTCCTGCTCAAGAAGCTGACCCTGTAGGTTCGTAGATCGAGTTCGATTTGGCGCCCCGCGGGTTTCGGCCCGCGGGGCTTTTTTCTTGGGGGGTGGATCGGAGCTCCTTGGGGGCGGTGCCTGGTCAAGTCTGGTCTTGCGTCTTTCCAGGGGAGCGGTGGGTCGCAATCCGTGCCTGCCACGAGCCGCATCGGCGCCAGCAAGGGCGTACGCAAGGAAAAGACGACAAGAACCAGACGTTGACCAGCGTTGACGCCGGCGCGGGGCTTGGAATGCCCCGCGGGCAGGCCAACAGGCTTCCCTACGTCCCGGTCCGCCAATCAATCGGGCCACGCGAGCCCGCAGGGCTCGCCGGCCCCAAACGGTCCGGGGGTCAATGTCTGGTCTTGCGGCCTTTTCGCTCGGCCAACGCCCTTTGTGATCCCTTCGCTCTTCCATCGCGGGGACGGAGTCCCTATCCCCCCCGCGATCCGAAAAGGTCTAAGACCGGACTTGACCCCAGCTCGTCGACGCAAAGCGAAGCCAATCGTCCCCACCGCACCAAGGCGCCCCGCTCCTCCCCCCTCACCTCAACCACCCCCGATGCTGCGCATCCCCCCGCCCCTGCGCCCAGATCAGACAGCTGTCGTCCACCCCCGCCCAGTCGTAGACCCGCACCGTGTCGTAGAAGTCCTCGCTGCTGAACAGGATCTCCACCCCACCGTCCCCATCCACATCCGCCAGCAGCGGCGTCGCGATGGTCGAGAAGTCCAGCTCGAACTCGAGGCGCACGTCTCCGGCCCCGCCGATCACCGTCAGGTCCGACGTAGGGCTGTCTGGACAGGTACTGACGAGGATCACCTCGGGCACCCGATCCCCATCCAGATCCGCCACTAGCGGCTCCGTCGCGACGCAGTCGGTCCCGGTGGTCCAACCGTGACTCCACAGCTCGCTCCCCGAGGCGTCGTAACAGCGCAGCGTCCCGTCCACGTGCACGGCGAGCACCTCGAGCTCCGGGTTGCCCTGGAGGTTGGCGGCGACGACGGTGGGGCTGGGGAGGTAGGCCACGCCCTCGCCAGCGGTCAGGGTGCCGTCCGACTGGTGGTATGGCGCGAACCCGGGGCGATGCTGGCGCGCGTGCTGATAGACGACCAGCGCCGATCCGAGGAACGAACCCGGCGAGCCGGGATCCTCCAGGTTGCCCACGGCGAGCACCTCGGCGTTGCCGTCGTGCTCGAGGTCCGCGACGAGGGGAGGGGAGTAGGTGAACTCGAGGATCTGGCTGGCCCCGCCGCAGGTGACGTCGGCCTCCGCGGCGAAGGGCACGAAGCTGTGGATCTCGCCCCAGTGGTGGGGATTGCCCTCGCCGCAGTTGTCGAAGGAGCCGTGGACGTCCCGTGGGGCACCGCCAGCGTCGAAGATGCTGATGGAGTTGGTGTCCTGGGTGAACACCAGGTCCAGGGTGCCGTCGCCCTCGAGGTCGCCCACGGCGACGTTCTGGTTGAAGCCGCCGCAGTCGGGGCAAGCCAGGCCGAGGTCGGGATCGCCGTCGGTGTAACGCGGCCAGCCCGGGGCGACGCTGCCGTCGCCTTCGAGGACGACCATGGTCTCGGGGACGGCGAGGGGGTTGAGGGTGGACATGACCACGATCTCGTCGGCGCCGTCGCCGTCGAGATCGGCTGCGGCGAGGCTGCGGATCTCGGCGTGGCCCTCCAGCTGAACGGGCCACCCGGCCAGGGGCGGACCGTGCGCCTCCCAGACGTGGATGGCGCCGACGCCGTCCGCGGCCACCACCTCCTGCCCGGGGCTGCCGTCCACGTTGGCCAGGATGGCGCCGGAGTAGCTGCGGCTGGCGATGGGGCCCTGCCACAGCACGGTCCCGTCGAGGTCGTAGGCGCTCACCTGGGCGTTCTCGGCGGAGATCACGTCCAGGTCGCCGTCGGCATCCGCGTCCAGGAGCAGGGGCGAGCCGCGGTGGCCGCCGTTGGAGCCGAAGGACACGCGCAGGGCTGGCGGATCGATGGGAGAGGGGCTCGGGCTGGTGGGCTGGCCCGAGCAGCTCCCGGGGAAGTCGGGATGGGAATCGTCGTCGTCCCCGGGGTGCGAGTCGTCGTCGTCCCCGGGGTGCGAGTCGTCGTCGTCCCCGGGGTGGGTGTCGTCGTCCCCGGCGTCGTCGTCGTCCGGGGGATCGCCGAGGGCGCCGTAGGGATTCTCGGAGCAAGCAGGGAGGAGGGAGAGGGCGAGGAGGAGGGTGGGGAGGTATCGGGTCATTTCTTGGGGATGACTCCTACCGGGGTCGGTATGGGCTGGGGGTTCAGGCGGCGGTATTCCTGGCCGTAGTGGCGGTAGTTGCCGCTGTACAGCTTGATCAGGTCCACCTCGCGGTCGCCGATCTCCTTCTTGAGCTTGGCGGGCGCGCCCAGGATCAGCGATCGCGGCGGGAACTCGGCGCGCTCGGTGACCACGGCGCCGGCGGCCACGATGGAGTCGTCGCCGATCTTGGCGCCGTTGAGGATCACCGCGCCCATGCCCACGAGCACGCGGTCGCCGATGGTGCACCCGTGCACGCAGCAGTGGTGGGCGATGGTGACGTCGTCGCCGATGACGGTGGGGTACATGTCGCGCATGACGTGGACCATGGTCAGGTCCTGGATGCTGGTGCGCTTGCCGATGCGGATGTAGTGCACGTCGCCGCGGATCACGGTGTTGAACCAGACGTTGGATTCCTCGCCGATCTCCACGTCCCCCATCACCACGGCGGTGGGGGCGACGTAGGCGGTCTCGTGGATACGGGGCTCGCGGTCGAGGTAGGGCATGTCGAGCTTGACGGTATCGGACATGGACTCGTTCTCCAGGTGGTCGGTGGACCACGCACCCTGGATTACCCGTATGGATCGTGTCAAGCTGCGGCGCCTCGGGCAATGACGGGCATGATGAAGGCGGAGGTGGACGTGCGGACCATTCGCTTCGAAGACGGGGACCGGGAGCTCCCGGTGGGCAAGATCGTCTGCGTCGGACAGAACTACGTGGCGCACATCGAGGAGCTGGGATCGGTCCCGGCCGGGCACCCCCTGTTCTTCACCAAGCCGCCGTCGAGCCTGGTGTCGCCGCCCGATCCCATCGTCCTGCCGGCATGGTCGGACGATGTACACCACGAGGTGGAGCTGGCGCTCGTCATCGGCCGGAAGTGCAAGGACCTGCGCCCGGAGGAATGCGGGGACGCCATCCTCGGGTACGCGCTGGCGCTGGACCTGACCGCCCGCGACGTGCAGTCGGCGGCCAAGTCCAAGGGCCACCCGTGGGCCGTGGCCAAGGGCTTCGACACCGCGTGCCCCATCTCCACGGCGTTGCCGTTCACCTCCATCGCCGACCTCGAGGCGGTGCAGCTGCGGCTGTGGGTGGACGACGAGCTGCGCCACGACGGCTCCACGGCGCTGATGATCTACGACATCCCCCGGTTGCTGTGCGACGCGTCGCGGTTCATGACCCTGGACGAGGGGGATCTGCTGCTGACGGGCACCCCCAAGGGCGTGTCGCGAATGGAGGCGGGGAATCGGGTCCGGGCGACGTTGTCGGACGACGACGGGGATCGACGGGTGCTCGAGTTCGCGGTGAAGACCGGCTGATCCACTTCACGGGCAGATGCGCGCGATCCCCACGTGCGGCGAATCGAACCGCTCGAAGACCTCTGGATCGTGGCCGGGCAGCACCCGGTCGTGGCCCGCTCGCTCCTGGAGGGCTCGGAGGTCGCCCATGTCCCGGAAGAGATAGGCGCCGTCGCCCCCGATCACCAGCGGCGCGCCGCCGCAGGGCAACTCGACGACGCAGTGATGGGCCGTGTGGCGGCCTGCCTCGAGGATCACCAGATCGGGGAGGGGCGTGGCCGGGGTCGCCTCGATGGGGGCTGCGACGCCGTCGAAGCCCGCGCGGTCGACGGCCTCCCACTCGTCCGCGTGTGCGTGCACCGTGGCCCGATCGAAGTGGCGCAGGCCGCCCACGTGGTCCCAGTGGCGGTGGGTGAGGATCACGTCCGTCACGTCGTCGGCGCCGAGGCCGGCCGCGGCGAGGGTGTCCAGGACCGAGCGCGTGCGGTCGATGGACCAGCGGGTCGAGAGCTTCCCGCCGGGCTGCTCGGCGAACCGATCGGTGCCGGTGTCGATCAGCACGACCCGGCCGTGGCCCACGGCGAGCCAGAAGTACCAGCTCATGTCCACGACCTCGTCCGGCGCGGCCCCGTCCACGAGCCGGGCCAGCGGCAGGTCCGCCGACCTGGCGTATTCCAGCGCGAACAGGGCCCACCGATCGGTGTGGATGTCCCCGCGCACGTCGATGCCGCGGACCGGGTAGCCGTCGGAGCCCAGAGACACCCACGCCAGGCAGACGCCGCCGATCAGCAGGGCGATCGGGGGGGCGGACCACAGGGCTCGGCGGATGGATGGCCTCATGACGGCGGGCTCATGTTAGCCCGGGCTGCACCATCGCGGCGCGTGCTATAACCTCGCGCGGCCGCCGAGGGGGGGCGAGATGACACCACCCAGGACGCTCCTGCACGCCCTGCGAACCGTGGACATGGCCCTGGTCAAGGTCGCGCTGTTCGCGGCGCTGGTGCTGTGCCTGGAGACGGTGCTGTTCCACGTCACCGAGTACCTCTTCGAGTACGTCGACGCGGTGATGATCGTCAGCTGCGCAGTGCTCGGGTTGGGGCTCGGCGCGTTCGCCGCCGGTACGTTCCGGCTGCGCGAGCGCACGCTGTTGCTGGTGGTCTGTGGCGGCACGGCCGTGGCCCTGGCGGCGTCGGTGGTCGCGCTGCTCCACCCGCCGCTGTGGCGCGCCATGGTGGTGCTGCCGCTGACGTTCGCCTTCCCTGCCTGGTACGTCTCCGACGCCTTCGCGCGGCTGCGCACGCGGCGCGTGTATTTCTACGACATGTTGGGGGTGTCCGTGGGCGTGTCGCTGACCGTGGCGGCGTACCTCGTGCTGCGTTCCGAGGGGATCCTGCTGGTCGTGATGGGGTCGCTGGCCCTCGCCGGACTCGTCGGCGGCCTGCGGTGGGCGCCCCGCCCGGTCGTCGTGGGCTTCGCCCTGTTGCTGGCGACCACCGTGGCCCTGCTCGTCGCCCACGGCGGCTGGGACGTGCTCAACTTCCATCACCTCGTCTCGCGCGACAACGAGCACTTCGATCGCCTCAAGGTCTTCCGCAGCAAGCTCGACCGGCCCGTGCGCAGCTACGACAACCTGGTGGGCCGCGTGGACGTGCTGTGGCGGGTCCCCAGCCGCGGGGAGTGTCACGTGGCCTACAACGGCTACGGCAACGACCACTTCACCGAAGGCAAGCCCAGGGACTACGCCGAGCGCTACCAGGGCAAGGGCGTCCAGTGGCCCACCCAGGACGTGCGGTTCATGTATGGCACCGTCCCCGAGCCCCGGGTGATGATCGTCGGCTCCGCGGCCCAGGGCATCATCAAGTCGGTCCGCCGCATCACGCCGCTGGATCGCATCCACACCGTGGAGATCAACCCCGCCATCGTCCGGATCATGGAGCGCGACTTCTACAAGCGCAGCGGGCGGGCGTTCGCCGGGCTGGAGCCCACCGTCGGCAACGCCCTGTCGGTCATCAAGACCGCCGAGGAACCCTACGATCTGATCACGTTGATGAACGTCCACTCCGGGCGCACCGTCTCCTACCCTGGCGCGCCCGACTGCCTGCACACCGTCGAGAGCTACCGCCTCTTCCTCGACAGCCTCAGCGACGACGGCCTGCTCTCCTTCGAGGAGCGGCCCCTGGACCGGGAGGGGCAGCTCGGCCTCTACCGGATGATCCACACCCTGTGGCGAGCGCTGGAGGCCGAGGGGGTGGAGGACCCCTCCAAGCACTTCGTGATCTGGGAGTGGTACTCCCGGTCCGGCGCGCAGCGGGTCAAGCGGCTCAACAACAAGTACTACGTGGGCATGGCCGTCTCGCGGGGACCGCTGGAGGGCCCGCGCCGGGAGCTCGCCCGCGAGTGGTTCGGCCAGGTGAAGACGAAGAAGGGCAAGAAGCGGCGCTGGCTGAACCTGATGTACTTCCCCGGTGAGACCGAGGACCGCGAGATCTCTGCCCTGATGGGGATGATCCGCCTCGGAGACTTCGCTCCCCTCGCGGCCGAGGGCTTCGATCCCACCCCCGCGACCGATGATCGCCCCTTCGTGAGCATGTCCGAGCGCGGGCGGGCGAAGATCGCGTCCTTGATGAAGGTCAGCGGCATCGCCACGGCCGTCGCCGTCCTGTTGTTCTCCATTCGCCTCTTCGGCGGGCGCAGGACTCTGGCCCTGCCCCTGGGGGGGTACCAGCTCCTCATCGGGTTCGCGTACTTCCTCGTCGAGGTGCAGCTCATCCAGGTGTACCAGGCGGTCTTCGTCAGCCCGGCCACGACCCTGGTGGCGGTGCTCGCGTTGCTGCTGCTGAGCTCCGGAGTGGGGGGGTGGTTCTCCGACCGGATACCGCTGTGGGTGACCCTGGTGCTGCTCGCTCCGGTCGCACTCCTCGGGGTGTGGGCGCCCGGGTGGTTGCTCGGCGTCGGAGCGCCGGTGGTCCTGGTCAAGGGTGGCGGGATCCTCTGCATCGCCGCGGTGGGGGCGCTGATGGGCGTGTACTTCCCGCGCGGGCTGGCGCTGGCGAAGCGAGCTGGACTGGGCGCGCGCGTGCCGGAGTTCTTCGCGTTGAACGCGGCCGCGGGCGCATTCGCGGTCGCGTGCGCGCTGGCGATCGCGGTGCAGTACGGGTATCTGGCGAGCTTCGGGCTGGCGCTGGCACTGTATGCGGTGGCGACGGTGGGGTTGTGGGGGATGGAGAAGAAAGTCTCGGGATAGCCCCCCCGGAAGCTGACCAGATAGTAGACGGTCTGTACAGAACCTGACCAGTAACTGAACACGCGATCCGCCGTTTCCCCCCAAAA
>CAYRNR010000256.1:0-8533 GCA_964425605.1 uncultured Rickettsiales bacterium | reverse complement strand
CGGCGCCGGGTTCATCGGCTCCAACCTCGTGGACCGCCTCGTGACCGAGGGGCACCAGGTACGGGTGCTGGACGACCTGACCAGCGGAAACCTCGCGAACCTCGCCCACCTGGAGGGGCGCTGCGACGTGCGGATCGGCTCCATCACCGATCGCGCCGCCGTTGCCGCATCCATGGAGGGGGTGGACTACGTGCTCCACCAGGCCGCCGTGGTCTCCGTGGTCTTCTCCGTCGAGCACCCTCGCCAGACCCGCGCAGTGAACGTGGACGGGACCGCGCTGGTGCTCGACGAGGCGCGCCGCGCCGGCGTCCGCCGGGTGGTCCTCGCCTCGTCGTGTGCGGTGTACGGCGACCCCGACGAGTTCCCGGTGCACGAGGGGATCGAACCCTCGCCCCGGTCCCCCTACGCCGAGACCAAGCTGGCCACCGAGGACCTGGTAGCCCGGTGCACCGCCGGTGACGGGCCCGAGGCCGTGGCGCTGCGCTACTTCAACATCTACGGGCCGCGGCAGGACCCGGCCTCCCAGTACGCGGCGGTGGTCCCCCTGTTCATGCAGGCCTTCTCCGGCCGGACCCCGGTGACCCTGTTCGGCGACGGTCACCAGACCCGCGACTTCTGTTTCGTCGGCGACGTGGTGCGCGCCAACCTCGCCGCGTGCGTGGCGCCGGGGGCCGCGGGTCGCGCGTACAACGTGGGTACCGGCGTGGAGACCAGCCTCTGGGACCTGCTCGGCGCCCTGGAGCAGGCCTTCGGACACGGCGTCGAGGTGCGGCACGAGCCCGACCGCGCCGGGGACCTGCGCCGGTCGGTCGCCCGGGTCGCCGAGGCGTCGGACAGGCTGAGCTTCGACGCCCAGGTGTCGTTGACCGACGGGCTGGCCACGACGGTCCAGTGGTACATGGAAGAGGGTCCGGGCAGGAAGTGAAGTTCACCCGCGGGGGGATTCCGCGGTTCGATCGGGGGAACATGAACGTCACCTCGCGATATCGCCTCGCCAAGCGAGCCCTCGACGTGGCCAGCGCGTCAGCGGGACTCGTGGCCCTCTCTCCAGTGATGGCGGCCACCGCTGCGGCGGTCTGGTTCGACTCGGGGCGCCCGGTGCTCTTTCGCCAGCAGCGCGTGGGCAAGGACGGCGTGCCGTTCACGATCCACAAGTTCCGCTCCATGCTGCCGGCCTCGTCCTCGAACCCCTCGCCCCGCGGCAGCGGCGATCCCTCCGGCGGCGACGAGTCCCATCGCGTCACCCGCGTCGGCCGCTTCATCCGCCGCTGGGCCATCGACGAGCTGCCCCAGCTGGTCAACGTGATCCATGGCGACATGAGCCTGGTCGGCCCCCGCCCTCTGATCCCCGAGCACGACGGCCTGCTCAACGGCAGCCAGGCCGCCCGCCGCTCCGTGCTCCCCGGCATGAGCGGCTGGGCCGCGGTCACCGGAGGCCTGGCGTCCAGCTGGGACGATCGCGTGCGCAGGGATCTCTACTACGTGGACCACGCCTCGCTGTGGCTGGACATGGCCGTGATCCTGCTGTCGGTCCCTGCCATCGCCTCGTGGGGCGAACCCCACGCCAACGGCGGACCGGTAGGGGTCAAGTCTGGTCTTGAGTCTTCTGGGCGGATTCCCGCCCAGAAGACTCAAGACCAGACTTGACCCCTACGAGCAGGCCCCAGCGTACATCTCTTCGTATCGTTCCATGACGCGGTCGTCGCCGAGCTCGGTGAAGACGAAGGCACGGCCCGCGCGTCCCATGCGGCGGAGGCGGTCGGGATCGGCGAGGAGGCCGGCCATGGTGTCGGCGAGGCGGTCGGGATCGGGATCGGCGATGACGCCGCCGCCGCTGGCCTCGATCTCGGGCCAGGTGTCGGTCCCGCGGGTGGTGACGAGGGGGGTGCCCGAGGCGAGGGACTCGTAGAGGACGAAGCCGAAGTTCTCCTGCTGGGTCGGCAGCACGAACAGGTCGGCGGCCTCGTACAGGGACAGCTTGTCCGTGTCGACGACCATGCCGAGGAAGGCGGTGCGATCCTCGAGGCCGAGCTCCGAGGTCAGGGCGCGCAGGGAGGCCTCGTACTCGGGGTCGCCCTTTCCGGCGACGAGGAGGTTGCACGGCTGGCCGCGGTCGCGCAGCAGGGCGCAGGCCCGGAGCAGGCCCTCGAGGTTCTTCTTGTAGTGGAGGCGGCTGAGGAACAGGACGCTGGGCCCGTCCGCGTCGAGCAGGGGGAACGCGGCGCGCGCTGCGCCGGGGCCCGTGGGCTCGGCGAACGGCTCCAGATCCATGGGCAACGGGGCCACCCAGCCCCGGCCCTCGGGGAACCAGCGCTGGGCCTGATCCAGCTCGCCCCGGGCCGTGCAGTGGATGGCGCTCGCCCCGTCGAGCAGGACGTAGCCGCCCGCGCCCAGGAACGAGCGCTTCTTCCAGTTCCGCTGGGACATGGACCACTCGTCGAGCATGCCGTGGATGCTGACCACGTAGGGGATGCCCAGCTTCCGCGCGATCTTGGCCAGCTGGTGGTTGGAGGGCACCCACACGGCGTGGAGGTGGAGCACGTCGAAGCTGCGCAGTTGCACCTCGATGTGGTGGAGCTGGCGGGGACCGAAGAGGCGCCCGGGCAGCGACGGCGTGGGCCACGGCATGACCGAGGGCTGGCGGTCGCCCGCCCAGGACACGGGGACGTCGCGGACGTCTGACGTGGCGACGGTGATCGCGTGGCCGCGGTCCGCGAGGCGGGTGGCCAGATCCAGGACGGCACGCACGACGCCGCCCTCTTCGAGGCGGATGGCTGGCGTGTAGTGGACGATCTTCATCCGGTTCGTACCCCCGGCTCAGAGCTCAGCGCAGTGCTTCAGGATGTCCGCGGTGGTCTTCTTGAACTGTGCCAGACCAAAGGTGTCGATGCACGACTGCCGGATTCGCTTGCGCGGGTTGCGCCGACCCAGGTGCCCGAGCACGGCGTCCACCAGGCCGACGGCGTCCGAGGATTGGACGGCGGTGCCGCCGATCAGGGAGACGACCTCGCCGCCGGCGTCATCGGTGCAGGCCACGGAGGGGATGCCGCAGCAGGCCGCCTCCAGGTAGACGATGCCGAACCCCTCGCCGGTGCTCGGCATGGCGAACAGGTCGGCCACGCGGTAGTGGTCCACCAGCTCTCCGGCGTCCACCAGGCCGGCGAAGATCACGTGGTCCTCCATCCCGGTCTCCCGGACGATGCCCTCGAGGCGGGGCCGGTCGTCGCCGTCCCCCACGATCAGGTACACGGTGTCGGGGCGCTGCCGCAGGATGGCCGGCATGGCCCGGATGACCCGGTCGTGCCCCTTGTAGCTGTCCACCGTGGCCAGGCGCCCGACGGTGAGGATGACCTTCTTGCCCTGGGTGCCGTATCGCTTCTGCAGGTGGGCCGGCTTGCGGGTGAAGGTGAACAGATCTTCGTCGGCCGTGGCGTACAGCAGGTCGATGCGTTCGCGCGGCAGCGTCGACCACTCCAGGAGGCGCTCGCGGGTGTAGTCGGTCAGCGCGGTGGCCAGGTCGCTGTCGTCGAAGGCGCGGGTCTTCAGGGGCGTCAGTCCGACCCAGATGTCCGCGCCGTAGGTGATGGTGATCATCTTGCGGTTGCGGCCCATGCGCTTGAGAGCCGCGCCCAAGGGGGCGAGGTTGATGTGGCCGCAGACCACCACGTCGAAGGGGTGGGTGATGGCGTGCTTGATGGACCCCAGGGAGTACCCCACCTTGTTGGTCCGCGGCAGGGTCTTCCAGTGCATCCCCTCGGGCACGGAGCGCTCCGACGGGCGGGCGCCGGTGCCCTTGGTGGCGCGCATGCTCAGCACGTCCAGGCGATCCACCAGGCCGCTCTCGTGTATCGCCTCGACGAGCTGGACGTTGTACTCGGCGATCCCGCCGCCGGCATCGTAGGCATCGGTGAGGATGGTCAGGACGTTCATGACGACTCCGGGTTGATTGGATAAACCGCGTCCGCGGCTGCGGGGGAACGGAAGGCTAGCGGGCCGCGGCCTGCACGCGCATCAGCAGGCGGGCCAGGGTCTCACGCTCCTGGGGATCGAGCACGTCGAGGTACTTCTTGAGGTAGGACACGTGGCCGGTGAACACCTCCTCGTACAGGGACTCCCCGGCCTCGGTGAGGGTGGCCACGGTGGAGCGGCGGTCCGAGTCGCTCGACGACCGGCGCACGAGCCCGCGCTCCTCGAGGCGGTTGATCACCCCCGTGAGGGTCCCCTTGGTCACGGGGAGCCTCCGCGACAGCTCCTTGAGGGTCAGCCCGGCGGTGTTGCCCAGGGCGGAGATCACCTCGAACTGGGGGCGGCTGAGGTCGTAGGACTCGATGAACCCGTCGCTGCGTTCGCGAAGGGACCGGTAGGAGGCCTGGATGGTGCGGAAGAGCTCCATCGTGGGCTCGTTCCGGGCGATGACCGATCGGCGTATCTGCAAGACGGCCCTCCTGGTGGTGACGATCTCGCCGACAGGATACCGCGGAACCCGCTGTGCGCGCACGCGGCGTCTGGGTGTCGGCCCCATGGCGTCACACGTCGGCGGCCTCCAGGGCCAGGGACGAGGGGCCCGGCTGCTCCTCGTTCATGGGCAGCCGCACCACGAAGCGGGTGCCCCGATCCGGGGCCGACTCCACCTCGAGCTCGCCCCCGTGCTCGCGCACGATCCGCTCGCAGATGGGGAGCCCGAGCCCGTTGCCGTGGTCCTTGGTGGTGAAGAACGGGATGAACAGCCGGGAGAGGGCCTCCCGGTCGATGCCCGATCCGGTGTCGGCCACGGTGATCTCCAGGGCGCCCTCCAGCGCGTTGATGAGGGTGCCGACGCGGCGCTGGTTGCGGCTCGAGCCGATGGGCCGCACCCTGCGCAGGGCCCGGTGGTAGCGCGACGACAGCGTGAGGGTCCCGCCGTCGGGCATGGCCTCCACCGCGTTGCGCACCAGGTTCAGCAGCACCTGGCGGATCTTCTCCACGTCCACCGGCAGCGGCGGCATGTCCCGCGCCAGGTCCAGCTCCAGGCGGATCCCCTCGGGCAGCCCCTCGGCCCCCACGGCCTGCGACACGGAGCGCAGCATGGGGCCCAGGGAGGTGGGCTGCCGGTCCAGGGTCATGGGGCGGGCGTAGTCGAGGAACTGGCTGACCACCGCGTTGAGGCGATCCACCTCCTCGACGATGATGTCGAGGAACTCGCGCTGCTCCACCTCCACGCCGGTCTCCTGGATCACCTGGGCCGCGCCCTTGATGGCGCCCAGGGGGTTGCGGATCTCGTGGGCCAGGCCCGCCGACATCTCGCCCAGGGCGGCCAGCCGGTCGCGGTCCTTCATCCGCTCGAACTGGCGGCTGGCGTCGATGCCGGCCGCCACCCGCTCCACGGCCTGGGCCAGCAGCGCGATCTCCGCCCGCGACAGCCCCACGTTGCCCCGCTCCGTGCGCAGGTTGACCCAGCCCAGCACGCTGCGGCCGGCCAGGAACGGCAGCGTGATGTCCGCGCCCATGCCCTCCATGGTGTGCTGGGCCGTGGAGAACCACTCCCGCTGCCGCTCCTCGGTCTCGCGCCGCGGCTGGGGCAGCAGCAGGGCGTGCTGGGCCTTGCGACGCAGCTCCTCGAGCAGCAGCGGCGCCCGCAACCGCAGCAGCCCCTCGGCAAAGGGGCGCGACGGCACGCGCTGGAGACCAGGTAGCGAGTTGGAGCCCAGGTGGGCCATCACCCGGTAGGCGCGGTCCGAGTCGTTCCACAGGTACACAGACGCCGCCTCCACGCGGCTCGTGGAGGTCAGCGCCCCCAGCAGCTCGTCCACCAGCGCCTCCACCTCGAAGATGCCTGGCAGCTGCTTGAGCAGCTTCGAGACCGCCCCGTCGAGGTGGTAGCGCTCCTGGAAGAGAAGCCTCGCGATCCAGCGGTCGATGTTCTCCTTGAGGGGATCGTGGAGGATGAGCATGGCCGCGGTGGCCATCAGCGTGTTCATCACCAGCGCCTCGAGGGACGTGTCCCTCCCCGGTCCCAGCACGATCAGCGCGTACACCGCGGCCAGCAGCACGGACATGGCCGCGAAGTTGGCCATCTTGGCGATCATCTCGTGCAGGTCCAGGAGGCGGTACAGCAGGATCATCTGGCCCAGGAAGTAGATGTAGGCCACTGACGCCAGGGTCCCCACCGGCGGGAACGGGATGCGCAGCTGGTACAGCCCCCCCGCGTCGAGGTTCCACGAGGTGGTCACCAGCTCCACGGCCATCAGCGCCACGGACACCGCGCCGAACACCGCGAGGTAGGTGAGGCGGGTCCGGTCCACGTGGGTCTCGGCCCCGCGGCGGGCCCAGAACAGGATGCCCACGTTGGCGGCCAGGCCGAAGAAGATCACCAGGCCGTCGGCGGCGAAGATGTACAGGAAGCTCCGCCCGAACAGCACCACCACCAGGCCCTGGAGCAGCGCGGCCACGTACAGCGCCTTGACCAGCGGCCCCGTGGGTGGGTTGAACCGCCGCAACAGCAGGTGATAGACCTGAACCGACGTCGGGGCGACGAAGAGGCCGCCGATCAGGAGCCCGTAGCGCCAGAACTCGTGGCGGGTCTGCACGTAGAAGAACATGCAGAGGAACACCACCGCGATGGTGGTCGCCGTGGTGGCGTAGCGTCGGTGGATGCGATCGCGCGGGTCGCGGATCAGCATCGAGATGGCGAGCGAGAAGCTGATCAGCGCGGCGATCAGGGGAGCGACCGTCTGCACGCCGGGAGTCTAGCATGAGCGATAGCCCTCGAGATCGGCTCCGCACCCTGCCCCAGGTGGGCGAGATGCTGACCCACCCCACCCTCACCGGCGATCCGGAGCTCCCGGCCTGGGCCCTCAAGGAGGGGGTGCGCGCGGCCATCGACGGGCTGCGGCGCGAGCTGCTGGCGGGCCGGGACGCGGCCGTCGACCGGGACGCGCTGGCGCTGGCCGCCCGGGAGCGGGCCGCCCTGCTGAGCAGGGATCACCTCCGCCGGGTGATCAACGCCACGGGCGTCGTGGTGCACACCAACCTGGGGCGCTCGCCCCTGCCCACGCGCGCCCAGCGCCACCTCCGACGGGTGGCGGGCTGCTACGCCAACGTGGAGCTCGACCTCGAGACGGGCAAGCGCGGTGGTCGCGGCGCGGGCGTCGAGCGCCTGCTGCTCCGCCTCACCGGCGCCGAGGCGGCCGTGGTGGTCAACAACAACGCCGCCGCCGTGTTCCTGGCCTTGCGCGCGCTGGCCGAGGGCCGCGAGGTGATCGTGTCGCGAGGCGAGCTGGTGGAGATCGGCGGCTCCTTCCGCATCCCGGACGTGATGCGCAGCAGCGGCGCGATCCTGCGGGAGGTGGGGACCACCAACCGCACCCACCTGCGGGACTACGAGGACGCCATCGTCGACAGCACCGCGATGTTGCTCAAGGTCCATCGCAGCAACTTCCGGGTCGTCGGGTTCGTGGCCGAGGTGGACCGCGGCCCCCTGGTGGAGCTCGGCCGCGCGCGCGGCATCCCCGTGGTGGAGGATCTCGGCAGCGGTCAGCTCGTGACCGGCGCTTCAGGGGACGAACCGGAGGTCCGCGACGCCGTGGCCGCCGGGGTGGATCTCGTCACGTTCTCGGGGGACAAGCTCCTCGGCGGGCCCCAGGCGGGCATCGTCGTGGGGCGCAAGGACCTGGTGCAGCGCCTGGCCCGCGACCCGATGATGCGCGTCCTGCGCGTGGACAAGCTCACCTATGCCGCCCTCGAGGGCACCCTGCGCCACTACCTCGACGCCGAGGCGGATCAGGTCCCCACCCACGGCCGCGTGCACCGGAGCCCCGCCGAGTCCCTGGAGCTGGCCGAGGCCCTCCTGGAGCGACTGCGCGGGGACGTACCGGGGCTGGACGAGCACTTCCAATCCGCGGTGGAGCCGGTGACCGGCCGCGCGGGCGGCGGCGCCATGGCCCAGGTGGACCTCGAGGGCCACGCCGTGAGCCTGCTCCCCACCCGGCACAACGCCACCCACTGGGCCGATCGACTCCGCGGAGCCGATCCCCCCGTGATCGTCCGGGTCTCCGACGACCGCGTGTGGATCGACCCGCGCACCCTGCTGCCGGGCGACGACGACGACCTCGTCGCCGTGCTCACCGCGGCGCTGCGGTGAACGCGCTGGCCTGCGCCCGCTGCGGCGCTGCGCTCCCCAACGGCTCCGTGCGGTACGTGACCGAGGTCACCGTCACCGCGGATTTCGACCCGATCCTCGTCCTCCCGGACGATCTGGACGGCGAGATCGAGCGCGCCCTCGACGCGGTCCAGAGGGCCACGGATCAGGGGCTGGCCGGCGAGCTGGAGGAGCAGGTCCTGGCCCGCCGGGCGTTCCTGTTGTGTCCGGCCTGTCGCGGGGAGTTCCTCGAGGGGTTGCCCGGGCGCCTCCAATGAGGTCCGGATCCGGGTCCCGAACCACCGGTGAATGCGCTTCATTTCGAGGCCGGGATCGACCCCGAATCCTCCGTGGATCCACGGCGTCGACGCCGGGTTGGCGCCAACCATGGTAGCTCACCGTAATTTCTAGTTTTTT
>CAYRNR010000255.1:0-8565 GCA_964425605.1 uncultured Rickettsiales bacterium | reverse complement strand
ACCTTCTCCTTGACCACCTTGTGGATGCACGCCTTGCACGACACGCACCCCACCGAGCAGTACCCCTTGACCATCTTGGCGCCGTCGGGCGACTTGCACGCCACCAGCACCTGGTGACCTTCGGGGATCAGCTGGAACAGCTCGCGCGGGCAGGCGTCCAGGCAGTTGCCGCACCCGGTGCACTTGCGCGCGTCGATCTCGATGATCCCGTTGTGCTTGGAGATGGCGCCGAAGGTGCAGGCCCCGATGCACGTGCCCAGGCCCATGCAGCCGTGGGGGCAGGTCTTCTCCGCGAGGCCCAGCAGGTGGGCAGCCCGGCAGTCCTCGAGCCCCTCGTACAGGCCGCGGTGGGCGGCCACGTCGTCGTTGCCGGCGCACAGCAGCACCGCCTTGACCGGCGCCCCCGCCTCCAGCTGTTTGCCCAGGACCGTGCCGATCTCGGCCATCACCTCCGCGCTCGCTGCCGGGCAGGCACCCTCCACGCCCTGGAGGACCAGGGCCTCGGAGTAGGCCTTGCAGCCCGGCAGCCCGCAGGCGCCGCAGTTGGCCCCCGGGAGCAGGTCTTCGATCTGGGCGATGCGCGGGTCCTCGAAGACGTAGAACTTGCGCGCCGCGACCAGCAGCATCCCCGAGGTGAGCAGGCCCAGGCCCGCCATCACCGCTGCTGCCACGACCACTGCCATTGCGATTCCGTCCATGTTCGCTCCGGGTATTCGCTCCGGGTGACATTCCGCTGTCTGGCGGCGGCAACCTACACCAAGGCGCGCGTCCTGGCTACACCTGTGCGCGCGCGCCGTGCGTTATACGCACGCGTGTGGCGCGGGTGGCACGACCTTCGCGAATCCCCCGTCGTCTGGTAGGGTCTGGCCGATGGGTGCTCGTGTAACTCTGATCGGCGCCGCCCTGCTCGTCCTCGCCGGCTGCGCCGACGATCTGGACCCCCTCGACCTCGACGACCACACCCCTGTCAGCGCGTTCCTGACCGAGCCCGGCGCCGCCGCCGACTTCGCCGTGGACTGCGCGGACTTCTGGACCGCCGCGCGGGACGACGAGTACGGCGGGTTCCACAGCTTCGTGGACGCCGACGGCGGCGTCTCCGAGCAGACCGACAAGTCGGTGGTGGGGCAATCTCGCGACGCGTACGGGTTCGTCCGGGCCTTCATGCTCACCGGCGACGAGGCCTACCTGGACCACGCCGAGCACGCCCTGGAGTTCCTCGTCGAGCACGGGTGGGACGACGACCACGGCGGCTGGCTCTTCACCACGGACGAGGCAGGCGCGCCCGTCGCCCTCTTCGGCGACGATTGGGACCCCAACACCTTCAAGTGGTCGTTCGCCCAGCACTACGCCCTGGTGGGCCTGTCCGCCATGTGCGAGGCCACCCGGGACGAGCTCTGGTGCGGCTGGCTGGAGCTGGGCCGTGAGCAGCTCGACACGGCCATGTGGGACGCGGACGCGGGCGGCTACTTCGATTCCGCCGAGCTCGACTGGAGCGATCCGGCGGGCAAGGGGTTCACCCCGACCGTGGACGCGTTCACCACCCACGGGCTGTCCATGGCCCTTGGAGACGATCCCGCGGCCCACGAGCCCCGCGCTCTGCAGCTGGCCGATCTGATGGTCGATCATTTCGTGGATGGGCTCGACAGCGCCCAGATCGGCTTCCCCGAGGTCCATGACTCCGGCTGGAACCCGCTCTCCTCGTACACCGCCGTCCAGCCCGGTCACACCCTCAAGACCGCCTGGTCCCTCGCCCGCGCCCACCGGCTCGATCCTGACGCAGGCTACCTCGAAGGCGCCATCGCCCTGGCGCGCGACACCCTCGACGACGGCGGCTACGACGCGGACTTCGGCGGACCGTACTACGAATGTGACATGAACACGGGGCAGTGCCTCGACCAGGACAAGGTCTACTGGGTCCTCGAACAGGGCGTCGTGGCCGGACTGTCCCTGTACCCCCTCGTCGACGATGACGGCCTGCGCGCCGACCTGCTGCGCATGGCCGACGAGTCCGCCGATTTCTACGCCACCCACCTCGTCGACCCGCTCCACGGCGAGACCTACTCCGAGACCAGCCGCGACGGCCTCACCGTCACCGTCCCGGACAAGGGCGACGCCTTCAAGGCCGGCTACCACAGCGTCGAGCTGGGCTACCTCACCCACCTCCACGCGAGCCTCCTCCTCCACGACGAGCCCGTGACCTTGTACTACCGCTTCGACGCCACCGGCGAGGACCGCGACCTCCGCATCCAGCCCCTCGCCGCGCAGCCCGGCGAACTGGCCATCACCGAGGTGTGGCTGGGCGACGCTCCCTTCCCTGATTTTCACGCTACGGAGTTCACCCTGTCCGTCCCCGCCGGCGTCGGCGGCGTGTTCGAGGTGACCTACCAGGCGGGCGTAACCCCCGGGTGAACCGCGTCTGACAGGTCCTGGAGAGCCCTACGACCTCAGCATCGGATGAGTTTCTCCATCCAGAACGGCGCCGGCCGCTGGTCATCCCCATACCTGAACACCATCTTCCCCTTCGGATATCGTAGCTCCGGCACCCTCCTGCGGACGAACGCACGTTCGTCATTCGGGGGTGGAGGGACGAACGTGCGTTCGTCTTTGCGCGCCCTCGCCTCCTGCGCGACCTCCTTCCCCCAGTAGCCCTGGATGCAGTCCCATCCGCCCGGACCGTCCTCAAACTCGTCCAGGTAGGTGTGGTCGATCTCGGCCCTGTCCGTCCAGATGTTCAGGAGCATCCCGAGCGCCGGCCCATCTTGGCTATCCCTCGCCACCTCCAGCTCGCCGCTCTCGGCCCGGCTCAGCTGGATCACGTCCTTGTGCACCATCGAGTGGTGGGCCCAGCACAGGGTCACGAGATTGTCGGGATCGTGTGTGCCGCCGTCCGATCGGTACTGGATGTGGTGTAGCTCCAGGTGACTGCGCGAGCGACATCCCGGCACCTGACACCTCCCGTGGTCCCGGATCAGGACCTTCTCTCGCGTGGACGGCGGGATCGTCCGTGTGACGTGCCCGGCCTTCTCCGACTCGGGGTCCCCCTGCACCACCTCAGCGTCACACTCGATGCGTTCCCTCTCGTCGCGGCTCAGCTCGTACTCGCCCGCCTCCGTATCCACCCAGGCCTTGTCGCATTCGGGGCAGCGGTGCTCGATGATGCGGTGGAGTGCCGGACTCTCGGTCGGCCTCGCAGGGCCGGCCGGCTCCTCCACGGCCTCCTCGCCGCCCTCGATGTCGTCGCACACCACCTTCTCGGCCATCATCATCTGGCTGCCCGAGATGTCACCGTATCGCTGCCGCAGGACCGCCATCGCGCGCATCAGCAGATCCGCGTCGAGCACGTCGAGCCGCAGGCTCATCCAGACGTGGCGGTAGGGATCCGTGTCGTCGTCCGCTTCCGGGGGAAGCGCCCCGGGATCGACCTCGCTGGCCTGGTCCTCCAGCTCCCGGCCGGAGATCTCCATGGCACGTTTCAGCCACGCGTCTTCTGTGTCGGGCGTCGCGACCCGTGCGATGGTTCGCGCCGTGGTCCAGCCAACCGCACCCTTGACCATGGCCGCGTCCAGCCGCGGGAGACCGCGCAGCCGGTCACCGAGGGTCGCGAGCTGGCCGGTCTTCCCATCGCGGAAGCCCAGCGCCTGCTCCCCGTACTCCACGAGCGAGGCGTAGCCGAGTTCCTTGTAGTACTTCTTGCGCCGCATCGTGGACAGGCCGATGGCGATCTCCCGCATGCAACGGCGCTGGGTCTGAACAGTGGATGCAAGCTTCTCGTGCAGATCTCGAGCCTTGGCTCTGAGGTCCATGTCGAATCCTATACTCGGGGGGCGCCGAGGACTGATTAAGTATAGTCGAAAAACCCCGTTGAATACAGAGGAGGGGCATTTTATTTGAAAGAAGAAACAGAGAGGCGTGCGTCGATCTTCAGAGCACTATGGATATGACTGGCCTGTGGACCTGTGGACGACCCTGCGGCTCGCCCACGAGTCCCACAGTCCATTGCAGAACTCTCCCGGCGATGCTCGCCGCTCGAGTTCCACACATATCCACAGTGTCGACGACGAGATCTATTCATAGAGAATTTGTGATCGTCGTCGTCGTTGTGGATATGTGGGAAACCACGGATAAAGCGGCGTGACACGCCGCGACGTGGTTTTCCAAGGGGCGGTGGATTCGGTGGGCGGACCCATCCAGAGGACAGGCGCTGTTCCCGCCCTCGAAACTACTACACGGACGAACGTGCGTTCGCCCCAGGTCCGTCCACGGAATCCACGGGCCCGGCATATCCACATCGTTCAAACTGCTGCCATCTACCGGCCCCGCAATACAATGGCCACTTCCCCCGTTCCCTCCTCTGGAGGGCTGTCAGATGAAACGAATCATCACCTGGATCATCGCGTCGTCGTGGGTGTTCGGGATCGTGGGATGTGGGCCGTCACTGGACAGGTATGCGTACTCGATCGGCGCGGAGAAGTTCGACGGCGATGGGGATGGGTTCTGGATGGAGGTGGACTGCGACGACACGGATGCGCTGGTCTACCCAGGTGCGGAGGAACTGTGCGACGGTCTGGACAACGACTGTGACGGATGGATCCGATATGACGAATGGGATACGGACGAGGATGGATGGTTTGCCTGCGATGGCGACTGTGCGCCGCATGATCCCGAGATCTCACCCGGAGCGGAGGAGGGATGCGACGGGATCGATACGAACTGCGACGGGATGTTGCATCCGGAAGAGGTGGATACGGACAACGACGGCTGGATGGTGTGCGAGGGGGACTGTGACGACATGTACGCGGCGGCGCACCCGGGGAGGTCGGAGGTCTGTGGGAACGGGATCGACGACGACTGTGATGGGAGCATCGACGACCGGGACGCGGACGAGGATGGCTGGGCGTCGCAGGACTGTGGTGGTGAGGACTGCGACGATCTGGATCCCCGGGTGTATCCGGGAGCGGAGGAGATCTGCGATGGTGTAGACACGAATTGTGACGGCCAGATGGGTGTGGACGAGGTGGACCAGGACGGCGACGGTAATTTGGTGTGTCATGGAGATTGCGATGACCTCGATCCGACGGTCACCAACTGGGACATGGATGGGGATGGGTACAGCACGTGTGAAGGGGACTGTGACGACGACCACGAGCAGATCGGCGTGGGCGCCGAGGAGATCTGCGACGGGTACGACAACGACTGCGACGGTGTGACGATGCTGGGGGAGGTGGACGCCGACGGGGACGGTGACATGGTCTGCGAGGGGGATTGTGACGACAACGATCCTCTGGTTTCGATGCAGGACAACGACGGGGACGGGTTTCGGGGATGCGGCGGCGACTGCGACGACACGAACCCGGCGATGTTCTGGATGAACCCCGAGGTGTGCGATGGGCTGGACAACGACTGCATCGCAGATACCGACGAACTCGTGGATGCGGACGGCGACGGGGAGTCCGTGTGTGACGGGGACTGTGACGATCGGGATGCGGCGTTGACCTCGGCCGACCTCGATGGCGATGGATACAGCACGTGCAATGGAGATTGTGACGACACGAACGCGGACCTGGTCCCGGTGGACGCGGACGGCGACGGCGTGACCATCTGCGACGGGGACTGCGACGACGACGATCCGTCCATCCACCCGGGAGCCTTCGAGGGATGCGACGACGGCGTCGACAACAACTGCGACGGGGTCGCCGAGGGGGGGATTGGCTACGTCTCGGTGGACGCCGGCCGGGACCACACCTGCGCCCTGAACTGCGACGGCGAGGTCCACTGCTGGGGTTCCAACAGCAACGGCCAGTGCAACGCCCCCGTGGGCACCTATACCTTCGTGACTTCGGGCAAGTACGGCGCATGCGCCATCGAGGCCGACGGCTACACCGACTGCTGGGGCTACGACTCCTACGGCCAGACCAACGTCCCCGACGAACCCTTCCTCGTCGCGGATGTCGGGTACACGTTCACGTGCGGTCTGCGCCTCGACGGCACGGCCCACTGCTGGGGTAACAACTCGTATGGCCAGCTGTACACGCCGGTAACCGTCTTCGAACAGATCGACCTGAGCTACTACCACGCGTGCGGCCTGACCGCCGCCGGTCAGGTCGAGTGCTGGGGTTCACCGGGGGATGGGGGCGCAGGATACCCCGCGGGTACCTATGTCCTGATCGCGTCGGGGGACAACTACACCTGCGCGCTCTCGACCACCGGGGCGGTGGACTGCTGGGGCAGCGAGTACTCCGGCGCGCGATTCCCCCCGAACCACACGTACACGACCATGGATGCCGGGGCCCACCACGCCTGTGGGGTCACCGACGGCGGCGACACGGTCTGCTGGGGAGGGTGCGGCTCTGGCCAGTGCTCTGCCCCCGCCGTCGAGTTCGTGGCCCTCGCCGCTGGCTCGAGCCACACCTGCGGCCTCACGGCGGCCGGCGAGATCCAGTGCTGGGGTTCGAACAGCTACGGCCAGTGCAACGTGCCCTGAGGAGGGGGCCTACCCCGAGTACCGATCCCTCAGCACGTGGTGCTGGATCTTGCCCGTGGCGGTGCGGGGCATGTCCTCGGCGGCGATGACGGCGACGGCCTTGGGCTTCTTGAAGGCGGCGACGTGGGGGGCGACGAAGTCGATGACCTCCTGGCCCTCGAGTTCCACGCCCTCCTTGGGGATGACCACGGCCATGACCTGCTCGCCCCACTTGGGGTGGGGGGTGCCGATGACGGCGGCGTCGAAGACCTTGGGATGGCGGGAGATGATCTCCTCCATCTCGTTGGGGTACACGTGCTCGCCGCCGGTGATGATCATGTTGTGCTTGCGATCGACGATGTAGTAGTAGCCCTCCTCGTCCTGGCGGGCCATGTCGCCGGCCGAGAAGTACAGGCCCTCGTGGCTGTCGGCGGTCTTGCCGGGCATGTTGTAGTACTCGTCGAACAGCATGGGACCCCAGCTGAACAGCTCGCCCACCTCGCCCTGCTTCACGGGCTTGCGGTCGTCGTCGAGGATCTTGATCTTCCCGGTCCCGGCGCACTCGAGACCGATGGCGCCGAGCTTCTTCATCTGATCTTCGGGCCGCAGCAGCGTCACGAGGCCCGCCTCGGTGGAGCCGTACGCCTCGAAGAGGCGGCAGCCGGCGAAGAACTCCATGATGTCGAGCTTGGTCTGCTTGTGGACCGGCGCGGAGCTGCACAGCAGGCACTCGATGGAACTCACGTCGTACTTCTTGGACTCCTCCGCGGGGATGTTGAGGATGAGGTTGTAGTGGGTGGGGATCATCGACGCGAAGGTCGGCCTCTCGCGGTCGATCACCTCGAGCAGCTCCACCGGATCGAAGCGGTCGTCGCGGTGCACGTACACGCCGCCGCCGATGTAGGTGAACACGAAGGCGTAGAAGGTGGAGTTGACGTGGAACAGCGGCATCAGCGTCAGGCCGATGTCGGTGGGCCTGTAGCTGAAGTCCGTGGCGTTGATCAGGTAGAAGGCCGTGTAGCTGCCGTGGGACCGCACCACGCCCTTGGGGTTGCCGGTGGTGCCCGAGGTGTAGAGCTGGATCCAGGTGTCCGTCTCGACGATCTCGACGTCGGGAGCGTCGGTGGATCCCGCGTCCATCAGGGCCTCGAAGGGCTTCCAGCCAGGCCTGGCCTCGTCGTCGAGCACCGAGACCCAGCGGTCCTCGGGGACGCCGGGCATCAGGTCACGGGCGTCGTCCAGCATGGTCAGGAACGGGGCGCCGGCGAACAGGGCCTTGGCCTCGGCGTTGTTGACCACGTAGGCGGCCTCGCGGGCCACGTAGCGCGTGTTGATGGGCACGGCCACGGTGCCGGCCTTGGCGGCGGCGAGGTAGATCTCGCAGAACTCGATGCAGTTGTTGAGCAGCACGCAGAAGCGGTCCCCCTTGCGCAGCCCCATGTCGTGCATGGCGTTGGCCAGGCGGTTCACGCGCAGGTCCAGCTCGGAGAAGGTCAACTGTCGGCGAATGTCCCTGAACGCCATCCGGTCGGGGTACTTGAACGCGTTGACGGGGAGGATCTTGCCGATGTCCAGGAAGGGGGTAGGCATGGGAGTGGCTCCTATCCTGAGGTGTTCGAGGGAGTTCGTTGGGGGTTCGAATCGGCGGCCTGGTCGTGGGCCACGATGGCGGCGCCCAGGGCGCCCACCAGCTGCGGCTGCGGCGGAACGATGACGGGCCGGCCCACGGCCTGACCGAGCAGTTCCACGAACGCCGGGTTGTGTGCGGCGACGCCGCCGGTGGCCATCACCGGCGGGTCGAGGGGGGCGGTCTCGGTGACGCGGGCGACCACGGACGCGAAGATGCCGCGGGCGATGTCGCGGCGGTCCTCGCCGGCCCGGATGCGGGACAGCACCTCGGTGGAGGCGAACACGGTGCAGAAGCTGTTCAGCGGCGACGCCGCGTCCGCGGCGAGGGCGAGCTCGTTGAGCGCGTCCAGGCTGGTGCTCAGCCGCGCCGAGATCTCCTCGAGGAAGGCGCCCGTGCCGGCGGCGCACTTGCGGTTGAGGCGGAACCCCAGCCGCTTGCCGTCGGCGGACAGGCGGATGATCTTGTTGTCCTGGCC
>CAYRNR010000254.1:0-8658 GCA_964425605.1 uncultured Rickettsiales bacterium | reverse complement strand
TCGAGGCCATCGAGGACAGCAAGCGCCAGCCCCTGCACCGGCTCCTCGCCGGGCTCGGCATCCGCCACGTGGGCGAGCAGGTGGCCCGGGTCCTGGCCGACCACGCGGGCACCGTGGATCGCCTCGCGTCCATGTCCCAGGAGGAGCTGGAGGACATCGACGAGGTGGGACCGGTCATGGCCCTGAGCGTGGCCACGTTCTTTGCGGAGCCGCGCAACCGCCGCCTGGTCGAGCGGTTGACCGAGGCCGGGCTCGAGATGCGCGCCGAGGAGCGCGCCGACGCCGGCGCCGCCACCCTCGCCGGAGAGACCTTCGTCCTGACCGGCACGCTGCCCTCCATGACCCGCGCCGAGGCCAAGGCGGCCATCACGGCGCGAGGCGGCAAGGTCAGCGGGTCGGTGAGCGGCAAGACCACCTACGTGGTGGCGGGCGAGTCCGCGGGCAGCAAGCTCAAGAAGGCCAACGACCTCGGCGTCACCGTGCTCGACGAGGAGGCACTGCGGGCGCTGCTGGAGACGACGGGATGAGCGACGTCTCCCGGATCGAGATGCGCGTCCGCGGCCGGGTCCAGGGGGTCTGGTTCCGCGACAGCACCCAGCGCGAGGCGGCTCGGATCGGGGGCCTCACCGGGTTCGTGCGCAACGTGCCCGACGGGACCGTCGAGGTCGTCGCGGAGGGGCCGCGCGAGGCCTGCGAGAGCTTGCTACAGTGGTGTGGGAGGGGGCCTCGGATGGCCCGGGTGGACGGCGTCCGGCACGCCTGGTCCGCGCCGAGCGGGGAGTACGAGGCATTCCAGGTGACGTACGGGGCTTGAGTATGAGGGGTTCACGGTTCTCGACCAACTTGCTGCGCGAGGTCTGGGTCGCGCTGGCGGCGTTGTGCGTGATCCTCACCGTGTCCTCCACCGGCTTCCACTTCATCGAGGGCTGGGCCTGGTTCGACGCCCTGTACATGGTCATCATCACCCTCTCCACCGTCGGCTACGGGGAGGTGCACGACCTCTCCCCCGTGGGGCGGCTGTGGGCGATGGCCACCATCTTCGGCGGTGTGGGGGTGATGAGCTTCACCTTCATCACCCTGGGCCGGCTGACCATGATGGGGCTGGCCGACGGGGAGCTCAGGCGGGTTCTGGCGAGGCGACGTATGAACAAGATCATCGAGAAAGTCAGCGAGCACCACGTGATCTGCGGGTACGGCCGCATCGGCCGGACCATCGCCATCTGCCTCACCGAGGCGGGCCATGACTGTGTGGTCGTGGAGTCCGACCCGGACCTCACCGAGCAGCTGGAGCTGGACGACATCCCCTACGTCATCGGTGACGCCACCCGCGAGCGGATCCTGCGCAAGGCCGGCATCACCCGCGCGCGCACCGCCGCGGTGGTCACCCCCAGCGATCCGGACAACCTCTACATCACCCTGACCGCGCGCGAGCTCCACCCGGAGCTGTACGTCATGGCCCGCGCCAACGACGCCTCGAGCGAGAAGCGCCTCGTCCGCGCCGGTGCGGACCGGGCGCTGAGCCCCCACGAGATCGGCGGCCGCCAGATGGCCTCCAGCCTGCTGCGCCCCACCGTGGTCGAGCTGCTCGATCTGGCCGCCTCCGGCGACGCGGTGACCTTCGCCATGGAGGAGATGGTCATCCACGGCGACAGCGAGCTCGTCGGCACGGACCTCATGCACAGCGGCCTGCGTCAGGACTTCGGCGTGATCATCGTGGCCATCAAGCGCGACGGGGAGATGGTGTTCAATCCGCTGCCGTCGGAGGTCTTCCAGTGCGGGGACGTGGTCATCTCCATCGGCGGCCAGGACGACCTGGCCCGGCTCCAGCGATTCCTGCAGCCGGACTCCTGACATGGGCCGTAACGTGGAGATCAAGGCCCGCGCAGGAGACCTGGACGAGGTCGAACGCCGCGTCGCGCGGATCGCCGACGACGGCCCCACGGTGCTGCACCAGGAGGACACGTTCTTCCCCTGCGCCGAGGGGCGGCTGAAGCTGCGCAGGTTCGACGACGCCAGCGGCGAGCTCATCGGCTACACCCGGCCGGACGCCGAGGGGCCCAAGACGTCGCTGTACGCCCTCCATCCCACGGGAGCACCCGACGGCCTCCGCGACCTGCTCGCCGCCTCCCTCGGCGTGCGCGGCGTGGTGCGAAAGCGCCGCGTGCTCTATCTCGTGGGGCGCACGCGGGTCCACCTGGACCGCGTCGAGGGCCTCGGGGACTTCGTCGAGCTGGAGGTGGTGCTGGAGCCCGGCGCCACCGTGGAGGACGGCACGCGGGAGGCGCAGGAGCTCATGTCCACCCTCGGGATCCACGAACTCGTCCGCGGCGCCTACATCGATCTGCTCCTGGAATGACACCGTTTTCATTGACATTCCGCACCGTTAGGCAATAATTCGCCCTCGTGCCATGGACCGTGACCTCCTACTGAACATCAACAAGCCCTCTCGCTACCTCGGTGGCGAGGTCAACCAGGTGCGCAAGGAGCCCGCCGGGATCCGCTGCCGTGTGGGCCTGTGCTACCCCGACGTCTACGAGATCGGCACGAGCCACCTCGGGCTCCAGGTGCTCTATCAGGCAGTGAACGCGCGCGAGGACATGGCGGCCGAGCGGGTGTTCTGCCCCTGGCCGGACATGGAGGAGGCCCTGCGTCGCAGCGGTCAGCCGTTGACCACGCTCGAGAGCAGCCGCCCGCTCGCGCGCCTCGACGTGCTGGGGTTCACCCTGCAGTACGAGCTCAGCGTCACCAACCTGCTGACCGTGCTCGACCTCGGCGGTGTCCCCCTGTTGTCCGCGGACCGCGGCGCCGGCGATCCCCTGGTGATCGCGGGTGGACCGTGCGCCTACAACCCCGAGCCGCTGGCCGAGGTGCTCGACGCGGTGTGCCTCGGGGACGGCGAGGAGATGCTGGTGGAGGTCTGCGAGGTGGTGGCCGCGTGGCGGGAGCGCGACGGCCGCGACCGGCCGCAGCTGCTGCGCGCCCTGGCGGACGTCCCCGGGGTCTACGTGCCCTCCCTCTACCGTGTGCACGCCGACCCGGACGGCGCGATCCTCGGCGTCGAGGCGCTCGACGGCGCTCCGGACGTGGTGCGGCGGAGGGTCCTCGCGGATCTGGACGCGGTCGCGACCCCGGCTCGCCCGGTGGTCCCGTTCGGGAAGGCCGTCCACGACCGTCTGGCCGTGGAGATCCAGCGCGGCTGCGCCCGCGGCTGCCGCTTCTGCCAGGCGGGAATCCTCTACCGGCCCGTGCGCGAGCGCAGCCCGGCGCGGATACGCGAGGCCGTGCGCGCGGGCCTCCGGGCCACCGGGGCCGACGAGATCGGGCTGCTGAGCCTGTCCACTGGGGACTACACCTGCCTGCCCGATCTGCTGTCCAGCCTCTCCGCCGAGCACGGTCCGAACCGCGTGTCCCTGAGCATGCCGTCGCTCCGGCTCGAGAGCCTGACCAGCGGACTGCTCGAGGGCGTGCGCGGGGTGCGCAGGTCCGGCATCACCCTCGCGCCCGAGGCGGGCACCGCGCGCCTGCGCGCGGTCATCAACAAGTCCTTCGACGAGGATCTGCTCCTGGAGGCCATCCGCTCGGTCCTCTCGCGGGGCTGGCGCGGGATCAAGCTGTACTTCATGTGTGGCCTCCCCACGGAGCAGTTGGACGACCTGCAGGGCATCGTCGATCTGGTCGAACGCTGCCGCAGGGCGGCCCGGTCCACGAGGCGCGGCGCGACGCTGCGCGCGGCGGTGAGCCCGTTCGTGCCCAAGACACACACGCCGTTCCAGTGGTGCGGCCAGGTGACGCGGGAGGAGGCCGATGCGAAGCAGCGCTGGCTGATCGCGCGGCTGAGGGGGAAGGGCCTGGAGGCTCGCAGCAACTCCGTGGAGTCCAGCTGGCTGGAGGGCGTGATCAGTCGCGGCGACCGGCGGCTGGGCCGCACCGTCCTCGAGGCGTGGCGCAGGGGCGCGCGACTCGACGGCTGGCAGGATCGCTTCGACCCCTCGCTGTGGGAGGGGGCCCTGCGCGACACGGGCGTGGACCCGGTGGCCATCGCGTCGCGGTGGCGGGAGCGCGGCGAGATCCTGCCGTGGGATCACCTGTCGTGCGGCGTGGACCGCGACTGGCTGTACGGGGAGCTCGAGGCCGCGCTGGAGAGCGCGCCGCGCCACGATTGCACCACGGGCGCGTGCCACGACTGCGGCATCTGCGATCCGCCCCGCGTGCGCAACCAGCTGTACGACGTGGATCGCGAGGACCGCCGCGCCCGCGCCGTGGTCGAGCGCCGCCCGGTGGAGGGCCCCACCCAGCCCGAGCGACCCGCCCCCGAGGCCGAGATCCTGGACATGCGGATGCCCCAGTCGTCCCGCAAGCGGATCCGGGTCCAGTACGGACGGACCGGGCCGGCGGCCCTGCTGAGCCACCTGGAGACCGTCACGGTGCTGCAGCGCGCCCTGCGGCGCGCGGAGGCCCCGGTGGTCCACACCGCGGGCTTCAACCCCCACATCAAGATGAGCTTCACCGATCCCAACCCCCTCGGGATGGAGAGCGACGCCGAGCTGTTCGACGTGGAGGTCGTCGCGTCGTGCGCTGCAGAGACGCTGGTGGCCTCCCTGGCGCGCGAGCTCCCGGAGGGGTTCACGATCCATGCGGCCCGTCCGGTGCCAGTGGGCACCCCCTCGTTGACCTCGCAGATCCGATCGGCCACCTATCGGATACGCGGCGTGCAGCGCGACCAGACCCACCGCGCCGCGTCCCTGCTCGGGGAGCCGCTGCACCTGTCCGTCCAGCGCAAGAAGGGCACCCGTGAGGTGGACGTCTCGCGCGTGGCCCACGTGGAGCCGGCGGACGACAGCTCGATGCTGCTGACCCTTCAAGCGGGCGCGGGCGTCAAGCCCGCGGAGGTGGTCGAGGCCCTCGTGGGCGCCGAGCGGGCCCCATCCCTGGGCTCGTACCGGAAGGTCAACGTGACCCTGGCGGCCGTCCCGAAGGCGCCTGGAGGAGAGTCGTGAGCCGGCATGTGGAGCTGATCAGTCGCGTCGGCGGGGAGACCCGCGTGGCGGTGCAGGACCGCGGCCAGCTGGACGCGTATCACGTGGAGCGCGATTCGGACCGCGGCCAGGTGGGCAACATCTACGTGGGCCGCGTCAGCCGCATCCTCCCGGGGATCCAGGCGGCGTTCGTCGACATCGGCCTCAAGCGCGCCGCGTTCCTCTACGGCGGCGACGTCCGCTGGAACCCGCGCAGCCCGCCCGAGGGGATGAAGCTGCCGGAGAGCTACAAGGTCGAGGCCCGCCGCCCGATCCAGGAGATCCTCCGCGAGGGGGAGAAGGTGGTGGTGCAGGTCTCCAAGGACCCCATCGGCACCAAGGGAGCGCGGGTCACCGGCTACCTCTCGCTGCCGGGGCGATTCCTCGTCTTCCTGCCCGACGTGGACCACGTGGGGGTGAGCCGCCGCATCGAGGACGAGACCGAGCGCGACCGCCTGCGCGAGATGATCGTGAAGTGCCGCAAGCCCAACGAGGGCTATATCGTGCGCACGGTGTGCGAGGGGCGCGGCGCCGACGCGCTGCAGGAGGACATGGAGTACCTGCGGCGGCTGTGGGATCACATCCACCAGCGCATCGAGGAGGAGACCCGGCCGACCATCATCCACGAGGACCTGGAGCTGGGGATACGCGCCGTGCGCGATCTGATGAACCAGCACACCGAGCTGGTGATGGTCAACGATCCGGACCTCTACCAGCGCATCAAGGACTTCGCCGAGCGGTTCCTGCCCACCCTCGCCCCGCGCATCCACCTCTACAAGGGGCTGGACGCCATGTTCGAGCACTACGGGGTCGATGCGGACCTCGATCGCCTGCTCCGTCGCCAGGTCTGGCTCAAGTCGGGCGGGTACATCGTCATCGACCAGACCGAGGCCCTCGTCTCCATCGACGTGAACACCGGGCGCTACGTCGGCCGGGACTCCCTGGAGGAGACCACGCTTCGGGTGAACCTGGAGGCGACCCGCGAGATCGTGCACCAGCTGAGGTTGCGCGACATCGGCGGCATCATCGTCATCGACTTCATCGACATGACCGAGCCCGATCACCGCAAGGAGGTGTACCGGGCCCTCGTCGAGGAGCTGAAGATCGACCGCGCGCGCACCACCGTGCTGCCCATCAGCGAGCTCGGCTTGCTGGAGATGACCCGCAAGCGGGTGCGCGAGGACGTGGTGCGCTACCTCAGCGAAGCCTGCGACTACTGTGACGGCCGCGGCTACACCAAGAGCCGCGCCACGGTGACCTACGAGATCTTCAACGCCTTGCGCAGCGTCGCCACCCGCAACCCCACCGACCGCATCGAGGTGAGCTGTCACCCCGACGTGGCCGAGCTCCTGGTGGACGCACAGCGAGAGACGCTGCTCGAACTCGAGAGCCGGTACGGATTCCGTACGCACGTCAAGACCGACCCCGCTGGCCACGTGGAGCGGTACGACGTGCGGCCCTTCCGGCCGGGGGAGGTGCCGCGGTGAGCCAGAAGAGCTTCCGGCTGGCCTCGAAGGACAAGCGCGAGCTCGGCGAGCACGCGCGCGACTACGCCACGAGGCTGCGCAACTACTTCGTGGCCGGGGTCATCGTCACGGTGCCCCTGGTGGTCACCATCTGGGTGGTCAACCGCTTCGTCCTGCAGCTCGACGGCGTCCTGCGCCTCATCCCCGCGAGCTGGAACGTCCAGGGGTGGAACATCGGCGAGATCCTCCGCGCCATCCCCGGGGTCGGCGCCCTCGCCACCCTCTTCGCCGTGGTGGTCCTCGGCTTCCTCACCACCAACCTCGTCGGCCGCCGTGTGGTACGGCTCACCGAGGACGTGATCCACCGGGTCCCCATCCTCAGCACCATCTACCAGGGCGTGAAGCAGCTGGTTCAGGCCATCTTCACCGAGGACCGCTCCAGGTTCAGCGACGTCGTCTACATCGAGTACCCGCGGCGCGGCATCTGGTCCATCGGCTTCCTCACCGGCGAGACGTTCCAGGGCGCCGTCGATCGCATCGGCGTCGAGTGCCTCAACGTCTTCGTCCCCACCACGCCCAATCCCACCTCGGGCTTCTACCTCATGCTCCCCCGCGACCAGGTCATGCACTCCGGCCTCACCGTCGAGGAGGCCTTCAAGCTCATCATGAGCGCCGGGATCGTCAGCCCCGAGTACCCCGAGGGCCACGACACCCTCCACCCCACCGAGGACGGCGAGTGACGGACGCCTCCTCCCTCGTCGACCTCCAGGGCATGACCCTCGACGAGATCCGCACCTTCATCGAGCCGCTGGGCAAGGCCCCCTACCGCGCCAAGCAGATCATCCGCTGGCTCTACCGCAACCCCGTCGACTCCTTCGACGAGATGACCAACATCTCCAAGGGCTTCCGCCGCGACCTCGGGCGCGTCGCCCGGGTGGGGAGGCTCCCCGTCGCGCGGCGGCAGGAGAGCGCGGACGGGACCGTCAAGATCGCCTGGCAGCTCGCGGACGGTGAGCTCATCGAGTCCGTCCTCATCCCCGAGATGGACCGGCTCACGCTGTGCATCTCCACGCAGGTGGGGTGCCCGCTGGCCTGCCGGTTCTGCGCGACCGGACTCAACGGCTTCATCCGCAACCTGACCTCGTCGGAGATCATCGGGCAGATCGTCGGGATGCAGCGGATGTCCCAGAGGCGCATCTCCAACGTCGTCCTCATGGGCATGGGCGAGCCCCTGCTCAACCTCGACCAGGTCCTCAGGGCCATGGACATCGCCCAGTACGACGAGGGGCTGAACATCAGCCACCGCCGGATCACGCTGTCCACCGTGGGGTTGATGCCGCAGCTGCGGCAGCTGGGGGAGCGCAGCGAGATCAACCTGGCGCTGTCCCTGCACGCGACCACGCAGGAGGGCAGGGAGCAGCTGATGCCCATCGCGGCGAGGAAGCTGCCCCTGGACGAGCTCATGGCGGCGTGCCGGGAGTTTCCGCTGCCGCACCGCAAGCAGATCACCATCGAGTACATCCTGTTCGGGGGGATCAACGACGATCTCGGGGACGCGAGGCGGCTGATCCGGTTGCTGCACGGCGTGCGCGCGAAGGTGAACCTGATCCCGTTCAACGCCCACGCGATGGCGGGGTTCGAGGCGCCGAGCGATGCGGACGTGCTCGCGTACCAGCGGCGCTTGATGAAGAGTCACATCCACTGCGCGATCAGGACCGCGCGGGGGACGGACATCGAGGCGGCGTGTGGATGTCTGGCGGGGCATCGAGAGTTGCGCCCGCCCCCCCAAACCCCGTAAAAAGTTCGTCTGTACCGGAAGACGCACCGATAGGAGCTTCCCATGACCGAGGCCGCCCCCACGACGATGCCCCTGGGCCAGCAGGTCCGGACGATGAAGTGGAACTTCTGGATCGCCAACCTGATCGAGGCGTTCGAGCGGCTGGCGTTCTTCGGCGTGCGCGCGGTGGTGGGCCTGTATATCTTCGGCGACGACTCGGTGCTGCACCTGAGCATGTCCGAGAAGGGGCTGATCTTCGGGATCTGGGCGCTGATCCAGTGCCTGGTGCCCATGGTATCGGGGGGGTACACGGACTCGTACGGTTACCGCAAGAGCATGTACGTGGCGTTCACGATCAACATCGCCGGGTACTGCCTGATGGCCAACGCCACCGGGTTCT
>CAYRNR010000253.1:0-8753 GCA_964425605.1 uncultured Rickettsiales bacterium | reverse complement strand
GGACATGATGGGCTACCCCTACGCCGCCCTGGACGAGTACCAGCGGTTCCTGCGGTTGGGGGGCGGCAGCGACAACTTCGCCAAGGGCTTCGAGCACGCCGTGGCCCTGGCCGACGAGCTGGACGCGGGCTGGCTGCTCGCCGACGGGCTGTCCTACCACAGCACCGACGCCTTCGGCCGTGAGGGCGGCCCCAAGGCGCTGTACTGGGTCGGCAAGACCCTGTTCGAGGCCAACCGCCTCGCCGAGGCCCGCGCCTACCTCCAGGCCGTGCCCCGCTCCAGCGAGTACTACGCCCGCGCCAAGCTCGTCGAGGGCGTGGTGCTGACCCGTCAGTACAAGCCCCAGGAGGCCATCGCTCCGTTCACCATCGCCTACGACCTGACCAAGGAGGACCCCGCCGAGCGACGCGTCGCCGAGCTGGCCAACCTCAACCTGGCCCGCACCTACTACGCGCTGAAGAACTTCGACCGCGCCATCGAGCACTACAAGGCCGTGCCCCGCTCCTCCATGGACTGGCACGAGTCCCTGTTCGAGCGCGCCTGGGCCTACTACATGATGGGCCGCCTCAACGACTGCATGGCCGAGCTCGAGTCGGTCACCGCGCCGTTCTTTGACGCCTGGTACATCCCCGAGCCGCGCCTCCTGCGCATCCTCGTCTACTACAACCTGTGCAAGTACGAGGACGGCGAGGTGATGCTCGAGGAGTTCACCGATCGCCACTTCCCCATGCAGCAGCGCCTGGCCCAGGCCGTCCAGCAGGCGTCGTCGGATCCGCGTCAGCTGTTCGACACCATGTCCACCTACGTCATCACCGGCGAGCGCTCAGGCATCCCCCTGCCCGAGGAGATCATCCACCTGTGGGCCCGCGACGAGAGCCTGCGCACGGCCGGTCTCTTCGTCGAGGGCGTCGAGGACGAGCTGAACCGGCTCAGCCACGACGGCACCGGCTTCGGCAACTCCTCCGCCGGCTACGACATCCGCCAGCGCCTCGAGGACCGCGTCTACGACATCACCGGCTACCACAACGACCGCGTGATGACCCGCCTGCGCTTCATGGAGAAGCAGCTGCTGGACTACGTGGGCCAGGCCGAGGTCTACAAGCTCGAGATGCTCACCAAGAAGCAGCGCCTCTTCGAGGCCGCCGCCACCGGCCGGGTCCAGGAGATGATCCGGATGCGCCAGCGCGGCTTCCGCCAGCCCCCCGGCTACGTCATGTGGCCCTTCGAGGGTGAGTACTGGGTCGACGAGCTCGGGTACTACCAGGTGGACACCCTCGACGAGTGCAAGGAGATCCTGGACCGCGCTCCGGGGACCTGAGGCCTACTTCTCCGGCACCAACGCCAGCTCCACGTGATCCCCCAGCGTGAAGATGTCCTGCGCCACGCGCTGCAGCTCGTCGGCGCCCAGGGCGAAGATGCGCTCGGCGTAGGTGTCCATGGTGTCGTGGCCCATGCCGTACAGCTCGTCGAACAGGATCCGGCTGGCGACGGACCCGCCCTTCTGTAGCCCGATCTCGAACGAGCCGACCAGGTAGCGCGCCGCGCGGTCGATCTCGTCGGCGGCGACGGGCTCGGCGCGGAGGCGGTCGAGGTGGCTGAGGATGCCGGTGCGGGCGCGCTCGAGCTTCGTGGGATCCGTGCCGATGTAGACGAGGAAGTAGCCGGGGTCGACGGCCTCCTGACTCCACGCCGTGACCGAGTACGCCAGGCTCTGCTTGTCCCGCAGATCCAGGAACAACCGCCCCGATTGCCCCGCCAGGATCGCCGAGAGCATCTCCAGCGCGTGGCGGTCGGGGTGGTCGACGGTCATGCCGGGGAAGCCGACGAGGAGATGGGCCTGCTCCTTCTCGACCCCGATCTCCTGCTCGCGCATCCCGGCCAGTGGGGGCTCGTCCGGGAGCCGCGGGCTCGGGCGCGGCCCCCCGGGGAGGGTCTCCATCAGCGCGGTCAGGCGCTCCTCCATGGCGGCGCCGTCGAAGTCCCCCACCGCGGTCATGACGGTGTTGGAGCCCACGAGTCCGCGGCGGTACGCCGCGCGGAGCATCCCCGGGGTCAACCTGGGCACCGAGCGGGCGGTCCCGAGGGAGGGCATCCGGAACGGGTGGCGCTTGTACAGCAGCTTGTGGAACTCCTGGAAGCCCAGGCTCACCGGGCTGTCCGGGATGTTGCGGATGGCCTCGAGGGTGAGCATCTTCATCCGCTCGACCTCGTCGGCGGGGAACGAGGGCTCCGTCAGGACCTCGGCGAAGAGGTCGAGGCCGCGCGCCTGGCCACTGGCCAGGAAGGTGGCGCTGAGCCCGAAGCTGTTGCGGCCGGCGAACGCCGAGCACTTGCCGACGATCTCGTCCATGGCCTCGGCGAACTGCAGCGCGTTGCGCCGCTTCGTGCCCCGGTTCCAGACCCGCGCCAGCAGGTTGTGGACGCCGTTGTTGCGCATCGTCTCGAAGCGCAGGCCGCCGGTCATGCCCAGCCGCAGCGAGACCAGCCCGCTGCCGGGATTCTCGCGCAGCAGCAGCGTCACGCCGTTGCCGAGCTCCCGCCGAACCGTCTCGGGGGCCATGGAGCGCTCGCCCACCACGGCCGGCGGCTCCATCCCGCGCAGCAACCGCGCCTCGACGTCCTCGAGGGCGGTGGGCTGATCCCGCGGGGTCAGCAGCCCCAGCGTGATCCGGTCGGGGTGGAAGGTGCGCTCCGCGAACTGGCGCACCACCTCGGGCGTGACCTCGGCGACGCCCGCGTAGTAGCCCGCCTCGGCGTCGGGATCGCCGAACAGGGCGTCGAAGTAGCCGAGCTTCCTCGAGACCCCCTCCACGGTCTCCCGCTCGTAGGTGCGATCGCTGAGGATGTTCACCACCGCTCGCCGCACCTCCTCCGCGTTCACACCGTGGGCCACCACGTCGCGCAGGACCTCCCCCAGGGCCTCCACCGCCTCCAGCGTGTCCCCGGGGGGGCAGCCGAGCCCGAGCAGGAAGATGCCAGGGTCGCGCGGTGTGTACGAGAACGCCTGGATGTGGTTGGCCAGACGCCGGCGGATGCGGATCTCCTGGTTCAACCGGCTGCTCTCCCCCTGGCCCAGGATCAGCGCGAGCACGTCGGCCACGGGGATGTCCGGGTGATCCACGGCGGGCAGCGGGAAGGCCACCTCCACCCGGGCCTCCTTCACGGACTCGACCAGGGAGCACGAGCGCAGCGCCTCCTGGACCGGCTCCACGGGCCGCGGCTGCTCGGGTGGAGCCTGGTGCTCGTGCGCCCCGAACCGGGCCTCGACCGCGTCCATGACGGTCTGGGTGTCCACGTCGCCCACCACGACCAGGGTGATGTTGGAGGGGGCGTACCAGCGCCGGTGGTAGGCCCGCACGGTGTCGATGTCCAGGGCCATGACGCTGTCCGCGGTACCGATGACGGGCCGGCCGTAGGGGTGGTCCCGGTAGATCTCCGCGAACACGGCCTTGCTCAGGCGCATGGAGGGATCGTCGTCGCCGCGGTGGATCTCCTCGAGGACCACACCCTTCTCACGACCGAACTCCTCTGCGTCGAGGGCGGGCCGCATCACCGCGTCGTAGGCCACGTCGAGGCCGCGCTCCAGGTAGCGGCTCGGCACCACGAGGTGGAGCACGGTCTGGTCGAACGAGGTGAAGGCGTTGATCTCGCCGCCGCACCCCTCCACGGCCCGGGCGATGTCCCCGGTGCCGCCGTCCTGGGTCCCCTTGAACAGCATGTGCTCGAGGATGTGGCTGAGCCCCGCCTCCCCGGTCCGCTCGTCGCCGCTGCCCACCTGAACCCAGACCTGGATGGCCACCACCGGCGAACGGTGGATCTCCTCGACCAGCACCTTCGTTCCACAGCTCAGGGTCGGCATGTTCTCCTCTGCGCGCGGGCCTCGGGGCGGCTACCGCATCCGCTCGATCTGGCTCTTCTGCTGGTCGATGGCCACGATGCTCTCCGTGTCCCCCAGCTCCGCCGCGATGTTCCTGGCCCCCTCGAGGCACTCCAGGGCGGCGTCCACGTCCCCGGCCGCCAAGTGGGGAATGGCCATGTTGTACCTCGTCTGTCCCTCGTGCAAGCGATCCCCCAGGGAGATCCAGATCTCCAGCGCCTCGTCGAGGGCGGCGAGGGCCTCCTCGATGCGATCCACTCGCGCGCGAGCGACGCCCACCGCGTCCAGCGCCATGGCGCGGAGCTCGGTCTGGGCCTCGTGCCCCTCGATGGCCCCCAGGGCGAGGGCCAGGGCGATCTCCACGTCCTCGCTCGATCCCATCTCGCCCCGGTTGATCACCACGTCGAGCAGTGTCTCGAACTGATCCTGTACCGCGCCCACCGAGCGGTACTGGGACGCGGCCGTCCGCCACGTGCGGTCCGCCTCGTCGAGGCGGCCCACGGCCTGGAGCGCAGCGCCCAGGTTGTACAGGGTGTTGGCCTCCTCCTCCGAGGGCTCCGCCTCACCGCGGCCCGCCAGGGCGGCGCGCAGGTGGGGGATCGCGGCGACGGCCCGGTTGCTCTCCACGAGCGCCACGCCGATGTTGTTGCGGCACGCCGCCACGTTCTCGGGTTCGTCCACCGCCTCGTAGAGCGCGCGGGCCGACGAATAGGACGCGACGGCCGTCTCCAGCGTGCCCTGTCGGTGCAGCATCCACCCCAGCAGGTACCGCAGATCCCCCAGCAGGGCGGCGTTGGCGAGGACTGCGGCCCGGTCGGGCCGTTCCGCGATCCCCTCGAGATCCTCCCCGTCCGCCACGGTGGCCGACGCCGACAGCAGCACGTCCCGCGCCTCTTCCACCCGATCCCGCTCCTCGAGGAGCTCGGCCAGCGCCAGCGCATAGTCCAGCCGGCCCGGCCAGAATTCGCACGCGAGCTCCCACAGGGCCAGCCCCAGCTCGTCGAGGCCCGCCCGGCCCGCCATCCGGGCCAGGATGGCCAGCTCGGCGACCCCCTGGGGGTTCGCCACCTGGGCGCGAAGCAGCAACCTGCGCCCCTCTTCCTCCTCCCCGAGGGCCATCCGGAGGACCCCCTCGATCTCCGTCAGCGCCGGGTCCAGCGGGAAGGTGGTCCTCACCCGCCGCAGGTCCTCGAGGGTGTCCCGGTCGGGCTGCACCAGCAACGCCGTGCGCAGGCGCTGGAGTTCGGACTGGGGGCAGACCATCCAGGTGGTCGGGTGACCGTCCGCGCGCTCGGGGGGCACGCGGAGATCGTCGCGCAGCTGGGCGCGCAGCTCCACGGGCGCGCCCTCGCCGCCGGCCCCGGTCCACTGCCCCACCGCCTCGCCGGGCGAGGCCGGGAGCAGCTCGGTGACCACGGAGGCGCCGTCCTCGGGATCGCGGCCGGTCACGAGGACGTAGGGGATGCGTCGCTCCCAGGCCCACTCGCACCAGCCACCTTCGGCCGCGGAGTCCCCGCCGTAGTCTTCCGGTCGACACACACGGATCGGCAGGGTGGACAGGTGCCGGGCGACGCCGACCGCCAGCTCCTCGGAGGCCTCCTCGGCGGGGACGACGAGGATCCGTTCGCCGCGGACCCCCGCGGGCTCGAGGACTCCGATCGTGGTGGCCTGGCCCCGGGTGTGCCGGCAACCCGCCAGGGGGACCGAGACGAGGACCAGCAAGGACAACAAGAACGTGATGCGCGCACGCACGTGGGTCGTGCTCCGGTGTGTACCGTCGAGACCGTTCAAGGCAACTCTCCCGGGCGCGTCAGGGGTCAGGACACGTGAACACGGCTTCGGATTCCGCAGACGGTATCAGACTCGTGGGGTTGGTTCAGGTGGTCGAACGCGCCCGGTGGGGTTCCGGCGTCCTCAGTTTCCTGTACAATTGCGGCCGCGCAAGTGACTGACGATCAACCAGTGAAGCCGACGAAGAGCGCAGCCGAGCCCGGACCGGGTGCGGTCCTCGATCTGTCCGGCGAGGACATCACGAACCTCGACGACGCGGCCGTGGCCAACCTCCTGGAGGAGGCCCTGGCCGAGGCGCAGGTGCCGGCCAAGAAACCGGAGAAGGCCGAGCAGACCCCCGAGGAGCTCGACCTGGACGAGCCCACTCCCGCGGAGCAGACCGAGGAGATGGAGCTCGACATGGACGAGTCCCTGTCCGCGGACGGGGACGAGGGGCTGGACCTCGAGGCCCTCGGCCTGACCGAGCTCGCCGGCGGCGGCGCGATGCTCTCGGACGAGGACCCCGACCTGGCCTTCCCCGACGAGCTCTACGAGGACCAGGACGAGGCACAGGATCCCAACGAAGCGATCATCGAGGAGCTGCGCGCCGAGGGTGAGATCCTCCGCGAGGAGGCCGACGCCCTCCGGCAGCGGGTGGAGGAGCTGACCCGCGCCGAGCGCGACGCCATGTTCGACCGCCTCCGCCTCAAGGACGAGAACTCGACGCTGACCTCCCAGATCGAGGTCTACCGGGACCGGCTGCTCAACATCCAGGACAGCCTCGACGTGCATCGGGGGCGGATGGCCAAGGAGCGCGACAAGGGCATCCAGCGCGAGAAAGAACGCGTCCTCCGCGCCATGCTCCCCGTGGTGGACCACATGGAGCTCGCCCTCCACCACGCCCGCAACGGCGAGTCGGGTTCGGCGCTCGTCGAGGGCTTTGCCCTCATCCTCGAGCAGTTCCACAAGGCCCTCGCCGAGCAGGGGGTGGGCCGCGTCGAGGCAGAACGTGGGCTGCGCTTCGACCCGTCCCTCCACGACGCGGTGTTGCGGGAGGAGTGCGACGAGGTCCCCCCCTCCTCCATCACCCAGGTCCTCCGGACGGGCTACACCCTCGGCGACGGCCTGCTGCGCGCCGCGCGCGTGGCGGTCTCACCGCCACCGGAGAAGGAGCCCGAGGAGGAGCTGGAGCCGGACGACGAGCCCGGGGCCGAAGACGAGCCCGGGGAGGAGCTGGAGCCGGACGGCGAGCCCGAGGCCGAGGACGAGCCCGAGGAGGAGCTGGAACCGGACGACGAGCCCGAGGCCGAAGACGAGGCCGAAGACGAGCCCGAGGCCGAAGACAAGAGCAACGACGACGAGGAAGACGACGGAGGGGACGCCCCCCTCGACGGCGACGACGAGTCGCCAGCGCAAGACGAGGAAGACGAGTAGCCGAAATCGCGATGTCGCCCCCGCATCACCGGGGGGACCGGGCACGAGGAACGAACAGCATGTCCAAGACGATCGGTATCGACCTGGGGACCACCAACTCCTGCGTTGCGGTGATCGAGGGCTCGGAGCCCATGGTGATCCCCAACGCCGAGGGCAGCCGCACCACCCCGTCGGTGGTGGCCTTCACCGACGACGGGGACCGGCTCGTGGGCCAGATCGCCCGACGTCAAGCGGTGAGCAACCCCGACAACACCCTCTTCGCCATCAAGCGGCTCATCGGCCGCCGCTTCGAGTCCGAAGAGGTGCAGCGGATAATCGAGACGGTCCCCTTCGAGATCGTCCCGACGGACAACGGCGACGCCTGGGTGAAGATCGGCACCACCCAGTACAGCCCGGCTCAGATCTCCGCCATCGTGCTGGAGAAGATGAAGGCCACGGCCGAGGAGTACCTCGGCGAGGCGGTCACCAAGGCCATCGTCACGGTCCCCGCGCACTTCGACGACAGCCAGCGCAACGCTACCAAGGATGCGGGCCGGATCGCCGGACTCGACGTGCTGCGGATCATCAACGAGCCCACGGCAGCGGCCCTGGCCTACGGCAGCGATCCCGGCGTGGCCAAGCGCATCGCCATCTTCGACCTCGGCGGCGGCACCTTCGATGTCTCCATCCTCGACCTCAACTCGGGGGTGTACGAGGTCCGGGCCACCAACGGCGACACGTTCCTCGGCGGCGAGGACTTCGACCTGCGGATCATGGATCACTGCCTCAACCACTTCCAGGCCGACACCGGCGTGGATCTGCGCCAGGACGCCATGGCCCTGCAGCGGCTCAAGGAGGCCTCCGAGAAGGCCAAGAAGGAGCTCTCCAGCGTCGAACAGACCGAGATCAACCTGCCGTTCATCACCGTGGACGAGGAGGGCCCGAAGCACCTCAAGGTGGTCCTCACGCGCGCCCAGTTCGAGGAGCTCGTCTCCGACCTGCTGGACCGTCTCTCGGGCCCCTGCCAGGAGGCGATGCAGGACGCCGAGGTCAAGGCCGGCGAGATCGACGAGGTCCTGCTGGTCGGCGGCATGACGCGCATGCCCCGCGTGCGGACCCGCGTCGAGGAGATCTTCGGCAAGACCGCCAACGCCGAGATCAACCCCGACGAGGTGGTCGCGGTGGGTGCGGCCATCCAGGGTAGCGTGCTGGCGGGCGAGACCAAGGACATCCTGCTCCTCGACGTCACCCCCCTGTCCCTGGGGATCGAGACGGCGGGAGGCACCTACACGCCCCTGATCACCCGCAACACCACCGTCCCGTGCAAGCGCAGCGAGATCTTCACGACCGCCCAGGACAACCAGCCGTTCGTGCGGGTCCACGTGCTCCAGGGCGAGCGCAAGATGGCGTCGGACAACAAGAGCCTCGCCACCTTCGAGCTCACCGGCATCCCGCCGGCACCGCGCGGCATGCCCAAGATCGAGGTGGTCTTCGACATCGACGCCAACGGCATCGTCAACGTCTCGGCCAAGGACATGGGCACCGGCCGCAAGCAGCAGGTGATGGTCGAGGGCGCCTCCGGTCTCAGCGAGCGCGAGGTCAACGAGATGGTGCGAGAGGCGGAGACGTACCGCGAGGAGGACCGCATGCGGCGGGAGCTCGCGGACGAGAAGACCCAGCTCGAGGGCCTGCT
>CAYRNR010000252.1:1261-8829 GCA_964425605.1 uncultured Rickettsiales bacterium | reverse complement strand
CCACCGAGCGCAGCGAGGGGGTTGTCCAAGGCCTGTGGTTTCTGTGGGCGGGCCCCGCCCGTCCACAGAATCCATCAGGCCGCCATGTCCATGGCGAACTCCGGATCAGACAACCGAATCATGGCGGTCCCGGAGGAGATGCGAGGAAGGGAGTTGTCCGTTAGGCGAACGGAACTGGTCCGGAAAGGAGAGGGGATTCGCTGTGGAAATGCCGGGCGTGTGGATCTTGTGGACGGGCTGGGTGGGGATGGAGAGCGGGGTGGTTCGGGTGTCCGAGAGCTGCCGCCACCCCTTGTTCACTCCATGGCCCGCCCACAAGGTCCACGAAGCCCTTGGACGGCGCGCGCGTCGTTGCACGACGCTCTGATCGCGCCGACCACATTCCCACAGCGACGACGACGAATACGAATGAAGGGATGGGGAGGGGACAAGGAAAGGAAGCCGGGGAAGGGGAGGAAGGTAGGGGAGGATGCCCTGAGACGTACACAACTCGGCTTCTGGGCCGCCAGACCGCGAGTTCCGTCCGTCTGACGTACACAACTCGGCTTCTGGGCCGCCAGACCGCGAGTTCCGTCCGTCTGACGTACACAACTCGGCTTCTGGCCGGTCAGACCGCGAGTTTCGTCCGTCAGGCGTACACAACTCGGCTTCTGGCCCGCCAGACCGCGAGTTTCGTCCGTCGAACCTGGCAAGCGCTCCCCCTTCCCCAGCCTCCTCCTTCTTCCTCATGTGTACTCGTCGTCGTCGCTGTGGCCGCCATGTCCATGGCGAACTCCGGATCAGACAACCGAATCGTGGCGGTCCCGGAGGAGATGCGAGGAAGGGAGTTGTCCGCCAGGCGAACGGAACTGGTCCGGAAAGGAGAGGGGATTCGCTGTGGGCATGTCCACAGCGAACTCCGCCGCGGCCCCTCAGCCTTTGGGCTTCCTCGGCGGCATGTCCGCCTTGGCGCCGCGGGTGACCGGGGGAGGGGGATCGGTGGGAGGAGGCTCGGTCGGGGGTTCCGTCGGCTGGGCCGAGTCGTCGTCGTCGCCGAGGGGTGGCGTGGGCTCGTCGGGCCAATCGGGGGCAGCGCCGCCGCCGGTGGCCATGGGGTTGACGTCGATGCGCTCGAGGGCGTCGCAGCAGCCGGTGAGGGTGTCGGCCATGGCTGCGCCGCCGAGGAGGACGACGGCGGAGGCGGCGGACTGGCGGAGGAAGTCGCGCCGGTCCGGGGGAGGGGGCGGCATCTTGCTGGCCATGTCCCGGAGATGGTCGGCGGGGATGGCGTCGAGGATGGCGCGCTCGGAGGCGGTCAGATCGACGCCGGTGACCTCGCCCATCTTGCTGCGGCGGCTGACGAGCTCGTCGAGGAATGCGGCGTCCACGCTGGCGAGGCGGACCAGGGTCTGGATGCCGGTGGGGATGGGGGGGGCAGGGAAGGTGGTCTTGCTGGGCTGGCCGCCGACGATGGTGGTGCGGGGGGACGTGGTGTCGTCGCCGGTCGGATCGTCGTTCTTCATCATCCTCGAGCGGGTCATCGGGCCTCCTCGCGAGCTAGGGGACGATGACATCACAGCGCAGGCGGTCGCGCAAAGGCTCGGGGATCACGACGGAGCCGTCCTCGCGCTGGTTGTTCTCGAGGATGGCGACGATGGTGCGGCCGATGGCCAGCCCGCTGCCGTTGAGGGTGTGGGGGAAGCGGGGCTTTGCCTTGGGCTCCGGGCGGTAGCGCAGATTCATCCGGCGCGCCTGGAAGTCCTTGAACAGTGAGCACGAGCTGATCTCGCGATACCCGCCGGCCTCGCCCTCGCTGGGGAGCCAGACCTCGATGTCGTGGGTGATGGACGACGCGAAGCTGGTGTCGCCGGCGGCGAGGGTGACGACGCGGTAGGGGATGTCGAGCAGCTGCAGCACCTTCTCGGCGTGGCCGGTGAGCTCCTCGAGGACCGCGGGCCCGTTCTCGGGGGCGGTGATGCGCACGAGCTCGACCTTGTCGAACTGGTGCTGTCGCATGATCCCGCGGGTGTCCTTGCCCGCGGCGCCAGCCTCGGACCGGAAGCAGGGGGTGTACGCGACGTAGGCCTTCTCCACCTCGTCCGCCGCGAGGATCTCGTCGCGGTGGAGGTTGGTGACGGGCACCTCCGCGGTGGGGATCAGCCAGAAACGGTCCGGATCCTGGATGCGGAAGAGGTCCTCGGCGAACTTCGGGAGCTGGCCCGTGCCGACGAAGGAGTCGGTGTTGCACAGGAACGGCGGCAGGACCTCGGTGTACCCGTGCTCGACCACGTGCAGCTCGATCATGAAGTCTTTGAGCGCGCGCACGAGGGCGGCGCCGTGGCCCATGAGCACGGCGAAGCGGGCGCCGGCGATCTTGGCGGCGCGTTCGAGGTCGAGGATGCCCAGGTCCACGCCGATGCGGCCGTGGTCACGGACGGGGAAGTCGAAGTCCGGGGGCTCGCCGACGATGCGCTCGACCCGGGCATCGCTCTCCTCGAGCCCCTCCGGGACGCGTTCGTCGAGGAGGTTGGGGAGACTCAGGAGGTGGGTCTCGATGGCCTCGTTGACCTCCTTGAGCTCCGGATCGATGCCCTTGATCCGACCGCTGGCCTGGCCCGCCTCGGTCCGCAGGGCCATGGCCTCGTCCTTGCGACCCTCGCGCATCAGCGCACCGATCTGTGGACCCACGGAGTTGACCTTGGCGCGTAGGGCCTCGACCTCGTACAGCAGGTCCTTGCGGCGCTGGTCCAGCTCCAGGACGGCGTCGATGGTCAGGGAGGATCCCCGCTTGCTCAACGAGGCTCGGACGACGTCGGGGTGCTCGGTGACGGCCTTCAGGTCCAGCATGGTGCCTCCTGCTGCGGGGCAGTGTGGCGGTAGGTATCAGAGGCCGGAGAGGTTTTCCAGCCCTGTGATCGGTTCGATATATTGAATCCCATCGGGACCCCCGACGTCTCAAGGGTGCGAGGAACAGAAAGCAGCGGTTAACCCTCGCGCCTGCGCGGGGTCCATTCCCAAGGTACGCCAGGGGAACGGAAGCGCAGGAACCGATGACACGAGCGGCGACACAGGAGCTGGAAGACACGGTCCGACGCGCGGCGTCGGGCGATCGTGAGGCGTTCGAGGCGCTGGTGCGCAAGCATCAGCCCGAGATCTACCGCTTCTTCCGGCGCGCCTGCCGCAGCGACGAGGACGCCCGCGACCAGTGTCAGCTGACGTTCGTCAGGGCGTACCGGAGCCTGCCGGGGTTCGAGGGGCGGTCCAGCTTCCGCACGTGGCTGTTCCGCATCGCCACGAACCTGTCGCGCAACTACTACCGCGACCAGGGGCGCCGGCGCGAGGTGCCGCTGGCGCAGGAAGAGGACTCGAGCGGCTCGAAGCCGAGGGAGAGGGACGTGTTGGATCGCAAACCCAGCACCCTGGATCGACTGGAGCTGGGGGAGAAGCGCGAGCAGCTGCGCGACGCGGTGGGGACGCTCCCACCCCGGCAGCGCGCCGTGGTGGTCCTGCGCATCTACCACGACCTGACCTTCGCCGAGATCGCCGAGGTGGAGTCCATCACGGCCAACAACGCCAAGGTCTCCTTCTGCCACGCGGTGCGCAACCTCAAGAAGGCCGTGGCCGCGACCGGGGCGGTCCGATGAGCACCGTCAACGGCTTCCAGCCCGTGCTGATCGCCGGCGGCCGCGGCGCCACGGACGGCTGCCCCTCGGCCGACGTGCTCGTGCTGTACGGCGCCGGGCTTCCGAGGGGAACCGACGACCAGGAGGAACTGCTGGACGGCTGGACATTGCCTACCCTGGACGAACACGTGGCCGGCTGTCCGACCTGCCGGGCCCTGGCCGCCGAGACCCGCGACGTCGTGGGCGAGCTGCTAGCGCAGCCCCTCGAAGAGCCCGACGGGGAGTTCTGGGACGACCTCACCGATGGGGTCATGCGGAACCTGGCCGGCGACGAACGGGGGCGCGGCCCTCGCGACAACGTGATCGAGCTTCGGCCCGTACCGGAGCCGCCCGAGCCCGCCGCAGCGAACCCCACCCTGAGACGGCTCGCCTGGGCGCTGGCGGTGGCCGTGGTGTTCGCCGTGGGGCTGGGGGTGTGGTCCGAACGTAGTCCCGTGGTGGAGCCCTCGTCCGACGGGGCCCTGACCGAGGCGTCGTCGCCGGGGCCCGTGGAGTCACTCCCCGATCGTCAGCACGCCCTGGCCGTGGCCGCCGAGCTGGGCATCTCCGCCGAGCCCCTCGACCTGTCGGACGTTGCCGGCGCCGACGTCGTCGGCAGCGACATCTCGTTGGAGGCGGCCAGCCTCGCGTGGCTCGTGGACGGGCTCGCCGCTGCCGACATGGAGCTGCTGGATGTCTCCATGCCCACCACCGACCCGTTGTTCGACCTCATCGCCCTGGACGACTCCGACCTGGCAGAGGTCCTACGCTCCCTGGAGTCGTGATCCCTACTCGCCGATGATCTTCACCAGCACGCGCTTGCGCCGCCTGCCGTCGAACTCCCCGTAGAAGATCCGCTCCCACGTCCCGAAGTGGAGCTGCCCGCCGGTGACCGCCACGGTCACGCTCCGGCCCATGATCTGCCGCTTGTGGTGGGCGTCGCCGTTGTCCTCGCCCGTGCGATTGTGCCGGTAGCGCGAGGGATCCTGGGGCGCCAGCCCCTCGAGCCACTCCTTGTAGTCCTGATGCAGGCCTGGCTCGTCGTCGTTGATGAAGACCGAGGCGGTGATGTGCATGGCGTTGACCAGGCACAGCCCCTCCTGGATTCCGCTCTCGTCGACGGCCTCCTGCACGTCGTAGGTGATGTGGACGAAGTCCATGCGCCGGGGGACCTCGAAGTACAGTTCTTTGGTGTAGGATTTCATGAATCAGCCTCACTTTTTCGAATCCCGGCGCCTCGCCTTGAACCGCCGCATTATCCGTGCTAGATGGCCAATCCTACATCCGAGGACCGCTTCAGCGCTCCACTGAATGGGGCGCTCTCCGGAGGCAACTGATGAGCGATCAAGCTCTCCAGCAGGTCATCGCGGAGCTCAAGAGCCGAGGCCTACGGGCCGGCGAGGAAGAGGGCGCCGGGATCGTCACCCAGTCCAAGGAAGAAGCCGCGAAGATCGTCGCTGACGCCAACGCACAGGCCCAGAAGATTCTGGACGACGCCCGTGCCGAGGCCGAGTCGATGCGCGCGCAGCTCGCAGCCGAGCTGAAGCAGGCTTCTGCCGTGGGTCTGGAGGCATTCCGTCAGGCCGTCGAGAGCTCCTTCTTGGTTCCCACCGTCGACGCGGGCACCCGCTCCGTCCTGGACGACCCCGCGATCCTGACGCAGGTCATCCTCGAGACGGCGCGCGGCTTTGCTGCGGCCGGCGGCGGCAAGGGCGACCTCGAGGTGATCCTGCCCGTCGACCAGCAGTCCAAGCTGGACGCGTCGTTCGTGGCCGCCCTGAAGAAGGGCGCCGTCACGGGCGTGAAGGTCACCTTCGCGGACGGCTTCGACTTCGGGTTCAAGGTTTCGCCCGAAGGCAGCGGGTACGTCTTCGACTTCACCGAAGAGGGCTTCAGGGAGATCTTCCTGAAGTTCCTGGCGCCGCGCTTCCGCAAGTACTTCTACGCGGAGTAGCGAGCGTTTCCGGACCGCGCCGCCGTCGATGACGGTGCCGCGCCGGACCAGGTTTCGGCGGAGTGAGAGCATGAAGTACTACCGTCTCCTGTCCATGGTTCCCGCGCTGCCCGAGGCGCCGGATGCACCACCGCTGTCGCTGGCGGATCTCGTCGAGGTCCTGGGCGAGGACGTGGCCGGCAAGGACCTCGAGCTGGTGTACGCGCTGCTGGGCTTCCTGGACTGTCGCAACGTCGAGGCGCTCCTGCTGGGGCACGACACGTTCGACGAGCGTGCACCGATCACGCGCGAGCAGCTCGAGGAACGACAGGAACTCCCGGAGTACCTGGCCGAGTTCCTCGAGGCCCACGACTCGGGCTCCATCGCGGACGACTACCCCTTCGACGCCCTGTGGCGCGACTACTTCACCCAGCTCTACGAGGAGGCGGACCGCAGCGGTAGCGCGTTCCTCGCGGAGTGGTCGGTGTACGAGGTTACGCTGCGCGACGCCATCACCCGGCAGCGCGCCGAGGCGCTGGGGGAGAAGGCCGACCTGAGGGTGTCCGGGGTCGCCGCGGGCGAGGGCGAGAACCACGGGGCGCTGCTCTCGACGCTGAGCGAGGCCGCCAACCCCATGGAGCGCGAGCGTCTGCTCGACACGGCCCGCCTGGCCAAGATCGATTCCATCGCGGGTATCGACCCGTTTTCCACCGATGCGGTCCTGTCCTACGTGGCAGCGACCTTGATCCTTGATCGCTGGGACGTCGGCAAGAGCGCCGACGTCACGAAGATGTTGGAGGTGTTCGCTTGAGCGACCACAACGGCACGAAGGGTGTTGTCGTTGGTATCAACGGCAATATGGTGACCGTCGAGCTGACCGCCGGAAAGACGGTCCAGAACGAGGTGGCCTACGTCCAGTGTGGCGAGGACCGCCTCAAGGCAGAGGTCATCCGTATCACGGGCGACACCGCCAACCTCCAGGTGTTCGAGGACACCACGGGGATCGTCGTCGGCATGGAGGTGGACTTCACCGGCGAGCTGCTCTCGCTGGCCCTCGCCCCCGGCATGCTGGGGATGATCTACGACGGCCTGCAGAACCCGCTGACGCTGCTGGACAACCGCCAGGACTTCTTCCTGCAGCGCGGCCAGTACGTCCCGGCCATCGACCAGGACCGCAAGTGGGAGTTCAATCCCACCGCGCGAGTGGGCGAGAAGGTCAAGGCGGGTGCGTGGTTGGGCTGGGTGCAGGAGCTGCACTACAAGCACCAGATCATGGCCCCCATGGACATGCTCGGCGTGGCCACGGTCGAAGAGGTCAAGCCCAAGGGCGAGTACAAGGTCAACGAGACCATCGCCGTACTCACCAACGACCGCGGGCAGCGCGTCGAGTGCACCATGACCCAGAACTGGCCGGTCAAGAAGGCGATCAAGGCCTTCCCCGAGCGGGTCTACCCCCGGGAGCTGCTGGTCACGGGCAGCCGGATCATCGACACGATGTTCCCCGTCGCTCGCGGCGGCACGGCGTGCATCCCCGGTCCCTTCGGCGCGGGCAAGACGGTGCTCCAGCACCTCCTGAGCCAGTTCGCCGCGGTGGACATCGTCATCGTGGTGGCCTGCGGCGAGCGCGCCGGTGAGGTCGTGGAGCTCATCTGCGAGTTCCCCGAGCTCGAGGACCCGAAGACGGGCGGCTCGCTGATGGATCGCACCATCATCATCTGCAACACCTCGTCCATGCCGGTGGCCGCCCGCGAGGCGTCCATCTATACAGGCATCACCCTGGGCGAGTACTACCGGCAGATGGGGCGCGACGTGCTCGTGCTGGCCGACTCCACCTCCCGCTGGGCCCAGGCCCTTCGCGAGATGTCCGGCCGCCTCGAGGAGATTCCCGGTGAGGAGGCCTTCCCGGCCTACCTGGAGTCCCGCGTGGCCAACCTGTACGAGCGCGCCGGGCTGGTCCGCCTCCACAACAAGGAGGAGGACGGCAACGACACCGG
>CAYRNR010000252.1:0-1161 GCA_964425605.1 uncultured Rickettsiales bacterium | reverse complement strand
TCCTCCGACATCGGCCGGATGATGACGGTGGTCGGTGAGGAAGGTATCTCCATCGAAGATCTCGTGGCCTACCTCAAGGGCGAGATGTTCGACGCGGCCTACCTGCAGCAGAACGCCTTCGACAAGGTGGACGCCTCCTCGACCATGGATCGTCAGGTCCGCGACATGAAGCTGATGTGGAAAGCCCTGTCCACGACCTTCGCGTTCGAGGAGAAGCCCGAGGCGCGGCAATTCTTCGCGACGCTGCAGGACGCCTTCTACCAGAAGAACTACTGCGCGGACGACGGCGCCGACTACGCCAACTACGAAAAGCAGATCAACGAGATGATCGGGTCTGGGGGCCAGGCATGATCAAGACGTATACCGGGATCACCAACATCATCGGCGACATCGCCGAGGTCCATGCCGAGGGCGTGTCCTTCGGCGAGCTGGCGCAGCTGACGAATCCCAACGGCGAGACCACCCTGGCGCAGGTCATCCGCATCGACCGCTCCAAGGTGTCGTTGCAGGTCTTCGCCGGCACCAAGGGGCTGAGCACCGAGGCCACGGTCCGGTTCCTCAGCCACCCGATGCAGGTGAAGTACACCGACCAGCTGCTCGGACGGATCTTCTCGGGGTCCGGCGTCCCCATGGACGGCAAGCCCGCCCTGGAGAACGCTCCGGCCATCGACATCGGCGGCCCCTCGGTCAACCCCGTCAAGCGCATCATCCCGCTGAACTTCATCGAGACCCGCGTCCCGATGGTCGACGTGTTCAACCCGCTGGTCGAGAGCCAGAAGCTCCCGATCTTCTCCGAGGCGGGCGAGCCCTACAACGAGCTGCTGGCCCGCATCGGCCTGCAGGCGGACGCCGACATCATCATCCTCGGTGGCATCGGGCTGAAGTTCGACGAGTACATCTTCTTCAAGGAGACGTTCGAGAACGGCGGCGTGATGGACCGCACGCTCATGTTCGTGCACACCGCCGCCGACCCCGTCGTGGAGCGGCTGCTGGTGCCGGACATGTCGCTGGCCGTGGCCGAGCAGTTCGCCATCGAGGGCAAGCGCGTCCTGGTGCTGCTGACCGACCTCACGGCGTTCGCCGACGCCCTCAAGGAGATCAGCGTCGCCATGGAGCAGGTGCCCTCCAACCTGGGTTACCCCGGCTCCCTGTACTCGGACC
>CAYRNR010000251.1:0-8841 GCA_964425605.1 uncultured Rickettsiales bacterium | reverse complement strand
TGGTGGACGCCAGCGAGGGGCCCAGGATCCAGACCCTGGAGCACGTGCTGCTCGCCGAGCAGGTGGGCGTCGGGCACATCGTCGTGTTCGGCAACAAGATGGACAAGCTGCTCGCCGAGGCGGGTTCGACCGCCGACGCCGAGGAGCTGCGCGAGCTGGTGGAGCTGGAGGTCTCCGGACACCTGGCCAGCCGCGGTTTCGAGGACGCCGCGTTCGTCTGGGGCTCCGCGCGCCAGGCCCTGCAGCGTATCGAGGCCGGCGAGTTCGACCACCCCGAGGTGGCGTGCATTCGCGAGCTGGTCGCCGCCCTGGACGCGATCCCCGCGCCCAGCCGCGACAACGACAGCCCGTTCGCCATGCCCATCGAGGACGTGTTCCACATCAAGGGCCGCGGCACCGTCGTGTCCGGCCGCGTGGAGCGCGGTCGCACCCGCGTGGGTGACAAGGTGGAGATCGTCGGACTGTTCCGGCCCGGCGAGGAGCGCGATCCCGTGGTCGTCACCGGGACCCAGCAGTACCGCGAGGACATCCCCGAGGCGTTCGCCGGGATGAACGTGGGGTTGCTGCTGCGCGGGGTGCATCGCAACGAGGTCCGGCGCGGGCAGCTCGTCGCTGCGCCCGGTTCCATCGGTCCCCACGCATTCGCTCGCGTCGAGATCTTCGTGCTCGCCGCGGACGAGGGGGGCCGGACGACGCCGTTCGGGTCCGGGTACCGGCCGCAGGTCTTCATCGGGACGACCGATGTGACCTGCACCGTCACCGTGCCCGGCGGCGGGATGGTCCATCCCGGTGACCGCGCCACGGTGGAGCTGGTCCTCGAGCGGCCCGCGGCCATGGAGGCCGGGACCCGGGTGGCCATCCGGGAGGGTGGCAAGACCGTGGGCGCCGGTGTGGTGACCGAGGTTCGCTAGCCACTTCCACCTCCCCTTCCGCTTTCCACCTCCCTAGAATGCTCCCAACCCAGGGAGCCCCATGACCTACTCCACCGATCGCCGGACCGTGCTCAAGCTCGGCGCCACCCTCGCAGGGGCCGCGCTCGTCCCTGGCTGCGCCCACACCGCCAGGACCGTCAGCACCACGGCATCGCCGGACTCCCTGTCCGCCATCGCCGGGTACCAGCCCCACGTGTCGAGCTACTGGACACCCCACGCCGCGCGCGACCAGTCGTACGACCGCTTCACCAAGGTGGTGGAATCGGCCACGGACTTCGGGTGGCTGTCCCGCGGGGATCGGGTGTTCCTGAAGATCTCGCTCAACTCGGACCGCCCCTACCCGGCCACCACCGATCCGTGGCTGGTGGGCGCGATGATCCGCCTGCTCCAGAGCAAGGGCGCCGGCGCGATCTTCGTGGGCGACCAGAGCGGCATGGAGCACGTGTACCAGTCCGAGACGAAGCACCGCGGATCGTCACGCGAGTGCTGCGAGCGCGCGGGCATCCTGGCGTCCATCGACGCCCTGGGCGCGATGCCGATGTTCTTCGAGGAGCTCGGGTACGACGCGTTCCGACCCACCACACCGCGCGGCGCCCACCACTGGCCGGAGCCCCTGTGGATCCCCACGTACCTGGATCAGGTGGACCACATCGTCTACCTGGCGCGGGTGTCGTCCCACGCCATGGCCGACGCGACGCTGGGCTTCAAGATCGCGGTGGGCTTCTTGCGGTGTGACAGCCGGTTCGCGTTCCACCGCGGCGGGGGCGACTTCGCGGCCATGTACCAGGAGGTCAACGACGTCCCCGAGATCGCGGACAAGCTCCGCCTCGTGGTGTCCACCGGGACCGAGGTCCTCAGCACCATCGGTCCGGACATCGGCCACGTGGCGAGGCCCGACTACGGCCTGGTGATGGCCTCGACGGACCTGCTGGCCCACGAGCAGCTGGCCTACGCGTGGTTGCTGTACAACCGCTTCCACGAGACGCGCCCCAGCGCGAAGTCCCTGGACCACACCGTGGCGGACATGCGCTCACCCATCCACAAGCTCTTCATGTCCGCGGTGGGCACGCGCGAGCAGCACTCCGGGATGACGGCGCTCCCGGGCTTCCGGCCGGGGATGGTCGCGGCCCACCCGGCGATGATGAACCACATGGAGCGGCGCGGCGGCCGGCCCGAGTCGATCCACTGGGATCGCCTCGACGCCCACCCCGACGCCGCGGTCACCGAGTTCCTGCGGGCACAGATCTGATCAATCCCCCATCGCGTCGATCAGCTCCCGGAGTCCCTCCTCGCCGACCACGTACTGCTCGTTGCAGAAGTGGCAGATGATCTCCGCCTGATCCTGCTCGGCCAGGATCGCCTCGAGCTCGTCGCGGCCCAGCGCGCGCAGCATACTGTGCACCCGCTCGGCGGAGCAGTGGCACGAGAACGTCACCTTCTGGCTGTCGAGCACCTCCACCGGAGCGCCGGCCAGCTGGCCGAAGGCGAACACGGTCAGGACCGTCTCGAGGTCGTCGCGCAGGGGTTGTTCGACGAGGCTGGTGAACTCGTCGTCCTCCATGTCCGGCAGCCGCTCGACGAGCATCCCGCTGGCCACGGCGACCTCCCCGTCGTCATCCAGCGCGGCCCGCAGCCGCACCACGGCGTCCACCTGGATGGACCGGTCGAGGAATCCCTGCAGGCCATCGACGACGGTGCCGTCCTGCACCTCGGCCATCCCCTTGTACAGCTCCTTTTCGCCGAGGAACTTGTGCATGGCCATCAGACCGTCGAAGCGCGATTCCTCCCCCGCCGGGAGTTCTCCGGTGGCGTCGAGCCGCGCCCGGACTGCGATCCCGTCCCGCACGTCGGCCACGAACTGGAACGGAGGTCGTTCGCCGTGGACGTTGAAGCTGAGCTGCTCGCGGCCCTTGAGCTGGCTCGACAGCAGCGTCGCGGCCACCAGCCCCTCGCTCGCGAGCACCGCGGCCGCGCCCTCGAGCTCGTGACGCCGGCACATCTCGCGGGCGGGGCCGTCGATCACGGCCACCAGGACGCGCACGCGCCGGTCGCAGCCCAGGGCGGTGACCAGTCTTCCGGGTCGTGGTTCGGGCATGGCGGTCAACTCCTCGCGTTCGACGGCGGCCATACTAGCCGTTCTCGCGGCGGATCGGTTCTGGGATAGACTCCCACCATCCCGAGGGGGTCCCCATGCTCCGATTCTGCTGGCTCGGTCTCGCCCTGATGTGGGCGTTCCTCGGCTGCTCCACAGCAGCCGATGACGACGACGGGTCGCCGTCCGACGACGACTCCGCCACGACCGACGACGACGACGACGACGCGACAGGAGACGACGACGACGACGCGACAGGAGACGACGACGACTCCTCGAGCGACGACGACGACGACACCACCGCGACGCCCACGCCACCGGAGCTGACCATCGCGTGCTCCGCCACCATCGACGACGTGTACGTCACGCCCCAGGGCCTGCCTCCGTGGGACGAGACCGTGCTGGGCGACGTGGTCCGCTGCTCCCTCGACGAGGTGCTGTCCGTGTCCATGCTGCGCGACGAGCTCGTGGGCGTGGGGGTGGAGGACGTGGAGCCCATCGCAGGCGCCACGGTGTACCGCATCGCCTTCCGGACCACGCGCTGGGAGGGGGTGGAGGGGATCAGCTCGGCCCGCCTCTACCTGCCCGACACCCTGGCCGGTGGCGAGCCCCTGCCGGTGGTGGTGGTCAACCACGGCACCGTGGGCCTGGCCGATCACTGTGCTCCGTCGAAGTACCCCACCATCTCCGCGGAGATGACCCTGGCGTTCGCCGGCAGCGGCTTCGTCGTGATCGCCCCGGACTACGCCGGGCTGGGCACCGACGGCATCCAGGGATACGGGGACAACGCCGACACCGCCCACTCGTCCCTCGACGCGGCCCGCGCCGTGCGCAACATCGTCACGCCCCAGTCCCTGGCGCCGGGCACCCTCGGCGTGGGCCACAGCCAGGGTGGCGGTGCGTCCCTGTCCATGCACGCATTCGCCGACGACTACGGCGACGGCGACCTCCTGGGGATCGTGTCCTTCGCCCCGGGCTGGCCCACCGACACCGACAGCATCTACTGGGTCTCCCACTTCCCCAACCTGGTCCTGTGGTCCGTCGCCACCGCGCTGCCGGTGGGCCTGCAGATGTACGCCGACGCCGCCAACCACGTGGGCCCGGGCCACGAGGTGGACTACTTCGACGCCTCCATCGCCGCCGACCTCGCCGACCTGGTGGAGAACCAGTGCGTGCTCTCCCTGAGCGTCCAGATGCCCTTGCTGACCACGACGTTCGGCAACGCCCTGGACGAGGCCTTCATCGAGACCGTCGCGGCGTGCACCGAGGGCAGCGCGTCCTGTGCCCCCCCCGGCCAGGGGTACGTCGAACGGGCCGAGGCCAACATCGTCCCCCTCGACCCGGCCAGCGGCCCCATCCTCTTCGTCGCCGGCATGCTCGACGAACGCTCCACACCGGCCGACGTCGCGTGCATCGTCGAGTCCGCCGTGGACGACGGCGCCCAGGTCCAGGCCTGCACCGACGCGGGCGCCGAGCACATGGACGTCACCACCCGGCAGGCCTCCTTTGCCGTCGAGTGGGCCACCGCCCTGGCCCTCGGAGCCCCCCTCCCCCCCTGCGCCGAGAGCGACCTCCCGGCCTGCGAGTAGGCGCCCACCGGGTCGTTTCGATCCCCGCGGGAATACCCCGGCCGCCACCGGCGTCTGAAGGCACCGGGCATGCGGAGGGTGGAAAACATGCGCAAACTCCTGTCTCCCCTCGCCGCGATCGCGGCCATGGCGCTGTGCGTCCCGGCCCTCGCCGTCCCCCAGGACGAGACCTCCGGTTCCGTCACCGACGAGCTCAAGGCGCTGGCCGACCGGGTGCGACCGGCCGTCGTCCGCATCGCCGCCGACGGAGGCTACGGCAGCGGCTTTGCCGTCGAGGACGGCTCGATCGTGGTCACGGCCTGGCACGTGGTGGACGGCGCCGAGGTCATCTGGATCGAGGCCGCCGACGGCACCGAGGTCCGGGCCACCGTCCTGGACCGGGACCGCAAGGCCGACGCGGCACTGCTGCAGCTCGAAGAGCCCCTCACCGTCGAGACGCTGGAGCTGTCGGGCGCGGTCCCCGAGGTGGGCGACACCCTGTTCGCCATGGGCCACCCCCTCCTCGGGGGAGAGAAGCTGAAGGACCGCCACGAGGGCCTGCTGGAGTGGTCGTTCACCGCCGGCATGGTCTCGGTGGTGGGCGAGCAGCAGATCCAGACGACGGTGATGCTGCACCCGGGCAACTCCGGGGGTCCCATGTTCGACGAGGACGGCCGCGTGGTGGGCATCGTGGTGGAGCGCGCGGGGATGTTCGGCCTGGCCCGGAAGGTGGACGTGGTCCAGGAGATGCTCGGCGAGGAGGAGCCTCGACCCACGCGCGCACTGCCCCACGTCAGCCCGTTCCTGGCGATCCGGGCTGGCGGCAACGTCTTCCCTGGCCTGGACGAGGACCGCGACGCCTTCATGGGTCTCGGCGGCGAGATCGGGATGATCCTCGACCACCGCCTGGTGCTCGGCGCGCGGCTCCAGTACGGCTGGATGATGTCGGACGAGGAGAACGACGCGGGCCGCCCGGGCCGCCACCTGGAGACCTCGTTCTTCATCGGGCCGTCGTTCACCGTGGCGCCGGCCAAGAAGATGCCGATCAAGCTGCGCCTCCAGCCCTACTTCGCCGTGGGCGCCGGCTTCGCCCGGCAGGGCCAGCGCACCACCACCGTGCAGTTCACCGATCCCGACTGCAATCCGTCGCTGGGCCCCTGCGGGTACCTCGAGACCGAACAGACCGATTGGACCGAGACCCCCTACCCCCTGATCGGCGGCGGCCTGCGCATCGACATGTCCAGGGCGTTCATCGACATCGGAGCGACGCTGGACCCCCTCGATCCGGCGAACACCGTGGGGATCGGGTTCACGTTCGGGCTGCGGTTCGGGAAGCGGTGAGGCCTCAGCGGGTAGACAGCCCCATCCACAGGTAGGCGTGGGATTGCCCCTCGACGACCACCTGGTCGGCGATCCGCCCCTCCTCGACGAACCCGCGGCTTCGGTACAGCTGGATCGCGCGGTCGTTGTCCTCGCGCACGCGCAGATCCACCTTGGTCACCACCGCCGACGCCCGCGCCCACTCCACGAGCGCGTCGAGCAGCTGTGCCCCGATCCCGCGGCCCCAGTGCGCGCGACGCACCAGCATGCTCAGCTCGCCGGCGTGCCGGATGCGCGACCGCTGCCCCCCCTGGAAGACCGCGTTTCCCACCAGCTCACCGTCGATGATCGCCACCAGGAACAGCGCGTTGTCCCGCCCGGCGACCTCCCCCAGGAACGCCTCCTCCTGCTCGACGGTCAGCTCGAACTCCCCGGCTCCGAACGACAGGAACGGCGACTCGGCGCAGCACGCGTTCACGTACTCGAGGATCTGCGCCGCGTCCGCGGGCCGCGCCTCCCGGATGACCACGTCGTCCAGCACGGTCGCCTACGCCTTCTTCGCCGCGCTCATCCCGCACACGAACCGCATCTTGCACTCCTTGCAGTCCTTGACGTGGGACACGAAGTTGATCACCACCAGCACCACGAACACGCCGAACACCGCGCCGCTGAACACGCTGATCCCGTTCAGCACGAACCCCACGATCATCGCCACGATGGGCACCATCATCAGCGTGCCCCACGTGGCCCCGGCCAGCTTCGTGCCCAGCGCCTTGTTCCCCGATCCCTGGGCGTAGCCCAGCTTCGACGACAGCACACCCCAGCCGCAGTGGCACCACTTGCCGTGGTAGTGGCAGTGGGTGCACAGGTGCTTGCGCAACACGAACCCCAGCGACGTCACCAGGAACCCCGCGTAGAGGATGGACAGGACGGGCACCCCGCCGAAGTTCAGCAGCGGCATCATGCCCACGAAGCCCACCGCGATGGTGACCGCGATGATCAGGTTCTCGACGATGGCGTACACCTTGGACGCCGACTCGATGCCCTCTTCGTAGAGGTCTCCCATGGTCTCGATCTCCCCTCGCCGGCGCGCAGGAGCCGGCTTGACATCAGCTAGTCCATCGGTAGACTAGTCCAGGCCTGGACGAATTACAAGGAGTCCCGATGGAACGCCACGATCCGATGCCGGTGACAGCGTATCTGGTTCTGACGTTGCTGGCCGAGGGGGAAGCCCACGGGTACGAGCTGCAGCGGCGCGTCCACGAACGCGGCCTGCGCTTCTGGACCGACATCCAGCGGTCGTCGGTCTACGCCGCGCTGAAGCGCCTGGAAGGACAGGGATACGTGCGCGGCGCTCTGCGCCAGGGCGGCGGCCCGCCGCGAAAGGTCTTCGCGATCACCGACGCCGGGCGGGACGCCATGCGCGACGCGGCCCGGGTCTTCCTCGCCGCGCCCCGCCACCCGCGCAACGAGGTGGACCTGGGTGTCCTCGCGCTGCCGTTCCTCGACCTCGACGAATCGCGCGCGCTCGTGGACGAAGGGATCGAGCTGCTCGCAGAGCGCGAGGCATTCGTCGCGCGCCAGCTGAGGTGGTGCGAGGAGCGCGGCCTTGCGCTGCCGGCCATGAACTTCGACCGGCCCATGCAGTCCATCGCCACGGACCGGCAGTGGCTGCAGCAGCTCCAGACGCGCCTCGGGGAGTGGGACGACGCGCCACCGGACGGCGAGTGGGACGACTACGAGTACGTGGAGCCCCCGTACATCGACAAGGAGGACCCGTGACCTCCAACCAGTGCGCGCTGCCGCTGCCTCCGCCACCGACCGCGGCCAGCCTCGATCTCGGGGGCTGTCGAGTCGAGCCGGTCCAGGCCCGGTCCATCCTCGCCCGGTCCCGCATCCCGGGCGCCGAGTTCGCCATCAACCCCTACACGGGCTGCGGCTTCGGCTGCTCGTACTGCTACGCGGTGTTCATGTGCCGGTTCGCGGATCGCCCCGCCGAGGACTGGGGACGGTTCGTCCACGCCAAGGTCAACCTGCCCGAGGTCCTTCGCCGTGAGCTGCGGTCCGGCAGACGCCGGTCCGCCGATCTGTTCCTCTCCTCGGTCACCGACCCCTACCAGCCCGCCGAGGCCCACCATCGCCTCACCCGAGCCGCGCTACAGGCGCTGGTGGACTCCGGCCACCAGGGGACCGTCCAGGTGATGACGCGCTCCCCGCTGGTGCTGCGGGACCTGGATCTGCTGACCCGGCTGCGAGCCGACGTGGGCCTCTCGATGGCGCCGCTGTACGACGACCTCGCCGCCCACCTCGAACCGCGCTCGCCGCCCCTCGACGCCCGGCTGGACGCCCTGCGACGGCTCGGCGACGCCGGCGTGCGCACCTATGTGTTCGCCGGCCCGATCTTCCCCCACATCGAGACGCGCCCCGAGGACATCGACCGCTTGTTCGCCTCGATCCGCGACGCGGGCACCGAGGAGGTCTACGTGGCGTGGTTCAACCTGCGGCCGGACGCCCGCCGGCGGATGCTCGGTCTGCTCGAGGGCGTGGATCCGGAGATCGTCGATCGTTACTACCGCCGCGGGGGGCGTGGGCCCAAGCGGGCGATGGAGCCGTTCGTGCACGAAGCGCTGGATCGGCACGGGCTGCGGCCGCGGACGCAGGGGATCATCGACCACTGACGGTCGAGTGGGCCCTCAGACCAGCGCCCCGTCCTCCCAACCCACCAGCTCCACGTCGATGAGGTCCATGTCCGCGGTGCCCAGGCCGTAGGTCTTGTCGGCGGCCTCCAGGCACACCGGCGTGGGTGTCAGGGGCCAGGGCTCGCCCTTGATGGCCTCGCGCTTGGCCTCGAGGATCTTCACGCAGACGGCCTCCACGGCCACGGGATCGGTGCCGACGACGAGGCCGTTGTAGTTCCACTTGTAGCGGG
>CAYRNR010000250.1:0-9034 GCA_964425605.1 uncultured Rickettsiales bacterium | reverse complement strand
CCGCCACTCCGGCAGGTACTGGAACACGATGCCGCCGACGCCGGCGATGGCGCTGACCGGGTCGTCGAGGGCGGCCTGGAGCTGGGTGGCGAGGTCGTCGACGAACAGCAGCATGTCCTGGACGAGTTCGAGTCCGCCCTGGCTGGCGTTGGGGAGGTCGGCCAGGGTCTTGAACAGCCGGCTGGGCTCGTCGTCGGTGCCGGCGAGAGTGCCGCAGACGGCGGCGGTGACCTTGAGGGCGTTGCGGGCGTTGTCGATCTTGCTGGGCTTGGCCTTGCCCTTGAGCAGGTCGCGCATCCGCAGGCGGGTCTTCTTCATCTTGTCGATCATCGGTTCGGTCCTCTCGTTGGCGGGGGAGTCCTCCCCCAGGTGGTTGCTGGTGGTGTCGGCCGCAGGCCGGTCGGGGTCGTGATCCGGGTGGAAGCGGATCGCCGGGCGCCGGACCGGCGGGGGTGGGACGTCGTCGGTGTCGGCGGCGCACACGCAGACGCTCGATTCGTCGGCGGCGCAGCCGGCCCGCCTGGCCTCCTGGGCCAAGCGCTGGACGGTGGTGGCGCGGCGGACCATGGACCGGCGCAGGCGCGGCGGGAGGACGCGGCTGAGCGAAGCGGCGATGGTGTGCGCTTGCGCCGCAGCGGCCGCGAGCCGTTCCCGGTGATCGCCGGTGTCGCGGTACTGGGCGTGCCGCAGCTCCTTGATGTGGTCGAAGGCCCGGTCCTCGAGGTCGCGCAGGTCGTCGGCGTCCCGTTCGGCCTGGCCGATGATCTGCTTGACGGTGGGCTCGAACGCCGCGGGCCGGCAGCGGCGCAGGTACAGGCGCTCTACGAGCCGGCCCTGGTCGTCGGTGACGCGGTAGGCGTGGTTGCCCATCGCGGCCACGTGGAACTTGAGCTTGCGCATGTGTACGGCGCGGTCGCGCAGCGCGTCCGTGGCGTCGGTCTCCCGCTCGAAGGTCCGGGCGTCCTCCTGTCCACCGTAGTGGGACGAGGCCCGGATCACGGCTTGCCAGTCCTTCATCGTTCGCCTCCGCTCAGGTCTTGCCGTGCAGGGTTCGGTGGAGCCGGAGCCAGGCCCGGACCGCGGCCTGGCCGCGCAGGGTGGCGGACACGGCCACGCCGACCGCGCAGCCCAGCAGCATCACGCCCTGGGCCACCAGGTCGTGGCGCAGGGTGGACTGGGCCAGGTGGAGCACCAGCACGACGAGCAGCGCCAGCGGCACCACGTCGATGGAGCCCTTGACCAGCACGCGGCGCTTGCCTCGCTGCAGGTGGTCGATCTCGCGTTTGGAGAGGTGCGCTGCCGCCGTCTCGGGCTTGCTGCGCTTGCGCTTGGTGCGGTTGGGGTGCTTCACCGTCATTCCTCCAGGTCTCGTCTCGTCAGTCGTCTCGGTGGTCGTCCCGCACCACGGTCACGCGGATATCGCCGAGCTGGCCCAGCGGGACGCACCAGCTGGTGCCCGGCACGGAGCGCAGCCCCACGGTGGAGACCACGTAGCCGTCGGGGGTGGTGCCAGCCATGGCCGGCCGCACCACGGCGTCCTCGCTGATGGAGGCCAGCAGCAGCGGCATGAACGGGACCGGCAGCGAGAAATCCGCGACGCCGCGGTCGTTGCGGAACTCGAAGTAACCGATCCGTGTGGGCAACGCGGCCGCCTGGCCGTCAGGCACCTGCAGGGGGTAGGTGCGAACGTGGCCGTTCGCGTGGACCGGACCGCGCAGGAAGCCGGCGAGCTCGCGTTCCACGTCGATGCGCAGCGCGGCCCTGACCAGGTCGATCCGTCCCAGCCGGACGTCCGGCAGGCACAGGTCGAAGGAGATGTCGTTCACTGGTCACTCCCGTCCGGCTCTGGGAGGGGCGGGAGGATCTCGTCAGGCTTGAGCGCTTCTTCCTCGTCCCCGTCGTCGTCCGGTGGCGGCGGCTCGGGGATGTGGTGGGGCTCGCCAGGGGCCGGCGGCGGCGGGGTGGTGGCCGGCGAGTCGGCGTCGAAGCCCTCGTCGTCCGGCTCGTCGTCTTCGTACTCGTCCCCGTCCGCTCCCCACCCGAAGTCCTGGCCCACCTGATCGAGGACCTGCGCCAGGTCGTCGCTGATCTCGGCCTGGCCTTCGAGCAGCTGCATCAGCTGGGTGGACAGCAGCACCATGCCGCGCTGGATGCCCAGCAGCATGAAACCGAGGATGTAGTCGCGCTCCTCGTCGGACAGCTCGGTGAAGCGGTCGATGCCGGCGTCCCGGTCTTCCGGGTTCTTGCCGCCGAAGAACTGGGCGATCTGCGCCCACTGGTCCATGAACCACGACGGGTTGCGGGGCCGGGGCCGGCGTGGTTGGCGTCGAGTGTCTGTCATGCTTCCGTTCCTTCCGAGGGGTCCTCGTGGGAGGGGTTCAGGGTTGGGTCCATGCCGGGCTGGGCCTCGGCGTCGGGGATTTCTTCGGATGCGGGGAGCAGGGCGGGCCCGTTGGGGTCGTCTTCGCCCTGGACGGCGAGGCCCGCGGCGCTCTGCAGCATCTCGGCGACGCCGCGGAGGTTGTCGGGATCTTCCAGCATCTTGCGGACGTTGGCGTCGGACAGCGCCTTGACCATCGCCGGCTCGCCGGTGATCGCCTCGAGCACCGGCTCCATGCCGTCGGGTACGGCCAGCGCGCCGGACTTGGCCTTGATGAACAGCTGGGCGGCCTGGCTGAGCTGGGACAGCGCCTCGCGGGCCAGGTCGTGCCGCGCGTGCTCGTCGCGCTCGTCCGCAGCGATGGCCTCCTGGGACAGCGCGGCCTGGGCGCGGTTTTCGAGCAGCGCCTCGACCAGGCGCTGGTTCTGTTCCTGGGAGGATTGCAGCTGCCGCGACATGCGTTCGCCGGTGGCGTTGGACATGCGGATCATCTCGGCGGTGGTGTGCAAGGTGGTGCGGATCAGCTGGTCGTAGGCGCGCCCCATGGACAGCAGGCCGTGTTCGGTGACGCGTTCTTCGACGGTGAGAGGGGCGTTGTCCTCGGCGAGTGCCTTGAGCTGCTCGTCGGGGTCGTTGTTGCGCACGACGACGGTGCCGGTCTCCAGCGGCTTGCCCTTGGGCTGGCAGAGCCGGACGCGGAAGTGCCGGATGGGGAACCCCCGCGTGTTCTGGAGCATCACCTCACGCAGCCACCTGCAAGCGCACGCGGCGATCTCATCGGGGGTCTCGGCCAGGGGTTGGTCACCGCCGCCGTACCAGCCCTCGCCGTCGTCGTCGTCCTCGTCGTGATCGGGGGGCGTGAAGTACCCGGCCGTGGACTCCGGCTCGAAGTCGAAGCGGCCGACGGTGGCCTCGGTGCGGTTGGGGGGCGTCCGGTCCTGAATCGCGATGTAGCCCAGCCGGTCGGCCAGGCGCTTGATGCGCGATTCGAGTTCGTCGATCCCGTCGAGTTCGAAATGGGTCTCAGACATCCTCTGTCCGTGACCCGTTGCCAAGAATCAGTCTAGGGAAAGTGATAGGGATTTTCAAGAGTTAAAGCACAACACCTAAAGAAAAGCGCTAACCCATTGAAATCACTGAGGGGAGCGCGTGTGCCCCCTTTTCCGCCGCTATCCGGGGGACGAATCCACGTTCCCCGGCGGAATCACTGGGGAAAGCGCGAGATCGGATCGAGATCGGTCCCTGGCGTGCAATCCCCGCGAGATCACCCGGGAATCCTCCCGCCATCCGAGAACCCCGCCAGAGACGCCGAAAATCCGCTAACCCATTGAAATCACGTGGAATTGGGAATCCGGTTCTTGTTGCGACGCCCCCGGGGCTAGTGCTTGGCTGGAATCGAAGTGCACCGTCCAAAACGGCGGTTCGGCCCACGGTCAACAGGAGAGGTGACATGGCGAAAACGGCACTGCAGGCAGCGATGGACAAGGGCGCGAAGAACGTCCCCAAGGGCAACCAGGAAAAAGCCCTGGACCAGGCTGTCTCGAAGATCGCGGGACTGACCAAGAAGGCGGCCAAGAGCAAGGACGCCGTGGTTCAGTCGGGCGCGATGGTCGTGCACACCGCGGAGACCCAGGGCTCGCTGTTCCTGGCGAGCATGGCAGAGGGGTTCCTCGGTGAGCAGAAGATGAAGCTGGGTCCGGTGGACATGCGCATCCCGGTGGCGCTGCTCGGCCAAGGCTACGGCCTGTACGAGGCGATGACGGCCGGCGGCAGGGTCGCTGGTGGTCACGCGCTGGCGCTGGGCAACGGCGTCATGGGCTCGTGGCTGGCGTCGGTGGCGGTCAAGGCTGGCCGCACCCTGCGCGAGAAGAAGGAGAGCGCGGCGACCACGCAGGGTGTCGAGCCCGAGCCGGTCGTGCCGGCCGTCCAGGGCGGCGATCCGCTGCTGTCGGGGCCGGCCCCCAAGCGCGAGGTCCTGCTGACCCCCGAGCCCTTGTCCACCGAGGGCGACGACTACGGCGACGACGACTACGACGACTACGGGGATGACGTGGGCCGCCGGCCACCGCGCCGCCGCCCCCGGCTCCGCGGAGTCGTGCGCAAGGGTCGGAGCCGTGGCGGGCGTACCCGCAGGGCACACCCTCGTGGCCGCCGGAAGCTGCGGGCCAGCGTGCACGACTAGGCCCGGGACCACGGCGGTTCCGGCCCGCGAAACAACCTGACGGGTTCCGCCCGAGCGGAGCCTCGGCGAGACCCCGCCGTGCGGGCGGGGCGGAGAGAGAACCATGCGACGAGACATGCTGCTGGGGGCCGCGTTGGTCTACCTGACCCACGACGGCTACTACGAGGTGGATGCGGACACGCTGGTCCGCGATCCCGACGTCCTGGCCCAGGTCGCGGGCGCCGAGTTCGGCTACGACGACGACTTCGGCGACGACGACTTCGGCGACGACGAGTACGGGGACGACGACGACTTCGGTGACGACGACTTCGGCGATGACGACGATTTCGGCGACGACGACGACTTCGGTGACGACGACGACTACTACGGCGACGACGACTACTACGGCGACGACGACGACTACTACGGCGACGACGACGACTACTACGGCGACGACGACTTCGACGACTTCGGTGCGCCGGGCGACCTGCGCCGGCGACGCCAGGCGCGACGGCGCCGGCGACGGCAGCGGCGTCGAGCTCGCAGGCGTGTCCGCAGGGGTCGCGGTCGGCGCCGGGGCCGGGGACGCGGCAGTCGCGGACGGAGGAAGTCCATGAAGCGCAAGAGCAAGGGCAAGGGGCGCTGGGTGCGCACCGCGGTGGGTGACACCGAGGTCGTGGCCACGGCCGGCGCGTGCAGCCTGCAGATTCGGTTGCAGCACGACTTCCGTGCATACGACCTGACCTTCGAGGGGTCGTCGGCGAGTTCGACGTGCACCAGCATCTTCTTCGGAGACCGCGTGGTGTGGCAGTCGCCCAACGGCATCTCCACCTCGGTGTTCGACGTGCAGGGCTTCATGCGGAAGTTCCTCAAGGGCCAGGGGCTGCGCTCCGGGCTGGACATTACCGTCAACGGCACGGTGGCCAACAACGGCGACACCTTCGCCGCCACCATCATCGGCGACAAGCCGTTGCAGGCGTCCACCTGCTAGCTGACCAGGTGGAGGACCACGGGACACGACCATGGCGGACTGCAGGGCGAACCTGACGACTCGTTCGGACCGGCTGACGCTCGACCCGTGGTCCTCTACCACCGGCGACCCGGAATTCAAGCACCTCATCCAGGCCGAAGCGGACCGAGCCACCTGGCGCATCGTCGAGCTGTGGTCGAACGACCACGTACCGTTCGAGGTGGAGCTGAAGTGGGCGGCCGGCGCCGGTTCCGGGGCCACCGTGAAGATCACGGTCAACCGCGCCACGCGGGTGTCCATCTTCGCACGCTGGATGGCGATCCGCGCGGCGAACATCAGCAACGTCAGCAACACGGTGGGGTGCACCATCGCCGACGGTCAGCACGGCCGCACCAACGTCTACGTGGTGCGCGGCGAGCGCGAGGGCGAGGGCACCGACGAGGTGGAGATCCCCCCGTTCGCCGAACGAGCCCTGCTCGAGCTGGCCGACCCGGCGCAGCTGCCGTCCAGCGCGGTGTGGCTGTACGACGGCAACGACCAGCTGCGGGCGATGTGGGCGGGAGACGAACAAGGAACCAAGGGCGTCCCGCTGGGGGACGCGAAGTCAATGGAGGTGCAGGTCGGGTCCGGGGTGGGCTCGCTGTACCGGGTGACCTTCTTCCTGATTCTCTGAGGAGAGGAGGACGAGATGTTGTTTCGCAAGACGGCGGCGTTGCTGTCGGTGGTCTCGGCTGTGGCGGAATCTCAGACCGGATCGACCTACCAGGTGATCCCGGATCCGTCCGACGAGGCGGCCGACCACGACCTGGCCTTCCGCGTGTTCTTCCAGGTCAAGTCCAGCGGCGGCGCCGCGGACTCGACGGTGGACACCAAGATCCAGACGTCGGTGGACGGCGTGGAGTGGGCCGATGTCACCTCCGCCACCCAGGTGGGCCAGGACGAGTCGATCCAGGAGTGGTCGCCGGCCCTGGACCTGGGGCCGTACGTGCGGGCGGTGACCGAGCTGGGCGGGACGCTGCCGGACCACACCTGCTCCGTGACCCTCGCCGGCTCCGGGGGCTTCAGCCTGCACAAGGTGGCGTAGTGACGACCCGGAGGACCGATGCAGATCACCGTCGCGATGGCGTTCGACGAGGACGGTGCGCTTCGCCTGCTCAACTGGCTGGCCGGCGAGAACACCCGGATCATCTCGCGCCGTCCCGACCTGCCGCTGCTGTACGACTCCGGCATCGTCTACCGCCGGGAGAAGCGCGAGAAGTGGTGCGACTACATCAACACGCTGGCGCAGGGGTACGAGGACTGCGACGGACTATCCGCGATCCGGGCTGGCGAGCTGCGCGCACGCGGCTGGCGAGCGCTGCGGCGCGGGGAGCCGGGTTACGGGGCGGCCCAGGAGCTGCGCCCCCGGCACATCCCGGCGGAGGTGATGCTCACCACCCGCACGAAGCGGGGCCGACGCGGGCTGTTCCACTGCATCACACGCTACCGCATCGACGGACGCTGGTACCGGGACGACCCGTCGGCCCGGCTGGGCATGGTCGGCGGACGGATTCACCCACTGGTGCTGCGGCGCTGGCGCCGAGCTGGTGTCGTGCCGCGAGGATGACGCGATGAGCTACGACTACGACGAGGAAGAGAGCTACTCCCTGATGCGCGAGGCGGCCAAGTGGCACGACGCGGTCGAGGGTACCGACGACGAGGACGGGTTCGCCGCGTACCTGGACGAGTTCTGGGAGGAAGACAACGAGCTGGGCCTGGACTTCGGTGCCCGCCGCCGCAAGTGGCGTCGCCGGCGACGGCGCCGGCGTGGCCGGAAGCGGCGCGGTCGGGGTCGCGGGCGCGGTCGGGGCCGGATGAGGGCTCGGCGTCGGGGTCGTGGCCGAGGCCGGGGTCGTAGCAAGGGCCGCGGGAAGCGCCGGGGCCGCAAGGGCGGCGGCCGTCGCCGGGCTTCGCGCCGGGGCGACGGTCCAGCGCCACAGGAAGACGCGCCGCAGGACGCTTCGAGCCAGGAGGCCTCTGCCGAACTGGAGACCCTGGACCAGGGCACATCGCCGGAAGACGGCACCTTCACCGACACCAGCGCGTCTGCCTGGGAGGAGGGCGAGTCGTCCAAGGAACAGGACGACTCGGAGAGCTACTACACCGAGGAGGAGGCCGCCGCGGTGGTCTGGAGCGGACCCCGACCCTGGAGTCCGCCCGCTCGGATGAAGCGTTCCCGGCTCCGCATCCAGGCCCGTCAGGGGTCCCGAGCGGCCGTCCGTGAGCTGCGCCCGGGTCTGTTCCTGGTGTCCGAGGTGCCCTCCGCGGCGGTCGCGGAAGGGAGCCCTATCGCGGCCAACCTCGGCGAGCTGATGGACGAGGCCGCGGCCAACGCCTTGGAGGGGATCCCCCCGGAGATGGGCGGTGGGCTGACCAAGCTGCTGTTCCCGCGCGGTGGCGAGCGGCTGCTCAACCGGGCGGCCAAGGCGGCAACGCGACGGCGCCAGCAGGAGCAGCAGCAGTCGGTTCGCAGGGAGAAACAAGAGCGGCGCCAGGTGACGCGGCAGGAACGCCGAGCGCAGCGGAAATCCGCCCGGCAACAGCGCCGGGCCGAGCGCCGGGCGAAGCGGGAAGCCCGCGGTGGTGACGGGCTGCGCAAGCTGCTCTATCCCGAGGGCGGCGAGAGGGTCCGCGCCCGCAAGGCTCGCCGGCAAGAGCGCCAGGCCAGCCGGCGAGAACGCCGTGCGGGTCGCCGCAGGGGCGGCAAGCGGCGCCAGCGACGCCAGCGGCGTGGAGGCGGTGACGGGCTGCGCAAGCTGCTGCTCCCGCGGGGCGGCGCTCGCATCCGGGAGCGCAAGGAGCGCCGGGCCAGGCGCCGGGCCGAACGTCGCGCTTCGCGCCAGCGGCCACGGGCTGAACGGCGTTCGATGCGCCGGCAGGAGCGGGCCGAACGTCACGCTGTGCCCACCGATCGGTACCCGCGCCGGGGTCGCCGGCTGATGATCCCCGCCCCCGGGGCGTCGTTCCACGCCGACACCTTGCTCCCCGATCCCTACCTCGGCTGGGCCACGGAGGACGAGCTGTACCAGGCGCTGGAGGAGTAGGCGATGGACTGGACCCGCATCCGCAATGCATGGACCGAGGGCTACCGGGCGCTGTCGAACCGGGGTCTGCGCCTCTACGGCGCCGCCATTCGGGCGAACCCGCAGGCATTCAAGCCGGCTGTGCTGCGCTTCATGCACGAGCTGAAACGCGCCGAGGTCAACATCTCCCACCTGCCGTGGAAGATGAGCCAGCCGTACCGGCAGCGGTACAACGACCTGGCCGCCGGACTGCTCGCCGATTCCCAGCCTGCGCCCCAGGGCGCGACGACCCAGGGCTGGATGATCATCGTCGGGGTGATCGCAGTCGGGGTCATCGGTATCGCCTGGGCGGTCGTCGCCTACGAACACGCCAAAAACCTCGCCGACGAGACGGACCTCGCTCGCCAGGAACTCCAGGCTCGCGTCGATGCCTCGCAACAGGGCCGCACCTTGCAGTCCAC
>CAYRNR010000249.1:0-9038 GCA_964425605.1 uncultured Rickettsiales bacterium | reverse complement strand
CCGATGGAGCTGAGCTTGGTCTCGAGGATCCCCTTCTCGCGGAACACGAACGAGAACAGGGCCCCGGCCACGAAGGCGCCGAGGATGGCCTCGATGCCCATCAGCGCGGCGAACGCCACGAACACGAGCATGGTGGCCATGCCGGCGCGCACGCCGATCTCCGAGGGGTCCTTGGCAGCGACGATGCGCGCGAACGCGTCGGGCCGCCACCAGATCAGGGTCCGCAGGATCACCAGCGCCACGTACGCCGCGGCGAGGATCGCGGCGAGCTTGCCCATCTCCTGCAGCAGGTGCACGCCGACGCCGTACTCGTAGTACAGGCCGAAGGCGGTGACGAGGACGATGGTGAGGAACTCGCCCAGCGAGCCCACGAAGATCATCGTCTGGCCCGCCGGAGTGCGGCTCATCCCGGACTCGGCCAGGGTCACCAGCAGCAGGCCCACGCTCATCGCACCGAAGGCCAGGAACAGGAACGGCGGCAGGTCCAGCAGCAGGGTCACGCCCAGGGAGATGGCGAAGATCAGCGTGGCCACGCCCCCGGCCGTGAGCAGGCCCTTGAGCCCCTCGCGCTCGATGCGGCTGAAGTCCAGCTCCAGCCCCACCAGGAACATCAGGAACGCGAAGCCGAACTCGGCGAGGAAGGTGGTGAACTCGTGGGGTTCGATCCACCCCAGCAGGTGCGGTCCCACGACGATGCCGAAGAGGATCTCCCCCACCGCAGCGGGGATCCCGATCCGGCCCGAGATCAGCGGGATCGAGAATGCCCCGAGGGCGAAGATCAGCAGGGAGACGGCGTCGTGGGCGTGCACTTCGACCTACCGGGGCATGACCATCACGGAGCAACGCGCCCTGTGAAGCAGGTTCAGGGCCACGTCGGGGCGGGTCAGGAACGCCTTGTGCCCGCGGCGGAAGGGCAGGACCATCAGGTCGTAGTCGCCGCTCGCCTTCTCGATCTCGACGATGGGATTGCCCTCGAACACCACGGTGCGGATGTCCACGTGGTACATGCCGGCGATGGACTCGATCTCCTGGCGCCGCTTCTCCACCTCCTGGCGCAGGTCGGCCCCCGCGACCAGCTCGGGCTGGTGCACCACCCCGAGGAAGAGCTCGCCGCCGACCATGCGGACCACGTCGATGGCGGCCTGGGCCGCGGCCGGGCTGAACGGGAGCTCCGCCAGCACCAGCAGCACCCGCGAATAGGGGAACGAGTCCCGCGAGATCAGCACCGGCGAGGTGGAGCGATCGATGTACTCCGCGGTCCGCGACCGGCCCAGGCCGAGCCGCGACAGGAGCTTGAGGGGCTCGGGCGGCAGGATCAGGAGGCCCACGTCCCGGCGCGAGGCCTCCTCGGCGAGGCTGCGGGTGGTGTCCACGGCGGAGCAGGAGAACTCGAAGGGGATGCCCGCCTGCTCGCAGCGGCGCGCCAGGGAGCGCAGCCTGGCCTCCTCGGCGTCGCACGCGACCACCTCGAACCGGTCGGCCCGGGTGGTGGCCAGCAGGTACTTGACCTCGTCCACCAGGGAGTTGACCCGGTCCGAGCACACGCTCACCACGTGGGTGCCGAACTGCATCGGGAACTCGGAATCGCCCGAGCGGATCAGGGTGGCGATGGAGGGCAGCACCTCGGGATCGCCGATGATCACCACGTGATCCCCGGACTCGATGACGGTGTCGCCGTGGGGCACGATCAGCTCGCCGTTGCGGTACACCGCCCCCACGAGCCACCGCCGCGGCCCCAGCTCGGCCAGGGAGTGCCCCACCACCGACGAGTTGGGCAGCACGGTCACCTCGACGATCTCGCCGTGGCCGAGGCCCACGCCGGTGGCCACCTTCTGGCCCCGCTCGACGCGGGACTCCAGCAGCGCGGCGCAGGCGCGGTCCTGGCTGACCAACTGGAACCCCTCGCGGCGGTGGTGCTCCTCCCACTCCAGGGAGTGCATCAGCGCGACGAGGTTCTCCACCTGGAAGGAGTCGCGGGCCACGCGCAGCACCTCGGCGTTGACCTCGTCCGACCCGGTACAGGCCACCACCGCGTGCACGCGCTCGAGCTCGGCCCGCCGCAGGACCAGCGCAGACGTGGCGTCCCCGGCGTGGAACGCGAGGTTGGCGGTGTCCTCGCACGCCTCGCGCAGCCCCTCGAGGGCGGCCGCGTCGTTGTCGATGCACACGACGCTCCAGTTGCTGCACAGCCGGCGCGCCAGATCGCTCCCGGTCTCGCCGATCCCGGCAACGACGATCCTGGACTTCATCTCATCTCCCACGCGATGCGCCGAGCAGCGGCGCTGGACCATCGTCGGCCATCGACACGGCTGGCGCAAGCCGCGCAGGGGTTGACCGTCGTCCGGGGCGTGACTACGTTGAGCCGCGGTTCACACAGAGCCGGTCCGAGACCGTCGAAAACCTCACGGAGATCAGGGGAAATCCGATGCTCACCAGCCAGATGGAAAAAGCCTACAACGACCAGATCCAGGCGGAGATGTACTCCGCGTACATGTACCTCTCCATGTCGTCGTACTTCGATTCGATCGACCTGCCCGGCTTCGCCAACTGGTTCCGCGTGCAGTACCAGGAGGAGGTCTACCACGCGCTGAAGTTCTACGACTACGTCACCGAGCGCGGTGGCCGCGTGCGCCTGGGCTCCATCAACGCCCCCCCCGGGGACTGGGACGATCCCATCGCTGCCTTCGGCGCCGCCCTCGAGCACGAGCGGATGGTGACCGGGCTGATCAACGAGCTGATGAACCTGGCCATCGAGGTGCGCGACCACGCCTCCCGCAGCTTCCTGCAGTGGTACGTGGACGAGCAGGTGGAGGAGGAGGCCACGGCCGACGGCATCATCCGCAAGCTGCGCATGCTCGACGGCGACGGTGCCGGCATGCTGTTCATGGACAACGAGCTCGGCGCCCGCGTGTTCACCCCGCCTGCCGACGGCTGATCCCGCTCTTTGGGGCCGCCCGCCCGCGACCGCCGCCGGGGATGTGGATATCCGTTGACGTTCCCCGTCCGCGCTGGTCACAATTCAGGTAGGTGACTCGATGACCGCCATCCGACCGGTGGGCGCCAGGCCCCTCCCCGCCATCCGCGAACGCGTCCGTGTGGCCGCGCCCGCGAACATCGAGGAGCCGGTGGACGAGGTCCAGGAGGTGGTCCGGGAGGAGCCCCAGCGCGAGGCCCGCCCGTCGGAGAGCCACGAGCTCGGCGAACGGCGGGAGGCCAGGACCAAGCGCGAAGCCGTCGCGATGACCTACCAGAGAAATGCCCTGAGATCAGGGACTTTCAAGACAAAAATCTAGGCTTCGGATGAGGTTTTCCGGCCGTCGGATTCGGGCTCGGCGGGCTCAGGGGGTGTCGGCACGCGACAGCCACCCGACATTCACGTGGGGACTCCGGCCGCGGGCAGGATGTAGGCCTGCAGCACCACCCAGCCGATCACGAACAGCAACATCCACAGCAACTCCATGGGGGACCTCCATCGGGACCTTCGAAGGTATAGAGCCGTCGACGCGGCGGATCGTTTCACCCCGGGAGCAGACGGTGGGGTTGACGCGGGGGCGTGCCGGGGGGAAGTTGACTCCATGAATGCCGAACCGGCCCCGTTCGACCTCGACCAGGCCCTGGCCGCCATCGCCGGCGCGAAGCGCATCCTGGTGTGCCCCCACGACGACCCCGACCCCGACGCCCTCGCCGCAGCGTGGGCCATGCGCCGCTTCCTCGAGTCGGAGCTCGGGGCGAAGGTGACCATCGGCTTCGAGGGCATCATCGGCCGGGCGGAGAACCGGGCCATGGTGAGGGAGCTGGGGATCCGGCTGCGCAGGACCCACTCCCTCGATCCCGAGGACTTCGACGGGGTGCTCCTCGTGGACACCCAGCCCTCGGCCAGCAACCACTCCGCGCCCGCGGGCCTGTCCGTGCTCGGGTGCGTCGATCACCACCCGCGCACCCGGAGCGGGCCCGCCGTGCCGTGGTTCGACGTGCGGCCCGACGGCGAGACCAGCACCACCATCGTCGTGGGCTACCTGCTGCAGCGGGGCGTCGAGATCGACCCGCTGCTGGCCACGGCGGTCCTGTACGCGCTCAAGACCGACACCCGCGACTTCACCCGCGGGGCGAGCGAGGGGGACCTGTCGGTCTACGCCCACGCGATGGCCCGGGCCGACATGCACGCGCTGGGGCGGATCGTGAACCCCCAGCTGGAGCCCAACCACTACGAGCTCGCGCACCTGGCCCTGGAGACGGCCCGGGTGCGGGGCCCCGCGGTGGTCTGCTGGCTCCCCACCCTCGCGTATCCGGACCTGGTCGCGGAGATCGCGGACTGGCTGGTGCGGCGCCGTCAGACGGACTGGTGCCTCTGCGCGGGGGTGTACAAGGACTCGCTGCGGTTCTCCCTGCGTACCGAGGATCCGGACGGGCGCGCCGGGGCGGTGGCCGTGGGCCTGGTGCGCCGGTTCGGCGGCTCCGCTGGTGGCCACGGGATGACGGCCGGCGGGCACATCTCCCTGGATCCGAGTATCCCGGCGGGCGAGCTGGATCGCACGTGGACCTGGCTGTCGGAGGACTTCCTGTCCCACCTGGGCGTCCTGGACGAGGACGACCAGCCCCTGTGCAAGCTGCCCGGCTGATCGCCTACTGCGCCGCGGCCGCGAGCACGTCCTCGTGGGCGTAGATGGGGGCGGTCGCGCGCAGCCCGAGCGCGATGGCGTCGCTGGACCGGCTGTCCACCATCACCACCTCGCCGTCGGCGCGCTCCACGTACAGCGCCGCGTGGAACGCGTTGTCGCGCAGCTTGCGGATGGTCACCGCCACCAGCCGCGCCTGGACCCCGTCGAGCAGCTGGCCGAACAGGTCGTGGGTCATGGGGCGGGGCACGGGCACGCCCTGGATCACCCGATCGATGGCGTCGGCCTCGGCCGTGCCGATGATCATCGGCAGCACGCGGCCGTCCGCGGTCTGGAGCTCCAGCGTCACCCCCCCGGTCCAGGGATCCGCGTACATCTCCTTGACCGAGATCGCCACGAACTCGTCCCCCGGATCGAAGGACCCCACCTCCTGGACGGGCTCGTCCGGCGTCATCGAGGTGCCGACCATCCAGCCGGCGCCGCTGCACACGAACGCCGTGATGGTCAGCAGCAGGCCGCCGGTGACGACGATGCAGCCCCAGGGTGCCGGGCGCGCCTCGGACACGCCCTAGGCCTCGGGATCGCGCACGATGCGCAGCTGCAGGGTGCGGACCTCTCCGACCCCCTTTAGGGCCGAGACCCCGCCCAGCACGGTCCCGGTGAGGAACCCGCGCGGGAACTCGGTGAGGGGAACGACGGCGCCGTTGATGATCAGCTCCACCGAGTCGTCGCCCAGGGCCTCGCAGCCGGTCAGCGACGCCTCCTCGGCGGCGATGCGGCCGGCCAGCTCGTCGCAGCTGGCTCCGCACCGGCCGCAATCGAACCCGGGCAGTCCGGCCCGGATGTCCTCGATCGTGTCGCCCATGAATCCTCCGGATCGCTCAGAACGCCAGGCTCCCCAGGTAGACGTCCGTGGGCGCCGTGACGCTGAACCGCAAGTCTACGGTCTGTTCACCGCCCGGGGGAATGGTCAGCTTCCACTTCATCAGGCCGGGGCCGTCGTCGGGCGCGGGCTCGAGGGCCGGGGTCGAGTCCAGCAGCTTGACCGTGACCCGGTCGAGCTCGGACACCGGGAGCTGGTCCACCAGCCGCAGGACGCGCGTCTCGTCGCTGAAGTTGCTCAGCTTGATGCGGAAGTGGAACGTCCACCGCACCGTCTTCTTGCCCACGCCGAGGTAGTCCTGCTGCCGCGACACCAGCTGCCGCTCCACGCGCATCCGATCGTCGGTGCCGAACGCGAGCAGGAACTCCTCCCCGGGCACCACCGTCTTCTGCTGCCCCGATCCCACGTAGTCCGCCCCCACGAACGTGGACACCGTACCGGGCAGCAGGGGCGCCTCGCCCGCGTACCGCAGCCTCGCCTGCCGGTACACCTCCGGCACCAGCTTGGGCACCGTGGACCGCTCCATGGTGACGTCGAACGTCTGGTTGCCCACCGGCAGCCGCTGCTCGCTCCCGTCGCCGGCGATGGTCCGCTGGCCCGGGATGGCGAACACCACGGCGCCCGTGCCCTGCACCGACGCGTTCATCTGGCTGTCCACCATGCCCCCCATGTCCGCGTTCTGCTGCACCGCCTGCATCGGGTTGTGCCCGTCCTCGTAGTACCCGCGCCCGGCCATCAGGTTGCCCTCGACGTTGTAGTCGTAGCCGTAGGTGTCGCGCCCCAGGTACCACGACGTCAGCTGCGGCAACGCCCCGGACACCGACGGATCCGCCGTGGACAGCATCAGGGCCACGTCCGCCCAGTCCTCACCCGTGGACTGGCTCACGATGCCGTAGTACTCCAGCAACACCTGCGACGCGCCGTCGTCCAGCCGCGCGTTGTAGGCTGGCCGCCACTGGGCGCCGAACACCTGGTAGCGCAGCCCCACGGTCACCGGGCCCGCCTGGTCCGCGTCCACGTCCACGCGCACCCTCATGCCGGTGGCCAGCGGGTTGTTGAGCTTGATCATCAGCGGCTGCAGCTCCTCGTCGAGGTCCCGCGCCCGGTCCTGCTCCGACCGCAGCTGCGAGGCGATGTCGCGCTCGGCCTCGCCCACGTACCCCAGGGTCCCGCGGATCTGGTCGAGGGACGGCTGGCCCCCCTCGCGGGGTCCGCCCAGCAAAGTCTCGCGGAGGTACGCCCGCTGCGCGAGCAGGGACTCGATCCGGTCCCGCACCTGCCCCAGCTCCTCGGTGATGCGGAGCATCTCCTCCCGCAGCACCTCGGTCTGATCCGTCTCCTCCACCTCGCCCCGCCCCGACTCCAGCTCCACCCCGATGATCCGCGCCTGCCCCTCCTGCACGAACGCGTGCAGGCTCTCCGTGGCGATGCTCAACGGGAGCCCCTCGAAGGTCACCGCGCCCGGTCCCGCGCCCACCTTCTCGCCGAGCACGCGCGTGACCAGCGCCCGGTCGCGGAAGACCGTCACCTGGGCCACGTCCGAGTTGGGTTCCAGCGGCAGCGCCGGCTGTGCAGAGGTGTAGGGAGCCTGCTGGCTCGCCTCCATCAGCATGCCCTCGACCGCGTCGAGGTCGAAGGACAGGCGCATCTGTTCGTTGGCCTGCTTGCGGAAGTCGGCGCCCGCGAGGGCGGCCGTGGGCGCGAGCCCGATCACGAGCGCGAACAGGGTCAGGACACGGGCAGCGGTGCTGGGCATGGTTCTCCCCTCGGTGGGTGGTTGGTCCAGGTGATGACACCTCGAACGGGTGGAGGCTTCCGGGGTCACGGAGGGGGTGCGGCCGGTACCGGCTTCAGGACTCGTGGTCGGGCGTCGCGGGATCGGGCTCCCGCCCGCACCCATCGCCCCCCATCATCGACCGGACCTTGCGGGCGAAGCGGCCGCCGGGATCCCGCGGCCGGGGCGGCCGGCGGTGGCCGCCGCCGTGCCCCTTGAACAGCAGGTGGCACAGCACGAACAGCCCCACGGCCTGCCAGTAGGTGATCACCGGCAGCCCGAACAGGGCCGGCATCAGCCAGTTCCACAGCACCATCACCACCAGCCCCAGGCAGAAGCCGATGGCGGTGACTCCGGCGACACCCATCGCGATCCACCCGATGATCTTCATGGCTCTCATGCTCGTTCTCCTCGTCCGGGCCCTCCGGCCCTCAGTCCGCGGGGAGCAGTCCCCGCTTGCTCAGGCGCGCGCGAATGGCGTCCACCGCCGTCTTCTTCCGCGCCATCAGGGTGCCCATCGGCACCCCGGTCTCCGCCGAGATCTCCTTGAACGTCCGCCCCTGAAGCGCGTTGGCCACGAAGGCGGCGCGCTGGGCCTCTGGCAACTCGTCCACCGCGCTGGCGACCGCCCGCGCGACCTCGTCCCGCTCCATCCAGGCGTCCGGATCCGGCAGGCCGTGGAACAGATCCTCGACCCCCGTCTCCCGCTCCGACCTGCGCGACTCCGACCGCACCAGGTCGATGGCGCGCCTGCGCACCATCGTCAGCAGCCACCCGCCCAGACGATCCACCGACGCCAGCACATGGGGCGCGTCGAGCAGGGTCAGCATGACCTCCTGCACCGCGTCGTCGGCGTCCGCCTCCGACCCCAGCACCCGGCGCGCGCGCGCCGCCAGCTGGTCGCCATACTCGGCGAAGATCGCGGCGATGCTGGGGATCGGGGCGGTGTCCGTCACGGGATCTGTTCTCTCACCGGGCGGCCGGCGACACCAGGGGCGATATCAGCTGGCGCTCTCGGCGGGCTCGCCGCAGCACGAGGGGTGCCCGTGGTGACGCTTCATCCAGCGCCGCGCGTGCGGGGGAGGCGGCCGGTGCCGGTGCCCGAACACCACGCCCCCCAGGATCTTGGCCAGCACCACCAGCCCCACCGCCTGCCAGAAGGTCACCAGCGGCAACCCGAACAGGACCGGCAGTAGCGCGTTCCACAGCACCATCACCAGCGCGCCGATCCCGGCGGCCAGCGCCGCAGCGCCCACGATTCCAACGATTCCGAACGCCATGCACTTCAAGACTCTCATCGTTCGTTCCTCCAGGGTTTCGACGGGTGGTCGTCACCGCGGGTGGGTGTATTGGTTTTTTTTCGCGAGGGAACAGCTGATAGGGTCACCGTGAGGTGAATGAATGCGTGGACGGCTCCTGGTCACGATCATCGTTCTGCTGGTCGCCGCGCCCGGATGCAGCGGGGACTCCCAGGGTCTCCCCGACGACGACAGCAGCCCCCCCGGTGACGACGACAGCGGCTGGGCCGACGACGACGACACCGTCGACGTGGAGTACGCCATCCCGGCCAAGGAGGACTGGATCGAGCGGGGTGTGGCCCTGGAGGCCGGCGAACCCGGCTCGTGGGATGTGCGGCTGTACGGCCAGATCAGTCCCTGCACGGTCGTCAAGCGGGGCGGTTCCTACCTGCTGTACTACGTCGGAGCGGACGGCGATCGCTCCACCGACGCCGGCCCGGCTCACCGGGCGCTCGGCGTGGCGACGT
>CAYRNR010000248.1:0-9100 GCA_964425605.1 uncultured Rickettsiales bacterium | reverse complement strand
ACGAGGCGGCGCACCCCTTGCCTACGCAGGGGGGGACCGAAGCATTTCGTCGAGGCTCGGATTCAGGCGCTGTCCCGCACGTGACAGGCCACGAAGGCGCCCGCCAGGGTCGCCGCATGCAAGAGGGGATCACCGACGGCCAGCCTCGTCGCGAGGAACGACGCGAACCGACACCCGGTTCCCCGCGCGGTGCCGGGTTCGCGCGGGTGTTCGACGCGCAAGACCTCGCCGCCGCGGCGAAGCACCACGTCCACCAACGCCCCGTCCAGGTGGCCGCCCTTGATCACCGCGGCGTCGCACCCCAGGTCCACCAGCGCGCGGGCGGCGTCCTCCATCTGCACCACCGTCGCCACGTCCCGGCCGGTCAGCCACGCAGCCTCGTCCAGGTTCGGGGTGACCACCGCGGCGAGCGGCAACAACGTCCCCCGCAGCGCTTCCCGGCCCGCGGCGTCGAGCAGTTCGAGCCCCGAACTCGCGCGCACCACGGGATCCACGACGGGCCTGCTCAGCTGACCTGCGGCCACGCGCGACGCGATCACGTCCACGACGGCGGCGGTCCCCAGCATGCCGGTCTTGCAGGCCGCGGACGGACCGACCGAATCGAGCTGGGCCTCGACGAACGCGGCCGCGACCGGCTGTACCGCCGGAGAGCCGCCCGGGCCCTGAGCGGTCAAGGCCGCGCAGACGGTCCGGGGCCGCCCGTCGGCCGCGCGGATCGCCTCGGCGTCGGCGATCAGCCCGGCGCCCGCGCTCGGGTCGAGTCCCGCCACGGCCAGCACCACTGGGTTCACGATCGTCCTCCTCGGCGCACGAACCGCGTGGGGATACGCAGCTGCTCGATCTTCGTGCGCAGGGTGTTTCGGTTGATGCCCAGCAACCTGGCGGCCTGGAGCTGATTCCCCCCGGTCCGCTCCATGGCCAGGGTGATCACGGCCTTTTCTGCCGTGTCCTTGACCAGTCGGTGCAGGTCCGAGCCGTCGGGCCCCGGCGCGAAGGCGCGCACCACCGGCCGCAGGCGATTCAGCAGCAGGTCCTCGAAGGACTCCGCTGGCGCGTCGTCCACGCCGTGGTCGAGCCTGCGCGAGGGTCCCGCGAGGTCGGCCAGCTGGACCACGCGACCGCTCGACGCGGTCATGCCCCGCGTCAGGGTACCTTCCAGCTCGCGAACGTTGCCGGGCCACCGATGCCCCTGCATCCAGCGCATGGCCTCGGGGCCGAGCAACGGCTGGGGCATGCCCGCGCTGCGCGCCTCGCGGGCCAGGACCCACCTCGCCAGGGGCAGGATGTCCTCCCGGCGCTCCCTCAGCGGGGGCACGCGGACCGTCAGGGTCCTGAGGTACCAGTAGAACTCGGAGCTCATGGTCCCGCGCCGCACTCGAGACATCAGGTCCAGCTTCGTCGAGCTCATCAGCCGCACGTCCGGGACGGAGGGTTCCCCCTCCCCTTCCGACGTCCCCACCCGCAGCAGCCTCACCAGCCGCTCCTGCACCTCCCGGTCCAGGCGGGTGACCTCGTCGATGTACAGCGTGCCCCCGCTCGCCCTGACCAGCAGGCCCTCGTCGTCGAACAGCCGCGCGGACACGTCATCCGGCGCCACTGCACGGGGATGGAAGCTGATGAAGGGTCCCTCGCGACGACGGCTCGCCTGATGCAGCACCCGCGCCACCAGCTCCTTGCCCGTGCCGTCCTCACCCACCAGCAGCATCGGGCTGCCCACCAGCGCGGCGCGGCTGACCGCGCGCACCACCTCCCGCATGGGCCTGCTGAACCCGAACAGCGGTTTCCCGCTCCCGCCGGGCCCGTCGTACAGGATGTGACGTTCGCCCTCGGACGGCGCAGGCGCGGCCGCCGCTCGCTGGATCAGCCACTCGAGGTGCTCCAGCCGGAACGGGCGGGTCAACGTCTCGAAGGCGCCGCTGCGCAGCGCCGCGACCGCCTCGTAGATGGCCTCCTCCGCGGTCACCGCGATCAACGGGCGGGGGGTCACCCTCCCCGCGTTGGCCGCCAGCGCCTTGGCTCCCGACACCCCGGGCATGCCCACATCGAACACCGCCACGTCGTGCTCGTCGCGCCGCAGCAGCCGCAGCGCGCGCACGCCATCGGAGGTCGACCGTACCTTGTACCCCCGCCGCCGCAGGAAGCGGCACACCACGTCCCTCAGTTCAGCGTCGGCTTCGGCGATGAGTACCTGGATGGCCATGTCTACGCCTCGCTCGCGTTCGCCTACTCGCCAGTTTCGCGGCGCACCACCGCAGGGTATCGCAAGGACTCGACGTCGATGGACAGGGTCGGGTCGAGCGCGAGCGCCGCCGAATAGGCGTCGTGTGCCAGCGCGGGTATCCCGCGATCCTCGAGCAGCCGGGCCCGGCGGAGGAGCAGGCGAGAGGAGCCGTCACCGGCCACGGCCGCTCCCCCCGAGACGGTCTGAAGCGCCAGCCCGAACGCGCCCGCGTCCTCGAGCCGGTCCACGAGCTCCAGACGCGCGGTGAGATCGGCCGGGTCGGACTCGACGCGGTCGGCCAGTTCGGCGATGCCGGACTCGTAGCGCGGATCGGTGGGGAGCGCCGGGGTGGGCCCGACCAGGGGACTCAGGGCGACGACCTCCCACTCCCCACGCCCCAGGCGCGCAGGGCCCATCCCCTCGATCTCGTAGACCGCCAGGGTCTCGCCCGACTCCTGCCTCGGGGGTCCGAAGAGCTGGGCGAGCTGGTGGTGGATGGACGCGGCGGTGCGGGGTCTCACCCACCCCTCGTTGAACGCGACGTACCGGAATCCGAGCTCCCGCAGCACCTTCAGGTCGGCCAGCTCGATGGCGCCCCCGGGCCGATCCTGCTGCCACGCCATGATGCTGGCCAACAGGGTGTTGCGCTCGACGAAGCGCCGGTGGATGGGCGGCGGGGAGAACGCGACCCAGTGGCCGGTCAGGATCGGTCGGCCGTGCTGCGCGTGGTAGTGCATCTCCAGGGACTGCCAGAAGGGCACCGGGAAGGCGCGTTCCTCCTCCATGGTCGGCTTGTCCAGGGCGAAGGGCACGTTGACGATGGCGCCGGGGGGTTCCTGCGCGAGGACCTCGGTGTAGAAACGCGGCGCCGCGGGGAACTGATCGAGCGGCGCAGGGAAAGGCAGCAGCCCGCGGGTCGTGGACTCGATGAAGAACAACAGGCACAGGGCCGCGGCGACGCCCAGGCGCAGGCGCGGGGGCAGCCCCGTGCGCGCCGCGAGGGCGCGAATCCCCAGACCCACCACGGGCACGAGGCAGATCCAGACCATGAACATGAAGCGGTAGGGGAAGCGGAACCGCGTGAAGAACGGGACATGGTTGTACAGCAGCAACCCGGGCAACGGCGCCAGGACCGAGGTCGCCTGGCCGTCCGCGTTGCCCCGCAGGTAGGGCCCCATCGCGAGGATTCCGAACAGTACCGCGCCGACCATCCACGGTAGGGCGCGGCGGCGCCTCAGCACCAGCCCGGCCGCGACCAGGATCAGCACGAGGAGGTGCATCTGAGGGAGCAGCCCGCGCTCGCCTTCGCGGTACATCAAGCGCAGCTGCAGCGGGCGAATGGACTCCGCGACGATGATGCGCTCGGTGATCGGCATCGAGTCCAGCTGCGCCGGCGCGTCGGACATGGCAAAGGCGACGCCCGTGGCACCGGAGGACTCCCCGGAGCCCTCGTGGGTCGAGTAGGCCGCCAACACCGGCGACAGGAGCACCGTCACCGTCACACCGGCGACAGCGAGACGTCGTACCAGCGGCCATCCCAGCAACGTGCGGTCCGCCACCAGCGTCCACACCACCAGAAGCGGTACCAGCATGCCCATCAACAGCCCGAAGCCGAGGTAGGACAGGGTGGCCAGGGCGAAGAAGAGGCCGGCGAGGATCGGCGAGAAGCGCCCCTGGCCGCGCACGGTGCGTAGCACGCACAGCAGCGTCAACAGGCACCACCCGCCGGAGAACTGGTCCATGTGCCCCACCGACATCTCGGAGTACATCAGCGGGTTCATGGTCAGCACGGCGCCCGCGGCAAAGGACGAGGCCCGGTCCCGGGTCACGTCCAGCACCAACCTGTAGCCGGCGTAGGCGGTCAACACCATCATCGCCAGCAACACCAGGTTGTGGCTGGCCACCGCGCCGGTCACGGCCTGGAACGGCACCGTCATCGCCGCGTTGAGGCAAGGTCCGCTCTTGATCACCAGGTCGGTGCTGCCCACGGGGAACAGCAAGGTGTGGACCTGGTAAGGGCTCACCCCGTCGAACAGCGCCGTGGCGAACCACTTGCAGTGCCAGATGTGGCCGATGTAGTCGGGCACCGAGGGGGTACCGACGACGTGGGACCCCAGGTTCAGCACCAGGGGCCAGGTGATCACCAGCGCCATCGCCGTGTAGGCCAGGACCACCGAGGCCTCGGCGCGCACGGGATTGGGTTCGGTCGCTGGCGTCATCGGGGTGGCTTCGCGGTCGGGCGGTTCATTCGTTCGCACGATAGCACGCCCCGGAGGGGATGGGATGCGGCTGATCTAGGGGGGATCGCACTGCCCCAGCACGTTGGAGCCCCAGCAGACCACGTGCCCGTTTTGGGCCACGGCGCAGCTGTGACGGAGGCCGACGGCGAGCTGGGTGAAGTGCCCCAGCGGCGGTTCGCAGGCGGTGGCGTCGGGTGATCCACCGCACCCCCAGCAGGTGAGGGTGCCGTCGTCGCGCAGGCCGCAGCTGTGCTCGCCGCCGGCGCCCACCTCGGCGAACGTCCCGCCCGGGGCGGTGGCCTGGCCGAACTCGTCGTAGCCCCAGCACGCCGCGCTCCCGTCCTCCCGCACCGCGCAGCCGTGGTAGGCGCCGCAGGCCACCTGGCGGAACGACCCGGTGGGATGGGCGCACTGATCGTTCACCGTGGACCCCCAGCACGTGAGCGTGTCCGCGGTGGTGACGGCGCATCCGAAGAAGTTCAATCCGACGCTCACCTGCCGGTACGTCCCGACGGGCGGCTCGCAGGCGCCGTCGTCGTTGGCCCCCCAGCAGGCCAGGGAACCGTCCGCCGCGACGGCGGCGCTGAAGAGGTGGCTGGTCGCGACCTGCTGGTAGGAGCCCGAGGGTGGCACGCTCTGCCCGCTGTCGTCACCTCCCCAGCAGACCAGGGTCTCGTCCGAGGCCACAGCGCAGCTGTGCTCGTACCCCGCCGCGACGTCGACGAACACACCGGGCGGCGGCGCGCACTGCCCCAGATCCGTGGTCCCGTCGCACCCCCAGCAGCGGACCAGCCCATCGCCCGCGAGGCCGCACGAGTGCGTGCCGCCCGCCGAGACCGCGATCCAGTCGGCGTCCGAGCTCACGTGGTCGTTGCAGTCCGTGTCCCACAGGTCCACGTCGCCGTCGCAGTCGTTGTCCACGGCGTCGTCGCAGAGCTCGAACGCGCCAGGGAACACGGCCGGGTCGTCCGGATCGCAGTCCACCGGGTCGGGGAAGCCATCGCCGTCGCTGTCCGCGCACGCGTCGTCCTCGCCGTCGATGTCTCCGTCACAGTCGTTGTCCACCCCGTCGTCGCAGAGCTCCTCGGCGTTCGGGTGGATCGCCGGGTCCTCGGGGGCGCAGTCCACCGCGTCGGGGAAGCCGTCGCCGTCGCTGTCCGCGCACGCGTCGTCCGCCTCGTCGACGTCACCGTCGCAGTCGTTGTCCACCCCGTCGTCGCAGAGCTCCAGAGCGTCGGGATGGATGTCGGGATCGTCGGGCTCACAATCCACGTCGTCGTTCCAGCCGTCCTCGTCGTAGTCGAAGGCCACGGGAGGATCGGTGGCGCAGCCGGCCCACGAGACCAGCGCCACCAGGACGAGCAGCGCGTAGTGGTGGATTCGCATCACCCCTCCGGCGCGCCGGGAAGTGCAGGCCGGCGCGCGGGCGGAGAACTACCACGAACCGTCTTGTTTGGCGCCATCGACGGCGTCCAACGGTTGAATGGGGGGGCGATCGCACCCGTCATCTCGAGTACGCGTACAGGAGCCGCTCTGGTAATCCAATGGTAAGAATTCCAGACGGGAATAAAATTGACTTTCCCCAGTGTTCATGGAAACTTGAAGGTGATCCGGCTCTCGAAGGTTGTTGCAGACAACAAACCCCGGGAATCCACCGTTGAGGCGGCTTCGGGGCCGGCCCTGGGGATGACGAACATGGCAGCGCCACATAGGCAAGTTCTTACCACCTCGTTGAGGTGGGTACTGACGGTATCGATACTCCTCACAGGCACGACCGGGGCGGGAGCGGCCCCGAAGAAAGCCTCGTCCGACGATGCGGAGTCGGACGAGGCTTCTCGCCTTGGGGAGGAATCCACCAGCGAGCGGGAGGCGATCATCCAGCGGCTTCGGTGCGAGGGCATCGATCCGAAGGACTGTCTGATCCCCGATCCCCTGTTCGGCGACACCGAGCTCCCCGTGGCGTGGGTGGACCCCGACGGAAACCCCGTGCCCGTCAACGAAGCCACCCTCGAGCTGTTGATCGAGGCGGCGGGCCGGGAGCTGGCCGACCGCGAGGTCGAGCAGGTGGCCGAGGCCGGCGAGGAGCTGACGGCCCGTCGGTACTCGGAGCTGCAGTTCTTCGGCGTCCGCGACCACTTCGTCGACCCGCCCTCGGACTACTACCTCGACCCGGTCAAGAGCGTGACGCGCGCGCCCATGCTCTATCTGGACCAGATCGATCCGGCCGACTTCGACATCCCGCTCGTGGTCAACTCGCGAGTCCAGGACTGGATGGTCTACTTCCTCACGCGCGGACGGAAGCACTACACCAAGTGGCTCGGCCGCAAGCAGCGCTACGAGCCCTTCATCTCCCAGGCGCTCGCCGAAGCGGGCCTCCCCCAGGACCTGATCTACCAGTCGATGATCGAGAGCGGCTTCTCCCCCTACGCCTACTCCTGGGCCAAGGCCGCCGGCATCTGGCAGTTCATCCCCAGCACGGGCCGGCGCTTCGACATGCAGATCGACTGGTGGGTGGACCAGCGGCGCGACCCGTACACGGCCACCGTGGGCGCCATCGGCTACATGAAGTACCTGCACGGGATGTTCGACGACTGGCACCTGGCGTCGGCCGCGTACAACGCCGGCGAGGGCAAGATCGGCCGAGCCATCCGCCGCTACGAGACGCGCAACTTCTGGGAGCTGTGCCAGGGGGACTACCTCAAGCCCGAGACCAAGGACTACGTCCCGAAGATCATCGCCGCGGCCATCCTGGGCAAGTACGCCGACCGCTACGGCCTCAACGACGAAGTGCCCGAGTGGCTCGACCCGTGGGAGTTCGACACCGTCACGGTCCCCGAGGCCACCGACGTGGGGCTGATCGCCGAGATCACCGGCACCGACGAGGAGGCGATCCTCGAGATGAACCCGGCCCTGCGCCGCTGGTGCACGCCGCCGGGGGCCGAGGCCTGGGACGTGCGCATCCCCGTGGGCACCTCCGAGGGGTTCCACGAGGCGCTGGCAGCCATCCCGCCCGAGGATCGCCTGACGTTCAAGCGGTACCGGGTCGCCAACGGGGACACCCTGTCCAAGATCGCCGCCAAGTACGGCGTCTCGATGAACTCGATCCTCAAGCTCAACACCATCAGCAACGCCAACCGTATCTCGGTGGGTCAGTACCTCGTGATCCCGGTCCGCGCCGAGTCGGCCCGGAGCCAGGACCTGATCCACGAGGTGGTCCGCGGCGACAGCCTGTCCAAGATCGCCCAGAGATACGGGGCCACGGTGTCCCAGCTGCAGCAGTGGAACCGCCTATCGGGCAGCACGATCAACGTCGGGCAGCGCCTGAAGGTCCAGGTGGCGACCAAGGCCGAGGCCGCCACCGCCACGGCCGTGGCCGACGCGTCCGAGGCAACGAAGAAGGACGACGCGGAGCAGGCCACGAGCGAGGGTGACGCCAGCTCCGAGGGCGACGCCGTGGCCGACGCGAGCGAGGCAGCCGACACGTCCGAGGCCGCGCAGGCGGAGACGGCCCCGACCCCGACCAAGAAGGTCGCCGAGCCGACCCGTCGCCAGCCCAAGCGCCGCAAGCCCAAGGGCGAGTCCATGGTGCACAGCGTCAACAGCGGCGACACGCTCGGGGTCCTCGCCGGCCACTACGACGTGAAACTCGCCGACCTGATGAGCTGGAACGAGCTGGGCTCCCACACCATCTATGTGGGCCAGAAGCTCACCGTCTACCCCGGCCCCCGGTCAGCCACGCGGCGGGTGAACTACAAGGTCAAGAAGGGCGATACCCTGTGGGAGATCGCCAACGCCCACAACGTGTCCGTGGCCGACCTGCAGTCCTGGAACTCCATGGGCCGGCGCAGCACCATCCGCGTGGGCCAGAAGTTGACCATCTACAGCGGCTCCGGGGCCTCGCGCACCGCGGCGCGCGCCCGCAACGTCACCCACCGGGTGGTCTCGGGCGAGACCCTGTGGGAGATCGCCCGCCACTACGGCGTCTCCGTGGACGCGCTCAAGAAGTGGAACGGCCTCAGCCGCGACACCGTCTACATCGGCCAGGCCCTCAAGGTGAAACGCTAGCCTCCATGCCTCCCCTGGTCGCCTTCAACGCGCCGTCGGGCACCGGCAAGACCACCTACCTCGAACAGCTGATCGGCGTCCTGGTGGCGCGGGGCTGGTCCGTGGCCGCGGTCAAGCACGACAACCACGGCTTCCAGGTGGATCGACCGGGCAAGGACACCCACCGGCTGCGGGCCGCTGGCGCCAGCCGGGTCGCCATCGTCAACGACCAGGAGCTGGCTGTGTACGGAGATGTCGAGCCGGCCCTGACCGTCGAGGAGCTCGCCGAGCGGTATCTCGGTCCCGTGGACCTGGTGGTGGTGGAGGGGTTCCGCCAGTCCGGCGTCCCCAAGATCATCTACTGTCGCGAGGCCGCCCCGCGCGAGCCCTACGACGCGGACACCGACGAGGTCATCGCCGTGGTCGGGGATCTCCGCCTCCCCGGCGGCAAGCCGCACTTCTCCGCCGAGGACCCGGACGCGCTGGCAGACTTCCTGGAGGGGACGCTGGGGCTCAGTCGTCGTCGATCTTGAGGTTCGAGAGCAGATCACCCAGGGACCCCAGGGACTGGGCCTCCTTCTTCTGCTTCTTCATG
>CAYRNR010000247.1:0-9106 GCA_964425605.1 uncultured Rickettsiales bacterium | reverse complement strand
CCTGCGGAAGCTGTCCATGCTGCCTGCGGCCAGGCAGCCGAGCCAGTACGGAAAGCTCATCGAGGCAGAGGAGCGGCGCGGACGACCGAAGCGGAAGGCGAACAGCCCTGCTCGCCGGAACCGCGAGCACCTCCCCCGGCGCGGATTCAGCCACCTGCTGGACCAGGCCCGGCACTACCAGGCCCTCCTCGACGCCGGCGAGATCCGCTCGCTGGAGGAGATCGCCCTGCGAGAGGGGGTCAGCGCCAGCCGCGTGGGCCAGGTCCTCGGCCTGCTCCAGCTCGCGCCGGACATCGTCGACCTGGTGGACCGGCCGGACGACCAGGAGAAGCCGATCACGTACAGGGCGCTGCTTCGGATTGCGCGGATGCCGGATCACGCCGACCAGCGGCGGGCGTTCTACGGCCGGCTGGCTTCCCCTGCAGGTTGACCGCGAGCAGGTATCCCCGGGCCTTGCCCCGGTTGCCATCCGGAACGAGCACGCCGCCATCGACCATCGCGGCGAGAACGCGGGAGGCCGTGCGCTCCGAGACCTCCACCTCCTCCGCCAGGCGACCTCGTGTGATGCGGCCTTCCGCGAGAGCCAGATCCCGGGCGATGATCCACCGCGGGTCCTCCCCTGGCCCTGCTGGAGATCCAGAGGTCCGCGCAACCCTGTACGTGGTCGACCGGCCACGGCCTCTCCGGAGCACGTCGCCGCGTTCCATGAGGCGGGACAGGATGCGCTTGACCTGGGACCGGGAGGCACCTGCCGCAGATTCGATCTCGCCGATTCCCACCTCGCCGAGCCCGTTCAGCAGGCCGAGTAGACACCCCTCCTGGCACTGCGCGTCGGTGGCGACCTCGCAGTCTCCGGCAGGGATGGACGCTGCTGACATGACGGCGTGCAGGTCCGCCGCGCTCACCCTCCGGCCCTTCCCCTCGACCGCCGCGCGGAACAGGGTCCGCTGCAGCTCACGGACGTTGCCCGGCCAGGAGTGGGCGAGCAGGACCGGCTCGGCATCGCGGGCCAGCCCCTTCCGGTCGTGCGCCAGCTCGCGACCGCGGGTCAGGTAGTGCCGGGCGAGCAGGAGCACGTCTCGGCCGCGCTCTCGCAGAGGCGGAAGGCCGAGTCGGCACCAGGCCAGGCGGTCGAGCAGGTCTTCCCGGAATGCCCCCTCACGAGCCATTTGCTCGAGGTCGCGCCAGGTGGCGGCAACGACGCGCACGTCCACGGGGACCTCGCGGGCCTCCCCGACCCGCCGCACGACGCCCTCCTGGAGAACGCGGAGTAGCTTGGCCTGGGCCTGGAGCGACAGGTCGCCGACCTCGTCGAGCAGCAAGGTACCGCCGTCTGCTGCGCCGAAGACGCCCGGCCTCGCATCACCGGCGCCGGTGAACGCCCCCCGCGAGTGCCCGAACAGCTCGGCTTCGGTCAGCTCCGGGGGTAGCGTCGAGCAGTTGAGCGCGACGAACTCACCACCCCGTCCGCTGGCCCCGTGGAGCAGCCGCGCGAACAGCTCCTTGCCCGTGCCGCGCTCGCCCTGGATCAGCACGGGTGCCGGGGTCACCGCGTACCGGCGTGCCAGCCGGATCGCGTGCCGGACGGCAGGCGAGTCGCCGACGATGCCGTGGGCTGACCTCCCGCGAGCGGGACTGCTGGGGGCACTCGAAGCCAAATCCGTTCCGTCCGGTCATGTACTGCTCGACGACAGCACCTCAGTGATCGGCATGGATCTCGGGTTGCGCAGGTTCGTGGATGTGGGATGGTGGCCTGCCGGGACGCGTTGGGGGTCCGGTTGCCGAGGTGCCCGGCTCCAGGTCTGCGGTTCCCAGCGCGATGCATGGGGAATCCCGAGTCGGGCCGGTGAAACCCGGCACCGGGCCGGCGGTGCCCGGTCTTGGCCCGGCGAAACCCGGAGCCGGCCGGGCGAAACCCGAAGCTGGCCCGGCGATACCCGGGTTTGGACCGGCCATACCCGGGTTTCGACCGGCGATACCCGGAGTCGGACCGGCGGAACCCGAGAGTGGCCCACCGATCAGGCTCCACAAGACGCAGTCGTTACCCGGCGCCTCGACACTCTCGGGCGCGGTGGCCCTGTAGTCCATGTCGAGGGTGGGCGCTGGAGATGGCTGGTCGCCTATCTCGGTTGGATCGACACCATCGCAGCCCAGGTCAGCCCAGTATTGGTCGCGGCACACGAACTGGCCACCGCCGAGCAGCTTGGCACCTTTGGGCTGGTAGATGCGGACACGGAAGCGGCGGAACTCCTCGCCGGTCCAGCGACGAGCAACGATGTCGCGCAGCCACCGACAAGCCGCCTTGGCCAGATCCACGTGCGTGAGCGGTTCGTCTGTGTCCCGCGGCTTGAGGTACGCCCGCGCATCGTGCTCGTCGAGGTTGAACCGGCCGACCGGCTCCTCGCGGGCGCGGTCTGTACGGTCCTTGATGGTGATGTAGCCGGCCTCGGGGGCGCGGCGGTGAATGCGCGCTACGACAGCATCCAGTCCTTCGAACGAAAACCTGGCACCAAGCACCGAGCTCCTTTCGCTGTCGCACCGCAAAGCCTACCGCCAGAGCATGTCATGTCACCAGAGAAATCGCTTACCTCGCCTGCCTCCGCGGGTACGCGGCACTCCACGCGATGCCGAACTCCACCCCGCGCCGGTGCCGCGAGCCGGAACCCGCAGTCGACCATGGTCCTCACCAGGACGCCGCGGCTTGTCATGTCATGTCTTGTCATGTCAGCTGCCGGCAGCGACGGCTGATCTGTTGTCGTCGAGCCGGCGCTGTCCTTGGTGATCTCCAGTTTCAAGCCGCTGTTGCAGGCGGGGTAGCGAGTGCGGATCAGTCAGGTCCGGGAACGGATCCGCCGCCTCATGACGCCGTGGTATCCTCGCTTCCATGACGTCGCCTCGATCCCGCCTGGATGAAGCCCTACACGTCGCCATCGCCAACTTCACGAGTGAGCTGATGGTCATCATCCGTCAGGCCACCATCGAGGAGCTGTCCGAGCTGGACATCCGCGCGGTACCAGGCGTGCCGGAGGAGCCTGGGGAGTCGAGACTGGTTCCCGCGCGGCCGTCCGAGCCGTCCGGTGATGCAGAGCGCGGCGAAGGGGCCGTCAAAGACGCCGGTGAGGTTCCAGCAAGGCGCGAGGAGACGGTGTCCGTCGCCGTAGCGGCTGATGCCGTCCGACCGGAGCCAGCCGGGAAGCGGAAGAAGCGCCGCAGCTGGCCTACCTGCTCGGTCGAGGGGTGCGCGGCCAAGATGTACGGCCCCAGCGGTCCGGCCAGGCTGTGCTACCAGCACCACCTCCAGGCAGGCGGAGTGCCCTCGCCGTTCGCCCGGAAGCGGTCGACGGGGGAATCCACCGCGGAGAGTTCGGGAGAGGACACGCAAGACGAACGACGCCGCAAGGTCATCCTGCGCCGCAAAGGCGAGGAGCCGGACCCCAAAGCGTCTAGCAACAACCCGGGCAGGTTACCCACACCGGCCGAGAACCCACCGCTGTCCGCAAAGGACGAGGGGCTCCGCCGTGTCGAGGCCCAGCTCGCGCGCAAGGGGTCGTGATCGTCGCGACCGGGGCCGCCTGGCAAGGAAGGTGCGCGATGGCACGATCGACGAGGGGAACCAGACGACCTGCTCACCCGCGAGATGCGGATCCCATCGAGGTGGCCATCGAGACTGCGCTCGATCCGGGACGGTTCATCTCCTACAGGGAGGCATGGTCGTTCGTCGATGACGTCCAGGCAGTGGCGAACGACGTCGAGAAGATCATCGACGGAGAGCCGGAGCGCGCGGCACGCCTGTACGAGACCTTCATCGCGGCCTGCCACCTCAAGGCCGAGGAGATCGATGACTCGAGTGGCAGCTTCGGCATGGTGGTCGACGACCTCTTCCGGGGCTGGATGAGGTCGAGGCAGTCGGCGGATGCGGACGCGAGCGAGACGGCCCGGATGCTCCTGGCCTGGATGGAGGACGATCCGTACGGCTTCTGTCACCACCTCGATCGCGAAGCCGTCAAGGTGCTCGACAAGCACGGGCTGGCGGCGTTCTCTGCCCAGATCCGCGCGAAGTACGAGTCCTCCACCGCAGCCCCGTCCGAAGACGGCGACCGCGTTGCCAGCTATGCCCGCCGCCGGTGGGGTGGCGCGCTCAAGATCCTCCTGGCTGCCCAGCGCGACATCGACTCCTACGTCGCGGTGTGCGAGCAGACCGAGTTCAGCGCGCGGGACTGCAAGACCATCGCCGAGATGCACCGGCGCAGGAGGCGACCGCAGGACGCGCTCTCCTGGGTCGAGCGGGGGCTTGAGGTCGCCGCAGCGGATCCCCGGTTGAGTCACGGCGAGTCCGAGCTGCGCGAGCTGAAGCGTTCGCTGCTCGCCAGGCTCGGCCACGCGGAGGACGCGCTGGCATCGGCGTGGAACGAGTTCGAGGCGTACCCGAGCACGCACAGGTACCGGGAGCTGATGCGCTATGTCCCGGCCGGAGAGAAGCAGGACTGGCACGACAAGGCGATGGAGGCGTCCGAGGGCGGGGACCTCCGTTCCCAGATCGACCTGTGGCTGAAGCACAAGGAGATGGAGCGCCTCGCCACCCGGATCGACCGCGCCACGGAAGGCGAGCTGGAGGATCTCAGCCACTACACCACCGAGCCGCTGGCAAAGAAGCTCGAGCGGTCCCGACCGGACCTGGCCGCCCGGTTGTGCCGGGCCCTCGGCATGCGCATCGTCAACGCCGGAAAGAGCAAGTACTACGACGCGGCACTCGACCACCTGGAGCACGCCAAGAAGCTCTACGCGGAGGCCGGCCTCCCCGGCGACTGGGATGCCCTCGTGGTCGAGGTGCGACAGAGGCACTACCGCAAGAAGGGGTTCATGGCCGGGTTCGAGGACATCGCCGCCGGCACGGTCAAGCCACCGGAACCGACCTTCCTCGAGCGGGCACGCCAGCGCTGGCCGCGAGGGCGGGATGGTGCATGACCAGCAGCAAGACGTCCTGTGAGCGGCTCGACGAGACCAGTATTCCCGCGGTGGGGAGCAGGCATATTCCTTGGAATCACGGGGAATATTCCGGAATATCGCTGGAATATTCCGGCCTTTGGGGCATGGACGGCGAGGGCGGCACGCGGAGCTGTTGATGGCCAGGAAGCGACGGCGCAGAGATGGACGACCGGCCGTGGACGAGGTCCTGAGAGGAGCCTGCTCGGTCGACGCGGCCCAGCTGATCGGCCTGATCAACCAGGTCAACCCCACCGGTCGCGGTCTCGCGGCGGCGGAGCAGGCTCGCCGGTACGACCAGAAGAGCCGCTTGCAGGCCCTGCTCATCGAGAGTTTCGCCGGGGATCTCGACGTCGCGCTCGATCCAGCAGCTCCCGGCGCGGTCAGCATCCGCCGCCGTCACTTCCCCGGCGACGCCTGCCACGCGGTGCTCGACCAGCTCGACGAAGACAGCCGGTCCTGGGTCCGCCGCCGGCTCGACGAGGCCGAATCCCCGCCAGAGTCTTCCACCACCCCGGCCGTGCACGGCGACGACCGGCGCGGCATCACGTCTCCGCCCCCCTCGCCGGATCCGCTGGCCGCTGGCCGCCGTGCGCTCGAGGAGTACGACTACGACAGCGCGCGAACGCTGCTGGCCGAGGCGCTGCAGAGGTCCGGCGGCGCCCCGGGTGAAGCGACCGCCCTCCTCGACCTGCTGGTGGACCACCTGGCAGACGACGATGCCGCGCTCCGCCTGGAGACGGCGCTGTCCACGGAGGCTCAGCAGAGCTCGCGAGTCAGGGTCTTGCTCGCCGTGGCCGCTGCCCGGACGGGTGACCGCAGCCGCGCACGGACGCTGATCCGCGGCGTCTCCGACTCCAGGGAGGTGGATGTCTGGGCAGCGCTGACTCGCTGCGCCCTGCGGGACGGTGTCCTGGACGAAGCGGAGGAGTGCCTCGCGCGGATCCAGGAGATCGAGCCCGGGTGCAGCGAGGTGCCCGGGCTCTCTGGAGAGCTGGCGCGGCAGCGCGAGCGGGAGGTGGAAGCCCTGGTCGACGCCGCGGAACGGGCCTGGTCCGGGACGCACCACGAGGAGGCGGAGCGGCTGTCCCGCGAGGTGCTAAGTCGGTGCCCTGGGAACGCACGAGCGACCGCGATCCTGGAGGAGATACAGGAAGCACTCCGGTCGCGGAAGCTGCAGGAGCTGATGGACCGCGCACGGGAAGCCGTGGAGGCCGCTCGCTACCAGGAGGCGATCGAGCTGTGGCAACGCGCTGCGCGAGCCGGCGCGCGGGACGAGGAGCTGACGGCGCGGATCCGGGAGGCCCACCGGATGCTCCGGCGGCAGCGCGAAGCCCGTGCGGTCAGCGAGGTGGTCGACCTGCTCGCGAAGGACGACCTGGAGCCCGGGCTGCTGGCCTACCACGCGCTGACAGCCCGCCTGCGGGCTCGTGTCCGTGAGCGGGTGGGGCTGCCCCTGCTGAGCTGGCTGGAGCGGGTGCGGGTCCGCGGCTCCCGGAGACAGGCACCGCGGGATGTGGCCGCCGTGCTCGCCTTTGCCCGTGCCCTGGACCTGCTCGACCGCGACCGCTGGCAGGAGGCAGCCAGCCTGCTGCGGCCGCACGCGGGCGCGCTCGGGCCGCTCGCAGAGGCTGGCCAGTGCCTGCAGGAGCTGGCGCATCGGGAGAGCCAGGAGCGGGAGCGGCAGATCGCCCTCGCCTTGGCGGCCGGCGAGGACGCTCTGGACCAGGATCTCCTCGAGAACGCACGCTCCCAGCTGGAACGAGCTCGTGCGCTGGGCATCCACCAGGATGTCCACGCCCGTTTCACCTCCCTGGAGGCGCGACTCGAAAACGCCGAGACCAGGGCAGCGGCCGCCGGGGAGTATCAGCGGCTGCTCTCCGGCGGGATGCTGCTGGAGGCCAGGCAGGCGCTGGCCAGATTACAGGAGGAGGCTCACAGCTCGGAGCGCGCGCGGTGGTCGAGCGAGGAAGACCGCTTGCACAAGCGCATCCGGGCCGCCTGGCACCTGCACCAGGGCTCGGGGTTCGATGGCCCGCTCGACTGGTGGCTCGACCGCGGGTACGGGTACGAGGGCACGGGATGCTGGCTGCTGCCCGGGGGTACGAACGCCCTGCTGGTCCGCGCCGAGGAGCGGAGCTTGTTCGTCCTCGAGCTGGACGCGTCGGACGGAAGGCCCCGGCTATGGACCGTCCTGCGCACGCCGGAGCCCCTGGTCTACCCGTCCGCGTGCGTGACCAGCGATGGCCAGCTGTGGCTGTACGGCGAGCAGGGGAAGCTCCTGCAGCTGGCGGCCGGCACCCTGGAGCCCCTGGCCTGGCGGTCCGTCCAGGATCTGCTGCCCCCCGACCTGATCATGGAGCATGCCCACTTCTCCCCCGACGCTCGATATCTGTGGTGCGACACCCGCACGCCCCACGGCGGACACGGCTTCGGCACGAGCCGCCTGTACGTCATCGACCTCCACAGGAACAAGGTGTGCCACGACACCGGCGAGTTCGGGTGGATCACCCCGCTGGTCGGGAGCAGCAGGTTCCAGATCGCGAGCACGAGCTTCGAGGACGAGGAGATCACCCTGTACGAGAGCGGGAGTGGACGGAGCGGCGCACGGCGGGCGGACCTGGCCGGGGTCGCCCGGGACGTGGTCGTGCACCCGGACGGCCGCCGAGTCGTCGCGCTCCTGCACGAGGCAGACGACCTCGACGATCCGGGCCGGCTCCTGCTCCAGGTCGTGAGCGAGGATGGTCAGGTCACTGCTCCCTGGTTCCTGGCGGACCACGACGGAGACGCGCCCCACGCCATGGCCACGTCTATGGCCGAGGCACTGACCTTCGTGGTGAGCGGCCCGGCCAGCGGCGGCTTCGAGCTGGCCGCGCTGCAGTTCGGGCCTGCCGGACCCCGGCACGTGTGGCGGGTTCCCGCTCCACGCAACACGGTGTTGCTCCAGGATCCCGGATCGCGATCGGTCGCCGCGCTGTGCTTCACGCGACAGGGAATCCACCTGAGCAAGCTTGGCCGCCGGCCACCAGAGCTGCCAGCCGACAGCAACGACACCGATGCGCCCCTACCCGACCTGGAGGCGATCGGCGGCTGCGGCGAGCCCACCGGGCCCGTCAAGGCGCGGATCCTGGCCCTGGCAGGTCAGCTCGGCAGCATGCCAGCCCGGGACCGCGAGACCTGGGAACGCGAGTACGTCCAGGAGCACGGAGAGGACGCCGACGCGGTCTGGGCACTGGCGCGCGCCCGCCGCCAGACCGGAAACCGCAGAGCGGCGGAACGGCTCGTCGACACAGCCCTGCGGCAGCACCCCCGCCATGCCGGCCTCGCCGTCCTCGCGGCCGATCTGGCGAAGGACACCGCAGGCTGGCAACGCGTCCGCGAGCTGCTGGACGACCGCGACGCAGGTGAAGTGGACGGCGCTACCGCCTGCCACCTGCACCACCTGCTGGGCCTGGCGCTGCTGATGACGGGCGAGCCGGATCGAGCCTGCAGCACCTTCGAGGATGGGCTGCGATACCGGAATGGTGCCAACCGGGATGGACTGCGGCACCAGGATGGTGCCAACCGGGATGGGCTTCGATACCAAGATGGTGCATGCGATCTGCAGCCGCTGATCGAGCTGCTGACGCCGCTGCCCGATCCCCTCCAGCCTGACGACTGGGACGAGTCGCGCTCAACGCTGCGCCAGATCCTGGGAGCGGTCCACGTGGCCGACGCCTGCCTGTCGGACGATGACGCCCGCGGAGCCCTCGCAGCCATGGACCGTCCCGCCGTCTGGCGGACGCGCGAGCTGCAGAGCACGGCGCGCCTGGCCGAGTCCTTCCTCGCAGGCCCACCTCCGGAAGACCACGGTGTGCTCAAGATGACCGTGGCCCTGGCCGTGTTCCTCGACAGGCACCGGCTGGCGGAGGGCCGTTTCCGCCGGGAGCTGCCCATCCCCGGCGCTACGTGGGATCGCCAGGCCCTCGATGGTCTGGCCCGGCGGTGCCGGGCCTGGCTCGAGTCGGAACGACGGTAGGAGGCCACTTGGGTGCGTGTGTCGAAAACCCTCTCGGCGCAGCCCGTGGAAACCCGCGTACTGAAAGGAGATCGGATCGCGGCTCTAGCCCGTGTCGAAATCACC
>CAYRNR010000246.1:0-9118 GCA_964425605.1 uncultured Rickettsiales bacterium | reverse complement strand
CTGGGAAGGACGAACGGATCGATGTCTCCCCCTCGGTCATCCAGGCGAGGAAAGCTGGCGGCTACCTCGCTGTCCGTCCGGAGCAACCGGCTGACGTTGCCTGAAGCGGCCGAGGGGGAGCGCTCCACCACCGAGTGGAAGCACGCCTTTTCCACCGAGGCCGACGCTTCGGCCTCGCGGGTGGTGCAGCTGTCGAGCACGACCGGCCCCTTCGAGGTGGAGTTGCAGTGGTCGTCGGGCGAGGGCATCGGCAACCGCTTGCTGGTCACGGTGCCGTTTTCGACCCAGGTGACCCTGTGGGCCAAGACGCTGATCATCAAGCTGCGCAACCTGTGCAGCGACGAAAATGACGTCACCACGACCATCGACGACGGATCGGTCCCCTCCAAGAACCAGTACGCGCTGACCGGGTCGGGGTACGGCGAGTTCGACATCCCGCCGCACACCAAGTCCATCGTGCCCCACCTCGCCGACTACACCGACGAGGACACCATCGACCTGGTGCTGTTCGACGGCAAGGGCAACACGCGCTTCCGCCGGCCGATTTCCGAGCTGAGCGAGGCCACGGGCGTTCCCGTGGGCGGAGCCAAGAAGGTGCGGATCGAAGGCGCGGGCGAGACCTCGTTCCAGCTGGTCTGCGCGCTGGGGATGTGAGCCATGCGCATCGCCGTGAAGCTGGCGTTCGACGAGCGGGCCGCGCTGCGGCTGCTCAACTGGCTGGCCAAGGAGAACGCCCGCATCTTGCTGGACCGGCCCGAGCTGCCTGGCTTGTACGAGTCGGGCGTGTACTACGCCAGAGAGCGCGGCGAGACCTGGTGCGACTACATCAACCTGCTCGCGCGCGGCCACGAGGACTGCGACGGGCTGGCTGCGGCGCGAGCGGGCGAACTCATGGCCCGGGGCTACCGCGCGCTGGAGCCTGGAGACGGCGGCTACAAGTCGGCACGGCGCCGCCGGCTGCGGTCCATCCGGGCCCAGACCATGCTGCGCACGCGGACGCGGCGCGGCAAGCCAGGCCTGTACCACGTGGTCGTGCGCTACCGAGTGGCCGGCCGCTGGTACCGGGACGATCCCAGCGCGCGGCTGGGCATGTACGACGCCCCGCGAAAGCCGAGGTGAGCCCATGGGACTGGTGCGGGCGATCTCGTTGAGGAAGTGGAAAGGGAGAGCAACAGCCATGACGAGCGATGAACTGGGACGAAGGCAGCGACCGCGCAAGCGTAGCCGGGTGGAAGGCCGACCGCGGCGTCGGCCACGCAAACGCAGCTCGGTGGAGGGGCCCCCGCGGCGCCGGCCGCAGCCGCGGCGCACCGCGGGCGTCGAAGGACAGCCCAGGCGCAAGCCGTGGAGCCGCTCGGCCAAGCTGGGAGAGAACATCGAGGTCCGGGCCAAGGCCCCGTACCGGGCCGCGTCCATGGAGGTCCGCCCGGGCCTGTACGTGGTGGGAGAGCTGCGCGGCGACGACCTGGACTTCGGCGCTGGTCTGAACCTGTCCAAGCACCTGCTCAGCGCGGCGAAGTCCGGGGTCACGGCCTTGGAGTCCAAGAGCAGCAAGAGCCGCAAGCGCAAGAGCAAGTACACGCGGCGTCTGGCCGTGTTGCAGCAGCGCGAGCAGGCCATGGCCATCCGCGAGCACCGCCTGCGCCAGCGCGAGGAGCGCCTCGAGCGCTTCGAGCAGTGGCTCAGGCGGGTCCTGCCGTCGGGCTCAGCGGAGTCGCCCCGATCGCCGTTCCAGCGCAAGGCCGCTCCGTGGATGTGTGCCGAGGGCGGGCTCGACGAGGACCTGGCCGGCGTCGCCGACATCGGCGAGGACGAGCCGTACAGCCTCGCCCGCCTCATGGCCGAGTGGCACGCGGACGACGAGTAGGAGAGGTGGATCATGGCGAGCTGGACGGACATCAAGCAGCGCTGGTCGGACGGATGGAAGGCCATGCACCGCGCGGCCCTGAGCAGGCTCGGGGCGGCGATCAAGGCCAACCCGAGCAAGTTCAAGCCGCACGTCGAAGCCACGCTCGCTGACCTCAAGGCCGCCCGTACTCATCTCGAGCGGATCAAGGCGCAGATCCCCCGGCTCCCCGACGCCGCGTCCAAGCGCAAGTACGCGGCTGTCTTCCAGGCGGGCTGGAAGCGCTACCACGAGCTGGCTGCGGGCCTGTACGCCGATGCCGAACAGGCTCAGCAACCACAACTCAGCGGCGTGGTCATCCCGTTGCTGGTCGTGGCGGGGATCGCGTTCGGGGTCGCGGCCATCGCCTGGGCCGTGGCGTCGCGCGAGCACTCCAAGAACCTGCGCGAGCAGACCGCCCTGGCCGACCACGAGCTCACCGCACGCGTCGAGGCCAGCAAGGAGGGCCGCGTCCTGCAAGAGACGACCCTGCCACAGCAGCCGGCTGCGGCGTCGCTCCTGCCAGTAGCAGCTCCGGCTGTGGGCTCGAAGTCCAAGGTGGGGCTGGCCCTGGTGGGCGTGCTGGGTCTGGCCGCCGCCGGACTGGCGGTGCCGTTGTTCCTCAAGAAGTAACCGGGCCAGGTGGCACCTGGAGGCTGATATGGCGACGAAACGAACCCAGTTCCGGCTCTCCATCCTCGGCAACACCGAGGACGTGCCACGGATGATCCGAGGCTACGGTCGCCTGGTGTCCGGCGAGGTCGCGCTGGTGATGCGGCCAGCGGAGCGCAAGGCGCTGCTGGTGCGGATCGCCACGCCTGACGAGGCCCTGATCTGGGAGGCGGACGGGGCCGCCGACTACCTGCAAGCTCCCGAACGGGTCGTTCCCGCCGCCGATGCCGTGAAGCTGGCCAAGGCCGCGCAGAAGCCCGCCCCGGCCAAGGGGTCGGTCACGCTGCGCGGCACCTGGTCCGGTATCTACGTGTGCTCCGACGGCCAGCCCCGCATTCAGCTCAAGCGCAAGCTCGCCGCCTACGGCACGCTGTTCCTCACGTCGTCGCCTGAGGGCGGCTGGGAGTGGGAGTTCCAGCGGTCGGGCAAGTGGTTTGCCACCGAAGGCGTGGTCAGCGGCTATGGCGGCGACACCCTGGTCGAAGCCTTGCAGCAGGCCGTGCTCGGCGCCATGGAGCCGGTCAAGGAGGCCTGCAGCTTCCGCGACACCCACCGGCACCGGGAGCACGATCCCGAGTGGGCGAAGAAGCACCCACTCAAGCCGCGGAAGAAGAAGACCCCCAAGGACCCCATCGAGCGGCTGAAGGAACCCACCCCCCAGCGGGGGGCGGCGAGGGTCGCGACGAAGGCAAAGAAGGCGGCTCGGAAGGGCGAGAAGGCCGCGAGCGCGGCTCGGGGCGCCACGAAGCCCGCGGCGAAGAAGCCGGCCTCCAAGAAGTCGGCCGGGAGCTCGAAGCCTGTCCCACCGCCGAAGCGCCGCAAGGCACCGAAGGCGACGGCAAAGGCCTCCCCGCTGTGCAAGCTCCAAGCAGCCATCTCCGCAGCCGCAGACCAGTTCGCGCAGCGTCGACCCGAGCCGATCGGGCAGCACTCCCAGATCTCCAACCCCGACGAGATCGACGCGTTCGACGCGGACAACGCCCGTATCCACGACCTCGCCGAGCAGGCGATCTCGTGTGTGTCCAACGAGGACATGTTCCGTGACCGGGCTGAGACGTTGAAGGCATGCTTCAAGCCCCTGGCCGACGCCCGACACATCGTCACCAGCTACGGCGTCAAGGCCCGCGACAACGAGTTCTCCAAGCCGTTCGCTCTGCTGCGCAAGCTGATGAAAGAGGAGGGCGTCGTCGTCCCCCGGACCAAGAAACCGGCGAAGAAGCCGGCCAAGAAGCCGCCCGCCAAGAAGCGCACCAAAACCAACGGCATCGGCAAGGCCACCAGAGCCAACGGAGGCTCCTCGTGTGGAGCGCGCCCCGCCGCGGTCGTGGCCGAGCCCGCCGCCGACCCGGACAAGGACAAGGCCCTGCTCGACGCGTTCAGCCAGGCCATCGCCCAGGCCGTGAAGGGGGCGGCGTAGATGGAGATGGTGGTCCACCCCCGCGCTGCGGCCATCCTCGACCACATCGCCAACGCGGTGCGCGGGCACCTGCCCCCGTCCATCACCCCCGCCTACCTGGACGGCTTCCTGCGCCGCAACCGCCCCACCCTGCTGCAGGTCATCGAGCGCCACCTGGTGGACCTGCCCGGCGTCCTCGACGAGTCCAAGGCGCCGCCCGAGGAGTGGACCGCGGCCCGCCGCACCCAGGCCAACCTCGCCGCGATGCGGATCGCCGCGTCAAAGCACCCGGAGAAGATGACCGCCGAGGACAAGCACATCCTCGCTGGATACAGCGGTTGGGGTGGACTTTCTATCGCGGCGGTCCGTGACCGCTTCCCCGCGGGCTTCCCGGTGCCCGAGGAGCGAGGGCTCATCCACGAGTACTACACGCCGTCCAAGGTCTGTGCGGAGATCACTCGAATCGTCCGCCCGATGCTCAAGGGCCTGGCCAGCGACGGCTCGCTGCTGGCGCTCGAGCCCGCCGCCGGCATCGGGCGGATGATCCGCGCCGCGTCCGGCAGAAGCTGGAGCCAGGTCAAGTGGCTGGCCGTGGAGTACTCGGAGCTGTCCGGCCGGATGCTCGGGGCAATCCGCCCGGATCTCAGCGTGTACTTGGGGCCATTCGAGCGGTGGGTGCGCGAGTACGGCGACGACTACAGCGGGCGCGTCCACCTGGTGCTCGCCAACCCGCCCTACGGCGCCCGCGGGGCGTCCATCGCCGACGATCCGGATCGCTCGTACCGCGAGAAGCAAGCCTACGCCTACTTCATGCGCCGCGCCCTGGATCTGCTCGTCCCCAACGGCGTCGGCGTATTCCTGGTCCCCTACGGATTCCTGACCGGCCAGGGCGCCCGCAACCGCTCGCTGCGGACCAAGGTGCTCAAGCGTCACCACCTGGCTGCCGCGTACCGGCTGCCGTCCAGGCTGTTCCCCGGGGCCGAGCTGGTCACGGATCTACTGTTCTTTCGCGCACGCGGGGGCGAGCTCGCTGACGTCCTCGAGGAAGACCAGGTCATCCTCGACGGCCAGTACTTCGATCTGTTCCCGACCCACGTGCTGGGCAAGGAGATCGGCAAGGCCGGCAACGAGACCGATCAGACCGCCAAGCCCCGCTGGGGCTACCAGGTCCAGGGCGATTTCACCAAGCTGCCCGACGTGGTCGAGCGGCCCCTGTGCACCACCTGCGAGATTCTGGCCGTGGGACGGCCAACCAAGAGCCCAGCGAAACGCCAGGGCATCACCCGCCGGGTCAAGAAGGCGTCGGCCAAGCTGCCCCCGGCGCTCGCCGCGGCGTCCGCGCTCGGTATCCGTGTAGACGGCTACCTCGCCGCGCTCGCGGCCGAGGACTCCGAGGCCCCGTCGCTGCTGTGGAAGGAACTGCACGACGCCCTGACCGCCTGGGTCGAGGCCCACGGCAACCCCTGGGCCAACACCGACCTGCACAAGCTGGTTTCGCGCGGGGACACCGGAGCCGAGCGATTCCTGTCGGCGTTCGAGCGCTCCGGCCGCGTGATATCCGGCCTGGCTCGCCGGCCCTCCTACCGCCCCCGGTACACCGGCAAGCCTGGCGACGTGGTGGCCCAGGCCGAGATGTTGTTCCGCCAGCACCGTCAGCTCACGCTGTCCGAACTCGCCGACTTCCACCGCAAAATCGGGGGGAGGGCCACGCCCAAGCGCATCCAGGCCCTGCTGATGAAGGCTGGCTGGGCACTTGATGGCGACGCCTGGGACCAGCTGGTGCCAGCCACGCATTACTACACCGGCCACCTGTGGCCGAGGTACGACCGCTCCAGCGAACGCGCGAAGACCGGAGACGCCCAGGCGACGGCGCAGGCCAAGAAGCTGCTCGCCGCCATCGGCCAGTCTGTGTTCGAGGACATCGAGGGCGTTTCTCCGCGCCAGGGCTGGATCCCGCTGGCGTTGGTCTCCCAGTGGCTGTCCCAGTCCCTCAACCGCCACTACGGCGACGTGGTGCTCACCCGCAAGGACGGCCTGGTCGTGCCCGAGGGTGCCGACTACGGCCAGATCCGCGACACCGGCCTGCTCGCCCCGGAGGCGCGGTGGTGCATCGGCTGGATCAACCACGACAAGACGGAGTTCCGGCCGAGGAAACGACGGGATCAGAATCTCGACGAGATCCGGCTCAAGGTGGCCCGCGAGTGGGAGTCGTCCTTCCGCGCCTGGATCGGCGCTGACGACGACCGCCGCGCCCAGGTGGAACAGGTCTACAACCGCACCTTCCTGGGCTTCGTGCCCCCGCACTACCCGGCCGAGCCGCTGGCCGTTGCCCGTTGGGCCACCGACGGCCCCACACCGCACCCCCACCAGGTCGCCGGCGCCCGCCGCGTCATCGCCAACCGCGGGGGCCTGCTGGCCTTCGACGTAGGCGTGGGCAAGACCTACTGCGCGATCCTCATCCTCGCCCGCGCTCGCCAGGAGGGCTGGGTGAGGCGCCCCGTGGTCCTGGTCCCCAACTCCATCGTGTGGAAGTGGGAGGCCGACATCCGCCGCGTGCTGCCCGACTACCGCGTTGCCGTCATCGGATCCAAACGCACGGTCGTCTCCCGCGGCCCGCGCAAAGGCCTGGTCACGTCGGCCACGGACACGCCCAAGGAGCGCGCCCAGAAGTGGACCCGGTTCCAGGCCGGCGAGTACGACGTGGTCCTGCTCACCTACACCGCGCTCGCTCGCACGCGGATGAACGAGCGCGCCGTCCGCGCCTACGCCGACAAGACCGAGGCCATCCGCCGCGAGGTCAAGCTGCGCCAGCGCAACGCCGACAAGCAGAAGCGGATCACCGAGCGCCAGGCCGCCATCCTCAAGGAGGGCGTCGCCGCCTGGGTCGCCGAGCAGATGGAGCTGCCCCCGTCGTGGAAGTACGACCCGGGCATCGCCTGGGACGACATCGGCATCGACATGCTCATCTGCGACGAAGCGCAGAACTTCAAGAACCTCTACCTCCCCGAGGCCCGCGAGGGCGGCGTGCCGAGGTTCATGGGCAACACCGGCGAGGGATCCAAGCGAGCCTGGCAGCTCGACTTCCGTTGCGCGGCCGTCCGAGCCCGCACCGGCGGCGCCGGCATCGTGTTGTTGTCCGCCACCCCGGCCAAGAACTCCCCGCTCGAGTTCTACAGCCTCATCCAGTACGTCGATCACCACGCCTGGTCGCGCATGGGGATCAGGGATCCGGAGCAGTTCATCGACCGCTACCTGCGCATCGAGCTCAGGCCGGTGGTCAACACCCGCATGGAGGTCGAGGAACGCGCCGCAGTCACCGGCTTCGTCAATCTCCACGAGCTGCGCGACGCCATCTTCCGCTACGGAGAGTTCCGAACGGCTGACGAGGTGGGTCTGAAGCTCCCCGAACCCGCCGTGCGGGTGGTCGAAGTCGACATGAACGCGGCGCAGGACGCCAAGTACGACGACTACGTCTCGCAGATCGAAGATGCCCTGGAGTCCACCCGCGTCCAGGACCGGAGCAAAATACTCGGACTGCTCGCCCGCATGGCGCTCGTGGCAATCCACCCCGACCTGGACGAGGGCCACGACTACAAGACCGCCACCACCTCCGGCGTCGATCCCCACGCCCCCAAGCTCGACGTGATGGCCAAGCGCGTCGCCGCCAACCGCACCTGCGGCCACATCGTGTTCGTCGACAACATCGCCGCCCACGTCTGGGCCAAGGACGTGCTCGTCAAGGCGGGGCTCCCGCCCGACCGCATTGCGGTGCTCAACGCGCGCACCGCCAAGGCGTCGGCCGACCGCGAGCGGATTGCCAGGGAGTTCAACGGCGTGCCCGAGGAAGGCATCGCGCCCAAGTACGACGTCGTGATCGCCAACGCCATCGCCTATGAAGGGATCGACCTGCAGAAGCGCACCTGCGCCATCCACCACCTGGACCTGCCGTGGGAGCCGGCCACGCTCCAGCAGCGAAACGGCCGGGGTGTGCGTCAGGGCAACACGCTGGCCACCATCGAGATCAACTACTACTTCGCGCGCAGGAGTCAGGACGGGCTCCGGTTCAACCTCATCCAGGGGAAGCTCGGCTGGATGACCCAGCTGCTCAAGTCCCAGAAGCGCGACACCAACAACCCCGGCGCGCAGATGGAGCTCGGCCCCGAGGAGATCCTGCTGCTGATCTCCCGCGACCCCGAGAAGACCGCCCAGCGCCTGGCCGAGGTCAAGGCCCGCCGCGAGGCCGAGGCCCGGGCCAAGGTCGCCGACGACGCGGCGAGGTTGCTGCGCTCCGCCAACGCCCGCTTCCGCAAGGCCGAACGGCTGGACGACCAGGTCGAGTCCGCCCGCCTGCGACTCGAGGGCGAGGAGCGCCTCGACGACCTCGCCAAGGTCGATCCGGAGGCCTGGCCCTGGGCCCACTTCATGTACGCCGTGCGCGAGACCGCTGTGCTGGTGACCAAGGACACCGGCGCCCCGGTGTACGAGGGCCTGCGCGTCGGCACCCCCTCGCGCTGGAACCCCGACGACATCCAGTACGCGGAGTTCGGGCGGGTCAAGGGCATGGCCATCGGCGTGCGCCAGGCCGGCACCGCCCGCTGGCAGTCCATGGATCTGGCCGAGCTCGACAGCCTGGCCCTGGCCCCGGACCACTACACAACGGACTGGCCCGAAGACGACGACGACCGCGCCGCCCGCGATCTCGACCAGCGCCTCGACCGTGACCTGCGCCGCTGGGGCAACTGGCACGCGCTGAACTGGGAGCTGGTGGCCGACGCCTGGGCCGAAAAGTGGTGGCCGCGGATCGCCAGCAAGGTCGTCGATACGTTGGCCGGCGCCAGCCGCTACTACGTCACCGACCAGAAGGTCCCGGTGGTCGTCGAGGGCACGCTGCGCATCGCGTCCGGACCCGAGCTGCGCCGCGGCGACGTCATCCCACCCATCGCCGAGGGCTGGCAAGAGTTCCTGGCCCTGGCCCCAGGCAGCGGCCTGAAGTGGGCCGAGCTCGCCGAGGCCGGCGAGTACTGGTGGTCCCGCAAGGTGCCCCGCGGCCTGCTCGCCGTCGCCCGCAAGACCGACGAGACCCAGGGAGGAGGCGCGGCATGAAGGCCAGGAACACCGGAGCGCTGCTGCTGATCGGCGGAGCCGGCGCCGTGGGCGTGATCGCC
>CAYRNR010000245.1:0-9157 GCA_964425605.1 uncultured Rickettsiales bacterium | reverse complement strand
TGCCCCGTGGACCTGGGCACCAACTGGGAGCTGATCAGCTACATCCCCGAGGACTGGGCGAGCCACGTCCGGCCCGAGGAGATCGACATGGGCACCGGCGTCCACGTGGACCGGGCCTGGGCGCGCACCACGGGCGAGTTCGCCGCCATCGTCGCCGGCACCGACGCGGGCATGCAGTGGCACCAGGAGAACCTGCTGAACAAGCACTTCCTCAACGCCGGGGAGCTGCCCTACCCCCAGAACGCCGACGGGCTCGACCTGGGCGTCCACGACCTCAACGGCGACGGCGTGTTCAACATGGAGGACTGGATGGACGATCCGCGGATCGATCCGGCCGCCGGCTCCGACGACGGCGACCACATGATCGATCCCTCGGACCTGATCCACGGCTACTTCGGCGTCGACTGGGACGACGTGGACAACGACGGCAACGGCTACATCGACGACATCTCGGGCTGGGACTTCTTCTGGAACGACAAGGACGCGTTCGACGAGACCGACTTCGGGCACGGGTACTGGGCGCTGCGTCACGCCGCAGCCGAGGGCGGCGACGGCGGCTCCATCGGCACCTGCCCCAACTGCGCGACCCTGGCGCTGCGGGTCTCGGACAGCTTCATCTCCGACGGCAACCACTGGGCCCAGGCCCTGCTGTACGCCACGGACATGGGCGCCGTGTCCATGGCCTCCATCGGCGCGACCATGAACAACTCCACGTTCGTGCGCGAGGCGATGGACTACGCCTGGTACAACGGCCTGACCATCGCCGGCTCCGCCGCGGACGAGGCCGCGTTCCACCCCATGCTCCCGGCGGCCAACCCGCACAACCTGTACGTGAACAACGTGCGCCCCAATGCCGACGACGAGGAGGACGCCGAGTCCTTCCTGCAGATGGCCAACTGCACCAACTACTCGACCCGCACCGACATCACCGTGTCGGCCACGGGCTGCTCGAGCCGGGCGCTGGCCTCCCTGGCGGGGATCGCCGGGCTGGTGAGCTCTGCCGGGCTGGTGGCCGACGACGGCGGCCCCGTCGATCCGCCGCTCAACGGCAACGAGGTCTACCAGATCCTCATCAACACCGCCGACGACGTGCACATCCCCGAGAGCTACGGCCCCAACGCCGATACCACCTACTGGCCCATGCGCGAGGGGTTCGACGCGTTCTCCGGCTACGGACGCGCAAACGCCCGCTCCGCCGTGGACGTCGTCCTCGACGGGAACATCCCGCCCGAGGCGGACATCCTGTCGCCGGAGTGGTTCGTCACCGTGGACCCGGAGGAGACCCCGACCCTGACCGTGACCGGATACGCCGACGCCCGCCGCGCCGACAGCTTCTCGTGGGTGTTGCAGGCCGCCGCCGGGTTCGAGCCGGCCGAGGCGGACTGGTTCGACGTGGCCTCTGGCGGCCCCGTCTCCGAGCCCCTGGACGGCGAGCTGGGCACCCTGGACCTGGCCGACCTGGACATCGACTACGCGGCGACCGTACCGCTGATCACCGAGGAGATGGACACCATCGAGCGCGCCATGCGCGCCCAGATGTACACCGGCTGGGTGCGCGTCGTGGTCACCGACGACCAGGGCCGCGTGGGCCAGATGCGCCGCTCGTTCCACGTCCACCACGACGCGGACAAGGTGGACGGCTGGCCCCTGTTCGTCGGTTCGTCGGTGGAGGCGTCGCCCAACCTGTTCGACTTCGACGGCGACGGCGACTTCGAGATCGTCATCGTCAACGCCGACGCCGAGGTCTTCGTCCTCGACCACACTGGCGAGCCCCTCCCCGGCTGGCCCGTCATCCTCGACGATCCCATGGAGTACGTGGACCCGGCCGACCCGGCCAACCACCTCGCCTCGCCCGCATACGCGTCGGGCGCCATCGACCCGGCCATCGTCCGCGAGTCCGTCATCAGCTCACCGGCCGTGGAGGACCTCGACGGCGACGGATCGGCGGAGATCGTCGTGGCCAACGCCGGCGGCAAGCTGTTCGCCCTGGCCGCCGACGGGACCGTCCTCCCCGGCTTCCCCGTGGAGATGGACTTCGACCACATCCTCGCCGAGCCGCTGGAGAAGGAGAACGCCCTCGACTTCGGCTTCTTCGGCGCCGTGGCCCTGGGCGACCTCGACGCCGACGGCGACCTCGAGATCGTCGCCCCGGGCATGGACCAGTACGTCTACGCCTGGCACCACACCGGCGAGCCCCTCAGCGGCTGGCCCGTCCTGTGCCAGTACCTCGGCGCCTCCACCGTCCAGGGCGATCGCATCATCAGCTCCCCGGCCATCGGCGATCTCGACGGCGACGGCTTCGTGGAGGTGCTCGTGGGCTCCAACGAGTCCATCAACACCTCCTGGTCCCCCCTGTACGCCCTCCACCACGACGGCAACGACCACGACGGCGGCCCCTACGTGGACGGCTGGCCCATCACCATGTCCGGCTTCTACTCCGAGACCCTGCCCTACGTGGGCGAGGGCTGCCCCGCCTCCCCCGCCCTCACCGACCTCGACGGCGACGGCACCCTCGAGGTCGCCTGCTCCGGCATGACCGACTGGGGCAACGTCTACAACCACGACGGCACCAAGCGCTTCATCCTCGGCCACTTCTCCGACCAGTACGGCCCCGACACCAACGCCCGCGACGAGACCACCGTCATCTTCGTCAACTCCATGTCCCTGGCCGATCTCGACAACGACGGCGTCGACGAGGTCATCGATGGCGGCCTCGGCATCGGCTACATCACCTCCATGGCCAAGGACTGGGAGCGCCTCGAGTTCGACCACTTCATCAACGCCTGGGAGGCCGGCGAGGAGTCCCTCGCAGACGGCACCGCCCTGATGAAGCGCGGCTTCCCCCAGCAGGTAGAGGGTCTCCAGTTCTTCCAGAACCCCGCCGTGGCCGACCTCGACGGCGACGACCTGCCCGAGGTCATCGAGGGCAGCGGCGAGTACATTCTCCACGCCTTCGACGTCAACGGCGCCGTCCCCGAGGGTTGGCCCAAGTTCGTCGGCGAGTGGATCATGGCCAGCCCTGCCGTCGGCGACATCGACGGCGACGGCTACCTCGAGGTCCTCGCCGCCACCCGCGGCGGCTGGGTCCACGCCTGGCACACTACCGGCCGCGCCGACACCGGCGTCCAGTGGGCCAGCTTCCACCACGACTCGGCCAACACCGGCAACGCCATGACGCCGCTACACGCCCAGGCGGGGCCGACCGAGGGCGACGACGATGATGACGACTCGGCGGCGACCGGGGGCGAGGATGATGGGTGTGGGTGTACGGCGAGTGGGGAGCGGGCGGGGATCACGCTGGTTGGGCTGATCGTCGTCTGTGGGTTGGTGATGACTCGACGTAGGCGGGGCTGAGCGGCTCCGGCCAGTGGGCTGAAGCCGAGCTGCCACGCCGATCCAGGGAAGAATGGGGCCGTCCGTCGGTCTGCCGCATCACCGGGACGGCCTACGCCAAGGACGCCAAAGGGAGGGGGCAAGAGGTCGATGCCTCTTCGGTGTCACTCGATCCACGTGTAGTGGGTCTCCGCCAGCAACCAGGACCACCAGTCGCGTACCAGGATGGAGTACCCGCCTTCGAAGCCGATCCGGAAGCTGGCCCACCCCTCGGTCAGGTCGGCATCGAAGTAGATACCGTAGACGGATGGATACGTCAGCAGATGCCAGCCGCCCCAGTGGCCCGACCGGATGGGAAGCTGGCGCTCCAGGAATTCGTACCTGTCGTACACCTCCTCCCACTCCAGGTCCTCGTCCAGGAACGTCTGGAGTATCTGTCGGTACCTCGGCGTGAGATACAGAACCGTTGTCTCAGGAATATCCAGAGCAGGCCGGAAGTCCTCGTACTCCACCCAATCCCCACCCTCCACCTTCACGGACATGCTCCCCGGCGCAACGAGGTATTCCCGTCCACTGCCGAGCCCGCCGAAGCCATGGTACTTCGTCAGATCGAACGGATCGAAGTAATCGTGATACAGGAGGTGGGCCTCCTGCACCTCGGCGCTCAGGTCGTCGAATTCGTCGCAGTCGGTCGCATGGATCACAAAGGCCCAGGTCTCGATGAACTCGGTCAGCTGCGTCTGCGAGCCCTCGTCGAAAGCCTCTTCCAAGAACGCGAGTTGATTGTGAGCAGCAGCATCCGAGAGATCATCAGCTCCAGTGTCACTGTCGATGCAGGCCCGATGTCTTCGGTCCAGCTGGATCGGAGCGTCGTCACAGGCGCTCAGGGTGAGGAGCAGCGCCGCTGGAAGGAGCGGTGTCAGTCGGAGCACGAGAACTCGCCACTGCATCCTGCAACTCCCTTCGTCCTCCTGTCGTAATGTTACTACGCGACGGCGCATACAAGGTCACGCCGATACCCTCCAACCGAGTGTAACACCCGTACTTCTGCTCTACTGCAGCAAACAGTCGCCATGTCCCTGTCGAGCTGGCAATACGTTGACAGTCGCGCAAAGCCATCGACATACTTGTGCTAGTCCTCACAAGAGAATGGAGTTGGAACATGAGTCCGTCCAGACTGGTGTTTGTCTTTGCTGTGCTCCTCGCTGCTCTGCTTTGCGTGAGTTGCTCTGAAGAGGGATCAGAAGGGCCGGCTGGGGCTGAAGGGGAGCAGGGGCCTGAGGGGGAGCAGGGACCTGAAGGGGAGCAGGGGCAGCAGGGTGAGCAGGGACCAGCGGGCGCAGCCGGTGCGGCTGGATCGCCCGGGGAGCCAGGGGCAACAGGGGCAGAGGGACCGGAGGGGGCAGAGGGACCGGAGGGGCCAGAAGGACCAGAAGGGCCGGAGGGTCCGGAAGGGCCGGAAGGACCGGAAGGACCAGAGGGTCCAGAAGGAGCGCCTGGCGAAGGGATGCCCGCTGGAGCGATTGTCATGTGGTCCGGCGCCATTGTCGACATTCCGGTCGGATGGGCGCTCTGCGATGGCACCCTGGGCACCCCCGACTTGCGTGACCGGTTCTTGGTTGGCGTCCGCGACGCCGAAGATCCTGGAGGAACCGGCGGGGAGCACGACACGTATCTGACAGTCGGCCAACTCCCTACCCATGACCATACGGGGATCACCCATACCGATGGTGCGCATTCACATCCCGTTGGATTGAGTTGGCCGGGTGGTGCGGGTTGGCCGGACGGCGGTGACTACGGAATAGAAACGATGGAGGCCACGCCGTGTTGTTTGCGCACCGGCTCCAGTGACAGCGACCACTCACATGGCTTCACGACGGACGAAACGGGGAGTTCGGACGTCATTGACAACCGCCCCGCCTTCTTCCGGCTGGCCTTCATCATGAGACTCTAGTTCGCGGCCTCGCTGCTGACGTCGCTTGGACGAAAAAAGGGACGTTCAAGAGGCCTTTGGCGTTACGCACCTGATACGGGTACTCTTCGCCAGCCCTGGGGAAGCAACGAGCAGGGGCAATGCGATGCTCCGGAGGGTGAGTTCGAGGAGGTCGGTGCTGGGTTTGGTTTTACTTGCGCGCGGGATTCAGCCGGAACAGTGCAGTGCTGGGGCACGAACGCTACGGACCAAGTTCCGAGCGGGACGTACACCGACCTGGATGTCGCCTACTACTACGCATGCGCTGTGAACCAACAGTCTGAAGTCGTGTGGCGGGGCTCGCTGGACCACGGTCAGGGCGACGCTCCTGAGCTAGGATTCAGTTCGGTATCAGGGCTTCACCGGCACTCTTGCGGCCTCACGTTGGAGAACCGCATCGAGTGCTGGGGGGATAACATGTATGGTCAGTGCGAAGTGCCCAACTAAGCGCCCGCTGAGATCACTTCATTGTCTTGTCCAGTCAGGCGCAGCCAAGGAGTACAACGCTCCTCGGTCGCCGGGCAGTTGAAGCCTTATTGTCTTGTCCAAGGATGCCGCGAGCCATCTCTTCTCTTCCGTCGGCTTCCCCATCAGCGCCAGCAGATCCTCATCTATCTCCTGTCCTGGCTCCGGTTCGCCACAGAAGCTCTTCAGAGAACTGGAGACAACCTCCATCCGGCGTTGCATCGGCAACAAGGATAGGTTCCACGCACACGCGGCAAAGGCCTTCCCTGGCTTGAGCCTCCCACCAATCACCTCGAGAACGACCTGAAGGTTCTCCACGAACCTCCAGTGGCATGGCCAAAGCATGTCGATCGCAAAGCCCAACGAGAGGTCCACTTCATCTCCATTTACAGTGTCGTGAATGATCGTCCGAACCGTTTTCAGCCAGAAATCCTCATGCTCTTTGTAGTACTCAGGGCACTCGTTCCGGTAAGCACATTCATTTTCGCCGCCACTCAGGAGAAGCCACACGTACTGCGCCGTTGGAGCGTCACGAGACTCCGATTCACCGACTACACTTCGAATTTTGTCAATCACCCGTTGAACCTGCCATTCTTTCAACGGCGAACGCTCCCCAAGGCATGCAAGCAGCTGAGACGCTGGAACGGTGTTGATAGACAACTCAACCTTTGTACTCGAGCATCCCGCACACCACGCTGTGAGGGCTGCACAAGCCGCACGCCAAACTTTCTCATTGGGGTGTTGCTGACCAAACGTGCGGATGCCCGGTGCCTTTTTCGTCTCTCCGGCTCCTATTGCCTCGATGATGTTCTCGACCCATCGCTCGGCTTTGTGATGGCATAGTTCGAGTCGCGAAATAAGTTCCCGAACCTCCGCGATGTTTGTCTCAATGGGAGCTATCCTGTCTTCCAGCCTGTCGATGGCCAGAGTCTCTGAATCAGGTACCACATCGCAATTTCGCCACCATGCTCGACCAGATGTGGTCATGTGATTTCCTCTCGCGTTTCTTGCCGTGCCGAACACCTGTGTTTCTGCTGCAGCGGCGGAGCGTAGGACAGGGGCTTCCTCGCCCCTAGCAAGCCTCTGGGCTCACCTACTCTGCAAACTACCACGCGTACGCCGATGTCAGCAGCATTCTACTGATACGACACCCTACTCTCGTCAGAGTCAACGGTGGCTCAGTCTGCGAAGGGTCTCCACACGTTCTTTGGCGGAGGAGGAAGATCGTTGACATCGTGTCGGAGTTCACCGAGATCCACTCTAGCTCCAGGCTCGATTTCGGCCCGGGTCTGCGCTGGTAGAAATCCTTTGCACGCGATTTGTAGGCTGACTTGGCCCGGTGGAACCCCTCCTACCTCGAAACGTCCTTGCTCGTCTGTCGAAAACCTCATCGAGGTGGGCAATCCGCCGGTACCGACGAATCCCATTCCGACGACGATGCACGCTTCCTCGTCGGTCGCTGGGGGCAGAAGAGTCCCGACGAGCGTAGCCCCCTCACCCAGGGTCAGCAACAGTGGGTTCTCACCGGATTCGTTGACGATCCAGTCATCCACTTTGCCCTCGGCGGTGGCGAAGACGCGGGCGCTGTGTGGGTGGACGTCACAGACCTCCAGACTTCCTTCCTCGTCGGTCATGCGAGATTGCCGGTTGTAGTTCGTGGACTGCTGCGGACCAACGGTGACCTCGCAATCTGGCAGGCCAACGCCACCCTCGTCCACTACCTGGATAGTCCAGCACGAGTCCATGGCTAGCACGATCTCCACCGGGGCGCCGTGACGATCGCTGTTATCCACCTTTTCTACGCCATTTGGATAGCCTTCCGCCTCGGCAAGCAGGGTCCACTCGTCAGACGTCAATGTGAGACTGAATCGTCCCGTGGAGTCCGTCAGTGTCCGGTAGGCCCACCAGCGACTGACCAGGTCCCAGAACTCCGGTGAGCGGCGGGCACCCTCGTGGTCTTCGTCCATCCACTGCTCTTCGGCGACGTAAGTGCGAGTCGCGGACACCAATGCGTCCGCGATGGGAGCACCATCTCCATCGACGACGCGACCGGTGACGGGAATCGCCGGGATCATTGTGAGATCTCGCCTAATCTCATACGGGGGCACTTCGTCACGGTCGACTGGCGCCTGAACCTCCTCGGCCCACCCCTCGCCGTCGAGGGATGCTGCTAGACGAAGTGGGCAGACCTCGGTCTCTGGAAGACGGAACCCGCCGTCTGGATCAGTATGGAGCCCCGTCGGGGCCCAGACGTGCGGAGCGGTCCCCATGACTTTCTGGGCCAGAAGCGACTGGTAGATGTAAATCTCAGCACCACCGACAGCATCGCCGTCCTCCCAGCGGACGGTGCCGTGGCTGATGCATCGGGGACGGGTAGGTCCAGTTTGGCCAGGGAGTGTCGTAGGAATCGTCGCCGGCGTGATGACGGATGGAGCGCCAGATTGTGAACTCGAACGGGCCTCAGTCTCATCGAGCGGCAGAAGTGATTGATGCGTGACATTGTCACCTCGGAGCATGTGCGCACCCAGGAGTGCGACGACGAGGATGAACGCGCATAGGCCTAGGCCAAGAATGGTATTGCGTCTCTTGCCCATGTACTGATCGTAGCGGATCGGGAAAGGGAGAGGGAGACGTACAAATAGGTGCCGCATAGCGATTGGCACTTCGCTCTGTTCGCCCAACACCTGTGTTTCTGCTGCAGCGGCTGGCTGTGGAAGGGAGATACCCCTCGCCTCGGTCGTCGCTGAGTTCACCCAAGCCCCAGCCTACCACGAACTCGGCCGCTGACAGCAGCACGCGATGTTAGGCGCCGTCTCTCTCAGCAACCGGAACCGGGGAACATGACCGGGTCACGGTCGTCGCAATCCATGCCTGGAGATGTGTTCGGATCGTAGAGTCCAGGCAGCCACCACTCGTCGTACCCGTCCCAATCCAGGTCCCAAGACGCTGCCGCGTGTCCCCCAAAACTGCCTATATCGGAGGTTGAGCCATCCGGATCGAGGACTATGGGGTCGCCAGCGTCGATGAGAGCGGAAGAGCCAGAGAGGTGTACGTCCCACCAGCCAGGAATTGCGGACATCGTTGATAAGAATCCCGGTTCCACCGCGATGCTGTTGGAATCAGACCAGGTGCCGTCAGCCGTGAACGCATCTAGAAGATCTGGCCAATGAGCATTCGAATTGGTCGTGACTTCAGAATTGGAGTCCGCGTAGAGCACGCTACCGCCGCCACGAGCTTCGTTCTCGTGGTAGACTACGTTCGTCAAAGTTGCCGTGGACGCAGACAGGTACAGAGCGCCGCCTAAGTCGGTTCCATACACGAGCCCACGTCCACCCCATCCGTGATCGGTTAGCCTAATTCCCATAGAGAAAACGACCACATAGCTGG
>CAYRNR010000244.1:0-9346 GCA_964425605.1 uncultured Rickettsiales bacterium | reverse complement strand
ACCTGCGCAACGTGCAGGCCGACACCGAGATGCGCGACTCCATCGGCAAGATGAGCGGTGGCGACGAGACGGGCGGCGAGTAGACGTTGCGCAAACCACGCCCGACCCCCGCGGCGCACGCCCACGAGGCGCTGTTGCACCGCGGCGATGCACCGGCCCTGCAGGACCCCCGGGCCCTGCTGCGACGGTTCATCATGGCCGAGGTCCTCGGTCCCCCCGTGTCCCAGCGCGGCAAGCAGAACGCGCGCGGCAAGCCCGGCTCCGGCAGGAAGGAGCGGTAGGCCGTGGAAGCCCTGTTCCAGATCATCATCTGGCTGGCCAAGGCCGCGTACAAGGCCTACCGCGAGAGCCAGCAGGGCAAAGCGATGGCAGAGGCCGACGCCGCCGGCGAGACCGGCGAGCTCCTGCCGGGGGGGCGACTGCGGGGGACCGCGGCCGATCCCGATCTGACGGGGAAGGTGGAGGCGTTCGACCGGGACCTGCGCCAGTTCACGACGCCGACCGATCTGGACCGCGAGGTCCTGCAGCGGGCCGCCGAGGAGGCCCTGGCTCCGCGCGTCGAGGGGTGGACCACCTCCCTCAAGATCACCCCGGACGATGCGCAGGCGACCATCCCCTACGAGCTGGCCGTGGCGCGCCGCGAGCTCGCTGCCCTCGAGCGGATCGCCGCACAGCGCGGCGCCGGCGACCGCGAGGCGCTCCTCGCCCGCGTCGACGCGGTGGCCGCGGCCCTGTACGAGCCGCTGCTCGATTTCCAGAGAAGGCGCGGGCTCCCCCTGAGCACGCGCCACGCGGTGGGCTTCGTCGGCGAGTCCGGCGGCTCCCTCACCGGCCCCCTGTCCCGGATCTCCGTGGCGCCCATCGAGGTCTCCGTGCGCCTCCAGCACGACGTGGCCGCCTGGCCCGGCATCGCGCGCGAGGTGGGTCGAGACATCCTGACGAGCCTCGAGGGATTCGAAGACGAGCTGCGCCGCGCCTCCGGGTTCCCGCCGTCGCGGCCGGTGGACCTGACCGCGGGCTACCTCACCGAGGAGCACGTGGTCCGCTCCCTCGGCGGCTGGCTGGTCCCCCTGTGCGCCGACGGCATCGCCGCGCTGCTGCTCGGACCTGCGTACCTGGCCCACCTGATCGCCCTGGAGCGCATCCCCGACCAACCGTTCAAGGTCCGCGTGGTGCCGGTGGCCCAGGGGCACGTGGCCCCGAACCCCCCGGCCGAGCTGCGCATCCAGATGGCCGCCGCCGTGCTCGAGCGCGTCGGCTTCGCCGCCGAGGCCGTCTCCCTCGTCGACTCCTGGAACGAGGTCCACGGCGCCGACCTGGAGTTCTACTTCCCCGTGGGCGGCGGGCGTTACGCCACCCTCGGCGAGGACTTCTACGTGCAGCCCGTGCGCGACCTCGCCCGGGTGCTGTGCAGCGAGCAGGTGGACGCCCTGTCCGGCATGCACCTCCTCGACATCTCCGATCTCCACCACTCCCTGGGGCGGCAGCGCCAGGCCGAGGCCGTCTCCATGGCGTTCGCCCTGGGCAACCCCCGCGAGGAGGACCCCCGCGCCGTCGTGGCCGGCGCCGCCCTGCTCGGCGTCGAGGCGCCGGACCAGCGCGTGGCCGCGCTGAGCCTGCTCCAGCGGTCCGTGGTGGTGAAGGCGCGCAAGCTCCCCGTCCAGGACCGGATACGCCGCCAGCTCGACCGGGAGACCCTACTCTCGCCCGACGTCATCCGGGACGCCATGGTCCTGCCGCGCGTACTCCAGCGAAAGGGGCTGTCGTTCGGGGGGAGTTCTTGAAGGTCTAGCGGAGCCTGCGGGCGGCCACGATCCCGATCATCAGCAGCAGCACCAGCGCCGGGCTCGCCGGGGTTCGGTCCGCCTTGCGGCAGCCGCACACGATCCCCAGGTGCGGGTTCTCGTTGAACTGCTGCTGGTTGTTGCCACCGGGGCCCGTGTCGTCGTCGTCGCCATACGGGCCCAACGTGTCGTCGTCGTCGCTGTGGACCTGGTCGTCGTCCCCCACCTGGTCGTCGTCGTCCCCCACGTGATCGTCGTCGTCCCCGACCGCGTCGTCGTCGTCCCCCTGGGGGCAGTCCGTGTCGTTGGTGTCGATGGCGCCGTCGCAGTCGTCATCGACGCCGTTGACGCAGTTCTCCGCCGCTCCGGGGTTGATCCACTGGTTGGTGTCGTCGCAGTCCCCCTGGTCCGTGGTGTACCCGTCGCCGTCGCCATCCTGGGCCGGGCACTCCATCGGCGGGTTGTTCCCCGGCGCCGGGTTGCCGTTGGTGTCGCACGCGTAGAAGCTGGCCGCGTTGCGCCAGCCGCAGTAGGGCGCAGCCGTGCAGTCCGTGGTGCACAGCCAGCCCTGCTCGCACCAGTACAGCACCTGACCGTCACAGCAGCCTTCGTAGGAGACACCGTCGCACCCCTGCTGGACCGGCGTCCCACCCCCCACCTCGCACTGGGCCCAGGCGCCACCAGCGCACCCCAGCGCCAGCGCGAGCGCCACCAGGAATGTCATCTGCCTGCCCATCGGTCACCTCCCATCGGAAGCGAGGTCTGTATACCAGCTCCCGACCCGACCCGGAAGGGAAACCCGCCCGCCCAACATGGGACGGGTTCTTGCCGTGCGCGGGTTCTTTGTGGATGATGGGCCCACCCTGACGCACCCGAGGTGAGATCGAATGGCAAAGTCGGACAAGCCAGCCCCCAGCGCGCGCGAGTCCAAGGTCGAGAGCTGGTCCAAGACCATCGTCCAGCTCGCCGTGGTCGTGTTCGTGGCCCTCGCCGCCCGCTCCAGCCTCGCCGATCACTACGTGATCCCCAGCGGCTCCATGCTCCCCACCCTCGAGATCCGCGACCGCGTCTTCGTCAGCAAGTCCGCCTACGGTCTCCGCATCCCCTTCACCTCCATCGCTCTCGTCGGCGAGGAGCTCCCCAGTCGCGGCGACGTCGCCGTCTTCCGCTCCCCCACCGACGGCTCCGTCTTCATCAAGCGCGTCGTCGCCCTGCCCGGCGACACCATCCGCGTCTCCCGCGGCCGCATCTACATCAACGGCAAGCAGACCCGCTGGGAGAAGGACAACGGCCAGACCTCCGAGTCCCTCGACCAGCGCCAGTACACCCTGCGCCTCGCCGACGGCGGCGGACCCGACCAGCCCACCGTCACCGTCCCTGCCGAGCACTGCTTCGTCATGGGCGACAACCGCGGCAACAGCCAGGACTCCCGCGCCTGGGGCTTCCTGCCCACCCGCAACCTCCGCGGGCGCGCCATCGCGATCTACTGGCGCAGCGGCGACGGATTCGCGTGGGATCCCCTGTTCCTCGATCAGTCCGCGACGGACTGACACCTTCCCCCTTCCACTTCCACTTCCACTTCCACTTCCACCTCCCCTTCTCCTCTGCTCCCCGTTGCGTCGTCGCGTCCTTTGCGGCGTTGCGTGCTTCTCCAATCCCCGAGCGGAGAAAAAAGGGACGTTCATAACTTCATAACTTATCCCCCTCCGGCCTGAACATTTGTTCAGGCATACTCCCCCCATGACCGCGCACCTCCACGTCGGCACCACCGGCTTTCGACATCCGCACTGGGTGGGCTCCGTCTACCCGGCCCGCACCGGCCCATCCCAGCTCCTGTCCACCTACTGCCACCGCTATTCGGCCCTGGAACTGCCCCTGGACAGCGTCAACGACCTGCTGCTGGCGGCCGAACTCGACGACGATGGCCCTCGACTGGTGGTGACGCTGCCGTCCCAGTGGATCCAGATGCAGGGCAGCGGGCTCCCCTTCCACCCGGGGATCGACGTCCTCGAACTCCTGGCCACCAGCGGCTCGCTCGCGGGCCTTCGGCTTCCCCTCCCCTCCTCGCTTCCGCCCACGCGCGAGCACGCGGTACGGCTGCGCCGCCTGGCCAAGATCTTCGCGGATCAGGGCCTGCTGGTGGACCTGCCCGGGGGCCGCTGGCGGACACCCGCGGTGCGGCGGTGGCTGGAGCGGATCAACGTCTCGACCACCTGGACCGCCCAGCCGGGCCAGCCCGCGCGGGGGGAGACGGTGGGACCGACCGGCCTGGTACGCATCCCGCCGTCCCGCGGCGGGCGTCACGGCTACGAGCGCCTGGGCCGCCTGGTCCCCGCCCTGGCGAGGCTGGCGCGGTCACGCGCCGAAGTGATCGTGCTGCTCGAGGACAGCGGCCGGGGGCCGGCCACGGCCGAGGACGCGGACGAGCTGATCGATCTGCTGCTGGATGCGGGGCTGGTGGTGGGAGGACGCGACAGAGGGCTCATTCCGGCGGCGGCTGGATCCTGATCTCGGCGTCGGGGTCGTAGCGGGTCATGCCGTCGAGGATGTCGGTGACGATGGTCTCGAGATCGCCGCGGTTGGGCAGGGCGGTCATCATCCCGTACATGGCGGCGCTGCGCTTGGGGACGTCGCCGGTGCCGACGCCGAGCTTGCGGCTCGCGACCTCGGTGACCTTGCTGGCGACGCGGGCGGGCATGATGCGCAGGGCGGTGTGGATGAGGACCTGCTTGGAGCGCTCGATCCAGCGGTCGCGGTCGTCGCGCTGGGAGGCGTCCACGGCGTCGCGGAGGTCGGAGACGAAGGCGTCGACGCTGCCCACATGGGCGTGGTTGATGGTGAGGTGGAGGCTGGCGGGGAACTGCTGGCGGTCCAGGTGCCAGCCGCGCTCCTGCATGTGATCGCCGATCTCGTAGACGTCGAGGGTGTCCGAGCCGATGCACATGACGCTCATGTGGGGTTCGCCGAGGATGCGCACGCCGTCGATGGCGTCGATCCCGCGGCGAAGCTGGCGCGCGGTGTCCATGACCTCGCGGGCGATGTCGAGGTAGCCCTCGTGGCCGAGGCGGTTCATCACGGCCCAGGCCGCGGCGATGGCGCCGCCGGGGCGGGTGCCGGCCATGGTGGGGGAGACGTAGATGCCGCCGGGCCAGTCGGTGTAGGCGAAGTACTGGTGCTTGCGCAGCTCGGCGTCGCGGTAGAGCACCACGGACGCGCCCTTGGCCGCGTAGCCGTACTTGTGCAGGTCCACGGACATGGAGGTGACGCCCGGGACGCGGAAGTCGAAGTCGGGCACCGGGTAGCCGAGGTCCCGGACGAAGGGCAGCATGAACCCGCCGACGCAGGCGTCCACGTGGCACAGGATGCCCCTGCGGCGGGCCAGGGAGGCCAGCTCGTGGATGGGATCCACCACACCCTGGGGGTACTGGGGGGCGGAGCCGACGACCAGGATCGTGCGGCGGTTGATGGCGCGGCGGGTGGCGCGGACGTCGGCGCGGAAGTCCTTGCCCGGCTTCACGTGCACCGGCTTCACGCCGAAGTAGTGGGCCGCCTTCTCGAAGGCGGGGTGGGCGGTGACGGGCAGGACCATCTCGGGGTGGCGCACGCGGGGACGGTGGGCCCGCGCCCACTCGCGGGCGGTCTTGATGGCCATGAGGATGCTCTCGGTGCCGCCCGAGGTCATGTTCCCCACGACGGTCCCGTCGCCGCCGAGCAGCCCCGCGGTCATGGAGACCACCTCGTTCTCGAGGCGCTTGAGGCTCGGGAAGGCGCTGGGATTCAGGCCGTTCTCGGAGAAGAAGGTGGTGTAGGCGCGCTTGGTGAACCGGGACAGCTCGTCACCGGCGTGGAACACCAGGCTCCAGACCTTGCCGTCGTGCCACTGGACGTCGCCGTCGCGCAGCGCCTCCATCGTCGAGAGGATGTCCTCGGCCGCGAAGCCCGCCTCGGGCAGGGCCTTGTGTCCCATGGTCCGTCTCCTCCGGTTCGGTCGAACGGGTCTAGCCGTCGTCTCGGTGGACGCGCCCGCGCACGATCACCCCGCCGCTGATCGTCTCCAGCGCGTCGATGGGCCACGGCAGGTCCACGGGGCCCAGCTCCAGGGTCATGGGCAGGCGCTTGGCCAGCAGCTCCCCCTTCTCGGGGCGCTCCAGGGTCTGCAGCTCCAGCACGAGGCTGTCGCCCTTCCAGCCCAGCTCGCCGCTGGCCTCGATGTCGACGACCTGGGACGGGGGCTTGAGGCGCCAGATGTGCAGCCGGGTCCAGAACCCACCCTCGTCCAGCCGCAGCTCGGACAGGTCGAGGCGATCCGGCGGGGCGACGATGCCGTTGCCGAGCTTGCCCGAGAGGCCTGCCCGGGCCAGGAAGGCGGCCAGCACGTCGTCGTCGGCCTGCACCGCCCAGTCGCTCTCACCGGGCAGCAGCGCGCGGGGGTCCACGCCGGGCTCCCCGTCCACCGGCAGGGTGGTCAGCGCGCCCACGAAGATCGTGGGTTTGCCCCCGGGGAAGGCCAGGATGTCCACGGCGGCCAGGGGCAGCGGGCCGCCGAACGCGAGCATCGCGTCGAGCTGGCCCAGGGCCAGGGGCTCGAAGGGCTGTTCTCGCACGCGATCCCGCACGTGCGCCTGCACCCCGGCCGAGACCGCCGAGTCCATGCCCGGGGGGGTCCCCTCCAGGGACACCGCCACGAGCAACCTCTCCACATCGGCCACCTGGCAGTCGAGCTCCACGCTGCTGTCCGCCCCGACGCGCCCCTCGAAGGTCAGCGGCAGCCGCGCCGAGATCCGCAAGCGCTCCTCGATGGTCAGCCCGCCGACCTTCGCCGAGATGGCGCCGGGGACCGCCAGCAACACGAACACCGCCGAAGGGCCAAGCTCCGGAGCGGGCCGCAGCTCCACCACCAGCCGCTCCCACTCGAGCCGCAGCTCGACACTCTCCAGTCCCGGGATGGGGGTCGTGCTGTCCAGGGCTCCGCGGCCGAACGCCTCGAGGTGCCCCTTCACCAGCGACTCCACCGCGGGCGCCATCACGGCCACGCCCACCTGGTAGTGGCCCGTCTGCGCCGGTGGCATGGCCTCGGTGAACGCCTGGCCGATCCGCAGATCCAGCGCCCGCTTCACCTGGTGCGCCGGACAGCCCGCCAGCAACAGCGCCAGCGCACCGCACAGCGCAGCGGGCCTATACTTGGCCCCGATGGACCTCAGTGTTGCCGACGTCGTCATCGTCATCGCCTACCTCTGCTTCGCGCTCGGCGTCGGTATCGCCTCTGCCCGGCGGTCCTCGCAGTCCTCCGTGGCGTTCTTCGCCGCGGGTCGGTCGATGCCGGGCTGGCTGCTGGGCATCTCCATGGTGGCGACCACCTTTGCCGTGGACACCCCGCTCGCGGTGACCGGAATCGTCGCAGGTCAGGGCATCGCAGGCAACTGGTTCTGGTGGTGCACGGCCGTGGGGCACGTGGGCGTGGTCGTGTTCCTGGGACGCCTCTGGCGACGCAGCGAGGTGCTCACCGACGCCGAGCTGGTGGAGCTGCGCTACGGCGGCCGCGAGGCCGCGGTGTTGCGGGTCGTGCAGGCCTTCTTCTTCGCCGTGGTGGTCAACAGCTTCGTCCTGGGCTGGGGCCTGGTCGCCGCGGTCAAGGTCTCCGAGGCCGTGCTCCCGTGGAATCCCTGGTGGACGGTGGGCGCGCTGGTGGCGTTCGCCCTGATCTACGCTGCCCTGGGGGGATTGCGGGCGGTGATCCTCACCGATCTGGCGCAGTTCGCCTTCGCCATCGTGGGAACCACGGCCCTGGCCGTCCTCGCCGTGCGCGAGGTGGGCGGGCTGGAGAGCCTCGTGACCAAGGTCCAGGCCGTCCCCGGCGTCCCCGACGGCGTGCTGGACCTGATCCCCAGCGGCGACGCCGGCGCCGCGGTGACCACCGCCTTCGCCACCTACCTGCTCGTCCAGTGGTGGTCCCGCCTCCACGCCGACGGCGGCGGCTACCTGGCCCAGCGGATGGTGGCGGCAAAGGACCCGAAGCAGGCGCGATCGGCCATCACCTGGTTCGTGTGGCTGCACTACGTGGTCCGTCCCTGGCCGTGGATCCTCGTGGCCCTCGCCGCCCTCGTCATCTTCCCTCCGGGCACCGCCGACCACTTGGGTGGGGGCCCCCTGGGCGGCGACCGGGAGTCCGCCTACCCCGTGCTGCTGATGCAGCTCATGCCCCCGGGGCTGCTCGGCATCGCCCTTGCGAGCCTGCTCGCCGCGTTCATGTCCACCGTCGACACCCACCTCAACTGGGGCACGTCGTACCTGGTCAACGACCTGTACAGCCGCCTCTTCCGGCCCTCGGCCGGTCGGCGCGAGCTCGTCGTCGCCACCTGGATCGGCATGCTCCTGATGGCCGCCCTGGCCGTGGCCGTCGCCAGCGTCTTCGAGACCGTCGAGGGGGCCTGGCGCGCCCTCGCCCTGGGCGGCGCCGGCCTCGGGTTGCCCACCCTGTTGCGCTGGGTCTGGTGGCGCATCACCGCCTGGTGCGAGCTCGCCGGCATGAGCGTCGGGTTCGTCACCGCAGCAGCGGTCACCCTCGTCGCTCCCGACATGGCCTACGCCCACAAGCTGTGGATCGTCACCGCCTGCGGCGCCACCGCCACCGCGCTGGCGATCCTCCTGGGCCCCCGACCCCGCGCGGACGCCATCCGCCGCTTCGTCGCCCAGGTCCACCCCCCCGGCTTCTGGGGCCCCGGCGCTCCTCCCAGCCGCATGGGCGGCCTGCTACTCGCCTGGCTCCTCGGCGCGGTCTCCGTCTACTCGGTGCTCATGGGCCTGGGCAAGGTCCTGCTCGGAGGTCCTGGCGCGGGGGTGGCGCTGCTGGCCCTGGGTGCGGCCTGCTGGGCGGGGAGCAGCAGGTTGGTTCGGCGGGCAGATCGGATGGAGGAAAAGGGACGCTCGCAAGAAATCAACTAACTCGCGAGTTAGTTGATTTCTTGCGAGCGTCCCTTTTCTCCGGCGTTGACGCCGGATCGGGGCTTGGAATGCCCTTCGGGCAGGATCCGAGCTATCATGCGCCCCCTTCAGGAGGAGCCGATGCGTCAATCCCGTGCGTTCCTGTACACACTCAGAGAGGCCCCGGCCGACGCGGAGGTGCCGAGCCACGTCCTGCTGTCGCGGGCGGGCTTCATCCACAAGCTGGCGGCGGGCCTGTACGACTACACGCCGGCCATGTGGCGCACCATCCGCAAGGTGATGGAGATCGTGCGCGAGGAGATGGACCGCGCAGGGGCGCAGGAGCTGATGCTGCCCATCGTGCAGCCGCGGGAGATCTGGGAGCTCAGCGGCCGCTGGGAGCGGTACGTGACGGATGGAATCCTGTTCCATCTGCAGGACCGCAAGGAGTCCGAGGTCTGCCTGGGGCCGACCCACGAAGAGGTGATCACCGACCTGGTGAAGGCCAAGATCAACAGCTACCGCCAGCTGCCGGTGAACCTGTACCAGATGCAGACGAAGATGCGCGACGAGATCCGGCCGCGGTTCGGGCTGATGCGCGCACGCGAGTTCATCATGAAGGACGCGTACTCCTTCGACGT
>CAYRNR010000243.1:7895-9536 GCA_964425605.1 uncultured Rickettsiales bacterium | reverse complement strand
GAACACCTGGAACGTCTGGTACGGGAGGAGATCACCCTTCTCGGAGACGAGGTTCAGCCCGGCATTGGTGACCAGGTCCACGATCTGGTCGCGGGGGATCTTCACCGACTCCGGCGGACCCTCTGGGAGGTCCCCTTCCTTGAACTCGATCAGCACGAGCCTGGCGCCGGAGCGCATCCCCGAGGAGATCGCCTCGAGCCAGGCCGCGCGGCCCTCGACGTGGTGCAGCACGTCGCAGACGAACACGAGGTCCGCCGTATCGGGGACGGCGGGTTCGCCCGGCTGGATGAGCCGCGCCTCGATGTTCTGCACGCCGTTGGTCGATGCCTTGTGGTGGATGTGACGGACCATCTCGGCCTCGGTCTCCGCGGCGATGATCCTCCCCTCGGGTAGGGCGGCGGCGAGCCGGAAGGAGAAGTAGCCGGAGCCGGCCCCCAGGTCGACGACCGTCTCATCGCCGCCGAGGTCCAGCGCCTCGATCACCGCATCGGGCTTCTGCCACGTGTCGCGATCGGGGCGGTCCAGGAAGGCTATGTAGCTCTCCAGGTCGTCGAACGGGCGAAGGTGAGACGGGTCGACGCCTTGCTTGCGCAAGGGGCAGTCGATGGGTGCATGCGCGGGGTCGTGGATGGGGCCCGAGGGTGGTGAGTTCGTAGCCGGTTCGGTGGAGTCGTCGCTGGCCACCAGCTCGGCGGCTCCGGGGCCCGTGGGAGCGACATGCTGCGAACCGGAGTCCGGCGTCCGCCGGTCCGTCCCATCCGACCCGCAGCCAGCCAGGAGGCTGGCCACGATGAGCATCGTAGTCAGGCAGATACCCGCTCGAACGGGGAGGTTACTCATGATCGGTTCCGTTCCATGGCGTTCCTTCCGCTCAGCCGCGTCCCCGTCTCCAGCCCCTGCCCGATGCACGCACCGAGGTGCCCGGCCACCTGGTCGCACCGGAACCGCTCGCTGGGTGTCACCTCTGGGTCCGCCTGACCAGGCCAGCCGTCGTGTTCCTCGCCACACTCGGAGTCCACGTCGGTGGGGATGCCGCCGGCCAATAGGTAGCCCTCGCGGCGGGCGTTGGCGTCGGCCTTTTCCAGCGCGGCCGCCGTAGTGCCTTGCGAGTGGACGATTCCGCGTCGGTAGCAGGGCCGCTTGTAGCGGTGGTCGGACTCACGTTCCCACGGGCCGGCGACGTGGACTCGCTGGAGAACGTGCCAGGCCAGCTCGGGGTCGGCGCGGAGTAGGGCCACGACATCATCCCGGGTCAACCCGTGCCAGTCGTCGATGCCGGCCGCGCGGCGCTCCGGGCTGCCGGGGGCGTACTTGTCGTAGTCAGCCATCTCGCCGTCCCCTCCTACATGAGTGACTTGGGCTCCAACCGGATGGGCATGCCTTGAACCAAGATGGTATCGCAGGTCGGCAGCCAGGAACCAACACTACTGGGCGAGTGATCCTGTGGGGCCCGGCCATCGGGCAGGCTGGCCACTACGACGCTGCCATCCGGGTCAACATGGTAGGCGACCCCGCCTCCCAGGTCCGCTGGCTCCGGCCGACAGGAGACGCGCTCGGGTCGCCTCGATCCGGCGGATGGCCACCGTGGGTCGGCTCGTGGCATGGTGCTGTCTTCGGTCATCGGCCGGGAGGGAACCGTGA
>CAYRNR010000243.1:0-7795 GCA_964425605.1 uncultured Rickettsiales bacterium | reverse complement strand
GGCCACCCTGATCTCCCATCACGGTGTCGTGCAAGGCGACTGGTCCGCCTTCGAGGCCCTGAGCTTCTGGGTCTACCGCTCACCGGAGTCCGTCGAACAGGTGCCGGTCGCCACGCTGCGGGTCCACCTGTGGGAGGTGGACGGGAACGCCGCCTTCGTCCGGCGCGTCGACCTGGACCGCGAGGGGTGGACCAGGGTCACGCTCCCCTTGCGCTGGTTCCGGTGGGATGGTGGCCGCGTGCCCCGGTGGGACCGGGTCGACGCCCTGGCGTTCGCGTTCGCCACGCCCGGCGAGTACTGGCTCGACGAGATCGGACTGGTCCCCGCGAGCGACGAGGGGGGTGGTCAGCTGCACCCCAGTCCCGCTGAGCTGGCCGAACTGGCCGAAGCGCTCGACGCCGAGGTCCACGTGGTCGGGCGCGATGGCATCGCGGTGATCAGCGCTGCCGGGGAGCTGGACGCTGAGCAGCTGATCGACCACCTGATCCAGGTCCGCGCCGCCGTGCTCGCCGATCTGCCATTCCTGGACCCGCCTGACTGGTCCATCCCCGTGGTCGTCCTTCCCGACGAGGCGTCGTTCCACGCCTACGTCGACCTGCTGGCGGATGCACACGCCGCGGACGCCTCCATCCCCGGTTTGCCGGGGTACACGCTGATGGGCGTGGCTACGTCGTTCTGGGATCCCGAGTTCGGCACCCTGCGGCCGGTGTACACGCACGAGTTCGTCCACGCGCTGATGACCGCTTCGGCGGGCCTACCCAACCTCACCGAGTGGTTCCAGGAGGGCGTGGCAGCGCGGTACCAGTGGCGGTTTCACCCCGACGCGATGGACGAAGGCTACATCCACCGCCGGATGGAGGCGCCGGAAGGCCACAAGGCGCTGACCAGCCTGTGCCACGGCGCCCCCATCACCGACGACGACTACTGGCAGGCCATGACCGTGGTCGACCTGCTGTTCGACCATCCCCGGTATGCCCCGCACGTCGAGCTGCTGCTGCAGGGCTTCCGCGATGGGGGGAGCACGGACCTGCGGCCTCATGTCGGGACCGTGCTCGGAGTGACCTGGGACGAGCTGGAGCGCGACTGGCGGAGTAGTCGTCGCTGATACCATCCCAGGAGAGGGAGCCGAGATGTCCATACGCCAACGAGCCCTGGCCCACCTTCGCTCCCGGCTGTACACGGACGCCGGGCTGGAAGACCAACTCGGGTTCGGCATCTTCGATCTCGACAGGCGCGAGGTCTCCAAGAGAGTGCTGACGTCCCGGCTCTATCCGCCGGAGGAGTCCTGGACCCACCGCTGGTCCTGGTGGCACGTGATCCCCGATGTGAAGATTGCTGGCGAGGGCGCGCTGGTGTTGATGTGCGAGTCCCGCTCCTTCGAGGGATTCCACATCCTCAACGTGCCCCGCGGGTGGCTCCGCGAGCACCGAGACGAGCTCGCCTACCAGCCCGCCAAGGAAGCCTTCAGCCTGTTCCTCTCCGCCGAGCCGTCCGATCGGTTCGTCGAGCGGCGGGGGGACGGCCTCGACTTCAGCGCGTGGTTGTTCGGCCCGTAGTGCCCGTTCGTCTCAGTCCGCGGAACGTCCGAGCACCTGGTCGACGGTCGGGCCGGCGCTGATCACGTGCTGCTCCAGCTTGTGCGCGAACTCGATCCACTGCTGTTTCTGCTGGAGGGAGTAGAAGGCGATGGCCCTGGTGTCGAGTCCGTAGGGGGCCAGCGCGGGATGCGTGACGAGCCGCTCGAACTCCTCGTCAATGCTCGGAGTGTCGTCGCTCCGAGGAGGGACTTCGGTGACCACTCCGGCCTCTCGTAGCACCTCGGCCAGGTCGCGACCGTAGACAGCAGCGATCTTCTTCATCCAGTCCATCCCGACCATCCGCGCTCCCTTCCCCTTCTCCAGGCGCTGCAAGCAGGCGAGCGAGACGTCGAGGTGCGCAGCAGCGGCCCGAAGTGGCAGTCTCCGGTTCAAGCGCATCCGCTGCAGGTACTGCCCGAAGGACCGACGGTGGTCTCCGAGGACCACCTGATGAGAGCCGCCGGGCGGAGGACCGTAGTCGCGGGGGCAGGGTGGTGTCGCCTTTGCGGGTTGCTGACTCATGGTGGGCTTGCCTCCGAAGAAGGATGGGTGGTGTGGGTGCTGTCGTTCGGGTTGATCGGCCACTCGCCGGCCTCGCGGAGTCGGCGGCGTAGCGTGTTGCGGCTGACCTGCAGGATGCGGGCGGCCTCCTTGAGGGAGCGGCCTTCGCGGAGGAGGGCCAGGGCGGGGCGGAGGTCCATCTCGACGCGGGGGCGGCCGCAGTGCTTGCCCGCGGCCTGGGCGCGGCGGACGCCAGCGATGACGCGCTCTCGGGTGATGGTCCTCTCGAACTCCGCGAACGAGGCGAGGATCTGCAGGAGCAGCCGGCCGCTCGCCGACGTCGTGTCCAGGCCGGCGTCCCGGATGGACGCAAAACCCACTCCGTAGCTGGTCAGGGTGTCGAGCAGAGCCAGCACGTTCCGGACGCTGCGTCCCAGCCGATCCAGTTTCCAGACGGCGACCACATCGAACTCCCCCACCTGCGCCGCCTCGAGCATCCGGTCCAGCGCTGGACGCGACGCCCTGATGCCGGAGATCCCTGCGTCGATGTACTCGTGTGCCTCGGAAACCAGCCAGCCGCGCTGGGCGGCGACCCGCCGGAGTTCCTCCACCTGGAGCGACGGGTCCTGCCCGTGGCCCACGGTGGACACGCGGGCGTACAGCGCGGCGCGGAGGGGGCGGTCGGCGGTCATGGCGAGCTCGGCACCAGCCCGCACCCGGAGTAGTCGGCGTCGAAGCCGGCGATGGGCATCTTGAGGTCGGCCTCGACGAACAGGTCGTCCATGACGGCGCCGAGCTGGGCGGAGAGCGAGCGGATCACGGCGGCGCCGACGTGGGCGCGGACGCAGCTCTCGCCCTCGTCGGGCGCGGCGTCCTCGACCTTGTCGGCTGTCCAGTCCAGGGAGACCTCGAGCACGGGCTGGAGCACGGCGCCGAGGTCGGGCGGGGGCTCCACGGGCGGCCAGGGGTCGGGGAGGATGCTGTTGCCGTCGAGGTCCTCGGCGCACGCGGTCCCGTCGAACGTCCAGGCCGGGAAGGTCAGGTGCCCGTCGGGCTGCTTGACCTCGGCCTCGATCTCGGGGGCGTAGAGGATCGCGGCCTGCAATCCGGACCCCACGCCGCTCGTGACCATGCAGGCGTCGAAGTCACCCTCACCCCGCGAGAGGTACTGGCCGAGGTCGGCGCCCGCGGCCGCGACCTCGAGGACGAGGGCGAGATCGGCTGAGGTGAAGTCGTCCGCCGAGCCCGCGGTACACCCGGGGAGGAGGCTGGACAGGAGGAACAGGGTGGCGACCAGGGCCGCCGTGATGAGGGGGTTGCACTTCATGGTCTTGACCTTCCCTGTCCGTCCGGTTGAGACCTCGGTTGTTGGTGTCGTCCTTCCGTTCGTGGTTCAGGGTCCGCCCAGAAGGGCGCGCACGAGCTCGAGTCCGCCTTTATGGGACGCTTCCCATAATGGCGCTAATGTCGAGCGAAGCGTTATGTCGAGTTGAGCGCTGTTCGGCCAGAGATCCTGTCCATCTGGCTCAAATTACTTCCCATAAGGAACTTCTTCGGCTGCTCGGTATCCAAGCATGGAGACCACGGAGGTATCCATGCCCGAGACATCATCATCAACTGGCGATCACGTTCGCAGCGGTGACCCCGTTCTTCCCAGCGAATGGTTGGAGGCCCTTGAGGACTTCGCGCAGTTCGATCGCGATCACCGGGGGATCACCCAGGCGTCCATCGACAACAAGCAGCGGATACTGCGCCGGTTCGCTGCGCATGTGGCGGAGTCAGCCTCGATTCCTCTCCCCATCGCCGACCTCTCCGTCCAGCACATCGACGACTTCCTGATCCAGCATGTCCGCCCCCGGAGCCGTACCTATGCCTCGACGGCCACGACGGCGATTCGTACGTTCTTGAGATACCTCGGGCTGCTCGGCTACATCGAGCCGGAGCTTGCCTCGCAAGTACCGACGACGAAGTCCTACACGCTGGCCGGCCTCCCCCGCGCCCTACCGGAAGACGACGTCCGCCGTCTGCTCGACGCGGTACCTCGAGATGGCGTCAGGGGCCACCGGGAGTACGCGATCATGGTGCTGCTGGCCTATTACGGTTTGCGGGTCGGCGATATCGTGACCCTGCGTCTCGACGACATCCACTGGCGACAAGCCGAGATCCTGATCCAACAGGGCAAGACAGATCGCCCCCTTCTGCTCCCTCTGGTCGATGAGGTCGCCGAGGCGTTGCTCGACTACCTGCAGCTACGGCCACGATGCGAGCACCGCGAGGTCTTCCTCAGGCTCTCGGTGTACGGGCCACCCCATGGGCTGGGGCGCGCCCGTATCTCCCACATGGTGCAGGATGCGATGACCCGTGCCGGTATCCAATGGACTCGCGGCATGGCCGCCTACACCCTGCGCCACAGCTTCGCCACCCACCGCGTTCGCGTCGGGCTGCCTCTCAAGACCGTGGGAGACTGCCTGGGTCACGCCACCACCTCGACGACGTTCATCTACACGAAATTGGCTGTCGAGGACCTCCGGTCGGTCTGCCTGGATCCCCAGGAGTTGTTGGGGTGATACGGAGATTCGACGAGGCAGTAGAGACGCACCTCCAGGAGGCGTTCATCCGGGCTCGTCCTGTGCAGAGCGTTGACCAGCAACGGTCCCGGATCCATCGTTCCTGTCAGGTGTTCCGGGAAGACCATCCGGGAGATTCGATCCTCAATCACACACATACCGCCGAGTGGATCCCCGCGTGGACAATCCGCCTCAGCAAGCTTACACCGGGAACTCGGATCGGCATGCTCCAGACCGTGTTCGCGTGGTGGAAATGGCTCTTCGGGCAGCGCATCATCGACGACAACGTCCTGGACTACCTCTCATGCCGCAAGCTCGCCGTTGGATCCGAGCGACCGCTCGTGCTGCGCTGCAACCTACAGCGTCACATAGCCGAGCACCTGCAGGCCTTCTCTGGGGAGACCCGGCATCACCACTTGGTCTCGCTGCGGCACTTCAATGTCTTTGTCAATCGCCTCCCCGAACCGCCGCCGTCTCCCGATACCGGTAGACTGGTCGTTGGGATCGACATCCTCGCTGCCTGGTTCCGTTGCCTCTGCGGGCGCTACGCCCGCGCCGCGGTCGGACAGGCCGCGTCCATCCTCAGTGCGTTTCTGGACGAACTCGTCAGCAAAGGCGCCGTCGCCGAAAACGAGCTTGAGCGTCTTCGCCGGGAGTACCCGATGGGGAAACGCATGGGGGTCGCATTCGCGCTGGCCGCCGAGGACCACGAGTCGGCACTGAAGGCGCTCGCCCGGCCTCCCACCTTCAGTAGCTTCCTGTCCAGCCACCTGGAGAGATTCCTCGCGCTCAAGAGATCCATTGGTTTTCGCTACAACCATGGGAAAAAGATGCTGCTCGCCTTCGATCGTTTCTTGCTCGAACAGAGTGAAGCAGGGCCGGTCTCCAACGATCTTCTCGCCCGCTGGCGATCGTCCCGTCCGGACCTCAGCCCAGCCAGTCATCGGATGCGCTGGAGCGTGGTACGCCAGTTCTGCATCTACCTCCGACGATATGACCCCGAGACGTACATCCCCGATCCTCTGCTGGGAGCCAGGCCGCTATTCCAGCTGCGACCCCGGATCATCCAACCTCATGAGATGAAGGCCGTGCTGGAGGCCATCCCACGAGTGGTCCCTGCTCCCCAGTGGCCACTGCGACCTCATACCTTCAAAGCGCTGCTGACCCTGCTCTACACCTGCGGATTGCGGATCAGCGAAGCACTCAGACTGCGGGTCGCAGACGTCGATCTGTACGAACGGATCGTGACGATTCACGAGACCAAGTTCTACAAGTCCAGGATCGTGCCCTTCTCGGAGGGCCTGGCGATGGTGCTTCGCGACTACCATCGCACTCGGCTACGGCTCGGCGGATCCCCTCAGCCGGAGTCGCCGTTCTTCCTCAACCAGCGCGGCCTTCACTACAAGAGAAACGCCATCGACGACGTCTGGCAGATGTTGCTCCAGGAGGCCGGCCTCGGCACGGGCAAGAAGGGGCCGCGCCTCCACGATATGAGGCATAGCTTTGCGACATTCAGGCTGCTCGCCTGGTACCGCGAGGGCGCCGATGTCGAAGCCAAGCTGCCGTGGCTGACCACCTACCTCGGGCACGTCAAGGTGAGCAGCACGCAGCGATACCTGACCATCCTTCCGGAGATTCGAATGCTCGGCAGCGAGCGCTTCCGGAGCTACGGCGGATCGCTGATCACACCCATCGGAGAAGACCATGCACTCGAATGAAATCCTGGGACGCCAGATCACCTTCTTCTTCCGCGATTATCTCCTCTTGCAGCGCGGCGCGAGCGTTCACACCATCCACAGCTACCGCGACACACTCCGGCTGTTGCTGGTCTTCATCGCTGAGCGGGTCGGCAGGCGCGTCTCCGATCTCACGCTGGACGACCTCGATGCACAGGCCATCCTCGGTTTCCTGGAGCACATCGAGCACGAGCGAGGGGTCAGCGCCGCCACCCGCAACATCCGGCTGGCGGCCATCCGTACCTTCTTCCGCATCGTCGCAGCCAACGTGCCGAGTGCCTTCGAACAGTGCCAGCAGGTTCTTGCCATCCCGGCAAAACGGGCGACCCGAAAACCGATCGACTACCTGGAACGCGATGAGATGGAAGCTCTGCTCAGCGTCATCGACCGGACCCATCCGCTCGGCCGGCGCGACTACGCGCTCTTCGCCTTCATGTACAACAGCGGTGCGCGGATCCAAGAAGCGCTGGACCTCAACGCCGTCGATTTACAACTCCGGCGGCCATTCCATGCCCGTCTCATGGGCAAGGGACGCAAGGAGCGCATCTGCCCAATCTGGCCGGAGACGGCGCAGGTCTTGCGGGATCTACTCGAAGAGAGGGAGATCGCCGAGACTGCCCCGGAAGCTGTCTTCGTCAACCGGCAAGGCAACCGGCTCTCGCGGAAGGGAGCGGCCTATCTCCTCCGGAAGCATGTCACCGTGGCTGGCAAGGTCTCGCACACGCTCACCCGGAAGCGGGTCCACCCCCACTCGCTGAGGCACACGACCGCCATGCACATGCTGCGCGCGGGCAATGACCGCAACGTCGTCGCTGATTTCCTCGGCCACGCCCATGTCACGACCACCGACCAGTACTGCCACATCGACCTCGAGATGAAACGGAAGGCCATCGAGGCATGCACGCCGCCCACGAAACGATCGCGATCACGATGGCGGCAGCCCGATGTCCTGGAGTTCCTCGAAGGGCTGTAGGGGCCTCCGATACATGACTCCGGATTATGTCGAGAAGATAGCTCCTGGAGCGGCGTTCCGGCTGAGCTTCATGGGGTAGTGGCGGGCGAACTCGACATAACGCTTCGCTCGACATTACCGCCCGCGCCTCCGCCGATCCCGAGAGCCAGAAGCACCATCGACAGCTTCCAGGCCCGGGCGTCGACCTGGTCCTGGCGGTCGCGCATCTCGCCGATGGCGTCCATGACCTGCTGGTGCCGCTCGGCCTCGACGCGCTCCTGGGACTCGATGGTGGCCTCCAGGCGGGCGAGGCGTTCGCGCACGGACGCCAGCTCGGCCTCCACCGCGGTCATCCGGCGTGCTCCGTTGGGGGTGTCGTCGGCCATGGCGATCACCCCAGCGGCACCGGCTCGTCGGAGAGGTCGGGGTCGTTGACGATCCCCATCCGGCGGCGGTGGATGG
>CAYRNR010000242.1:0-9763 GCA_964425605.1 uncultured Rickettsiales bacterium | reverse complement strand
GGGCTCGAGCCGGCTGGCCAGCACCTCGCCCTCGAACTCGAGGTCGGCGGCGACGCGGTAGGTGTGGGGATCGAGCACGCGCGTGCGCAGGTGCACGATCTTCTCCACGGCAGGGTTGCGCTCGAGGATCGTCTCGATGCGCTTGCGGGCGTCCGGTGGGATGGCCGGCCCCACCAGCAGGTCCCGGTTGCGGGCGATGAGCCAGATGGCCACGCCGCCGAGGAGGACGCCGATGGAGATGGACGCGATGGCGTCCCAGATCAGCACGCCGGTCACCTCGACCAGGACGATGCCGGCCACGGCGAGCAAGATGCCGACGCATGCGGCCGTGTCCTCCATGATCACGGCCACGCCCGTGGGATCCGCCTCGGTGCGCAGGTAGCGCAGGAACGGCTTGCCGTCGGCCTCGCGTCGCACGTTCTTCACGGCCACCCACAGGATGTACGCCTCGATGACGAAGGAGACGGCGAGGACGCCGATGGCCCAACCGAGCTCCTCGAGGTGATGGGGATGCATCAGGCTGTTGATGCCGTGGTAGACGGTGACGCCCGCGCCGAGGAAGAAGATGCCCACCGCCGACATCAGCGCCCACACGGCGCGCTCGGCGCCGTAGCCGAACGGGAACCGGCGGTCCGCGTCCTTGGACGACCGCACGATCCCCACCATCAGCAGCACCTGGTTGAGGGTGTCCGCGAGGGAGTGCAGCGCCTCGGACAGCATGGCGGCCGAGCCCGTGACGAGGAAGGCGGCGAACTTGGCGATCATCACCGTCGAGTTGCCGGCGATGGCAGCGCCGACGGCGACCTTGGAACCCTGGGCCATGAGTAGATCCTTCAGCGTTCGTCGAGCATCTCCACCGGGACCAGCAGGTCGCCGGTAAAGGAACCGCGGATGGTTGAACCGGGCACGGCGAGCGCCTCGTCCAGGACGAGGTCGCCTCCGGCCACGTAGGCCGCGAACTGGAAGTCGGTCTGGGTCTGGGTGTCGAGGGTCATGTAGTACCCCACGCGCAGTCCGGCATCGAGGTAGTAGGTGCCGGGCTGGACCGAGGCGAGATCGAACAGCACCGCCCCCTCGACCACGTCGGTGTCCGAGGCCATCCCCAGGGACAGGATCAGCGCCTGCCCCCCGTACTCGCCGGCGAGGGCGCCGCCCGTCACCGGCGGCAGGGCGCCGCCGTCCCACGTCCCGTCCACGGTCCCCGAGCCGGTGTTCAGCGGATCCGCGGTCTCCAGGGTGCCCCACGTGGTGTCGAAGGTGACGTCCAGCTCCCCCACCGGGACCATGCACGGCGGCCCGGGCAGGTCCAGCTCCCACACGGGGCCCGCGCCGATGGAGGCCTCCATGTTCTCGCGCCGGTAGAGGACGAACTGGCGCAGCTCCTCCACCGAATCCTCCCGCCACGGATCGTCCAGGGCCGCTCCCGCCACCAGCGCGTCCATCCGGTCGATCTCGTCCAGCAGCGCGTCCTCGTCCCAGACCTCGTCCAGCAGCGTCTGCAGCCGGTGCAGGTAGCGCGCCTGGATCTCGTCGTGGAAGAACAGGCGATTGGAGAGCATGCCGTTGGCGAGCACGGCGTCGGAGGTGTCGAACCCCCAGACCTCCCAGTCGTGGAAGGTGGCGTCGATGCCCCAGGGGATGAAGGTGAGGCGGTCCGTGGTGGGATCGCGGTAGACGAAGTAGTTGTTGGTGTTCCCTGCGTAGCCGTCCAGGTGGGCGACGAGCACCTCCATCGCCCAGAACGTCAGGAACGAGTCGAGGTCCAGGTGCGGCTCCAGCGCGGCCTCGAGCTGGTCGTCGGAGGAGTCCAGCGCCTCGACCACGGCGTGGATGGGGGCCCGGCTCGGGTCGGTGTCGGCGGTCTTGGGCTCGAACGTCTCGGTCCAGCCGTCGCGGAAGTCGCTCAGGGTGCCCTCGTACAGATCGCCGTCCTCGTCGTCGTAGGTGCGCCGCAGGAAGTCCTTCTTCACCGGCTCGACGTTGACGTAGATGCCCAGGTCGAAGTCGTTGACGGTCACGTGGGCGTAGTTGCACCGCGGCGAAGCGAGGCCCGCCTCGGCGAACAGGGCATAGCCGAGGCATTGTCTCAGCAGCGACGGATCGGAGACGCTGTTGTTGAGCGTCATCCGCTCGATCCCGTGCAGCGTCTGGCCGTCCACCCACTTGTCGAACTTGAGCTTGATCCCGGGCTTGGTCTCGCTCAACGAGCCGATGAGGCCCTTCTTGCGGATGCCCACCTCGGACAGCGTGGTGCCGTCCACCGTCGCCTCGCACGAGAACCAGGTGAAGTCGGTGCCCGGCGGCTCGTCCAGGCAGTCTTCGCCGGTGACCAAATCCAGGATCGTCGTGGACTCCGCGGCCAGCGCCGCGGCGTCGTCCGGATCGATCTCGATGTGTATCTCGACGAGGTGGTCGGGATCGAACAGCTCCACGGAGTAGTCGGTGGCGTCGTCGTCGTCACCCACGGTGTCGTCGTCGTCGAGCTGCGCCGCGTCGTCGTCGTCCGTGACGCTGCCCTCGCATCCCCCGAGCCACAGCGCCACCAGCGCCAGGGCCACGATCTCGGCGTGCGACCGTGTCATGGATCCCCCTCGTCACCGGACCGGAGCCGGAATCGCTCCAGCGCCTCGGGGTTCTTGGCCACGTTCTCCACGGCCACCAGCAGCGCCAGGCACACGCCGAAGAAGCACCAGAACGGCTTGTCGATGAGGTGGAACTCCACCAGGGAGTGGGCCCAGTAGCCCACCACGCCCGCGGCCATGCCGATGAGCCAGAACTCGAGCTGCGTGCCCCTGACAGCCTTCACGGCGGCGTGGTATCGCTTCGCCACGACGATGCCGATGGCCGTCAGGAGGCCGAGGCCGACGGCGCCCCAGTGGGCCATCACCTCCCAGCCGATGCCGTGGGGGTAGGCGCTGTCGCTGAGCAACAGGCGCTCGTTGAACCGCGGCAGGATCGTGGTGTAGCCGCCGGTGCCGATGCCCAGCCCGAAGGTCTCGGTGAACATGCCGATGCACGCCCCCCAGTTGGAGAAGCGCGTATTGCCCTGCCAGAACGTGTCGATGCCGCGTGTCAGCACCCGGTAGAACGCCGACGTCAGGGGGCCCGCCCCGATGAGCAGGCCGCCCACGAAGACGATGGCGATGACGAACCAGTAGCGGTACAGGAACCGCCGCAGCCGGCTGGAGTTCAGCGCCAGGAACAGGCTGCCCACGCCGGTCCCCCACACCGCGCCGCGGCTGCCGGTGCTCATGGCGGCGATCAGCAGGATCAGGGCGATCAGGACCAGCAGGATGCGGCGCCAGCGGTTGCGTTCCGCGTAGGCCATGGCGAACGCGGGGTTGATCCCGAACGCCATGGACATGCCGAACCAGTTGGGGTGCTGGCCCAGTCCGCCGTAGCGCCCCCCGGCGCTCATGGACTGGAAGGCCACGTCACCGTAGATGGCCGCCGTGCCGCCGCCGCTGCCGGCGATCACGCCGGCGACGCCGAGCAGCGAGCCCACCAGCAGCCAGGTCCAGATGGCCCCCTGGAACCGCTCGGGGGTGCGCAGCATGCTCGCGAGCATCCACACCAGCCCCACCTCGTAGGTGATGCGGATCAGCACCACGAGCCCCTCGCCGAGGTTCGCCGACCAGGTCAGGGCGATGGCGATCCACACCACCAGCCCCGCCATCAGCTGCCACGCGGGGAAGGCCTTGAGCAGGTTCTGTCTGGACTGGACGGTGCGCAGCAAGATGGCGATGAACGCCATGACGTACAGGGGCTCGAAGATCCCCAGGAACATCGGCCCCACCTTGAGCGAGAGGGACCGGTTGGCCGCCAGGCGGGCCGCCATCACCGCCACCGCGGCGACGACCGGGTAGCGCAGCGCGAGCACGAAGCCGAGGATGCCGCTGATCAGGGCCAGGGCGAGCATCGGCTCGATCAGCAGCAGAACCACGAACAGGGCCTGGAGAAGGGCAATCCCCAGCCACAGGAGCGCTCTTGGCCCCGCCTCCATCGTTCCGAGTGCGGGCAGCAGGCCTTCCAGACGACTCACACGGCGATGGTTCCGCCCGTCCAGGGGTGGTGTCAAGGGGAACGCGCGTGTGATGCCCGCAGTTCTCGTTCCCACGGTTAACCGTGGGAACGCCTCACGGGCGCGCGCCCTCGACCCAGCTGAAGCGGTCGACGAGCCCGGAGGAGACGAAGACGCGACGCTGATCCGTGCCATCTGCAGCGGCGCCGACGATGATCGCCTCGAGGTCCGGTCGCGACTCCACGAGGGCGGAGCCGGCGTCGAAGCCCAGCACGAAGATCCCGGTGGCCAGGGCGTCGGCCTCGGTGCCGGTGGGTGCGAGGACGGTCACCGACTCCATGCCCTCCACCGGCGCGCCGGTCCGGGGATCGACGATGTGGCAGATGCGCTGGTCGCCCACGGTGAAGAACCGTTCGTAGTCGCCGCTGGTGACCACCGAGCCGTTGGCCACGGTCAGCACACCCATGAGCCCCTCGCCCCACGGATTGCGGATGCCCACCTCGAACTCCCGGGTGTCCTCGGCGCGCCAGGTGACCAGATCGGCGCCGATGTCGGCGATGCAGCGCGTGGCGCCGGCGTCGCGCAGCCGGCGGACGGCCACGTCGCCGAAGTACCCCTTGGCGATGCCGCCGAGATCGATGGAGACGCCCGGGCGGTCGATGCGCACGCGGTCGCCGTCCACCTGCACCGCCTCGTAGCTGACCTCCCGCAGCGCCTCGGCGATCTCCTCGTCCGTGGCCAGCCGGCCCTCGCGGGCCGCGCCCTTCCAGACCTGCAGCAGGGGACGCACGGTCACGTCGAAGCCGCCCTCGGTCGCCGCGGAGACCTCGGCCGCGGTGCGCAACACATCGGCGAGCTCGGGCGGGCACGGTCCGCCGTCCATCCCCCCGCGGTTGATCGTGGCCACGACCCCCTCGGCCGTGTGCGCGCTCATCATCCGTTCCAGGGCCTGGATCTCCCCGGCGAAGCCGCGGACCACCGCGTCGAACCGTTCGCACGGCAGCCCCGAGGCGCTGAGCTGGATCGGGACGCCGCCCATGGCCGACAGCTCGGCGCGACAGGTCGTCTCCTGTGCGGACGCAGGTGTGATGGCGATGAGGACAAGGACGATGGTCAGCAGGCGATGCACGGCGCGGTCGGGCTCAGCCGCCGAGGCCCGCGAACCCCATGAACCCCATGGCCAGGATGCCCGCCGTGATCAGCGCGATGGGCACCCCCTTGAAGTCCTCGGGGATCTCGTACAGCTCCATGTGCTCGCGCAACCCCGCGAAGATCACCAGCGCCATGGTGAAGCCCAGGGCCGAGGCGAAGCCGTACAGCAGCGCCATGAGGTAGTTGGAGCCGGGCAGGGACTCGGTCAGCGAGAGGATCGCCACACCCAGGATGGCGCAGTTGGTGGTGATCAGCGGCAGGAAGATGCCCAGGGCGTCGAACAGGTTCTTGGCCAGCTTCTTCATCACGATCTCCACCAGCTGGACCAGCGAGGCGATGATCAGGATGAAGGCGATGGTGCGCAGGTAGCCCAGCCCCAGCGGCTCGAGCACGAGGCGCTGCAGGGGCCAGGTCACGGCCACGGCCAGGGTCATGACGAAGACGACCGCGCCGCTCATGCCCAGGGCGGTGTCGATCTTGGTGGAGACGCCGAGGTAGGGGCAGATGCCCAAGAAGCGCGCGAACACCACGTTGTTGACGAGGATCGCGCCCAGGACCATCAGGAAGATCGCGCCTGCACTCATCGGGCAGCCCTCCAGCGGTCGATGCGCACCTGGAGTGCGATGAAGTAGCCCAGCGTGAGGAACGCCCCCGGCGGCAGGATCATCACGATCAACGGCGCGAAGCTCTCGCCGAACAGCGACAGCCCGAACACCGAGCCGTTGCCCAGCAGCTCCCGCACGCAGCCCATGGCCGTCAACGTCAGGGTGAAGCCGATCCCCACGCCGATGCCGTCGAGGACGGCCTTCCAGGTGGGGTTCTTGGACGCGAACGCCTCGGCTCGGCCGAGGATGACGCAGTTGACCACGATCAGCGGGATGAACAGCCCCAGGCTCTTGGACAGGGAGTAGGCGAAGCCCTGGACGAACAGATCGACGATGGTCACGAACGAGGCGATGACCACGATGAAGCACGGCAGCCGCATGCGCGAGGGGATGACCTTGCGCAGCAGCGACACCACCGTGTTGGAGCACACCAGCACGAAGGTGGTGCACGCGCCCATGCCCAGGCCGTCCATGGCGGTGGTGGTCACCGCCAGCGCCGGGCACAGGCCCAGCAGGTGCTTGAGGACCGGGTTCTCGGACCACAGCCCGCGGGTGACGATCGTACCGACACTCTCGGTGGCCATCACTCACCCCCCTTCTCGGTCGATACCGCTTCTTCGGGTTTGGCCTCGGCGGGTGGCGGCGGGCTCTTGCCCTTGAACGAGGACTTGTACTCCTCGAGGCCCTGGGTGACGCAGAGGCTGACCGCGCGGCTGGTGATGGTGGCGCCGGAGATGGCCTCCACCTGCCCGCCGTCCTTCTGGACGCGGAAGTCGAAGTCGTCCAGTCCCTTACCCAGGTACTGTTCGATGTAGTCGGCGTCGCCGACCTTGGTGCCCAGCCCCGGTGTCTCGCGCATCTCCAGCATGCGGATACCCTGGACCTTGCCGTCGTCGTCGATGCCGAACACCAGCGACAGCAGGCCGGAGTAGCCGGTCTCGGTGCCCGACTCGATCCCCCAGCCGGTGACCCCCTCGGTGGCGTCGCGGCCGACGTAGAACACCAGGGGCTGTCCGCCGGCCTCCTTGGTGTGGATGTCGGTGGTCGGGTCGTTGTCGAACTTCGGCATCACCTCGGACAGCGCGTTGGCCTTCTCGGCCTTCTTGGAGGCCTCGATGGGGCCGGCGGTCACCGCGTTGACGAACGCCAGGGCGACGCCAGCGCACATGGTGATGAGTATCACCGGGATGATCAGCAGCGGGCTGATGCTGGAAGGTCCCTGATCTGCGGGCTCAGCCATTGGCCTTCGCCTCCTTCCTCGCAGCGCGTGTCTCGCCGAACTTCAACGGTTTCCGCCGCTCGATGAGGGGGACGAAGCCGTTCATCACCAGGATGGCGAAGCTGACCCCTTCCGGGAACGACCCGAACAGCCGGATCGCCACGGTGATCAGCCCGCAGCCCGCTCCGAAGATGAGCATGCCGCGCGCCGTCACCGGCGATGTGACCATGTCCGTGGCCATGAAGAAGGCCCCCAGCATCAGGCCGCCGGAGACCAGGTGGAACACCGGCGAGGCATAGGCCTGAGGATTCACGAGCCACATGATCCCGGAGATCAGGGCGACGGTGCCGATGAAGCTCACCGGGACGTGCCAGGTGATGACCTTGCGGATCAGCAGGTACAGGCCCCCCAGCAACAGCGCGATGACGCTGACCTCGCCGAGGCTGCCGCCGCAGTTGCCCAGGAACAGCTGCAGCCAGTTGACGCCCTGCTCCTGAAGGGCTCCCACGCCGTCGGTGGCGAGGATGCCCAGCGGCGTGGCCGCGGTGACCGCGTCCAGCTGCAAGAACCGGTCGATGGGGATCTCGTACGTGGTCATGTGGGCCGGGAAGCTCAGCAGCAGGAACACGCGGGCGACCAGCGCCGGGTTGAACGGGTTCTGGCCGAGCCCGCCGAACGTCTGCTTGCCCAGCACGATGGCCACGATGCAGCCCACCACCACCAGCCACCACGGCGACGTGGAGGGCAGGTTCAGCGCCAGCAGGATGCCGGTGATGATCGCCGAGCCGTCCGTGGCGCTGCGCCAGGCCTCGGCGGGCGGCCGCCGCAGGCACAGCATGCCGAACTCGAGGCCCACGCACAGGATGGTGCAGGCCAGGATGATCAGCAGCGCCTTGATGCCGAAGAACCAGCAGGCCGCAGCGGCCGCGGGCAGCAGCGCCACGATCACCGTGTACATGATGCGCGGCACCGAGTCCGTGCCCATCTTGTGCGGCGAGGACTTCAGCAGGGCCCGCTCGACGCGCTTGGCGTCCTCGTCGACCACGGGCTCCTTCTTCTTGGGCTTGGGCTTGGGCTTCGGCTTTTCCTCTGCCGGAGGTTTCTCCTCTGCCGGAGGTTCCTCCTCGGTCGCCGCCTCCTCGGTCGCCGGCGTGTCCTCGGTGACTTTCTTCAGATCGTCGTCCGACACGGCTTCCTCCCTACCCCGCGGCTTTCTTCATCTGTTCGCGACGCCGCTGTCGCCCGATCTCCCACTTGGCCAGCCGGAAGCGGTGGACCAGGCGGCGATTGGACGGGCAGGTGTAGCTGCAGCAGCCGCACTCGACGCAGTCCATGGCGTCCACGGCCTCCTCGAACCGACCGCGCCCCACCAGCTTCTCCAGGTGACACGGCACCAGGTCCATGGGACAGGCCGTGACGCAGCGTCCGCACCGCAGGCACGGGTCCTCGGCCATGGCCGGGATCTCGTCGCCGGTGAGCAGCAGGATTCCGGACGTGCCCTTGGTGATCGGGCTGTCCAGGTCGGTGGTGGTGCGGCCCATCATCGGGCCCCCCAGCACCAGCGCGGCCACGTCCTGGGTGATGCCGCCGCAGTGGGTGATCAGCTGGCGCGCCGTGGCGCCGATGGGGGCCAGCACGTTTCCGGGGTTCTTCACCGCCCGGCCGCTGACCGTCACCAGCCGTCGCGCCAGGGGGCGCTGGTGGACCACGGCCTCGTACATGGCCGCGGCGGTGCCCACGTTCTGCACCAGGCAGCCCACGGAGAAGGGCAGGGCGCCCGGGGCGACTCTGCGCTTCGTACAGGCCTCGATGAGCTGCTTCTCCGAACCCTGGGGGTACTGGGTCCGCAGCATCACCACGTCGATGTCCGGGTAGGCCTCGGCCGCCTTGGACATGGCCTCGCCGGCCAGCGGCTTGTTGTCCTCGATCCCCACGAACCCCTTGCCGGCGCCCAGGGCCTTCATGGCGATCCGCGTGCCCTCGACGATGGCCCGCGGGTGGTTGCGCATCAGGCAGTCGTCCGCGGTGAGGTACGGCTCGCACTCGGCGCCGTTGATCAGCACCACGTCCACCTCGACGCCCGGCGGCGGCGAGAGCTTGACGTGGGTGGGGAATGTGGCGCCGCCCATGCCGACGATGCCGGCGGACTTGACCTTCTCGATCAGCTCGGCGGGTTCCACCGCGCCCAGTTCGAGAGGGTCGGGGTCGCGGTCCAGCTCCCACAGGGCCGCGTCCTTGGCCGTCGCGACATTGACCACATCGCTGAGCACGGCGCCCATGGCCACGCGGCCTTCGGGCTTGACCGTCCCCGCGACGGGGCTGTGGATGAAGGTGCTGACGAACCCGGCGGGCTCGCCGATCACGTCACCGGCCTCGATCGCCTGCTTCTTCTTGACCGAGATCTTGGCCGGCGCTCCCAGGTGCTGCGCCATGGGGATGGACAGCAGCGGCGGGATGTCCAGCACCGAGTAGCTGTCCGACGAGGCCAGCTCCTTGTGCGTGGGCGGATGGATGCCGCCGCTCTTGAACGTCAGACGGCTCATGCGACGCTCACCTCCCGGCTGCCCTGCTGCTCGGGGAGCTCCTCGTTGACGTGGACGATGGTCTTGGTGCGGCACATGTCCACACACTCCCAGCACTGCGTGCATTTTTCGTGATCGATGACGGCCACGCCCTTGATCATCTCGATGGCGTCCTCGGGGCAGCCCCGGACCTTCTCCTTGACCACCTTGTGGATGCACGCCTTGCACGACACGCACCCCACCG
>CAYRNR010000241.1:0-9942 GCA_964425605.1 uncultured Rickettsiales bacterium | reverse complement strand
GAGCGGCCCGGCCGGGAGCGGCCCGGCCGGGAGCGGCCTGAGGGAACCCCGATGCGCGTCCTCCACGTGGACACCGAGCGAGGCTTCCGGGGCGGTCAGCGTCAGCTCCTGCTCCTGTGCGGCGGGCTCGCCGGCGCGGGGATCGACTGCGAGGTGGCGGTCCGCGCCGGTTCGGCCCTGGAGACCCGGTGTCAGGAGGCGGGCATCGCGACGCTCCCGCTGGATCAAGCCGCCCCGTGGGATCCACGCGCCGTGGCGGGGCTGGCCCGTGGACTCTCGAGCGTGGACATCGTCCACGCGCACGCCTCCCACGCCCTCGGGGCCGCCGTGGGCGCCCTCGCCGTGGCCGGTGCACCGCCGCTGGTGGCGTCGCGTCGCGTCGACTTCTCCATCGGTCAGCCGCCGCTCAATCGCCTGAAGTACGGCTCGCGGGTGGCGCGGTTCCTGGCCATCTCCGACGCGGTCGCCCGCGCGCTGCAGGACGGCGGCGTCGAGGCCGCCCGCATCCGCGTGGTCCCCAGCGCCGTCGCGCCGCTGCCCCCGGCGAGGCGGCCCCGGGACGACGTGAGGGGTGACCTGGGCGTGGATCGTGGGGCGACGCTGGCCCTGACCACGGCGGCGCTCGTGGACCACAAGGACCACCCGACGGCCATCCGCGCCGTGGCCCGATGCGCTGCGCCGGTCCAGCTGGTCGTGGCAGGGGAGGGGGAGCAGCGCGAGGGGATCGAGGCCTGCATCCGCGACGAGGGCGTGGCCGGCCGTGTGACCCTGCTGGGCCACCGGGACGACGTCCCCGACCTCCTGGCCGCGGCCGATCTCTACGTGGCGTCCTCGCACATGGAGGGCCTGGGCACGGCCCTGATGGACGCCGGCCTGGCCGGGCTGCCGGTGGTGGGCACGCGGGCCGGCGGCATCCCCGAGGTGGTGGAGCACGGCCGAACGGGTATCCTGGTACCGCCGCGCGACCACGCCGCCCTGGCCGCTGCGATGGACGAGCTGGCCGTGGACGTGGCCCGGCGGACGGCGCTGGGGGCCGCCGGCGCCGAGCGGGTGGCTCGCCGCTTCTCGGTGACGCGGATGGTCGAGGGCACGTTGGCGGTCTACCGGGAGGTCCTGGGGTGAAGGTGAAGACCGACTGTCGCCACTTCGACGGCTACCGGCCCTGTCGGTACGCGCGGGACTGCGACGGCTGCCCCCACCACGACGTGCCCACCTGCCGCGTGCTCGTGGTCAACCTCGACGCCCTGGGCGACGTGGCGCGGACCACCACCTTGCTTGGACCCCTGCACCGCGCACACCCGGGCGCCCACGTCACCTGGATCACCTCGCCGAGGGCCGTGCCGTTGCTGGACCACGTCGAGGGGGTGGACCGCGTGCTCCCCCTGGAACCATGGGTGCCCCCGCTGCTGGGGACGCTGCGCTTCGACCTCGTGCTGGGCGTGGACAAGAGCCTGCGCGGCGGCGCCGTGACGATGGCCGCGCGCGGCGCGGACAGGCGTGGGTTCGGTCTGGACCAGCACGGCGCCGTCGTCCCGCTGAACGGCGAGGCGCGCGAGCTGTACGAGCTCGGCCTCGACGACCGGGCCAAGTTCGTGGACAACCGCAAGTCCGAGCCCCAGCTCCTGTGCGAGGCCATGGGCTGGCGGTTCGAGCGAGACCCCTACCGCCTCGCGCTCGGCGAGGAGGAGAGGCGCCTGGCCCGCCAGTGGCGCGCAGCGCAGGGCCTCGACGGCCGGACCGTGGTGGGCGTCAACACCGGCTCGTCCGCCGCGTTCCCGAGCAAGCACCTGCCCGCCGAGGTGCAGGCCGCGCTCCTCGACGGCCTCTCCGAGCGCTGCCCCGACGCCGGCGCCGTCCTCCTCGGCGGCCCCGAGGACACCGCCCGCAACGTCCGCATCGCCCACGCCACGAACACGCCGCCGCCCATCCTCTCTCCCACCGGCGAGGGCCTCCGCCGCGGGCTGCAGATGGTCGAGGCGTGCGACGTGGTGCTCACCGGCGACTCGCTGGGGATGCACATGGCCATCGGCCTGGGCAAGCCCGTGGTCGCCTGGTTCGGTCCCACCGCGCACCAGGAGATCGACCTGTTCGGCCGCGGGGCGTGGGTGCTGTCCGATCACCCGTGCCGGCCCTGCATGCGCGGGACCTGCGACGTGCGCCCCACCTGCGCCCAGGCGCCGCCCGTGGCCCGGCTCGTGGAGCAGACGGGCCGCATCGTCGAGGCGTTGCAGCGTGGGGAGACCTGGAACAACGAGGAACTCGTCGGGGCCTGGCCGCTGTGGCCATCACAGGGAACGTGAGATAGGCTCGAATAGAACCCGTCGCCTCCCGTCCAAGGGATGGAGGCGAGAACAGGCAACCGCTCCAGCTGTACGCAGCGCGGAGGTCCAACGTGAGAACCGTCCAGGCATTCATCCTGTGCTTCGTGGCCGCCGCGGTGCTCCTACCCGCCCTGTCCGCCTCCGCGGCCACCGGCGCCATCACCGTGATCAACGACACCGAGTTCACGCTGGAGATCAAGGTGGACGGCGCCACCAAGTGCAAGCTCGCCCCGGGCGCCAAGAAGACCCTCGACGCCATCCCCGAGGGCGCTCACAAGCTCCAGGCGGTGACCCCGGACGGCGACGTCAAGTTCAGCAAGGAGATGCGGGTGATCGCGGGGCGGACCGTCTCGTGGTTCCTCAAGTGGACCCACCTGCTCCCCGGTCCCCAGGTCGGGATCTACCTGATCGCCTGAGCCGCCAGAGCCTCCAACCCACCACGAACACCGCGCCCGTGGCCAGGTACGGCAGCACGGAAAGGCTCGCGTCGGCCTCGATCCAGCCCAGCTCGAACCGCGCCAGCGTGAACGGGTACAGCAGGTTGTACCCGCCGTTGAGGTGGGTCTGCGTGGTGTCGATGGCCAGGTGGAGCAGGCCGCCGGCCATGAGGTTCACCAGGGCCATCCGGCGGATCTGGGCGGGCAGGCACATCGCGACCAGGAGGCACAGCACCAGGTAGGGGAGGGGGTTGTGGCACAGCCCGGTCGCCTCGAGCACGGGCAGCGGGATCTGGATGCCCAGGATCCACGCGGCCAGGGCCAGCCCCAGGCCCGGCAGGCGCGACGAGAGATCCGGGAGGCAGGAGCCGACCACGAACCACACCAGCGCCCTGCGCGCGGCGGTCCCCCGCACGAACACACCGACGCTGGCGTGGGTGAGCAGGTCAGGCACGCCGCCGCCTCCACGTCCAGAGATCGTGGCCCGCCAGGGCGAGCACCAGGCCCAGCGCCACGAGGCCGATGGCCTTCTTGACCTTCATCCGCCGGTGGATCTTCCAGCGCCGCGCCACCACCTGGTCCTCGCCGTGGAAAAAACCGTCGACGGAGGCGAGGTGTCCCACCTCCAGCTCGTCGGGGATTGGCGTCACGACGACCGGATCGGTCCACGGCGCCCACAGCTGCGCGCTGCCGTCGGTGGCCTCCTCCCGGTGGATCTCCAGCACCCGGAATGCCCCCAGCAGCACGTCCTCGCCCTGGTGCGCCGCGGGATCGGCCATCATCTCGCCCACGTCCAGGTAGGTCCGATCCAGGCGCCAGGAGAGGTGCCCCCCACCCAGCAGCAACAGCACCGTCAACGCCGCGATCTTCCAGACGCGCCCGCGATTCGACAGCAGTGCCGGGAGGTCAGTGGTAGGTGGGGCCGTCGTCGCCATCGTCCTTGCCGCGCCCGCCCTCGATCACCGTGAACTTGTCCAGCTTGCGCTTGATCTGCCGCTCCTTCAGCCGCAGCCGGAGGACCTTGAAGTCCAGCAGGTCGAGCCAGCCCTTGTAGAACACGAACGCCACGGCGATCCCGCCGCACCAGTAGGCCGCGCCCGGGTTCCACTTGGCCAGCAGGCTCAGCACCGCGACCACCGCCGTGACCGCCGCCACCCAGATGCCCCGCACCGGCAGCATCAGCATCAGCATGATCTGCGCGTCGCGGTGGGTCAGCCCGAACAGGACGATCAGCGCCATGGTGCACGGCATCGGCCCCACGAAGGGTTCGTCCAGGCCGTACACCAGCGAGAACGCCTGCCCGACCACCACCCCGCCCAGGGCCATCACCACCCACGCGATGATGAACCGCCGTGTGCCGAAGTACCGCTCCACCGACCCGGAGAAGAAGTACAGCATCAACAGCGTCGTCGGGTACCCGACCAGGGCGCTGGACAGCGCCGGGCTGAACGTCAGCAGCAGCAGGATGCCCAGCATGGCCAGTACGAAGAACAGGCCCTGCTTGCCCCGCCCGAACCGGCTCCCCATCACGTCCACGAGCGCCGCGATGAGCAGCACGATCACGAGCCCCGCGGCCGTGACCATGGGCGACACGTGGGGGTGCATGAAGTGGTGCGTCACCAGCCGCCAGGGCTGGTGGAGGAGGTTGTGCGACGGGTCCCCCAGCGCCTTGAGGGAGAACAGGTCGTACACGGGCACGTCCATCCACGATTGGAGGAACAGCGCCGCGGCGTACACCACGCCGTACCCGATCACCAGCACCCAGCCGGTGCGAGTCAGCCGTGCGCCGAAGCCGCCACCCCCGCCGAGTGGATTGGACGTTGGATAGACCATGTGAAGATTACTACTGTGATTTCAAGGCTTTACAGGAACTTCCTTCCCGTGGTACACACCCACGGCGTGAGGCACGATACTAGCATGCGCCCCCAGCACCGGCCACTGTCCCGCACCGCGATCGCGACGCTGATCGGCGCCGTGCTCGGTCTCGCACCGATCGTCGCCCACGCCCACCCCTTCGGCGACGAGTACTACGCCCACCGCCTCGTGCTCCGCCTGCACGACACCTCACTGGACATCGAGTATTCCACCGAGGTGCCCGCGCAGGAGATCATGCTCCAGTTCGCCCGCAAGTTCGCCGGCGTCCCGGACGTGGGCCCCGAGCACGACCAGGCGTTCGCCGACGCCCGGTACGCGGATCTCGCCGAGGGCCTCGTGGTCATCCTCGGCGACCAGGTCCTCGATCTCGACTGGCAGCCCCTCACCGACGTGCCCAACGGCGTGGGCAACGGCCGGTTCTTCGTCTACCACATCCGCGCCACGGTCCAGCACGAGCTCACCGACGAGCCCATCGACATCCTCGTGACCAACGACAACGCCATGCGCGAGGCCGCCTACTACTCCGGCTGGATCTTCGCCGACCCCGGCATCCGCGTCATCGGCTCCAGCCTCGAGGGCATGGGCGCCGCCGCCTCGGGCGCGGACGTCTTCCAGCAGGAGGGCGCCTGGTCCCGCGATCCCATCTTCCGGGACATCGCCGCGTCGCTCGCGACAGGGGAGGGGACCCTGGCCGAGGAAGAGGCTCCAGTCGCCCCGTTCCCCTGGTGGATCCTGGGGATCCTCGCCGCTCCCGTCGTCGCTGGCGTCGGGGTCAAGTTGCTGGCCAAGCAGCTGTTCCACCGGGAGTAGCCCTCCGTTTCGTATCTCCTCAACCGGTCACTCCGGGGTGGAGGTGGAAGTGGAGGTGGAAGTGGAGGTGGAAGTGGAAGGGGAAGGAGAGGGGGAGGGGAGACTGAACAAAGTTGCAGTAGAAACGGATGTTCAGTATGCTGGCTTCGAGCAGAAGCTGGACCACCGGAGGCAGACCATGACCGATCTCACCATGCATCGAGGCGGACGCTGGGGCGACGATCTCTCGGCTCGGCAGCGCGCCATCCTGGAGTTCTTCCGCAGCTGGCTCGACGACAACGGCGTCCCGCCCACGTACCGCGAGATCGGCGCCGCCATGGGCATCCGCTCCACCAACGGGGTCAGCGATCACGTCAAGGCGCTCATCCGCAAGGGCTACCTGACCCGCGTGGGCAACGGCAGCCTCGCCCGATCCCTGGTCCTCACCGACAAGGCCCTGCCCGTGGGCGTCGATGACGAGGACGCCAACGACGACACCGTGTCGGTGGGCGTCTACGGCCGCGTCGCCGCCGGTGTGCCCCTGCTCGCCGAGGAGAACCGCGAGGAGACGCTGCGCGTCGACAGCTTCTTGCTGCCCGGCGCCGGCCGCATCTTCGCCCTGCGCGTCACCGGCGAGTCCATGATCGACGACGGCATCCACGACGGCGACTACATCTTCGTGCGCAAGCAGCTGCAGGTGAACGACGGCGACATCGCCGTGGTCATGGTGGACGACGAGGCCACCGTCAAGCGCTTCTACCGCGAGCCCGTCGTCGACGGGGTCGGCTTCCGCATCCGCCTCCAGCCCGCCAACGAGACCATGGAGCCCATCTACATCAACGCCGCGGACTTCCGCGAGGTCAACATCCTCGGCATCGTCGTGGGTGTGTATCGAAGGCTCGGCTAGGCCTCGTCAGGTTCGGTCAGCCGTTCATCACGTCTTCCAGCACCGCACCCAGCGCCCGGAAGTAGTTGCCGCTCGATCCCATCCGGCACAGCACGAAGTACGCCCCCACCAGCGTCCTGTGCAGGTACACCGACGCCTGCGGCGGCCGCAGGTTGAAGCACGCGGGGTGCGTCATGGCGTACTCCTTGCCCCGCTCCGCCAGCGACTCCGACCCGAACCTGTACACCCGGTCCCCCGAGATCGGCCGCGCGTAGATGTCCGCGATCTCCCACAGCGCCTCCTGGGTCCGCGGTCCCGCGTCCGGCCGCATGTACCCCACCGCCGTGTACGCCTCGATCACCGTCTCCCGGTCGTGTTCCTGGTGCGCCTTGAGCGCCCGGCAGTAGTCGGCGATGAACGGCTCCTCGAACCGCTTGATGCACCCGTAGTCCAGCAGCACGAGGCTCCCATCCTCGCCGAACAGGAAGTTGCCTGCCTGCGGGTCCGCGTGCAGCACCCTGTACTTCAAGAACCCGTTCCAGATCAGCGTCACCAGCGCCCACCCCGCCCGGTCCCGCGCCTCCTGGGATGGCTCGGTGGCCAGGAACTCGTCCAGGCTCATCCCGTGCGCCATCTCCATCGTCAGCACCCGCTCCGTCGAGCACCGGGGCACGTACCGCGGGATCGTGATGTCCGGCGTCTCCCCGAACAGCCGCCGCATCTCCTCCAGGTTCACCGCCTCCTGGACGTAGTCCAGCTCCTGGACCAGCATCTCCTCCAGCTCCCGGAAGTACGGGTCCAGGTCGAAGTGCCTGCCGAACACCCCCGACGCCGACAGCATCGCCTTGAGGTTCGCCAGGTCCGAGTGGATCGTCGTGTCGATGTCCGGGTACTGGACCTTGACCGCCACCTCCATCCCGTCCTTGAGCACCCCCCGGTGCACCTGCCCCAGCGACGCCGCCGCCATCGGCTCTTGCTCGAACTCCTCGAACCAGTCCTCCAGCGGCCCCTCCAGCTCCGCCTCCACCCGGTCCCGTATCCGGTGGAACGGCAGGTACGGCGCGTGCGCCTGCAGCACCTTGAGGACCTCCGTCGCCTCCGGGGGCATCAGTTCGTCGTCCCCCATGGAGATCATCTGCCCCACCTTCATCACCGCACCCTTGAGGTGCCCCATCGTCTCGGCCATCCGCGCCGCGTTCTTCAGGTGCGTCTTGAGCAGCTCCCGGTCCCGCTTCTCCTCGTCCATGAACGCACCGCGAATCCGGTTCCCCAGGTAGCTCGTCGACACCGTCGAGCTCAGCCGCCCCATCTTGAAGAACCGGCGCACTCGCCCCGTCGGGATGTCCCGCTCTCCCTTGTGCGTGTCCTTCTTGTCATGTCGATTCGTCATCAATTATTGCCCTGCGCCCGGTGCAGCGGTGGACACTGCGTGCCCCGAATGTAGACTGTTCACGGCGAGAGAGGGTAGGGGACCCGTGGCTTTTTGTGTGGAACGAACCGAGGTGATAGGGATGCGGACCCCATCCTTGCTCCTGACGCTGCTTCTCCTGCTAGCCTCCCCTCCGGCCTTCGCCGGTCCCCTCGACCAGGCCCTGCAGCTCGATCTCGACGCCGGCTTCATCGACGAGGATCACGCCGACGTCTACCGTCTCCTCGCCTTCACCAGCCCCGAGAGACTCCCCCTCCACCTCCACGACGCCGCCCTCGAACAGTTCGAGCGCGCCCAGGACGACCACGGCTGGACCTGCGGCACCCCCTACATCCTCCCCGTCCTGCGCAACTACGACCACTACACCCCCGAGCTCCAGCAGCTCGTCGTCCACGCCCTCGGCACCGAGGACTCCGACACCACCGCCCCCACCGCCTCGTGCAACCAGACAGCCACCAACGAGCAGGAGAGCGACCATTTCGTCGTCAAGTGGGGTCCCAACTACTCCGGGGCCAGCGTCGACGACCTCCTCGAGGCCCTCGAGGCCGCCCGCGGCGTCTTCGTCGACGACTACGGCCACCAGCAACCCTTCGGCGTCGGCACCGGCTGGAAGCTCCCCATCTTTATCGGCAACAGCGGCGGCGGCATGCCCACCATCGGCTGGTCCGGCGGCTACACCACCACCTGCACCGACCACTCCGGCGCCTACATCGTCCTCAGCCAGGACATCACCAGCTGGGAGTTCGCCGCCGACGTCGGCCCCCACGAGCTCTACCACGCCGTCCAGTTCGGGTACGGCGCCTGGCTCGACGACTGGTGGTGGGAGGCCACCGCCACCTGGTCCGAGGACCTCACCTATCCCGACATCAACGGCTTCGTGTGGTTCCTCAGCGAGTACACCAGCCAGCCCCACGTCTCCGTCGAGACCTCCAACGGCATCCGTGAGTACGGCATGTTCATCTTCCCCACCTACATCGAGGAGTTCGAGATCGACGGCGCCGACGCGCTCCGCAAGACCTGGGAGAACCCCGTCTCCTCCTCCATCCCCGAGTCCCTCGACGCCATCCTCAACGAGGACCACGACTCCTCCTTCAACGACGCCTTCGCCCACTTCACCGCCCGCGCCGCCACCATGGAGGCCTTCGAGGACGGCAACCTCTTCTCCGCTCCCACCTACGTCGCCTCCACCGACTCCTATCCCTTCGACTCCTCCGAGGCCGACGTCCAGGCCCCCGAGCGCTACGGCACCAACTACATCGCCTTCCACGCCGACGACTCCCTCGACGAGCCCTACACGAAGCTCCGCTTCGAGTTCGACGGCGGCGGCCAGGACCACTGGGTCATCGGCCTGGGCAAGCACCGGATCGAGGACGACCTGCAGCGCACCCAGCGCGTCAAGGTCAAGGGCGACGGCACCGCCGAGGTCGAGGTCATCGACTTCGGGACCCTCTACGACGATATCGTCCTCGGCATCTCCTGGAACGGCAGCGCCTCCAACAGCGTCGAGTACACCTGGAACGTCGACATGGTCGAGCAGACCGAACCCCAGGGCGACGACGACGATGACGACGTGCCCCTGGACGACGACGACGACATGGGCCTCGGGGCGGGGTGCATGGCGGGATCGCCCTACGCCTTCGACGTGTCCGAGCGCAACGCGGGCAGCGCGTGTTCAGCCGGGGCTGTCCGACCGGGCTCCGCGTGGATCGTGCTGGGCGGCTTGATCGGGGTTCTGGCGATCAGGCGACGACGCTAGGCCGGTTCGACTCCCCTATCCTCGCTTCGACTCCCCAATCCTCCACCAAACGCAAAAACAGCCGGTCGAATGACCGGCTGCTATTTGTTTTGGTGGAGGATAGGGGAGTCGAACCCCTGACCTCGGCATTGCGAACGCCGCGCTCTCCCAACTGAGCTAATCCCCCGACTTGTCAAAGCTCCGGCGAGGCCGGAGCGCGGAGATATATAGCCCTGTGATCGGTGGGTGTCAATGCGAAGGGGGTTGGGGTGATTGGAAAGGTTGTGGAGGAGGGGCTTGTTCGTCCCGGTCCGCCAGTCAAACGGGCCCCGCGAGCCCGCAGGGCTCGTCGGCCCCAAACGGGTTGGGGTGAACGGAAAGGTGGTGGAGGAGGGGCTTGGTTCGCGGATCGGAACTCCTTGGGGGCGGTGCCTGGTCAAGTCTGGTCTTGCGTCTTTCCAGTGGAGAGG
>CAYRNR010000240.1:0-9969 GCA_964425605.1 uncultured Rickettsiales bacterium | reverse complement strand
GTGTGGGACTTCGGCGAGCACGACGTGGGCTGCGAGGTGGTCCAGGACGTGTACGTGCGCTCGGTGGGGTCGTACTCGCTGACCATCCACGACTTCTCGTTCCTGTCCACGCCCTCGCTCAGCGTCATGTCCCTGTACACCGACGAGCTGTACAACGGCATGGAGATGGAGCCCGGCGAGTCGGCCATGGTGCAGATCAGCTTCATCCCCGAGGACGTGGTGTCGTACCAGGGCACCCTGCTCGTGACCAGCGACGATCCGCGCGAGCCCCAGGCCGAGGGCACGCAGACCGGCATGGGCAGCGCCGGGGCGTGGTTCCACGACCACTTCGTCCAGGAGGGCAACAACTGGACCGACATCCTGTGGGTGGTGGACAACTCGTGCTCCATGGACGACGAGCAGGGCAAGCTCGGCGACGACTTCGTGTACTTCCACGGCATCATCAACACCGCGGGGGTGGACTACCGCATCGCCACGGTGACCACCGACAACGACGACTTCCGGTGCGCCGGGTGCAGCCACGGCTACATCGACCACGCCACCGCCAACGGCGCGGCGCAGTTCGAGCAGAACTGCCACGTGGGCACCAACGGCAGCGGCACCGAGCGGGGGCTGAAGTTCGGCTACGACGCCCTGGTCCAGGCCATCAACGAGGTCCCGCCCAACGACCACTACTGGCGCGAGGACGCCGGGCTGCGCGTGGTGTTCGTGTCCGACGAGCCCGACCAGAGCGGATCGTGGTCGTCGTACCTGTCCAACTACCAGGGGTTCAAGAACAACCCCGACCACGTGATCCTCTCGGCCATCTGCGGCACCGACGGCACCTCGGCGACGTCGTGCAGCGGTGGCGGCGGGTCCGCGTCCGCGGGCACGGGGTACGTGGACGCGGTCAACGCCACGGGTGGCATCCTGGCCAGCATCTGCGACGCGGACTGGTCCGCTGCGCTGACCAACCTCGGCTGGCTGTCCATCAGCCTCGCCGACACGTTCCCGCTGAGCGAGGAGCCGGTGATCCCCTCGACCATCACCGTGGAGGTCAACGGCGTGCAGGTGTCCAGCGGCTGGTACTACGACGCCGGGCTGATGTCGGTGGTGTTCGAGCCCGGATACGTGCCCGAGGACGGCGACGTGATCGACATCGACTACGGCATCCCGGGCAACTGCGACGGCTGATCGCCGCGTCCCTGTTTCGGCTACCCTGTCCCCACCCATGAGACTCCTCGTCCTGCTCGTCTTGCTCGCCTCGCCCCACGCCTCCGCGGCCGCCGAGCGCGGGTGGATCGGGGTGGTCTACAACGCCCAGCCCGATGGAGCGCGGGTGAAGCTGGTGCTGGCCGGGACGCCGGCGGACGAGGCGGAGCTGCGGATCGGCGACGTGCTGCTGACCGTGGACGGCGAGCCGCTGGCCGGGCTCACGGTGAACGGCATGTCCCTGGTGCTGACCGGGGACGTGGGGACCACCGCGGAGCTGCGGCTGCGGCGGGGCGCCGCCGAGCATGTGGTGAGCCTCGTGCGCATCGCGCGTCCCGACGACGAACGGGTGACGCAGTTGCGTGCCGAGGCGGAGCTGGCTGCGGCGCCACCGGATCGCCGGGCGGTCTTCCGCCTGCAGGGGCTGCCACCGGAGGCGACCCAGGACGACGTGTTACAGGTGTGGCGGGACTACCTGGCCGAGCGCGGCGAGCGCAAGGTGGGCGAGCCGGTGGTGGTGTTCGTGCTGCAGCGCCTGGCCGACGGCGGTCCGGGGGAGCCGTGGCGGGACGCCCTGCGGGCCGTGGTCCACGAGTCGGACGAGCACCTGGGGACGCAGCCGAGATACCAGCGGCGGATCGCGTCGATGTTCGCGGGGCTCGAGCCGCCGGATCACGAGGGGGCGGTGGCGCGGGCGGAGCGCGGCCTGGAGCTGGCCGGCGTGGGCCACCGGGAGCACCCGCAGCTGCAAAAGGTGCTGGCGACCTCGTTGCTGGCGCTGGGGGACGTGGACGGCGCGCTGCAGGCCTCCGCTGCGGCGCTGGAGACGTGGACGCCGCCGACCCTGATCTGGCTGGACCTCGACGGCGCCGAGCAGCACCGGCTGGTGGTGGACGGCAGCTCGTCCCTGGCGAGGCTGAGGGCCGAGGCGCTCACGGCGTCCGGGGACGAGGACGGGGCCCGCGCGGTGCTGCAGCAGCGGCTGGCGCTGCGGTACGACGAGGAGACCGCGGCGGATCTGACCGCCCTCGGCGGGGCTGCGCCGCCGTTGCCGCGATCCCTGGGGGCCCTCGACGCCGAGGGATTCCCCCCGTTCGATCTCCCCGAGCTCGGCGGCGACGGGAGGGTCCGGCTGGCGGATCTGGCCGGCGAGCCCACCCTGGTGGTCCTCTGGGCGTCGTGGTGCCACCCGTGCCGCGCCGAGCTGACCCACCTCGCGGCCGTGTACGACGCCCTCGTGGCCGACGGCGTGCAAGTGCTGGCGGTGAACGTCATGGACGAGCTGCCCGCCGCGCGCGGCGCCCTGGAGACCGAGGGGTGGCCCTTCCCGGTGGTGGTGGACGACCAGCGGGAGCTGACCGCGGCCCTCTCGGCGGGATCCGTACCCCGCGCCTATGTCCTTGACGGCCAGGGGCGCGTGGTGGCGAGCTACCAGGGGTATTCAGAGACGTCGGCGCGGGAGCAAGAGGCGTTGCTGCGGAGCCTGGCGGGCGGTGCCGAGCGAACGCCGCACCTGCTGGAGGTGGAGCTCGGCGACGACCGGCTGGAGCTGCGGGCATTCCACGCCTTGGCCGGTGCCGAGCACCTGGCGCGCACGCCGTCCGGAGAGGTGCTCGTGGGCACGGGCAACGGCCGGATGTTGCTGGCGGGGGCCAGCGGCCTGCATCGGGAGCGCGACGCCGGCACGGGCCTGCGGGACCTGCACGCGTTGCCCGGGGGGACCTGGGTCGGCGTGGGCAAGAAGCGCGTCACGCTGGTGCCGGCCGAGGGGGAGCTCCAGCGCGTCGGCGACGGATCGGCGGTGATGGCCACGGCCGTGGTCGCAGGCCAGCTCGTGGTGGCGCCCGGGGGCCGCAAGGCGTTGACCGCCTACGACGGGGCCTCGACGCTGTTGTGGAGCGGCGGCGAGGAGGCGGTCACCTGGGCGCTGGTGACGCTGCGCGGAGCGGGCGGCGAGGAGGTCGGCCGCCTGAGCCCGGGCAAGGTGGAGCGCGTGGGCCGCGACGGGACGGCGCGCGGCACGTTCGAGCTGCCGGTGCGTGCCACCGGCATGGCCGCGGTGGATTCGGGCGTGATCGTGTCCTCGAGCCTCGCCGCGGTCAGCCAGGGCGACCTGGACGGGGACGGGGCCGTCGAGACCGTGGTCCTGCTGGGCACACGGCAGGTGATCGGCCTGTCCGCGCAGCGCGAGGTGCTGTTCCGCTTCGCCCTGCCCGTGGACGGCGACGTGTTGTGCGCGGACACCGACGGCGACGGCCGGGACGAGGTGTGGATCGCGTCGGCCGCGGCCGGCGTGGGGTGCTTGACGTTCAGCCCCTGATCAAATCGGCCACTTCGCGCCCGAGGGCGAGGCAGGACGTGAGCCCCGGCGACTCGATCCCGGCCAGGGTCACCAGGCCCGACGGCCCTCGCCTCAGCAGGAAATCGGTGAAGCGGTCGTCGCGGCTCAGCTTGGGACGAATGCCCGCCGTGTCGGGCTGCAGATCGGCCACGCCGATCCCGTCGAGGTAGCGCGCCAGGGCCGCGGCGAAGGCGGGCGCCTTGGACGGGTCCACGTCGTAGCCGATCTCGTCGATCCAGGTGGTGTCCGGGCCGAAGCGGATGCGGCCGGCCAGGTCCACGGTGGTGTGCACGCCCAGGCCGCGCAGGCCGGGTTCGGGCACCGGGTAGACCAGTCCGCGGACCACGGGCCGGGTGGTCCAGAAGTAGTCCCCCCGGCAGTAGTGGACCTGCAGGTCGTCCTCGCCGGCGAGGCGAGCCACTGCCGCAGCGCCCAGACCCGCGGCGTTGACCACCTGCCCGGCCTCGAAGGCGTGGGCCTCCCCCCGCAGGGGCTGCACGGTCACGGTCCAGTGGTCCCCGGTCGGCTCCAGCGCCACGACCTCGTTGCCCGGCAGGACCAGGCCGCCGCGGGCCAGGAACGAGCGCTCGAGGGCCGATATCAGGTCGTCGGAGGACACGATGCCCGTGGCGTCGCTGAGCAAGCCGGCGGAGGCGCGCACGTTGGGCTCGCGCCGCCGCACCTGGGCCCCGGTGATCGGCTCGAGCCCCTCCACGCCGTTGGCCAGCCCCTGGGCGTGCAGCCGCTGCAGCTCGGCCTCCTCGGCGGCGGAGGTGGCCACGATCACCTTGCCGCACACCGCGTGGGGCACGTCGTGGCGCTGGCAGAACGCCACCAGCCTGCGGCGCCCCTCGACGCACAGGCGCGCCTTGAGGGTGCCGGTGGGGTAGTACAGGCCCGCGTGCAGGACACCGGAGTGGCGCGACGAGGTCTCCTGGCCGGGCCTCGGGTTGCGCTCGAGCACTGCGGTGTCCAGGCCCTGCGCGGCCAGGGCGCGGCCCACGGCCAGACCCACCACGCCCGCTCCGATCACCACCACGTCCACTCGACCCGGAGCCACGTCCACCTCACGCTCCTGCGGGCGTTGCCCGCCTCATCCGGTGATACAGTATGGGTTCACGTTGGAGGCGTCCATGGTCCTGCTCGAGTTCAGCATGGCTCCGTTCGGCAAGGGCGAGAGCCTCAGCCGCTTCGTGGCCCGGTCGCTGGAGATCATCGATGGCAGCGGCCTGCCGTACCAGCTCACCCCCATGGGCACGATCCTCGAGGGGGAGTGGGACGAGGTCATGGCCGTGGTCACCGCCTGTCACGAGCGCATGAGCCAGGACTGCGAACGCATCTCCACCTCCATCCGGATCGACTCCCGCGCGGGCTCCAGCGGGCGGTTGAAGGGCAAGATCGCCTCGGTGGAGAACCGAGTGGGGCGCAAGCTCAACACGTAGGGACGGGTTCGTGGTGCGACGTCTGACCCTGCTGATCTCCCTGCTCGCGGCCGGCTGTACGGCGCCGGACTTCGACGCCGATGTCTCAATACGCGTCAGCGAGGAGATCCCCACGGTGGCCGTGGTGTCGTGGGAGCAGGTGCACGAGGACGCGACGGATCTGAGCGTCGAGTTCGGTCCGGACGAGGAGTACGGTTCGCGCGCGCCGGCGAGGGTCCACCCCGACGGCGAGGTGCGCGCCACCCTGATGGGCATGAAGCAGCTCAGCACGTACCACTTCCGAATCGTGGAGACAGTCGAGGACGAGGCGCTCGTGGGCGCTGACCACGTGGTGGAGACCGGGGCGCTGTTGTGGTCGCTGCCGCCGCTGTCGCTGGAGGTGCACGACGAGTTCCGCGCCCACCAGGGATATCTGGTCACGTCGGTGCTGGCCCAGCCCTCGGTGGCGGTGATCCTCGACGCGGACGGCGACTATGTCTGGGCCCACCAGCCCAACGTCAGCTGGGACACCCTGTTCATCCCCCGCGTCACCCTGTCGCACATCGGCGACTGGGTGGTGTACCACGCCGCTGCCTCGGCCCTGGGCGACGCCTCGGACGAGTCCGTGGAGCGCGTGCTGATCCGGGTCGGCCTCGATGGCTCCGGCGAGGAGCTGATCCCGACGGCCAACGCCCACCACGATTTCGTCGAGCTCGGTGACGGCTCGTTCGCCGTGCTGGTGCGCGACCGCCGGCTCGTGGACGGCGAGCTGATCGAGGGGGATCAGATCATCGAGTTCCGCCCCGACGGTTCGGAGATCGCCGTGTGGTCCGTGTGGGACTACACCGAGTACCGCCCCTACCACGAGTACGGCGAGGCCGGCTCCGGCTGGTCCCACGCCAACGCCCTGCGCTACGACAAGGACGAGGACGTCTACTACGTCTCCCTGTGCAACTTCGACTCCATCGTCAAGATCGGCCGCACCAGCGGCCGCGAGATCTGGACGCTGGGCGGCGAGGACAGCCACTTCGTCAACGGCGGCGGCCAGACCACCCTGTTCCGGCGTCAGCACCACTTCGAGGTCCTCGGCGACCGGATACTCGTCTTCGACAACCGCACCACCGACGAGCGCAGCTCCCGCGTGGTCGAGTACCAGCTCCACGAGGACACCGGCATCGCCGAGCTCGTGTGGGAGTACGAGAACGATCCCCCCTGCTACACCCTGGCGCTGGGCGACGTCACCCGCCTGCCGTCGAGCGACACCCTCATCACCTGGAGCTCCGTCGGACAGATCGACCAGGTCACCTCCGGCGGGCTGCTGCGATGGCGCCTGCGCTCCGACATCGGGGCCGGCTTCGGGTACTCCCACTACCGCGAGGTCCTGTACAACCTCGACGGCGGCCGGGGTGGGGCCAGCGACGCCCACGGCCCGTCTCCGATGTTGCTGGGCGGGGCGAATCCAATGAAGGACCTCGACGTCATCGGGGATCCCCCGTGACGAGGCTCGCCCTCGCCGCGGTGGGACTGCTCCTGGCCGGGTGCGGCTCACCGGATTTCCGGGCAGCCACGCACGCGGGGATCTCGGAAGCCATGCCGACGGTCGCCACGGTTCAGTGGCCGGTCGTCCATGGGGACGCGAGCAACGTCTTCGTGGAGTTCGGCGAGGACGCCTCCTTCGGGCGCCGCGTTCGTGCCCACGTGGACGAGACCGGGACGGCGCGGGCGGTGCTGTTGGGCCTCAAGCCGGGCCGACAGTACGAATACCGGGCAGTGGAAGTGGGGGGCGAGCAGACCTTCGAGGGCCAATCGGAGACCCTGTCCACGGGCATCCTCACCGTTCCGATGCCGTCGGTCACGGCTACCGTCTCGGAGCCTGGCCACGATCGAGGCTTCCTGGTCACGTCCATGCTGGCACAGCCCTCGGCCGCGGTGATCTTCGACGCCGACGGCGACTGCGTCTGGGCCCATCGGCCCGAGGTGGACTGGGAGCGGCTGTACATCCCCCGCGTGCGCCTGTCGCGAGTCGGTGAGTGGGTCATCTACCATGCCGCCACGACCCTGGGCGTGGAGGAGTCCGACGTGGAGGTCCAGCGGTGGATCGTCCGCGTCAGCCTCGACGGCTCGTCCCAGGACGTTGTGTCCATCCCCGGTGCCCACCACGACTTCATCGAGCACGGCGACGGCACCATCGCCACCATCGCCAAGGACCGCAAGACCGTCGAGGACGAGGTCGTCGAGGGGGATCGCATCCTCGAGGTGAGCTGGGACGGGAGCCAGCGGCAGATCTGGTCCACCTGGGACCACTTCCACTACGACCCCAATCGCGAGTACGGCGAACCCGGCTCCGGATGGACCCACGCCAACGCGCTGCAGTACGACAAGGACGAGGACGCCTACTACCTGTCCCTGCGCAACCTCGACACCCTGGTCAAGATCGACCGTACCTCTGGCGAGGTCCGGTGGACCTTCGGTGGGGACGACAGCACGTTCTCCATCCCGGCGGAGCCCTTCCAGCGCCAGCACCAGTTCCGCGTCATCGACGACCACGTGCTGGTCTTTGACAACGGCACCCCAGAGGACATGGACTCCCGCGTGGTCGAGTACGTCCTCGACGAGTCCACCCACACGGCCCAGCTCGTCTGGGAACACCACAACGATCCGCCCCTGTTCTCCATCGGCATGGGAGACGTCGAGCGGCTCCCCGGCGGGAACACCCTGGTCACCTGGAGCTCGCCTGGCCAAGTCGACGAGGTGGCACCCGACGGCCGAGTCGTGTGGCGGCTTCAGGCAGAGATGGGCTCCGGAGTCGGCTACACGGTGTGGCGTAGGGCCCTGTTCCCCGCCGTGGGTGTCGGTCCGGGGGCCCGGTAGCCCGCGCGAGACCTCGCTGGCTTGCGTCGCCGCCGCTGTAGCCCTAGTCCATCCCCATGCCCGACCTCGACCGTCGTACCGTGATCCGCCGCGGCACCGCCGCGCTCGTCGCCCTGGCCGCTGGCCCGCGCCTCGCCGCTGGTGGTCATGGACGCCGTGTGTACCCACGCCGGCTGCCTGGTGTACGCGTCCACGCTGGAGGGGGATGTGCTGACGGTGGATCTCGACAGGGTTCTCTGAACGGGGCTACAACGCCAGCTCCAGGTACACCGCGTCGTCGTGGGGGTTGAAGCGGTAGGGGGGGATCTCGACGAAACCCATGGAGGTGTAGAGGTCGAAGGCTGGCTGGAGGCGGGCCAGGGTGTCCAGCCGCATGGTCCGGTAGCCGGCGTCCCGGGCAGCGGCGAGGACGGCCTCGCCGAGTCGCCGGCCGATGCCCTGTCCCCGCGCCTCGGGGACGATCACCATCCGCTTCATCTCGCAGATGTCGTCGTCCAGGGGGCGCATGGCGACCACACCGACGGGCTCGCCGCTGGACGTGGCCAGGAGGAGGCAGCCCCGGGGAGGGGTGTAGTCGCCTGGGAGGGACTGGAGTTCGGAGGCGAAGTCCTGGAAGGCGAGGTCGATGCCGAGCTCGGTGGCGTACTGTGTGAAGAGGCGGTGGATGGTGGGGAGGTCGTCGGGGAAGCGGGCGGGGCGGATGGGCACGGGGGGGAGTCTAGCAGGAGAGGGAGAGACCTACTGGCCGCGGCTGTCGTCGCGGGCCTCGGCCTTGCGGGCCTTGGAGACGCTGGAGCGGGCGGCGGGTGCGGCGGCGGCCTCGTCCATCTCGATCATCAGGTCGTCGAGGCTGTCCTCCATGTCCATGTCGGCGGCGGCGCCGGCGGCCATGTTGAACGACTCGGTCTCCTCGCGGGCGGCCATGACGATCTGCTGGGCGCGCTCGTCCTCGCCGTTGGAGTAGGCCTCCATGGCCTCGGTGACGGCCTGGGCGTTGCGGACCTTCTGGACGGTGGCGCCGACGGTCATGTCCACCGAGGCGACCTGCTCGGCCTCGACGGCGCTGAGCTCGGCGGCGACGCCGCGGGCCATCTGGACGCCGCGGCCGTCCACGGCGTCGGTGTAGGCCAGGCCGATGGCGGCCAGCGGCATCTGCGCGGCAGCAGGGGCGTCCACGCCGATGCGGGCGGTGACGGTCATCGTGCGGCCGCCGATGAGGTCGCCGATGCGGGCGGTGACGCGGTTGCCGTCGCGGGTGAAGTCGTAGCCGTAGACGTCGTGGAGGGTGACGCCGTCGGAGAGCTCGATGGTCAGCGTGGAGTGCAGGGCGGCCACGCGCATCATGCCGTAGATCTCCTGCTGGAACTGGTAGGCCATCTGGTCGGCGGACTCGATGAAGTAGTAGTTGCCGCCGGCCGCGTCGGCGATGGCGGTCATGGCGTTCTCGTTGTAGTCGAGGCCGAGGCCCATGGTGGTCACGGAGATGCCCTGGTCGCCCAGGGTGCGCGCGGCGGTGGCCAGCTCCTCGTTGCTGGACGGGCCCACGTTGGCGATGCCGTCGCTGAGCACGATGACGCGGTTGAGGAACTCGGTGTTGTAGTGGGACCGGACCTGCTCGGCCCCGGTGGTCATGCCGCCGTACAGCGCGGTGTTGCTGCCGGTGCGGATGCGGCTGATCCGGTCCTTGATGAGCTGGCGGTTCGTGGCGAGCCGCGACTCCATCACCACCTGCACGTCGCTGTCGAAGGTGACGATGCTGACGCGGTCGTAGCTCTCCAGCTGATCGATGATCGACATGGCCGCGTCGCGGGCGAAGCCGATCTTGTCGGAGCTGGCCATGGAGCCGCTCTTGTCGATCACCAGGGCGATGTTCATCGGCACCCGCTGCGTCGCCAGCAGCTCGTCGGGGGTCAGCTCGACGTTGATGTACACGTCGCTGTGGCTGTTCTGCGCCAGCACGCTCTGACTCAGGCTCGCGTCGAACCCGACGCGCTCGGCGGCCGGGGCGATGGCCAGCTGACCCAAGGCGGTGCAGGGGATGGCGAGCAGGACGAAGAGCAGGGTGACGATGATGCGGGTCATGGTGTCTCCTCCGTGGTTCCGTCCGGCTAGGACAGCGGGGGTGGAGGAGAAGTTCCGAAAAAA
>CAYRNR010000239.1:0-10044 GCA_964425605.1 uncultured Rickettsiales bacterium | reverse complement strand
GGCTCCGACGCCACGTCCATCCGCACCACCGCGGTGCGCGACGGCGACCACTACGTGCTCAACGGCACCAAGACCTTCATCACCAACGCGCCCATCGCCGACGTGGTGCTGCTGTACGCCAAGACCAACCCCGAGGCCGGCCCCATGGGCATCACGGCCTTCATCCTCGAGCGGGGCATGGAGGGGTTCAGCACGCCGGGGCGCCTGCGCAAGATGGGCCACCACGGCTCCCCCACCGGCGAGATCGTGCTCACGGACTGCCGCGTGCCCGTCGAGAACGTGGTGGGCGCCGAGAACTTCGGCGTGGCCGTGATGATGGCCGGCCTGGACGTGGAGCGCGCCTTCTTCGCCGGCGCGGCCATCGGCATGTCCCAGCGCGCCTTCGACCTGGCGATGAAGTACGCCCAGGAGCGCCAGCAGTTCGGCCGCCCCCTGGCCAAGTTCCAGCTGGTCCAGGCCAAGCTGGCCGACATGTACACCAAGCTCGAGGCATCCCGCGGCCTGGCCTACCGGGCCGTGTTCGCGGCCGAGGACATCGCCCGCGGCGGCAAGGGCACCGACATCCACCTGCTGGCCGCGTCGGCGCTGCTGTTCGCCGCGGAGACCGCCGAGGAGGTGGTCAACCACGCGGTGCAGATCCACGGCGGGTACGGCTACATGGAGGAGTACGAGGTCTGCCGCCTGTACCGGGACGTGCGGCTGTTCACCATCGGCGCCGGCACCTCGGAGATCCGCCGCCTGGTCATCGCCCGCGAACTCCTGGGGCAGTGACCATGGACCCCATCGTCTCGAAGATCGACACGGACGGCGACGAGTTCCAGACACGGCGCGGCGAGATGCTCGAGCTCGTGGGCGAGCTCAACGGCGAGCTCGAGAAGGTCCGCCACGAGCGGGACCCCAAGTCCCTGGCCTACATCGAGAAGCAGGGCAAGCTGCCCATCTGGACGCGGATCGAGAAGCTGCTGGACCCGGGCGCGCCGTTTTTGGAGCTGTGCCCCCTGGCCGCCCACGGCATGTACGAGGGCCAGGCCCCGGGCGCCGGTTCGGTGATCGGCATCGGCCAGGTGCACGGCCGGCAGGTGATGATCAACGCCAACGACTCCACCATCAAGGGCGGCACCATCTTCCCCATGGGGGTCAAGAAGGGGCTGCGCGCCCAGGAGATCGCGATCCGCAATCGCATCCCCTGCATCAACCTGGTGGACTCGGGCGGCGCCTACCTGCCGCTGCAGTCGGAGATCTTCCCCGACCGGGACCACGGGGGCCGCATCTTCTACAACCAGGCCGTGATGTCCCGACTGGGCATCCCCCAGATCTCGGTCGTGCTGGGCCTGTGCACCGCGGGCGCGGCCTACATCCCGGCCATGAGCGACGAGGTGGTCATCGTCCGCGGCACCGGGTCCATCTTCCTGGGCGGCCCGCCGCTGGTGAAGGCCGCCACGGGCGAGGTGGTCACCGCCGACGAGCTCGGCGGCGCCGACGTGCACTGCTCGGTGTCCGGCGTGGCCGATCACATGGCCGAGAACGAGGAGGAGGCGCTCCAGATCGCCCGCCGCCTCGTGCTCACCATGCCTCAAAGCCCGACGCCGACCCGCGAGGCCGTCGAGGCCCCCCTGTACGACCCCGAGGAGCTGTACGGCGTGGTCCCCGTGGACCTGCAGCAGCCCTACGACGTGCGCGAGGTCATCGCCCGGCTGGTGGACGGCAGCCGCTTCTCCGAGTTCAAGGCCCTGTACGGCCCCACCCTGGTCACGGGCTTTGCGCGGATCTACGGCCAGACCGTAGGCATCCTGGGCAACAACGGGGCCCTGTTCTCCGAGAGCGCGCTCAAGGGCACCCAGTTCATCCAGCTGTGCGACCGCCGGGACATCCCGCTGCTGTTCTTGCAGAACATCCCCGGGTTCATGATCGGTAAGGAGTACGAGCGCCGCGGCATCACCAAGGACGGCCACAAGATGGTCAACGCGGTGTCCAACGCCCGCGTGCCGCGCTTCACCGTGATCATCGGCGGCTCCTTCGGCGCCGGGAACTACGCCATGTGCGGCCGCGCCTACGACCCGCGCTTCCTGTGGATGTGGCCCAACGCCAAGATCTCGGTCATGGGCGGCGCCCAGGCGGCCAGGGTGCTGGCCCAGGTCCAGTCCGCCAAGCTCGCGCGCCAGGGCCTCGAGGTGAACGAGGAGCACATGGCGATGATGGAGCAGCAGGTGCTGGACATGTACGACAAGGACTCCAACGCCTACTACTCCACGGCGCGGCTGTGGGACGACGGCATCCTCGATCCGGCCCAGACGCGCGACGTGCTCGGCCTGGCCCTGTCGGTGGCCTTCCAGCCGGAAGACCGCCCCCACGAGTACGGCATCTTCCGGATGTAGGAGGCCGCATGTTCCGCAAGGTCTTCGTCGCGAATCGCTCCGAGATCGCCGTGCGGGTCATCCGCGCCTGCCGCGAGCTGGGCATCCCCACTGCGGTGGCCTGCTCCGAGGTGGACCTGGACGCCGTGCACGCCGACGCCGCCGACGAGGTGGTGTGCGTGGGCCCGGCCGAGGCCGCGGCCAGCTACCTGGACGTGGCCGCGGTGGTCGAGGCCGCCGTGTCCGTGGGCGCGGACGCGCTGCATCCGGGGTACGGCTTCTTGTCCGAGAAGGGGGCGTTGGCCAGCGCGTGCGCCGAGGCGGGCGTCACCTTCATCGGCCCGCACGCGGACGTCATCGAGGCCGTGGGCGACAAGCTCACCGCGCGGCGCACCATGGCTGACGCGGGCGTGCCCGTGGTCCCCGGCACCTTCGAGGGCGCCGACGACCGCGCTGAGCTCGCCAGGGCCGCCGAGGAGCTCGGCTACCCGGTGCTGCTCAAGGCCGCCGGCGGTGGCGGCGGCACGGGCATGCGCCGCGTGGACCGCCCCGCCGATCTGGACGCCGCCCTGGACGAGGCCGCTGCCGAGGCCGACTCGGCCTTCGGCAACGCCACGGTGTACGTGGAGAAGCTCATCGAGCCCGTGCGCCACGTGGAGGTGCAGATCCTCTGCGACGACCACGGCCACGTAGCCACGCTGGGCGAGCGCGAGTGCTCCCTGCAGCGGCGCCACCAGAAGGTGCTCGAGGAGTCCCCCAGCACCGCCGTGGACGGGCCCCTGCGCCAGGCGCTGTGTGACGCCGCGGCCGCAGCGGCGCGGGCCGTGGACTACCGCGGCGCCGGCACCGTGGAGTTCCTCCTCGCCCCGGACGGCAGCTTTCACTTCCTCGAGGTCAACGCCCGCATCCAGGTGGAGCACCCGATCACCGAGGAGCGCTTCGGCGTGGACCTGGTGGCCGAGCAGATCCGCGTGGCCGCGGGCGAGCCCCTGAGCTGCGGCGACGCCGAGCCTCGCGGCTGGGCCATGGAGGCGCGGCTGTACGCCGAGGACCCGGCCCTGGGCTTCATGCCGTCGCCGGGCCGGATCACCGCGCTGCACCTGCCCCACGGCCCCGGCATCCGCGTGGACGGCGGGGTCCGCGCCGGCAGCGACGTGCCCATGGAGTACGACCCGATCCTCGCCAAGATCATCGCCTGGGGCCCCGACCGCGAGGCCTGCCGCAAGCGCCTGCGCGACGCCCTGGCCGAGACCGTCGTGCTCGGCGTGGCCGCCAACACCGCCTTCTTGCGCGACCTGCTCGACCACCCCGACTTCGTCAGCGGCGCCACCACCACCCAGGCCCTCGAGGCGAAGATCCTCGACGAGCTGCCCGGCCCCGACGAGGACGCCACCACGGCCGCCCTGCTCACCGCAGCGGTGGCCCTGGCCGGAGGCGTCGCCGACGGCCACCGGGGCGAGGGGGGGCCGCGGATCGAACCCGGCCCCTGGGAGCTGCTGCGGAACGTCCGCCTGCCCGGAGGTGAGCGATGAAGCCCATCGAGCGCACCCTTGAGCTGGCCGGAACGGTCCACGAGGTCCAGGTCCAGCCCGCCGGCGAGCCCGACGACGGCCGCGTCACCGTGGTCGTCGACGACGCCGATCCCGTGGAGGCGACCCTGCCCGAGGACATCACGGGGCCGTTCACGCTGCGCATGGGCGGGAACCACGTGAGTGGGAGACGCCTGCGCGTGGCCGTGGTCCGCGACGGCAACACCGTCGAGGTCAGCGTGGACGGCCGCCGGTTCGTGCTGCGGCCGACCGCCCGCGCCACCGGCCAGGCCACCGTCGCCGACACCGGCGGGCCGGTCCGCGCGCCCATGCCCGGCAAGGTCGTGGAGCTGCCCGTGGCCGTGGGGGACCGCGTAGAGGCCGGCGATCCCGTGGCCGTGGTCGAGGCGATGAAGCTGCGCTCGTCGCTGCCCGCGACCGCCACCGGGACGGTGTCCTCCATCCCGTGCGAGGTGGGCGAGCAGGTGAACGCGGGCCAGGTGCTCGTGGAGATCGAGGAGGCGTAGCCCGCCCCTCGCAACTCGTTCCGACGGTCTCCGTCGGAACGGATGAACTCGCCGGCGCTGTGCGCCGGCACAATTGAAGGGACGCGAAGCGTCCCGTCCATACGCTCCCACGGAGACCGTGGGAGCGAGTCGTTCAGGAAGCTTCGGAGGGGTGACGATGGCTGACCAACCCGTGAAATGCACCATCGACGGCGTCGTGGCCACGGTGGAGATCCGCCGCGCCAAGGCGCGCAACACCCTGGACATCGAATCCCTCGACCTGATCCAGGGCTACCTGAAGCGCTTCGCCGAGGGGGACGAGGCGCGCGTCGTGGTCCTCACCGGCGAGGGCGACAAGGCGTTCAGCGCCGGCGCGGACCTGTCGCTGATGGCCCACTGGCCCGAGTACGAGGCCAAGGGCGAGAACCCGTACACCGATCTGCTCCACGCCATGCTGCGCTTCCCCCGCCCCCTCGTGGCGCGGGTCAACGGCCACGCCCTCGGCGGCGGCCTGGGGCTGGTCCTGGCGTGCGACGTGGCGCTGGCCGCCGAGGACGTCACCCTGGGCACGCCCGAGGTGCACGTGGGGCTGTTCCCGTTCATGGTCCTGCCGCTGCTGTCCCACCACATCGGCCCCAAGAAGGCCGCGGACATGGCGCTGACCGGCCGCAAGGTCCCCGCGCCCCTGGCCGTGGAGATGGGGATCATCAACCGCGCCGTGCCGCGCGACGAGCTCGACGCCGAGGTGGCGTCCATCGCCGCGGCGCTGTCCGCGGGCGGTCCCCTGGCCCAGATGCTGGGCAAGGAGGCCGTGCGCGACGTCATGGACGTGGGCCTGCACGATCGCATCGACCGCATGGCCCGATTCTTCGCCCGCGGCCTCAAGAGCGAGGAGTTCGCCGAGGGGGTCTCCGCGTTCTTGCAGAAGCGGCCACCGAAGTGGACCGAAGGCGGGGAGTGAGCCCATGAGCGACACCGCGATCCTGACCTGCGCTCTCACCGGCGTGCTCACCGATCCCCAGCGGTTCCCCGTGCCCGTCACCCCCGAGGAGATGGCAGCGAGCGCCCGCGAGGCGTTCGACGCGGGCGCCACCATCATGCACACCCACATCCGCAGCCCCGAGCCGGGCATGGGGCGGTTCCCCTCGTGGGACCCCGACCACGCCGAGGCCGTCTGCCAGGCCATCCGCGAGGCCTGCCCGGGCGTGGTGATCAACCTCACCACCGGCGTCCTCGGCGCGGACATCAGCGGTCCCCTGGCGTGCATGGAGCGCGTCCGCCCCGAGATGGCCGCCATGAACGGCGGCACCCTCAACTACCTGCGGGCCACCTCCAAGGGCACCTGGGCCTGGCCGCCGATGATCTTCGACAACCCCGTGGAGAAGGTGCAGCAGTTCGCCGACTTCATGGCCGAGCACGGCATCGTGCCCGAGTGGGAGTGCTTCGACACCGGCATCCTGCGCTCGGTGGACCTGTACCGCGCCGTGGGGATCGCGCGGGCGCCCATCGACGTGTCGCTGATCATGGGTGTGGCCAGCGGCATGCCCGCGCGCCCGCGGTGGCTTCCGCTGCTGGTGGACGAGCTCCCCGACGGCGCCACCTGGCAGGTCATCGGCATCGGCCGCGAGGAGGTGTGGGCCCTGCACCGGCGCGCCGCCGAGCTCGGCGGCAACCTCCGCACGGGCCTCGAGGACACCTTCTACCTCCCCGACGGCTCCCGCGCCGGCTCCAACGGCGCCCTGGTCGAGGCCCTCGCCCGGGTGGCCCGCGACGCCGGCCGCGAGCCCGCGACCGTGGCGCAGACCCGGGCCGCCTTCCACCTCCCGCCCCACAAGTGACCGAACTCCACGTCTACCACCTGCTGCTCGCGGCGATGGCCGCGATCGCGGTGGTGACGTTCGCCGTGCTGTGGTTCGTCAGCGCCCCGTACGGGCGCCACACGCGCGCGGGCTGGGGGCCGACGATCCCGCGAAGGCTCGGCTGGGTGATCATGGAGGCCCCCCCCGTGCTGGCCGTTGCCGCGTGCTTCGCGCTCGGCGATCGCCACACCAGCGCCGTGGCGCTGGTCCTGCTGAGCCTGTGGATGCTGCACTACCTGCACCGGGACCTGGTCTACCCGTGGCGGATGCGCCCGGGCGGACGCCCCATGCCCCTGGTGGTGATGACCCTGGGCGTGTTGTTCAACCTGGTCAACGGCTACTTGCAGGGGCGGTGGCTGTTCAGCTTCGGGCCACTCCGGGGGGTGGAGTGGTTCTGGGATCCCCGCTTCATCGCGGGGACCGCGGTGTTCCTGGCTGGCTTCGGCCTGAACCTGCACGCGGACGGGGTGCTGAGGCGTCTGGGCCTCACCGGCTCCTACGGCATCCCCGAGGGGGGAGCCTACCGCTGGGTCTCGTGTCCCAACTACCTCGGCGAGCTGCTCGAGTGGACGGGCTGGGCCATCGCCACGTGGTCCCTGCCGGGGGCCGTGTTCGCCCTGTGGACCGCCGCCAATCTGGCCCCGCGGGCGAGGTCCCACCACCGCTGGTACCGGGCGACCTTCGAGGACTATCCGAAGCAGCGAAGAGCGCTGATTCCGTACCTCTTCTGAGGTGGCCCCCCTTCATACTGGCTCCCACGGTTTCCGTGGGAGCCCAATCAACGGGGCGCTCCGCGCCCCTCCAATTGAACCGGCGCAAAGCGCCGATCTTCTCCGCCGCTTCGCGGCGTCGCGTTCCCACGGGAACCGTGGGAACGAGTGGGGGGGGAGGTGGAACACGGGGCCACGAGACAAAGACCGAACAACCGTATACACCTTTTATTTCATTAAGTTACCTGCTATTTCTGATGTTATTCCTCACATGTTCCACGCCGACCCCCAGGGCCGCGGTATGCTAGCTGGATGACCTCCGAGTCCCCCGCGAAACGCGCCCCCGCGAGCCCCTGGATCCCCCGGTGGGCGGACGCGGCGTACGCGCCGGGAGCGACCGCCCTGGCCCTGCTCCTGCTGTGGTACCTGCACGGCGTCTGGCAGCCCTGGTGGGCCCTGGCGTGCGGCCTCGGCGCGGGGGTCCTGCTGCGCCGGCTCGTGGCCCAGGGATACGCGGCTTTCCCGGTGTTCCTCAAGCGCCCTCTGGACGCGGGGGTCGCCCTGGTGGGCACGTTCCTGGGCTGCTGGGTCACCCTGGCGGGCTACCCCGTCCCCTACTGGATCCTGCGCTGGCGCGAGGCCCTGACCCTGCCGTTGGCCGCCGCCCTGCTCGGGATGGGCATCGCCGCGGTGGTGTACACCTTCCGCCGCCTGCAGCTCGAGATCGAGGAGCACGAGGCCCGGCTGGCCGCCCTGCGCGAGGCCGAGCTCCGCGCACGCCTGCGCGCGCTGCAGGCGCAGATCAACCCCCACTTCCTGTTCAACTCGCTCAACTCGCTGGCCGAGATGGTCCACGGCGACGCCGACGAGGCCGAGCAGATGGTCGGCGACCTGGCCCACCTGCTGCGCTACTCCCTGCGGTCCTCGGCGTCGGGCATGGTCACCCTGGACCAGGAGCTCGAGTCGGTGCGGCGCTACCTGCGGCTCGAGCGGGTCCGCCTGGGCGCGCGGCTGAGGGTGGAGGAGCACATCGAGGACGGCGTGGGCGCCGCCGAACTGCCCGGGCTGGTGCTCCAGCCGCTGGTGGAGAACGCCATCAAGCACGCCGTGGCGCCGAGGCCCGAAGGGGGCACCCTGCGCATCGAGGCTCGCCGCGATGCGGGCGACGTGGTGGTGATCGTCCAGGACGACGGTCCCGGGCTGAGCGACGAGGAGCTCCAGCGGTACGAGGGAGCCGTCGAGGCATCGCCCGATGCCGCGGTGGGCACCGGCGGCGCCGGAGGCGGCCTGGCCAGCGCCCAGCAGCGGCTGGCCCTCGCCCGGCGCGGCCAGCTCCGCGTGGCACGGAGCGAGGGCGGCGGAACACGCATCGAGCTGAAGCTCGGTCAGTGAGGACGTGATGGGCATACGCACCCTGGTGGTGGACGACGAACCCCTGGCCCGCAGCCGGATGAGCCGGCTGCTCGCCGATCATCCGGACGTGGAGGTCATCGGCGAGGCCGCCGACGGCACCGCCGCGGTCTCCGAGATCCTCCGCCTGCGCCCCGACGTCGTCTTCCTGGACGTGAACATGCCCGGCAGCACCGGCACCGAGTGCCTGCGCGCCATCCACGCCGCCCTGCCCGAGGACCTGTGGCCCCTGGCCGTGTTCACCACCGCGTACGAGGAGCACGCCGTGGAGGCCTTCGCCCTCGAAGGCACCGACTACCTGCTCAAGCCCGTCGAGCGCGACACCCTGGCCCGGGCCCTGCGCCGGGTGCGAAAGGTCCTGTGGCGCGACTCTGCGGCCGTCGCGGCGCCGCCCACCCCGTCTGCCCAGCCGGTGGTGCCCAGCGCGCCGGAGCCTGCGGTGGCGGAAGAGGAGGCCGCGGGCCATCTGGCGGCCCATCGAGCCGGCCGCATCGTGAACCTGGCCCTGGAGGACGTGGCGTGCGTGGTGGTGGAGGACACCATCACCTTCGCCGTCACCGCCGACGGCCGCTTCCGGCTCAAATCCACCCTCCACGAGGCCGAGGCCCGCCTCCCCTCCCCCCCCTTCGTCCGGATATCCAGGTCCGCCGTCGTCCAGCTGTCGTGGGTCGACCAGATCGAGCCGATGCCGTCGGGGACCTTCGAGGCGGTGCTGAAGTCGCCCGTGGAGCTTCGGCTGGCCGTCTCGCGGCGGCGCGGGCGCCGGCTGCGCGAGCTGCTCGGGTGGTAGCCCGCCAAACTTGACCAGGCACTTGGTCTAGTCTACTCTGTGTCGAGGAGGGCGAGACATGGCCCAGGTCAACATCTACGAGGCGAAGACCCACTTCTCCAAGCTCGTGGCCAGGGTCCTGGCCGGGGAGGAGATCGTGGTCGCTCGGGCCGGGCAGCCGCTGATCAAGCTCGTGGCGATCGTGCCCCCCTCGCCGAGGCGCGTGGCAGGCTCCCTCGCCGGCAAGGTCCACATCCACGACGACTTCGACGACCCGATGCCGGACGACCTGCTCGAGGCCTTCGAATCCAGCGACGTGGACCCGGAGGGCCCGTGAGGGTCCTGCTCGACACCCACGCCTATCTGTGGTGGGTCACGACCCCGGATCGGCTCTCCGCCCGAGCGCAAGCGCTCCTCGAGGACCCCGCCAGCGAGGTGTTCTTCAGCGCGGCCAGCGCCTGGGAGATCGCCATCAAGACCTCCCAGGGCAAGCTCACCCTGGACGTCTCGATCAAGCGGCTCGTGGTCGAGGAGCCCTCGGCCCAGCAGTTCACCCCTCTGCCCGTCACCGCAGCCCACGCTGTCCGCGCGGCTGCCCTCCCCCTCCATCACCGCGATCCCTTCGACCGGATGCTCGTGGCCCAGGCCCAGGCCGAGGACATGGTCATCCTGAGTTGCGACCGCCAGGTGGCTCGGTACGACTCGGAGGTGGTCTGGTAGGCCTCCTCCGCCCAGGGAGTCGAGTAGCGACCTGACCCTTCGTCCCGGCCGTTCGACCGTTCAACGGCCCATTCGACCACTCACCGCTATCCATGCAGTGATTCTCCGGTTTGCCCGTAGAGTCCGTTGTCAGAGGCCAGCGCGACCGATGGTCGGGAGCCGGGCCGAGGACACCAGACAGGAGCGA
>CAYRNR010000238.1:0-10070 GCA_964425605.1 uncultured Rickettsiales bacterium | reverse complement strand
AGGTGTCCGCGGGACCGGACGGGACCACGTCCATGTGCGCCATGAACCAGGCGGTGGAGTCGTGGTTGCGACCCTCGACGCGCACGATCAGGTTGGGGCGGTAGCCCGAGGGGACGCGGCCGTCGGGCGATCGGAGCTCCTCGATGTCCGACAGGCCGTGGCCGGTGAGGTACTCCTTGAGGAAGTCCGCCTTGGCCACCTCACCGACGCCCCCGCTTGTGGGGCCCAGCGCCGGTCGCTTGACCAGCTCCGACTGCAGTTCGATCATCCGATCCCGGTAGCCGTCCAGCCGCCGGCAGACCCGCTCGAAGACATCCATGTCCATGCTGTTTCTCCCGTGCAGAGGGAGATCGTATGCCGTCGCGGAGAAGGGGGTCAACGAACTCGGGAGGTGGACGTGGGGAGGGGCTCAGTCCGTCTCGGTCGCGCCGCAGGTCCGGGAGAAGTGCACGTGCTTCTGGCAGTCCTCCGGGGCCTCGCCGGGCTTCAGCAGCTCCTCGCAGATCTTCGGGCGGGCATTCACCAGCGCCTGGCCGTCGTTGCGGCCCTGGCCGGTGTTGCAGACCTCGCGGTCGTCGCGCGTGCCGCACACCTCGCAGGTGCGCTGGTTGAACAGATCGTGGGTCCGCTCGGTCTCGGCGCGGCAGCCGGAGAACACGAGCAGTGGCGCGGTCACGCCTGCGCTGGTGGCCAGCACCGACGTGCCCTCGCAGGTGTGGAGCGTGCCCGGGTGGATCTCCGCGACCAGGGCCTGCGCGGCCTCGTCCCAGACGATGGCGGTGCCGGTGGCCTCGTGGGCGCCCGGACGCCGCGCGAGGAGCACGCGGTGCGCGGACAGGTCCACGCCCTCGGCGGTCAGATCGGCGTGGATGGCGTCACCGGAGCTGCGCTTGGGTTCGGAACGATCCTCGGCCAGCAGCAGCACGTTGTTCAGGACGAGGGGCTTGCCGATCCGCGCCTCGTAGCCCTCGCGGGGCACCACCTCGTAGATCTCGCCCGCGGCCACGAGCCGGCCGTCCAGCTCGACCACGAACTGCCCCGCGTCGATCCGCTCGGTCCGGGCGCGGGTGTACCACTCCTCGAGCACGGCGCCGCCGCGTCCCTCGAGCTCCTGCGCGGCCAGGCGGTCGAAGCGCTCCACGGCCTGATCGGGACAGCAGGTGAGCTCGGTGTACTCGGTCCAGGCCAGGATGGCCTCGGCCCGCGTGATCGCCACGGCCAGCGCCCCCTCGGGCTCGCCCTCCTTGATCTTCCGCGTCGTGTCCAGCCGATCCTCGATCACGTCCCACTTCTCGGTCTCGAGTATGCGGGTGACGTTGCCGTCGAGGCACACCGCGAGGACCTCGTCCGGGATGGCCTTTCCCGCCGTGAAGACCTCGTCGAGGAGGCGGTAGCCCTCCTTGAAGTCGCTGCCGAGGCAGGCGTCGGAGGCGTCGTTGGCGGTGGGGCCCTTGTCCTTGGCGCAGCCCACGGTGAAGGTGCAGGTCGCGGCCAGCAGCAGCACGAGCGCGTTTCTCATCGCGATACTCTCCCGTGAGCCGGGAGGATCGCGCACGTCCGCTCGGGCGTCAACCGGCTCGTGACCTCCGGCGCCGCAGGGTGAGGACCCACCCCACGATCACGGCGAGCGCCATCCCCCCGACGCCACCCATGCCGTCGGACCGGCACTGGCAGCCGTCGCCGCCGTCCGCCGCCGTGCCGGCGGAGTCGTCGTCGTCCCCCGCGGGGTCGCCGGCGGAGTCGTCGTCGTCGCCAGGGTCCGCGCCGCAGTCCACGTCGTACCCGTCCACCGTGTTGTCGCAGTCGTTGTCGACCCAGTCGCTGCAGTCCTCCGGGGCGTCGGGGTGGACCTCGGGATCCTCGTCGTCGCAGTCCCCACCGCCGCAGACCTCGGCCACGTGCCCGTCTCCATCCAGGTCCCGGTCGTCGGCCACGCCGCTGCAGTCGTTGTCGAGGTCGTCACAGAGCTCCTCCGCGCCGGGGTGGCGCGCCTCGTCGTCGTCGTCGCAGTCCCCCTCGCACGTGGAGTACCCGTCGCCGTCCAGATCGAGCTGTTCCAGGTCGGGATCGTCGTCGTCGCAGTCGCCGCCGCACAGGGTGGTCCCGTCCTCGTCCTCGTCGAAGGGGCCCATGGCCGGATCGCCGTCGTCACAGTCCCCCTCGCACGACGTGTAGCCATCCTCGTCCTCGTCCAGGGGGGTCTGCGCGGGATCCAGATCGTCGCAGTCGCCGGTACAAGAGGAGAACCCGTCATCGTCGTGGTCGGCCGGGGTCAGGGTGTCGTCCTCGTCGTCACAGTCGTCCTCGCACAGCATCCAGCCGTCCCCGTCGTCGTCGGCCTCGCCCGCGGGGATCTCTCCGTCGCAGTCGCTGTCCTTGCCGTCGCAGATCTCCGCCGCCGCTGGGTAGACCGACGCGTCCGCGTTGTCGCAGTCCCCCTGGCAGGCGTTGAAGCCGTCGCCGTCGGAGTCCTCGTCCACGTCCTCGTCCACGGTGCCGTCACAGTCGTTGTCCACGCCGTCGCACCACTCCGGCGCCCCCGCGTGGGTGAGTGGGTCGCCGTCGTCGCAGTCGCCATCACAGATCCGGACGCCGTCGAGATCGTCGTCGGCCTCGTCCACGGGGATGTACCCGCTGCAGTCGTCGTCCCGGCCGTTGCACGCCTCTGCTGCCCCGGGGTGGACGCCAGGATCGCCGTCGTCGCAGTCGCCGTCGCACAGGCTGACGCCGTCGCCGTCCACGTCGCCGGTCTCGTCGGTGCCGGGGTCGCAGTCGTCGTCCACGCCACCGTTGCACAGCTCCGGGGCGTAGGGGTGTACGGCCGGATCCAGATCGTCGCAGTCGCCGTCGCACTCGGTGTATCCGTCCCCGTCCAGATCGTCGTCGCAACGTGGGGCGGGTTCGTCGGGTATCCCCTCGGCCGATGCGGGGAGGGCGGAGGTCCAGCCGACCAGCACGGCGGCCAGGGTGAGTATTCGGATTCCCATGGTTCGGACTCCCGTTCTTGAAAACGCGTTTGTGCGGGCAGTACAGTGGCGACCGTGCGCGAGCCCTGGTCCCCTTCTGCGGAATCGAGGATGCGGCGACGCCTCACCCGGCTGTACGGTGAGGACGCCGGGCGCGTCCGCTCGCGGCTCGCCGATCTGGTGGTCGAGGCGCAGCGCGAGGGCCCCGCCCCCCCCCGGGATCTCGACGAGACCGACATCCTGCTGATCACCTACGGGGATGTGGTGCGCACGCCCGGAGAGGCGCCCCTGGCGACCCTGACCGGATTCCTCGCCCGCGAGCTGGACGGGGTGATCCGCACCGTGCACGTGCTGCCGTTCTTCCCGTACTCGTCCGACGACGGGTTCTCGGTCATCGACTACCTCGCCGTGGACCCCGCGCTGGGGGACTGGGCGGACGTGGCCGCGCTCGGCGAGCGCTTCGAGCTGATGTTCGACCTGGTGATCAACCACGTGTCGCGGCGCCACGAGTGGTTCAGGCAGTTCGTCGCGGACGAGGCGCCGGGGCGGGGATTCATCCTGTGCGCGAGCCCGGACGACGATCTGACGGCGGTGGTTCGCCCCCGCAGCCATCCCTTGCTGACCCCCGTGCTGACCGCGGCCGGTGAGCGCCATGTGTGGACCACCTTCAGTGCGGACCAGGTCGACCTCGACTTCGCCGACCCCGACCTGTTCCTGGCCATGGTGGAGGTGGCGCTGCAGTACGTGCGCCGGGGCGCGCGCGTGTTGCGCCTCGACGCCGTGGCCTACCTGTGCAAACGGGTGGGCACGCCCTGCATCCACCTGGGGGAAACGCACGATGTGGTGAGACTATTGCGCGAACTGATCGAGGCGGCGGCGCCGGGGGTGCGGTTACTGACCGAGACCAACGTGCCGCACCGCGAGAACGTGTCGTACTTCGGCGGCGGCGCCGAGGCGCACATGGTCTACCAGTTCAGCCTGCCCCCGCTGCTGCTGCACGCCCTGGTCGCGGGGGACGCCGCAGCGCTGACGGGCTGGGCGCGGGCGCTGGAGCCTCCGCCGGCCGGGTGCGCCTTCCTCAACTTCACGGCCTCCCACGACGGCATCGGGGTGCGGCCGCTGGAGGGGTGGGTGCCGGACCACGAGGTGCGCGCTCTGGTGGACCACGTCCGCGGGGTGGGCGGGCACGTCTCGAGCCGTCGCCTCCCCGACGGCACCGAGGTCCCCTACGAGCTCAACGTGTCCTGGTTCGACGCCATGGGGGGCGGCGGGGACGAGGTGACCGCGGACCACCTGGCGCGCTTCCTGTGCTCCCAGACGGTCCCCCTGGCCCTGGACGGGGTACCCGCGCTGTACTTCCACAGCCTCACGGGCGCGCGCAACTGGGACGAGGGGGTCGCGCAGACGGGGCGCGCGCGCACCATCAACCGGCGCAGGTGGGCCCTGCGGGCGCTGGAGGCGGCCCTGGCCGAGCCCGGCCACCCCACGGCCGTGGTGTTCCGCGAGCTCTCGCGGAGGCTGCGGATTCGCCGCTCGTGCCCTGCCCTGCGGCCGGGCAGCCCCCAGGAGGTGTTGACGCTGGACGACCGCCTGTTCGCGGTGCGTCGGGGTGGCGGAGCGCAGCAGCTGCTGTGTGTGCACAACGTGAGCGGCGAGGCGATCACCGTGGAGCTGGACGCTCGAATGGCCGGGAGTGCGGGCGCGGCGGCGTGGCGTGATATCATGGGGAGCGGCGGTGAGGTGGCGGTCGGGGGAGCGGTGAGCATTCCCCCATTCGGGGTCCAGTGGCTGCAGCCGGCCACCGCTCTCGAGATGGAGTGACGGATGCAGATCCCCTGGGAGATCCCGCTGATCGCGGTGCCGATCCTGGCGGTCGTGCTCGGAATCGGGCTGGTGTTCCAGTGGCGCATCGCCCGGCGCCGGCGCGCCATGCGAGCCGGGCGACTGTTCCGCGACGGGATCGACCGGATGGGCCTGGATCCGTCCCAGCGCCGCGTGCTCCGGTCCCTGGCCGGTGGCCTGGGTCCGGACATCGATCCCACCGAGCTCATGCGCCATCGCGCCACGTTCGAGCGCGCCGTCCACCGCTTCATGCGCCGGTCGAAGGCGTCGGGGGCGGCGCCTCACCTCGCCGCGCTGCGCGAGCGGCTGGGATTCCACACCACCGAGGGCGCCGACTTCGTCAGCACCCGGCAGCTCGCCTGGGGTTCCCCCGCCCGGGTGCAGATCCCGGGGCGGGACGAGCCCTTCAGCGGGCGCGTGGGGCCCCTGCGCGACGACCTCCTCGAGCTGGTGGAGCTCGACAATGGGGGGGCCCTGGTGGGCAAGGACGTGCTCGTGACCGTGTTCCGCGACTCGCGGCGCTACGAGTTCCCCTCCCGCGTGGTGGAGGCCGACGCCACGTCGTGCAGGCTGCGTCACGCCCTGGATCCGAGCGACGTGGACGTGCGCGAGGACATGCGGGTGAACGTGGGGCGGCGCGTGACGGTCCGCGCCAGCGGCCGACGCCAGCAGGTGTCGCTGGTGGACCTCAGCGTCGGAGGCGCGGCCGTCCGGGGCGCGACGCAGTTCGACGACGGTGAGGTGGTCGATCTGCTGCTCGATCGATACTCCCTCGCCGGCGAGCTCCCCCCGGCCGACGGCCCCGAAGATCCCTGGCGGCTCCAGGCGCGGATCGTCGGCTCGCGCCAGGAGGTGGGGGAGTGGCTCCATCACCTGCAGTTCGTGGACATGGACGTGGACCGCGCCGAGCTCTTCGCCCTGGTCAACGCGGTGGATCGGCTGGCCCGGCGCCGCGCGGCCCGGGAGCGCGAGTCGGCCAAGGAGACGTAGTCGTGGAGCAAGCCCCCGGAAACCCCGAGAACCCCCTGACCTTCGTCGCGACCGCCGTGGCGGCGTTCGCCATGGGGATCGTGCTGCTCTCCCGAACGCCCGAACCGGGCGTGGTGAGCTACGTGGCGCTGGGATTCCTCGCCATGAACCTCGGCCTGCTCGCGTTGAAGTACTTCAACCTGGGGCGACGCCACAACCGGCTGCTGAGCCTGGTGCGGCTACGGGCGCGGCTGGCCGCCGAGAACGAAGCGCGGGGCGATCCAGGATCCGCCTAGCCCTGCTGCAACAACACCAGCACCGCCTCCACCACCCCGCCCCCGACCGCGTTGGCCTTGTCCGACAGGGTCTGGTAGGTGGCGCGGCTGCCGCGCGGATCCACGTCACCGACCTTCTGCTGGGCGCGGACCTCCGTGTTGTCGGCGATCAGGCCGCGGAGGATGCCTTCGACCTGGGCGAGGACCGGGTGCTCGTCGACCGTGCCCACCTCGTCGCCGGCCTCCACGCGGGTGCCGATGGGGAGGGTGGACTGGAAGATCCCGGGCTTGCGTGTACGAAGCACGCGCCGATCCGTGTGGCCCTCCACCGGGGCCGGGATGCCGTTGAACGGGCGGGTCTCCCCCTCGTAGAGCACCCGCCCCATGTCGTGGCCGCGCAGGGTCTCCACCGCCACGTCGCAGTCCTCGCCCACGGTGAACCCGGGGCCCACCCCCACCACGAGCTGCGCGTCGTCGATCTCCGTGTCGTGTCCCCACTTGAGGACGCGCGCGTCCACCAGCACGTCGGGCTCGACCTCGGGGGGGTAGGGGAGGTCGGGACAGATCACCACGGCGATCTTCTCGGGCCAGTCCCACGCCTCGAGGTCGTCGGGGGCGGCCAGCCAGGCCTCGACGCCGTCCACGCGCACCGTGGACTCGGCCACCGCGGTGGCAAAGCAGGTCAACCGCCGCACGCACCAGGGATCGGGGCGTTCGGTCACCACGACGCGCAGGCCGGCCAGGAAGAGGCGCCGGGCCGCGGCAGTGCCGGTGTCGCCGCCGCCGCGGACCACCACGAGGGGGGGGAGGGTCATGGTCGTTCCTCTCGCGTCTGGAGCTCATCGCGCGCCTCGTCCGGCGTCAGACCGAGCCACTGCTGGAACACCTCGTCGGCGTGCTGGTCGAGTTCGGGCGCCGGCCCCACGGGTCGCTCGGGGAGGCCGGGGGTCTTGATGGGACAGCCCAGGGTGCGCACGCTTCCGCCGGCCCCGTCGGGGACGTCCACCACCATCCGCTGGTGGAGCAGCTGGGGATTGGCCACCACCTGTCCCACGTTGTGCACGGGGGCGGCGGGCACGCCGTGCTCCACCATGCGCTCCATCCACTGCGCCGCGGTCTTGTGCGTGAACCGCTCGCGCAGGGCGGGTTCGAGCACCTCGCGGTGCGCCACCCGGTCGTCGTTGCGGGCGAAGCGCGGATCGTCGATCCACGCCTCGCGGTCGATGGCCTTGCACAGCTGGCCCCAGAACTTCTCCACGAAGATCGCCAGGACCAGCGGCTGATCTGCGGTGTCCACCACCCCGTAGGGGAACACGACCTGGTGCCCGGAACCCGCCGGCGGCGGGATGATCCCGGTGGCCTCGTACATCTGGGTGATGTACGTCAGCATTCCCACCAGGCTGTCCAGCAGGGACACCGCCAGGAGGCAGCCCTCGCCGGTCTTCTCACGCCTGTACAGCGCCGCGGCGATGGCCGTCACGCAGTTGCTGCCGCCCGCGAGGTCCCCCACGGGGATGCCCATCCTCACCGACGGCCTGCCGGGCTCTCCGGTCAGGCTCATCGCGCCGGACAGGGCCTGGATCACCAGGTCGTAGCTGGGCCGGTTCGCCCAGGGGCCGTCCTCGCCGAACCCGGTGAGCGAGCACACGATGATCCGATCGTTGATCCGGCTGAGCGTCTCGTGGTCCACCCCCAGCTTGGCCGCCACGCTCGGTCGGTAGTTGTAGAGCACCACGTCCGCGGTCTCCGCCAGCCGGTGCAGCAGCGCCCGCCCCTCCTCCGACTCCAGGTCGAGCACCACCGACCGCTTTCCGCGGTTGATGGACAGGAAGTACGAGCTCATCCCCGAGTAGGACCACGGCGGCAGCAACCGCATGGGATCCCCGCCGGGCGGCTCGACCTTCACCACGTCGGCGCCGAGGTCGTTCAGCAGCATGCCGGCGTAGGGCCCGGAGAGCATCCGGGTGAGGTCCAGTACCTTGACTCCTTCGAGCATCAGATCACTTCCGGTTCCCTGAACTCCCCGTACACCTCGCGGAACACACCGGCCATCTCCCCGACCGTGGCGTAGGCCTTCACAGCCTCGACGAGGGCGGGCATGACGTTGCGGTGGGCGTCGGCGTCGGTGCGGAGGCGATCCAGCGCGGCACCGACGGCGTCGGGGTCCCGGCGGTCGCGGACGGCCTGGAGGCGGCGCACCTGGCCGTCCACCTTGTCGGCCTCGTAGGGGTGCATCTCGACGTCCTGGGCCTCCTCGTCCACCTCGTAGCAGTTGACCCCGACCTTGCGGATCTCGCCGGACTGGATCTTGAGCTCGGTCTCGTAGGCCTGGCGGCTCACCGCGTTCTGGACGGCGCCGGTGGCGATGCCGTCGACGACGCCGCCGCTGGCGCGGACCTCGTCCATCACGCCGACGATGAGGTCGTCCATCTGGTTGGTCAGGGACTCGACGTAGTAGGAGCCGGCGAGGGGGTCGACGGTGTCGGCGAGGCCGGTCTCCTCGGCGAGGATCTGCATGGTGCGCAGCGAGAGCATGGCGGCGCGCTCGGTGGGGATGGTGAACGCCTCGTCGAAGGAGCACAGGGCCATGGTCTGGGTGCCGCTGAGCGCCGAGATGAGGGCGTAGTAGGCGCCGCGGACGATGTTGTTCTCGGGCTGCTCGATGGTGAGCCCGCCGCCGCCGCCGCCGGCGATCATCCGCATCCACATGGAGCGCGGGTTCGTACAGCCGTACTCCTCCTTCATCAGCCGGGCCCAGACACGGCGTCCGGCGCGGAACTTGGCGACCTGCTCCCACAGGTTGCCGTGGATGTCGAAGTTGAACGACAGCCGCGATGCGACCTCGTCGACCGACAGGCCCCGCTGCATCACGTGATCGATGTAGGCGCGGGCGATCTCGAAGGCGTACCCCATCTCCTGCTGGGGGTTCGCCCCGGACTCGCGGATGTGGTAGCCGCAGACGCTCACGGGGTTGTAGCGGGGCATGTTCGCGGCGCACCACTCGATGGTGTCGCCCACGAGGCGGACCGAGTCGTCCACCGGGTAGATCCAGGTGCCGCGGCCGACGAACTCCTTGAGGATGTCGTTCTGGGCGTTGCCCGGCATGCGAGCCACGTCGAAGCCGCGCTTCTCCACCAGGGCGGCGACCATCGCGATCATCACCGGCGCCATGGAGTTGATGGTCAGCGAGACGCTGATGCGGTCCATGGGGATGTCGCGGAAGGCCTCCTCGAAGTCGTCGAGGGTGTCGATGGCCATGCCCACGCGGCCCACCTCCCCCTCGGCCTCGGGATCGTCGGAGTCGAAGCCGAGCTGGGTGGGCAGGTCGAACGCCACGTTGAGGCCGGTCTGGCCGTTGTCGATGAGCCACTTGAACCGGGCGTTGGTCTCCGAGGCGTTGCCGAAGCCGGCGTACTGGCGCATGGTCCAGACGCGGCGGCGGTACATGTCGCCGTGGATGCCGCGGGTGAACGGGTACTGGCCGGGCTGGCCGATGTCCTCGGACCAGTCGCGCCCGGCGAGATCCTCGGGGCCGTAGATGGGCTTGGGGCGGATACCCGACTCCAGCTCCACCTCGCGCAGCGGGGGCGGCCCCCGTCTCTTGGGCTTGTCGCTCATGTCAGCACCTCCCGCAGCTGCTGCGGCATCTCGGTCAGGGAGCTCCCGAAGGGGAACACGCGCTTGACGCCGATCGTCTCCAGCGTCGCCACGTCGGTGTGGGGTATGTTGCCGCCGACCACCACCGGCACGTCGTCGACGCCGGCGGCCGCGAGGGCCTCGAACAGGCGCCGGCAGATGGGCACGTGGGCGCCCGACAGGATGGACAGGCCCAGGATCTGGGGGTCCTCCTGGACCGTGGCCGCGACGATCTGGTCCACCGTCTGCTTCAGGCCGGTGTAGATGACCTCGAACCCCGCGTCGCGCAGGGCGCGCACGACCACCTTGGCGCCGCGGTCGTGGCCGTCGAGGCCGGGCTTGGCGATGATGATGCGGATCGGTTCCATGACGTCCCTTCTGG
>CAYRNR010000237.1:0-10106 GCA_964425605.1 uncultured Rickettsiales bacterium | reverse complement strand
ACCCGGGAGAGTCTCCTGGCGAGAATTCTTGTGGGTTAACCGGATAAGCAGGGAAGTTTCTTCCGGATGGATGCCACGCCCGTGGGAGATCCAGGCTACCGCTTCAGCTGACGATCGAGGAGTTCCACGCCCGTGGCCGCGGAGATGAGGTACCACCAGACCGTGACCAGCAGCAGGATCTGCGTGAGGTGGGCGTCGCGGTAGCGCAGCAGCAGGAACATGGGGGTCGAGACGACACAGGTGAGCAGGGCCACGGCGAGGGGGCCGAGGATGAACATGGCCGCCAGCCAGGCCCCGGCGCGGGAGAGGCGCTCGCCCGCGAGGATCTGCCCGGAGAACAGGCCGATGGCCGCACCCCACGGGCCCAGGGCGAGGAAACCGAGGGTCCAGCCGTCGATGCCGTGGTAGGGCAGGCCCAGGACCACGGAGACGGTGCCCACGCACAGGGGGGGCAGCGCCGGCAGCCAGAGCAGCAGATCGCGGGGCCGGAACAGGGTGCCGAGTCCGGGCAGTTGCTTACCGGATGGGGGGATCGATGACGCGGGCGCCGAGGATGTCGATGGTGGCCCGCGGGACCTCGATGATGTCCACCTCGAACTCGAGCTCGTGGTAGAGCGAACCGTGGGCGGGGACGACCTCCTCGAGGGTCAGCTGCTCGGTGTTGACCTTGACCGCGGGATCCCAGAAGTGGACATCCATGACGATGTCCTTCATGTCGTAGGTGCAGGTGTTGGTGATGGTCATGGCCAGCAGGGTCAGGTGCTCGGTCTCCTGCGGCTTGAACTCGTCCATCACCACCTGCCAGTCACTGATGTGGATGTCGAGGTAGTGCTCGGGGTTGTAGATGGGATCCCACTTCTTGTGCTCGTCCTTGGCCAGGTAGTAGCCGGGGATGATGTCGTCCATGGACAGGTAGCCGATCCGGTCCCCCGGAGCCGACACCTCGTACCAGCGGTCGTGCTTGGCCTGCAGCGTGACGCGCGTGTCCTTGGTGAGGTTGGTCACGGCCGTGGCGCTGGCGGATGGGCTCTGGCGCAGGGCGCAGTCCCGGGTCACCAGGGCGTCGCGGGCGTCCAGGGCGAAGGTCCCCTCCTTGAGGTCCTTGTCCTTGGGATCGGGGGGGTTCATGGCGACCATGATCATGACCCCGAAGGCCACCACCACCCCCAGTCCCGCCATCACCAGGACGATCTGCCGCAGGGTCTTCTCGGACCGCTGCTTCTGGAAGTCGTCCTCGGTCAGGCCGTCGCCTATGTTCCGCCGCAGCAGCCCCGAGAGCTCGGCCGTCTCGGTGGCGTAGGTCCACTCGCTGCTGCCGGGAGCCTGGATCAGGTCGTCGGCCTTGATCTTGCCGCTGGCCGCCCAGATCTTCAGCTCTGCCAGGTCCTTGGCGACGAACTGCTCGTCACCCCTCGTGATGCGCCATTGACTCATCAAATCACCCTTGGAAGGTGGACAAACGCCACCTCGGACCAATTACCAGACCCCGCACAAGAGGGCAATCCGCAAGGCGGTGATTCCCGTTGATTTGACGAGGGTTTTACGGCATTTTGGTCCCTTTCCAGGGGCCATCTCGATGAAGAAGATCGTGTCCATTTCGCTGGGCAGCCCGGACTACGACTACGAGTTCGAACCGGAGCTACTCGGCCAGCAGTACCACGTACGTCGAATCGGCACCGGAGGCGACGTGCGCCTCGCCAAGAAGCTGGTTCGCGAGCACGACGGGCAGGTGGACGCCATCGGCCTCGCGGGCATGTCCATCGTCTTCCAGGTCGCGGACAGGACGTACTACCACCGCGACTCGCTGAAGATCGCCCACGCGGCGCGCTACACGCCGGTGGTGGGGGGGCGCGGGCTCAAGCGGATCCTGGATCGCTGGGCCGTGCGCGACCTGGCCAACCGCGAGCGCGGCATCTTCAACCGCAAGAACGTGCTGTTCCTCAGCGGCGTGGCCAACTGGGACATCTACCTGGTGATGCGGGAGTTCACCGACAACGTGAGCTTCTGCGATCCCATCCTGCACTTCGGCGTGCCCACGGTGATCGAGAGCGAGAAGGGGTTCCGGCGGTACGCCCGGACCACCATGCCGCTGCTCACGCGGCGGCCCTACGTGTCTTTCTTCCCCCAGGGCCGCACCGGCGAGGAGATCCAGCACCTGCTGCTGAACCAGCCCTTCGAGAAGGCCGACGTCATCGTCGGTGACCTCTCCCTGGTGCTCCACCTGGCCCCCCAGGACCTCCGCGGCAAGACCGTGGTCACCGACACCATCGACGAGGAGAGGCTCGGCGCGCTGCGCGACCGCGGCGTCTCGGTCGTGTGCACCACCACCCCCGAGGTCTTCCCAGGCCACCGCGCCGACCTCAACGTGCTCCAAGCGATCTTCATCGCCCACATGAGCAAGAAGCCCGACGAGATCGGCGACGACGACTACCTGGACATGATCCGCCGCCTGGAGGCGCGCCCGCGCGTCATCTACGCCCAGGGTCGCCAGGTGCGCCGGCGCAAGTTCGCCTACCTGTACTGCCCCGACACCCAGCGGGATCTCCTGCGCCACCCGCGCCTGAGGTGGATGCGCGGGCTGCCGCCGCGGGCCAAGGGCGCCGTGGAGCGCGCCGCCTCGCTGGCGCCGCCGGTCTACTACGGCAGCGTCCACGGCATCCAGAGCCCCGATGGCCAGGAGGCCGAAGGGGTCATCCTGCTGCTCCCCACCACCGCCCGTGAGCTCAACGAGCAGCCCATCGACGTGGTGCAGAAGCGCGTGAAGCAGGCTGCCGAGCTGGCCAAGGAGCTCGGCGCCGAGATCCTCGGCCTGGGCACCTTCACCGGCAACATCGGCGAGGCGGGCCGTCGCGTGGCCGCCTCGGAGACCATCCCCATCACCAGCGGCCACTCGATGACCGTGTCCGCCACCCTGTGGGCGGCGCGTCAGGCGTGTATCTCCATGGGCATCCCGTTCTATGGATCGGTGCTCATCGACGCCAAGTGCCTGGTGTTCGGCGCGGAGTCCGCGGCAGGGGCGGTCGTGGCCGAGCTGGGCTCCCTGGCCTTCCGCAACATGACGCTCATCGGCGAGCAGCCGGACCGCCTGCTGGAGTTCACCCGCGATCTGGAGACGCGTTACCCCGAGGTGGAGTACGACGTCGGGATCTCCGCGCGGGACCACCTGGCCGACGCGGACATCGTCATCACCGGCGTCAACCCCGAGTGGCGGCGCCCCTTCGACATCACCGTGCTCAAGCCCGGCGCCGTGGTCTGCGACTGCGCCCGGCCGGCCACCTTCACCCGCGCCGACGTCTCGGCCCGGCCCGACGTGCTGTTCATCGGCAGCGGCGAGCTGGAGCTGCCCGGCCCCGTGGACATGGGCGTGGACCTCGGGCTGCCGCCCAAGGTGGCCTACGCCTGCATGGTGGAGCCGGCCCTGCTGGCGCTCGAGGCCCGGTTCGAGTGCTTCACGCTGGGCTTCGACGTGGACTTCGAGCACGTGCGCGAGATCTACAAGCTCGCCCTGAAGCACGACGTGAAGCTCGCGGCCATCCGCGGGCCGTCCGGCGTGGTCACGGACACGGAGATCGCCCTGGTGCGCGAGCGGGCGGAGCGGGCCCGGCGCGCCATCGAGTCCCCGCCCATCGAGCTGAGCTCCACGGTGGAGGCGGTGATGCCCGCGGCCCTCGGGGACACCCTGAAATGAAGCTGATCGTCCAGATCCCCTGCTTCAACGAGGAACAGACGCTCCCGCAGACCCTGGCCGATATCCCCCGGGAGATCCCGGGGATCGACGCCGTCGAGTTGCTGATCATCGACGACGGCAGCACCGACGCCACCGTGGCGACGGCCCGCGAGCTGGGCGTGGAGCACATCGTCCGGTTCCCGGCCAATCGGGGGCTCGCCTCGGCGTTCAAGGCCGGCCTGGACGCCAGCGTGGGCCTGGGGGCCGACATCATCGTCAACACCGACGGGGACAACCAGTACTGCGGCCACGACATCCCCGCCCTGGTGCGGCCCATCCTCGACGGCGAGGCCGATCTGGTGGTGGGCGACCGGCGCACGGACACCATCGAGCACTTCGGCCTGGTCAAGAAGAAGCTGCAGAAGCTCGGCTCGGCCGTGGTCCGGGGCTTCTCGCACACCACCGTGGCGGACGCCACCAGCGGCTTCCGGGCGTTCTCGCGCGAGGCGGCCCTGCGGCTGAACCTGGTCAGCGAGTTCACCTACACGCTCGAGACCATCATCCAGGCCGGACACAACCGCATGGCGGTGCAGTCGGTGCCCATCCGCACCAACGCCAAGACCCGGCCTTCGCGACTGTTCAAGGGGATCGGCCAGTACGTGCGCCGGTCGGTGGGCACCATCTTGCGCATCTTCATGATGTACCGCCCCCTGGCCGCGTTCGTGTGGATCGGCGGGCTGGTGTTCGCCGGCGGGTTCGCCCTGGGCGTGCGGTTCCTCTACTACTACTTCACCGTCAGCGGCGCCGGCCACGTGCAGTCGCTGGTCCTCGCCGCGGCCCTGCTGATGATCGGTGTCCAGGTGATGGTGATGGGCCTGCTTGCGGACCTGATCGGCGCCAACCGAAAGCTCGTCGAGGACGTACTGGTGCGCGTCAAACGGCTGGAGGCCACCCGTCCCGACGATGGATGAGTCCCGCCAGCGCTACTCCCCCACACCCATCGCCCTGTTCCTCACCGCCCTGCTGGTGCTGGTGGGCCTGCTGTTCGTCAAGAAGCAGCGCTGGTACAGCCCCCACGGCGAGCGGCCCGAGACCTGCGAGGGGTTGCCGCGGCTCGTGGGCCCGGCGGACGAGGAACTCCGGACCTCCCTGCAGCGGCAGTCGCCCACCATCCGCGTCCTGCTGGAGTCGTCGCGCTCCCCCCTCGAGGCCGGCGGCGAGGGGTACCCCGGGGTGGTCCAGGTGGTCGAGGCCCAGGATCGGTACCACCGCGTGTGCCTGCTGGATCTGGACACCTACGTGGCCCACGTGGTCACCGGCGAGCTCCCCGACGGCTGGGATCTCGAGGTCAAGCGCGCCCAGGCCGTGGCCGCGCGCTCCTACGCCCTGACCGAGATGGCCCCCGACCGCCACTACGACATCCGCGCCTCGGCGCTGGCCCAGAGCTTTCGCGCGGAGCAGACCGATCTGGGGGCGCTGGAGGCAGCCGCGGCCACCCGCGGGGTGGTGTTGATGCAGGACGACCGCGTCGTGCGCGCCTTCTACCACGCCATCTGTGGCGGGACGACGGCCTCGGCCAGGGAGTTCTGGGACATGGTCCGCCCCCGCATCCCGGCCGTGCATTGCGACCACTGCGCGGGATCGCCACTGTTTCGATGGAACCACGAGACCGATCTCGCCGAGCTGAGCCGGCGCATGGGGGCGGAGGTCCTGGATCTGTGGGTGGACACGACCACCTCCGCGGGCCGGGCGACCCGCGTCATCGTCGAGACCGACGAGGGGCTGCACGTGCTCAGCGGCGAGGAGTTCCGCACGGCCGTGGGGTTCACCCGGCTGCGCTCGACCTGGTTCGTGGTCGAGGTGGGCCTCGGCGAGGGGCAGCAGCGGCCCGTGCGGTTCATGGGCCGCGGGTCGGGCCACGGCGTGGGCATGTGCCAGTGGGGCGCGCGCTCCCTGAGCCAGGACGGGTTCGGCTGGCGTGAGATCTTGCAGTACTACTATCCAGGGTCCACTATCGATGCGATGTACGGGGAATACGAAGAGGAGTGACACCGTGAACGTGCTGGTGACCGGAGGTGCGGGCTTCATCGGATCGCACCTGTGCGAGCGGCTGCTGGATCTGGGCAAGGGCGTGATCTGCCTGGACAACTTCGACGACTACTACGATCCCGCCATCAAGCGACGCCGCGTCGAGGCGGTGAAGGACCGGGCCGGCTACCGGCTGGTGGAGGGGGACATCCGCGACGAGCCCCTGCTCGACGAGCTCTTCGCCGGCACCGACGCCGTGGTGCACCTCGCCGCCAAGGCCGGACCGCGGCCCTCCCTGGAGCGCCCACGGCTGTACTACGACGTCAACGTGCTGGGCACGCTGGCGCTGATGCGGGCCGCGACGCGTCACGGCCTGGCCAACTTCGTGGCCGCGTCGTCGTCCTCGGTGTACGGGCTCAACACCGAGCTGCCGTTTAGCGAGACCGACCGCATCCCCACCCCGGCCTCCCCCTACGCGGCGAGCAAGGGGGCCACGGAGCTGATGGGCCACACCTTCGCCCACGCCCACGCCCTGCCCGTGACCATGGTGCGGCTGTTCACCGTGTACGGACCGCGGCAGCGGCCGGACATGGCGATCATGAAGTTCGCGCTGCGGATCATGGCCGGCGAGACCATCGAGATCTACGGCGACGGGACCTCGGTGCGCGACTACACCTACGTGGACGACGTGGTGGACGGGCTCGCGGCGATGGTGGACCGGCCCTTCCCCTACGAGGTCTTCAACATCGGCGGCAGCCACCAGGTGGTGCTCACCGACGTGGTGGAGGCGCTGCAGCGCCACCTGGGGCGCGAGGCCCACGTGAAGCACATCGAGGTGCAGATCGGCGACGTGCCCGCCACCCACGCCGACGTCTCCCACGCCCGCGAGCAGCTCGGCTACTCGCCGAAGGTCCGGTTCGACGACGGCATCGCCCGCTTCTGCGAGTGGTTCCTCGCCCGGGAGGCCCAGTGACCCGCACGTACCTCTCCCCCCCACACATGTGCGGCCGCGAGCAGGAGCTGGTCCAGGAGGCGTTCGACACCAACTGGATCGCGCCGCTGGGCCCCCACGTGGACGGCTTCGAGCGCGAGATCTGCGAGCAGGTGGGGGTGGGCCACGCCGCCGCCCTGTCCAGCGGGACCGCGGCCCTGCACCTGGGGCTGATGCTGCTGGGCGTCGAGCGCGGCGACGAGGTGCTGTGCTCGGGCTTCACCTTCGCCGCCAGCGCCAACGCGATCACCTACCTGGGCGCGACGCCGGTGTTCGTGGACTCCGAGCCCGGCACCTGGTGCATGGACCCCGCGCTGCTCGTCGCCGAGCTGAAGGCCTGCGCTGACCGCGGGAAGCTGCCCGCGGCCGTGGTCTCGGTGGATCTGTACGGGCAGTGCCCCGACTACGTGGCCATCGAGGCGGTGTGCCGTGAGTACGGCGTCCCCCTGGTGGAGGACGCGGCAGAGTCCCTGGGCGCCACGGCCCACGGCAAGCCGGCGGGCAGCTTCGGCGACGCGGCCATCCTGTCGTTCAACGGCAACAAGATCATCACCTGCGGCGGCGGCGGCATGCTGGTGTCGGACCGCGAGGACCTGATCGACCGCGCGCGCTTCCTGGCCACCCAGGCCCGGGACCCGGCGCCCCACTACCAGCACACGACCATCGGCTACAACTACCGCCTCTCCAACGTTCTGGCGGGTATCGGTCGTGGGCAGCTGTCGGTGCTCGACGAGCGCGTGGATCTGCGCCGCCGCACCAACCGGATCTACCGCGAGGAGCTCGCCGGCATCGACGGGCTGGAGTTCATGCCCGAGGCCGGCCACGGCCGCAGCTCGTGCTGGTTGACGTGCGTCACGCTGGATCCCGAGCGCCTGGGCACGGATCGAGAGAAGGTGCGCCTGCACCTGGAGACCCTCGACATCGAATCCCGTCCCACCTGGAAGCCGATGCACCTGCAGCCCGTGTTCGAGGGCTGCCGCGTACGCGGGGGCGCCGTGAGCGAGCGGCTGTTCGAACAGGGACTGTGTCTGCCCAGCGGGACCGCGCTGCGGCCCGGCGATGTTCGGCGTATTGCCGCCGAGGTCCGCCAGTGTGTGCCGATCTGAGCCAGCGCCCGTGAAAAAAACGTTTTCCCTTCGGGAGCTTAGCCAGTTTCAGGGGTGGAGATTTGGCTCGACTAACATGGTGTATGTGGTATGTTGCGCCCGCCTGAGGGGGCCTGAACGAGCAGCCCGGGCGGGACCCGCTTGATGGCTGACCACTAGATCGAGGATGGATAGACGTGCAGGTTGTCAAACCGACCGCTCCCAACGAGGGACCTGGCTCGCCTCCCGGCGATCGCCCCGCCGATCCCGATTCGCGTGAAGAGTCCCCGTGGCCGGAGTTCCTCAACTACTTCTTCGTCCTGCGCCAGCACCTCGTGCTGTTCATGGTCGTGGTCTGCATCACCGGACTGGCGGTGCTGTTCCTGGGCATGCGCCAGCAGAAGGTCTACCGCGCCAAGGCCACCGTCCTGGTGGCCTACAGCCCACCCAAGGTGATGGGTGAGGGCGACGACGTGTACCAGATGTCCCACCGCCTGTGGGAGTACCAGCGCTACTTCGAGACGCAGCCCGAGGTGATCACCAGCCGCGAGGTGCTCCAGGAGGCCGTGGACGAGCTCGACCTGGCCCACGACGAGAACTTCCTGGGCGTGGACGACATGGAGCCGGGCGAGGAGAAGCTCGACGCCCTGGCCAAGGCCGACCCGGTGACCCTCCTGCGCAAGCGCATCGAGGTGGAACCGCTGCGCGACAGCCTCGCGCTGATCATCTACGTGCGGGACATCGATCCCCAGCGCGCCGCCGACATCGCCAACGAGGTGGCCGAGGCGTACTCGCACTACTACGAGAACCAGCGGACCGCCGCGACCGGCGTGGCCGGCAAGTGGCTCAGGGAGCGGGTCGAGCAGCTCGAGACGGAGGTGGCGGGTGCCGAGGACGCGGTCTCCCAGTACCGCCGTGACCACGACTTCATCGAGGCCGACGGCAAGGCCCTGTTCGACATGGGCAGCGATAAGATCGTCGCGCTGAACGCGGCCGTGGCCGAGATCGAGGTGGACATCGTCGCGCTGGAGGCCCGCTGGTCGCGGGCCACGCGGATGGTCGAGGACGGCAACGCCGACGCCATCCCCGAGGTCCTGCGCGACGAGACGATCCAGACCCTGAAGCAGTCCATGTTCGAGGTGGCCGGCGAGGAGGCCGAGCTGCTGGCCCGCTACGGCGACAAGATGCCGCGGCTGAAGCGGACCCAGGCCGAGCGCGCCGGGTTGCAGCTGGCCATCGAGGAGGAGACCCAGCGCATCCTCGACAGCATGGCCGCGGAGCTGGGTTCCCAGCGAGACGCCCGCAACCAGATCGAGCACGAGCTGATCTCCGAGCGCGCCGAGGTCCAGGCCCTCAAGGAGAAGGAGATGGACTTCCACCGTCTCCAGCGCGACCTCGAGCAGACCGAGGAGCTGTACCGGCAGGTCAACAACCGGTCCCTGGAGACCGACCTGGCCGGCATGCTCGCGTACTCCAACATCAGCGTGCTGGACAAGGCCATCTTGCCCGATCGTCCCTTCGAGCCCCGCCTGCAGGTGGTGCTGATGCTGGCCTTCGTGATGGCCCTGGCCGCTGGCGTCGGCGTCATCTTCCTGGTGGACCGGCTCGACAGCACCGTGCGCAGCGCCGACCAGCTCGAGGCGGAGTTCCGCCTGCCGGTGCTCGGCATCCAGCCCATGTTCCAGCCCGACGAGGAGCAGAAGGAGCAGGAACCGGAATCGGGCCTGCGCATCGCACGGGAGCCCCGCGGCTCCCTGGCCGAGAGCTGCCGCTCGATCCGCACGAACCTGATGTTCATGTCCCCCGGCCACCAGATGAGCACGCTGCTGGTGACCAGCGCCGGGCCCAGCGAGGGCAAGACCTCGCTGTCGGCCAACCTCGCCTACACCATGGCCTCGGCGGGCAAGCGCACCATCCTGGTGGACACCGACATGCGCCGCCCGCGCGTGCACCGCGTCTTCGGCCTCGAGCGCCGCGGCGCCCTGGCCCAGGCCCTGATCGGCGAGGTGGAATTCGAGGCGGCGATCCGCCCCTCCGGCTACGCGAACCTGGACCTGATGCCCCTGGGCAGCGTGCCCCCGAACCCGGCCGAGCTGCTGGATTCGGCCGCGTTCATGCGCATGCTCGAGTGGCTACACACCAACTACGACCGGGTCATCTTCGACTCGCCGCCGGCCATGGCCGTGACCGACGCCTCCATCCTGGCCCAGTACGTGGATGGGGTGATCATCGTGGCGCGCGAGGACAAGTCCAACCGCCACGTGATGCGCCAGGCGGTCAAGGCGCTGCAGACGGTCAACGCCCGCATCCTGGGCTTCGTGCTCAACGACGTGGA
>CAYRNR010000236.1:0-10133 GCA_964425605.1 uncultured Rickettsiales bacterium | reverse complement strand
TGGAATCCCGCGCCGTCGTCCACGCTGCCGTTGCAGTCGTTGTCCGCGCCGTCGCAGACCTCGGCGTTCCCGGGGAAGGCGGCCGGATCCTCGTCGTCGCAGTCGTCCCCGTCCGGACCCCCTTCGAATCCGTCGCCGTCCACGTCGATCAGATCGGCCCCGTCGCAGTCCTGGTCGATGGCGTCGTAGGGGACCTCGGGTGCGCCGGGGAAGATCGCGGATTCGAGATCGTCGCAGTCATCGTCGCAGGTGTTCCAGCCGTCGCCGTCCGTGTCGTCCAGCTCGAGGGTCGGGTCCCCGTCGTCGCAGTCGCCGTCGCAGCTCGACCAACCGTCCAGATCGTCGTCCGCCGGGTTCAGCGCGGGATCAGAATCGTCGCAGTCGCCGCCACAGGGGCTCCAGCCGTCCGCGTCCGCGTCGTCGAGGTGAAGGGCCGCGTCCGCGTCATCGCAGTCCACGCACGCCGTCCAGCCGTCGCCGTCGCCGTCCCCGTCGTCGGGCACACCGTTGCAGTCGCGGTCCACGCCGTCGCAACCGTCGTAGGTCAGCGGCGCGATGGCGGGATCGGCGTCGTCGCAGTCGCCGTCGCAGGTGGTCCACCCATCACCGTCGGCGTCGTCCTGCTCCAGGAGAGCGTCCGAGTCGTCGCAGTCGTCGCAGGCCGTCCAGCCGTCCGCATCCTGGTCCGCGTCGTCCACCACGCCGTTGCAGTCGGTGTCCACGCCGTCGCAGGTGTCCACGGCGCCCGGGATCACACCGGCATCCCCGTCGTCGCAGTCCCCGTCGCAGCTCGTGATCCCGTCGCCGTCCACATCCAGAGGATCGAGTGAGGGGTCCGCATCGTCGCAGTCGAGCTCGCACTCGCTGGCCCCGTCGCCGTCGTCGTCCGCCTCCAGCGGATCGGCGAGCCCATCGCAGTCGTTGTCCAGGTACGCGTCGCAGACGTCCGGTGCGCCCGCGTGCACCGTCGGCTCGGTGTCGTCGCAGTCCCCGTCGCACCCCACGAAGCCGTCCCCGTCCGCGTCCAGCTCGTCCGCCGGGACGTTGCCGTCGCAGTCGTTGTCCTTGCCCTCACACAGCTCGATCGCGCCCAGGTACACCGTGACGTCGTCGTCGTCGCAGTCCCCCTCGCAGCCCCTCTGGCCGTCGGCGTCGGCGTCCAGCTCTTCGGCGGGCAGCGAACCGTCGCAGTCGTTGTCCTTGCCGTCGCACAGCTCGGTCGCGTCCAGGTACACCGTGGCGTCCTGATCGTCACAGTCGCCGTCGCAGGCCATCACCCCGTCGGCGTCGGCATCGAACTCGTCCGCCGGGACGATGGCGTCACAGTCGTTGTCCTTGCCGTCGCAGACCTCCTCGGCGTGGTCGTGGACCTCCGCGTCGGAGTCGTCACAGTCGAAGTTGCACGTCGCGTACCCGTCCCCGTCGTCGTCGCGGAAGTTCAGGGCCGGATCGGCGTCGTCGCAGTCGATGCAGATGTCGTCCCCGTCGCCATCGCCGTCCGTTCCGGGGTTGTCCGGCGTGGCCGGATCGCAGTCGTTGTCGTCGTGGTCGCAGATCAGCTCCTCGGCGCCCGGGTGGACGTCCGGGTCCTCGTCGTCGCAGTCCACGGAGGCGTCGTAGCCGTCCCCGTCCGCGTCGACCGCGTCGTCGTCCCCGGGCCCGCCCGTGCCACAGTCACACGCCCCCCAGGTGTCCCCACCGCCGCCGCACACCTGGACGCCCTCGATGCCCCCGGCGCAGACACAGGTCGCTTCCTCTCCCGGATCGCAGACCGCGCAGCCGCCCAGACACATCAGGGTGGCTGCGATGAAGACGTGGTGGATTCGCATGGACTCGCCTCCCTCCCGGCGCCCCGTCATTCGACGGGCAGCTCCTCGATGGTGCAGCCTTGATCCGTCGTCGTCCCGTCGGGGTCGTCGGGGAGGGAGGGATCGCCGGCGTCGATGGCGGGTGATCCGGCCTGCAAGCTGAAGTCACCCGCAGCGGGATCGGTGAATCCGGCTTCGCCACCGATCATGGAGTAGCTCGATCCCCAGGCGCTCGCCTTGTCGCTGGGGGTGTTCCCGGTCACGATCGAGCTGTTGATGACCGGCCCCTCTCCGGAATACACCTCCAGCGCCGGATCACGAACGGCGCTGTTGCCGTACACCACGTTCTTGGTGAACGTCAGCCGCGAACCCACCTGGTCGTACAGCCAGATCGCGCCGCAGTAGTCATCGGCGACGTTGTCGTACACCAGCACGTTGTGGATCGTGATGCCGGTCTCGCCCTGGACGAAGATGGCGCCCGCGTCCTCGGCCTGGTTGTCGTGGATGATCGTGTTCTCGACGACCAGCGAGCCGCTCACCGGGAACCCGGCCCCGCCGTAGGTGCTCACCGCCGGGCCTCGATAGGCCTCGTTGTCGCGGAAGATGCAGCCATCCACGTGAATCGACATCGCCCCATCGGCCTGGATCACGCCGCTGTTGCATCCCTCGAAGATGAACCCCCGCAGGGTCACCTCACCATTCGTTCCCACCACGATCGCTTTGGTCATCGTCTCGGCGCAGGACCACGAGGTCAGCGAGCCGTCCGAGTCCCCCACGAGGGTGATCGCCTTGCCGCTGACCGAGACGTTGGCGACCAGCGGCGTACCGCCGACGTCGAGCACGTCGCCGCTGGCGGCCTCGTCGATGCAGTACTGCAGGTCGTCGCCGCCCATCGGATCGCAGGGCAGGCAGTCGAGCAGACCGTCGTTGTCGCTGTCCGACTCCTCCGTCGGGACGACGCCGTCACAGTCGTCGTCGATCCCGTTGCACAGCTCCTCCGCGCCGGGATGGACCGCGGCGTCCTCGTCGTCGCAGTCCTCGCACAGCAGATACCCGTCCCCGTCCCCATCCAGCTCGGGGACGTCGTGGGTCGCCGGCTCGCAGTCGTTGTCGATCCCGTCGCAGGGCAGCTCGGGTGTAGCAGGATTCACGGACGCGTCTTCGTCGTCGCAGTCCCCGTTGCAGGGCATGGCCCCGTCCCCGTCCGCGTCCTGCTCCACGTCGTCGAGGGAGCCCGAGCAGTCGTTGTCGTACCCGTCACACACCTCCTCCGCGCCGGGGTAGATGGCTGGATCCCCGTCGTCACAATCCTCCGTATCCAGGTATCCGTCCCCATCCCGATCCGAGGGGGCCGTGTCGTCGTCGTCCGCGACGTCGTCGTCATCGGCGGCGACGCCGCAATCGCAGGGACCCCAGTCCGCGCCGTCCTCGTCGCAGACCTGCGCTCCCTCCGCGCCACCGTCACACGGGCACGTAGCGGTCCAACCGGGTTCGCAAACCGCGCAGCCCGACACGATGCAGAGGAGCACCAGGGTACAAATGGACAGGACTTTCATGACCCCGACCCCTTCCCTTGGGGCCGAGCGTATCACTTCGGGCGGGAGGTTCCCTACTCCTCGGCCTCGCGGCCCCGGTCCAGCTCGATCTCGTCGAGCAACGCCGGTACAGCCGCAGCCAGCGCAGTCCCAGTCCACACTGCATCGCTCGCCGGCGTTCTATCCATGGAGAGGGAGCTTCCCCTGGAACTGGGTGGGGAGTATGTGCGAAGCGACAGTCGGCCTGGCGACGGTACAATGTCGATATGCCGGCGAAGCATCACTCGGCGTGTCAGCGGACCCCAGAGCGGACGCACGGCATGGTGGACGACCCCATGGACGGACTCGTCCGTGCCTGGCAGGCGGGGGACACGTCCGCCTTCGACGAGCTGGTCGCGCTGACGGGATCGTCCCTGCTGGGATTCCTCATCAGCCAGCTCGGCGATCGGGCCATGGCCGAGGACGCCTGGTCGGAGACGTACTTGAGGGTGATCCGGGCGAGGGACCGCTACGAGCCGAAACAGCGGTTCAGCGTCTACCTCTTCACCATCGCGCGGCGGTGCGCCCAGGACCAGCAGCGCGGCCACCGCAGATTCCTGCGCCTGCTGCGGCGCGTCACCGACGCGGGCGGAACGGCCCAGGCGGATGCTCGACGGCCCGATCTCGAGCTCCAGGCGTCGGAGCGGTCGCAGAGGATCGACGCGCTGCTGCAGCGGCTGTCCGAGCGGCACCGCACCGCCGTGGTCCTCACCTACCGCCTCGATCTGGCCTCGGCCGAGGTGGGAGAGATCATGGGGCTGACGGCCGGCCAGGTGCGCAGTCTGCTGAGCTACTCGCGCAAACGGCTGCGCGAGTGGATGGAGGGATGAGCCGTTCCACGACGAGAATCACCGGGGGACGTCCGGAAGGAGGGGGAGGATGAACGACGACTGGATTCGTGAGGCGATGCACGATCGCCCTTTGCCACGGCCGCCCGCCAGCGGTGCCGACCTGCGACAGCTGGCCGTACGCCGCCGCCGCCGCCGCAACGCCGCCTTCGGTTCGTCGGCGGGTCTGGCGCTGGTGGGGATCGGAGTCGTGTTCGGGCTGACCTGGCAACCCGCCGGGACCGCGTTGACCCCGCGGGGCGCCGAGGCAGGGCCGGTACTCCACCTCAGCTGGATGGTGGAGGGGGAACAGCTCGACCGCACGCCGCATACCCGGATCGCCCCGCACGAGCAGGTGATCTTCGTCGCCGACTCGGGTGAGGGAGGCTTCCTGTGCCTCGACGAGTCCGCCGACGGCGGCGGTTGGGTGCGGGTGTACCCGGACGCGGGCGGATCCTGGGCCATACGACCCGGTCAGCACATGCCCTCGTCCGGCGACCAGGTGCAGGCGTACCGCACGGACGGTGGGACAGGTGTGCGCACCTACCGGCTCGCCTTCGACGCCGATGATCCGGCCTGTAGCCACCCCGACGGGGTCACCGAGGCGTCCCTGGAGTGGCTACCATGACGCTGCGCCGGGGGCTCGCGGTCCTCGCGCTGGCGGGCGCGCTGTCCATCGGTTCCGGCTGCGCACATCGCGCAGACTCCCTCCACGTTCGCGGCATGCAACCGGCCGTGAGCACCTCCGAGGAGCTCGCCGCGGCGCTGCAGCCCCGCCGCATCGCCCTGGTGATCGGCGTGGACGACTACCACAGCGCCGCGTTCCCCGACCTGCGGTTCGCCGGCGAAGACGCCCGCGCGGTCGCCGAGATCTTGCGGGGCCCGGGAGAGGGTGGCTTCGAGCGCGTCGTGGTCCTGGACTCGTCCACGGTGACATCCCGCGCCCGGATCCTCGCCGAGCTGCGCGGCGCCCTGGCGGACCTGCGCCGGGAAGACGTCTTCGTGATCTACTTCTCGGGCCACGGCACGGCCGCCGTGAACGACGAGGGGGAGGTGCGCCTGTATCTCCTGGTCCACGACAGCTCGCCCGGGGACCTGGAGGGCACGGCCATCGATCTGGAGGTCTTGCAGGACTTCGTCGGCAGCCTGAGAGCCGAGCGCAAGGCGCTGGTCGTGGACGCCTGCTTCCACGGCGCGGGCAAGTCGATCGTGGATCCGACCCTCACCGGCGAGATCGCCGAGGCCCTCGCCTCGGTCACCCGCACGCGCGTGCGGGGCCTCGGCAGCGGTGAGGCCCATCTGTTCGCCTCCACCCTGGGCCGGCCGGCCTTCGAGGACGACGAGCTGGGCCACGGCGTGTACACGAGCTACCTGTTGCAGTCCATGACCTGGGCCCGCACGGCCGCGGACCGCGACGGCGACGGACTGTTGACCACCTGGGAGGTCCACGACTACGCGCGGGAGCGCACCCGTGAACACACCTCCAGCCGCCAAATACCCGAGGCAGCGTTCCGGATCATCGGCTCCAACGACCTGGTCCTGGTCGGGGACGAGGCCACGCGCACCGCGAAGGACCAGGTGCTGGTCTACCAGTACGGGCACGGCTCACCGCAGCTGGCCGACGCGACCTTGCTCCTGGACGGGCGGGCCAAGGGGGTCTTCCCCGGCGCGGTGCCGGTCGATCCGGGCCGGCACCACGTCGAGGTCCGCGCCGCGGACGGCACGTTGCTGGTGGACGGGTACACCGAGTTCCAGCCCGGGAGCGCCGTGGCGGCCACCGATCTGTCGGTGAGGGTGAGGGAGGATCGGGGATTGCAGTCGCTACGAGTCGGCGTCGGCGGCGGTCCGCCGTCGCGCTGGTCGGATCTGTGGGGCGACGGCATGCTGGCGCTGGAGTACTGGGGCGCGCTGCGCAAGGCCCGCGGGAAGGCGCGTGGGCTGACCGTCGGCGGAACCCTCGGCCTGGGGGTGGCCCCCCACCAGACGGAGATGGAGCAGCTGGTGCGGACGGGGCGCGGTACCTTCTGGGCCGCCGCCGATCTGGGGTGGTCGCGCGACTTCGACCGGTTCCGGCTGCTCGCGGGCTGGCAGACGCGGTTGACCCTGATCCCGGTGGCGCAGTTCGACGGCGAGGAGCACGACCTGCTGCCGGAGGAAGCCGGTTGGTTCTTCGGCAGCACCGGACCGGTGGTCCATCTGGGCGTGGTCCTGGACCGTCGCCTGTCGCTGGTGGTCGCCGCGACGCTGCAGGTGACCGCCCTGGACCTGGACGCCGACGACGTGGCCGAGGCGCAGGTGTTCGGCACCATCACGACCGGGCTGGAGATAGGGTTGTGACGGCTCTTCCGGGGCGTCGAGAAGCCCTCTCCTGCGCCTGGGCGGCGATCACGGGTGCGCTCCTCTTCGTCAACGTGCCCGCCGGCGCCGCCACCGGCGGACCCGACGCCCACGGATACGTCTGGATCGACAGCAACGAACCGGGCGGGCCCGTGTTCGACTGGGAGCCCGGGACCACGCCGCTGGGCGTGCCGACCGGGGGGGCCGTGAGCGCGTCGCTCCCGTTCCCCTTCGAGTTCTACGGCCAGGTCTACAACAGCATCGACGTGGGAGACGACGGGGTGCTCACCTTCTCGGGGGCCTACCCGGGCTCCATCAGCACCTGCTTGCCCGCGTTGTCGGATCCAGGGATCGTCCCGTGGTGGGACCACTGGGACTCGGCCGTCGGCGAGGTGGCCCGCCGCGTCCACGGCCCTGCGCAGGATCGGCAGGTCGTGTTCTCCTACACGGACGTCCAGCACTCGGTGACCGAGGGGCTCGCGAGCTTCGAGGTGAAGCTGTTCGAGGACGATCACGCGATCGAGTTCCACTACCTGCTCACGGACGTCGGCGGCGACGCTGCCTGCGGGGGTACGGCCACGGTCGGCGTGGATGGCGCAGGGGCCGGATACCTCGAGGTCTCTTGCGACGCCGCGAACCTGGCCGACGGCTACGCCGTCCGCTTCGAACTCCAGGCAGGGGGCGACGACGACGACGACTCGTCCGGTGACGACGACGACTCGTCCGGTGACGACGACGACTCGGCCGGTGACGACGACGACTCGGCCGGTGACGACGACGACTCGACCGGCGACGATGACGACTCGGTCGGCGATGACGACGACTCGACCGGCGACGACGACGACTCGGCCGGCGATGACGACGACTCGGCCAGCGATGACGACGACGACTCAGCCGGCGACGACGATGATGACGACTCAGCCGGCGATGACGACGACGACTCGTCCGGCGACGACGACGACTCGTCCGGCGACGACGACGACTCGTCCGGCGACGACGACTCCGATGACGACGTCGACGACGCGGACGATGATGCGACAGCGCCCACCGAGGACTCCCTCTCGGCCTCCGGGTGCCAGCGCGACTGCACCGGAACTGGCGTGCGTTTCGGCTCCGTGGTCGAGACGAGCCCCGGTCTCGCCCTCGCCGCCGCTCTCGTCTGGGTCCGCTCGAGGCGGTTTTTTTCACACTGATCCAATTTGGATCTCCACGTTCTGGGCTCTCCCGGCGTTGATGTAGTTAGAGGCGGGGAGAGGCGCTCCGGCCGCTCCCCCCCAACGGCCGGAGCATCCTCGCCTCTCATCGTTCGAGTCCTGGGGAAGTCACCAGGGAGCGCAGTCGTGGCACGGAGAGTCCGGTGGACGCGGGCATCGTTCCACGACGAGCCCACCACGGGCGTCTCGGATTCCACGGCTCCCATGCCCTCCGGGATCGGCGGTGCCGTCGTCGTGGTCCTCGCGGGGCCGATGACGGGGCATCTCGAGATCCTGCCCCTCGATGGCGGCATCCTCGGGCGCGGCCAACCCGCAGACATCCCCATCGACGACGCCTCGATCTCGCGGCGCCACGCCCGCGTCGTTCGATCCGGGCCTGGCTTCGCCATCGAGGACCTGGGCAGCGTCAACGGTACCTTCGTGGACGACGAGCCGGTGGCCGGCGTCCAGGAGCTGCCGCCCAACTGCCGGATCCGGATGGGTAGGCACACGATCCTCCAGTTCACCCTGATGGACGACGAGGGGATGAGGGCCCACGCCGCCTTGAGGCGCTCGATGATGCTGGATCCCCTCACGTGCGTGGGTAGACGCTCCCAGATGGAGCGGAGGCTCCTCGAAGAGGTGAGCTTCGGACAGCGGCACGGCACATCCGCCACGGTCATGATCCTCGACCTGGACCACTTCAAGGCCATCAACGACCGCCACGGTCATCCTGCGGGCGATGCCGTCCTCGTGGCGTTCGCCGAGCTGATCCGGATCGCGGTGCGGACCGAGGATTCGGTCTTCCGCTACGGCGGCGACGAGTTCTGCGTGCTGGTCCGGGGAGAGACTCCGGCCGGTCTGGAGTTCATGGCGCGACGGATCTGCAAGGCCGTGCGCGACACGGCCTTCGAGCATGGGGGACTGAGCCTACGCACCACCGTCAGCATCGGCGTGGGGAGCATGACCTTCTCGGGTGAACCGTCGAGGGCGACCTGCGACGACCGGACGCACGCGGACAGCGAGCACCTGATCCTCGTGGACCTCGCCGATCGAGCGCTTCTCCGGGCCAAACGCGAGGGGCGCGATCGCGTCTGCGTCCTGCGCCGTGAAGACCACTCCGACGACCTGACCCTGTAGCCTACTCGTCTTCTTCCAGCGCCGCTCCCAGATCGTCCGTCAGCCGCTCCAGCGCCTCGTGGCTGTATTGCTGGGGGATGCGGTCTCGCCGGGTCTCGGCGGGGTCGTACCTGTACCGTGACACCTCGGCCTCGCGGCCCCGGTCCAGCTCGATCTCGTGGTACTCCCGGTCCCGCATCTCCTCGGGCCGGCTGCGCAGGACGCCGCCGCCGAGGTTGGCGTCCACCTCGTGCGCGCGAAGGCGCTCGGGCAGGTAGGTGACGCGATCGACGATCGCGCGGGCCTGCCGCTCGACGGCCTCGCCGGCCTGTTCGCCGGTCCGTTCCCGCTCGGCGCCCACCACCCGGAGCCGGTCGAGGCTGGAGCCATAGGGGCCCGAGCCGTTGACGTCGGCCGCGGCGGTGGTGCCGTCGTGCTCGACCTCGACGGATCGTTTGCCGCTGCCGGAGGAGTTCTTGAGGGCGCGGATCAGCTTGCGGCCGAGGCTCTCGTCGGGGGTCTGCTCTTTGGTCATTCGGCCTTCTCGGTCTTCTCGGTCAGCTTCTCACCGTCGTGGGTGTAGACGATCTTCTTCTCGCCCATGACGGTCTGCAGGTTGACGGGGCGGTTCCAGACGTGCGCGAGGTTGGACAGGGTTCGCTGGGCGTAACCCTTGTCGAGCTCGGCGCCGTCGAAGTCGTGGTCGAGGAGGAGCTCGCCGCGGTTGTGGTAGTTGCCGTCGATGACGGTGATGCGGGGGTTGCCGGCGTTGGTGAGCATGTACAGCAGCTGGGCCTTGATCTGCTCGAACTCGCGGCTGTCGATGACGTACAGCTTGTTCTTGGGGTCGTAGACGTAGGTGAAGAAGCCGTAGCGGCGGCAGAAGTCGGCGGTGAGGAACTCGTCGACGAAGGTCAGGTCGTTGTAGACCTTGCGGATCTCGAAGATCTTCTCGAGGCCCTTCATCTCGCCGGTGTCCCACTCCTTGAGCGCGCGCATGTCGTCACACTCGGCGTAGTCCTTGCCGTGGCGGCCGGTGTTCCAGCGGTCTTCGATGTCGTGGAACAGCTCGACGCCGAGCTTGTAGGGGTTGAGGGAGCCAGGGGCCATGAACACGGTGCCCGAGTGGTGGTCGGCGTACTCGATGATCTCGGCGGAGGTGGCGAGCTTGCCGGTCATGAGGCGGCTGTGCCAGAAGGTGGCCCAGCCCTCGTTCATGATCTTGGTCGAGGCCTGGGGGGCGAAGTAGTAGGCCTCCTCGCGGATGATGCTCAG
>CAYRNR010000235.1:0-10356 GCA_964425605.1 uncultured Rickettsiales bacterium | reverse complement strand
GCCGTGTTCGCCCTGTGGCTGTACACCGCCAGGAGCGCGCTGCAGAGGGCGACGGCTTGAGCCGCGGCGCCGGGCTCGGCTCGCTGGGCTGGAAGCTGGCGGCGGGCGCAGCCGTCCTGGCGGCCGCCCAGTACGTCCACCTGGAGATCGCGGCCGGGGGGTGGACCGATCTCCAGCGGTACGGCTTCACCGAGGACGGCCGCAACTGGGCGCAGCTGTTGCCGGCGGGCGAGCGGCGGTTCTACGTCGCGCTGCTGTGGCTGCTGCCGCTGATGGCCGCGGCCGGCTGGTGGGCCCGGACATCGACGCACGTCGACGCGCTGCGGGCCCTGATGCGGACGCGCGAGCCCTCGATCGTCGCCGTGGCCGCCGTGGTCGCCGCCGGGGCTGCCCTGATCGCCGGTCACCTGGTCCTCGGGACCACCCCCCTGACGGACGACGAGTGGGCCTACCTGCACCACGCCCAGATCCTCGCGGAGGGGCACTGGACCGCGCCCAGCCCCCACTTCAACGACCGCGTCTTCTACGACAACCTGTTCGTGATCAACAACGGCCAGTGGTACTCCCAGTACCCGGTGGGCAACCTCCTGACCCTGGTCCCCGGAGTCTGGGTCGGCGATCCCTGGCTCGTGCCCGCGCTGCTGTGCGGCGGGGTGGTCTACCTGCTGGGGCGATCCAGCGGCGAGCTGTTCGGCCCGGGCGCAGGGTCGGCCGCCGCCGTCCTGGCCGCCACCTCCCCGTTCCTGATCGCCAGCTCGGGCACCCTGCTGGCCCACGTGCCGTGCCTGTTCTGGCTGTCCCTGTTCCTGTGCAGCGGGCTCGTCGCCACGCGAGCCCAGGGGGCACCCGGCTGGGCGCTGCTGGCGGCGGCGGCCTTCGGGCTGGGGGTGCTGACGCGGCCGGTGTCCACGGTGCTGCTCGGGCTGCCCCTGCTGATCGTGCTCGGGCGGCGGTGGTGGAGTGCGGGCCGCCCCTGGCTGACCGTCGCGCTGTTCGCGGCAGGCGGCCTGGCCATGGTCGGCGTGCAGCTGTGGATCAACCAGACCTGCAACGGCCACCCCCTGCGATCGGCCTACTTCGTGTACTGGCTGGAGCCCGGCGAGTGGCGCAACCCCTTCGGCTTCGGCGAGTTCCTGTGGGGGATCGAGCACACGCCCGCGGCGGGGTGGGGCAACCTCTGGCACAACCTGGTGCGCCTGGACGCCTGGATGCTGGGGTGGCCGGTGTCCCTGGCGCTGCCCCTCGGGGCCATCGCAGTGGCCCGCGGGCGGAGACTGGAGGCCATCGTCCTGACCCTCGCGGCGCTGGCGCCCTTCGTCCTGTACTTCTTCTTCTTCTGGCCCGGGGTCGCCGACGTGGGCCCCGTCCTCTACACCGAGTCCCTGATCGCCTGGCTGCCGCTGGCCGCGGCCGCCCTCACCCACGGCCCGGAGTCCTGGCGGCGGTTCGCGCTGGGATTCGCCCTGGCCGGCGTGGTCGTCGGCGCGGTGACGTTCCACCGCGTTCAGCTGTTCGAGCTGGCGCGCACCGCCGAGCAGGCGGGCGCGGTGGTGGAGCTCGCCGAGGAGGCCGCCGACGGACGGCGGTTGCTGGTGTTCTGCGACTTCGCCGAGCTCTCCGAGGAGCAGCGGAGCTGGGTGGTCAGCCGCCCCAACCCGCGCCCGGATCTGAGCGACGACGTCCTGTACGTGAGGTCCGTCGGTCCGCAGCGCAACTTCTTCTTCGCCCGGAACCGCCACCCGGACCGCATCCCCTACAAGCTGCGGCGCGACGCGAGCTGCGACATGAGCATCCGGACCCTCGAGGGCGAACCCATGGGGGAGTGGTGAGCCGGCTCAGGGCTCGGCCAGCTCGAACTCCACGCCCGCCGGCAGCTCCACCGAGAACGCGTAGAGATTGGCCAGCAGATCGTCGTATGCGGTGGGGACCACGGCGTAGAAGGTGACCGTCGGCCACCCCAGCACCACCCGATCGGGCACGGTCCAGGTGGCGACCTCCCGCCAGCCCGCGGGCGCATCGCCCAGCCACGGCTCGTAGACCAGCGCGATGCGCACCCCCTCGTCGCGGGCGATGGCGCCGATCCGTTCGGTGAAGTCGTCCCCGGAGAGGTGCACCGCCGCGACCTCGCGCGAGGCCAGCCCGACGATGTCGAGCACGGGGGCGTCGGTGAAGTAGCTGATGGTGCCGATGTCGTTGATCGCCACGGTCTCGCCGGGGTAGTAGCGCCCGACGAACCGCGCCATCTGGATCTGCTGGCGGTGGATGTCGCGGCTGGTCAACGGCGTCGCCAGCAGCGCGGCAGCCCCGCGCTGGGCCACGGTGAACCCGGGCAGCCCCACCGCGACGATCAGCAGCGCCGCGGCGAGCCAGGGCCGGGGGCTCCTCGCGGCGCGCGCCCTGAGTCGAAGCGCCAGCTGGTACGCGGGCCCGGCCATCACGAAGACACCGCCGGCGTACAGGTACGCCTCGTACCGGAACAGGTTGCCCAGGTTGGCCAGGACCAGGTGCGGCACCACCGCGAGGGCGAACAGCAGCATGGCGTGCTGATCCACCCGCTCGGAGCGGTCGCGCCCCGGCGTCCGCAGGGCGTTGACCACCAGGCCGGCGCTCACCGCGGCGACCAGGGGGAGCGCGCCGGGGATCTTCGCAGCGAACTCGTTGAACATGCGGCGCAGCGCTTCGCCCGCGGTCTCCTCGATGACGGCGGTCTTGAGCAGCAACCCCGTGGGCACGAAGGGCCAGCCCTGCGACGACGCGATGGCGCCGTACACGACGATGGGGAGCGCCGCGGCGAGGACCATGGCCGCGGCGAGCACCCACCGCCTGCGCGTTGCCAGCAGCGCGGCGACCCCGCCGACGAGGAACACCGCCTCGTAGCGCACCGTGACGCTGAGGAACGCCAGCGCCACCAGGGCGGCCCCGTCGAACCTGCCCGTGTCCTCCCCCCCGTCCAGCCCGGCCAGGGCCGCGCTCGCCCGGTCCAGCAACTCCAGGGCGAACCACACGTGCAGCAGGTGCTCCATGCCGTCGAACACCAGCTCGGGCATGGGTGTGAGGACGAACAGCGTCCCGAGGGCGACGGCGCGCGCCCACGGAGGGAGCTGGGCCCGTCGCGCGAGCATCGCGTCGGCGCGCACCAGGATCACCACCACCAATGCGGCGCTGATCACCAGCGGTCCGTGCTCGCCGATGCCGGTGACGGCCCGCAGCGCGGCGAGCACCAGGGGCCACGACAGCGACGAGCTCGTGGAGCTGAACTCGCCCGCGTTCACGCCCCACGCGCCGTGCTCGACGAGGTTGGCGGCGATGGCCAGGTGGATGTAGGCGTCGTCCAGGCCGTACACGAGGGCTCCGCCGCAGAGCTCGCGGATGACCGCGTACAGCCCCACCAGCACGGCGGCGCTGCCGGCGAGGGCCGCGGCCAGGGGCCAGTAGCGGCCCATGAGGTCGCGGGGCTGGGAGTCGTTCGAGGTCATGATCTTCCGGAACGTGGGGCTGTCACGGGGCCACAGCACCTCCCCTGGTTATAGCGCCGAACGGGACGGCAGGGGAATGTTGGTCGGCTCCGACGACGGGAGTGGGATATTCTCATGACCTCCCGAGGAGGTGGATGGATCGCGTGGTACCTGCGTTGCGAGCCCTGAGGCCCGTCGAGGCCGCCATGGTCAGCGCACCGGCCCCTGCGGGCTGGCTGTGGGCCGGTGGCGGTTCAGGGGACCTGCGAGAGGGTGTCGCCGTGGCCCTGGGGAGCTGGCTGATCAGCCTGGCCGCGTTCGCCTGGAACGACCGCGCGGACGCGGTTCTCGGGTTGGCGGGGTACCACCGGCTCGGCGCGGTGCGCGCCCTGCAGGACGACCGCTCTGCGCGACGATGGCTCGCGGTCGCGGGGTGGCTGGCGCTGCTGCTGGGGCTCGCCTGCTGGGCCGTGATCGATCTCCTCGCGGCGGGGGCGGCCTCGGTGGTCGCGATCTCGGCGTGGCTGTACTCCACCCCCGGCATCTTCGGGAAGGGGCGCCCGGTCCTGGCCTCCGTCCTGCACCTGATCGGCGGCGCCGCAAACGGGTTCGCCGGCGCCGTCGTGGTCGCCCCCGGGATCTCGGCGGTGATCTGGGGCCTCACCTTCGGCGCGCTGTTCGCCGCCGCCCACGGGGTGCACCAGGTGGCCGGCCGCGACGAGGATCGAGCGGCCGACGTCGGGACGTCCGCGTCGCGCCGACCGCTGGCCCAGGCGGCCCGCGGGGCCCTCGCGCTGCTCCTCGTCGCCCTCGTCGTGCCCGTCGCCGGAGGCCTGGTGATCCGCGAGGTGCGCGGCACGGCCCTGGTGCTGGCGGCCAGCTGGATGATCGCCTGGATCGCCGTGCTGTCGTTCCACGCGTGGACGGACCGGGAAGCCTGGGCGCGGTTCCAGCGCCGCTGCCGGCTCGTGGTGGCCTCGGGGGTCGGGATCGGGCTGGTCTATCTCGTGGCGGTCGCGCCACCCGCCGCCCCCGGGGGCGAGCTGGGCGCGGCGCTGACCTGTCTGGAGCGCGACCAGCGCGCCGACGGCACCTGGCCCACCTACGTGCGCTGGGAGGCTGAGGGGGAGTGGACCGAGGTGTACAGCGTGTTCACCACGGCCCAGGTGCTGCTCGCGCTGTCCGCCCTGCCCTCCGACCCCCGCGTGGAGGCGCTCGCCGCCCCGGCGCTGGACGCGCTGGAGGCGGACCGCAACGACGACGGCACCTGGAGCTTCTACGGCCGCGCCGACCGCGTCGATGAACGGCCGGGGCGCGCCTGGGACATCACCGCCGACTCGGACGACACCGCCCGCGCCGCGCTCGCCCTGAGGGCCTGGGGCCGGCCGGTGTCGGAGCAGACCCTGGACGCGCTGGCGGGCATGGTCTCGCCGGACGGCGTCGTGGGGACGTGGTTCGCGCCGCCCCACCAGCAGAAGCTCACCGACTCGAATCGCCCCGATCCCGTGGTCGCTGCCGTCGTGGCCCGCGTCCTCCGGGGCGCCGGCCGGGACGCCGAGGTGGAGCGGATCCGCGTCCACCTGGAGGGGGTGATTCGCGAGGGCGCGCCAGAGGAGACCACGTACTACGTGGGATCGACGGTCATCGGTCACGAGATCGACCTGGCGCTGGGCCTGGCCGCGCCCGGCGACGCGCCCCCTGGCTGGCCCGCGGACGATCCCGGCGCGGACGGGTGCAGGGCGCTCCAGCCCACGTTCTACGGCGCCGCCGAGGCCGGGCGACCCGCGTATGGTTCCGTGGCCGAGCCCACGGCGACGGGCGCAGTGGCGCGCCTGCGAGAGGACGACTAGATGGACTGTGGAGCCGGGATGCGCGCGCTGGCGCTCATGGGCACGCTGCTGTGGATCGTCTGCACGGGTTGTGGGGGCGGCGACGACGACGACAGCGGCCTGTTCGACGACGACGACGACGTGGCGGAGGTCGGTACGTTCACCGTGGTGGCGCTGCCCGACACACAGACCTACGCCGATATCTACCCCGCGGTCTTCGACAGCCAGACCCAGTGGGTCGCGGACCACGCCGAGGAGCTGAACATCCTCTTCGTCACCCACCTCGGTGACGTGGTGGACAACGGCCCCAACGAACGGCAGTGGAGCTCGGCGCGCGGCTCCCTGGACATCCTCGACGAGGCCGGCGTCCGCTACGGCATCGGCATGGGCAACCACGACAACCAGTACAGCGACTCCGAGTACCAGTACGGCCTCGGGGTGGACCACTCCTGCAGCGACTGGCTCACCGACATCGACTGCAACGGCGAACACTTCCTGGAGTACGTGGGGCCGCAGACCGTCCAGGACCACGACTGGTTCGGCGGGGCGTCGCCCTCGGGGCTGAGCAACTACGCCACGGTCGAGTTCGGCGGGTACGAGTTCCTGTTCCTGCACCTCGCCGTGGACCCGCGGCTGGAGGAGCGGATCTGGGCCCAGGAGGTGGTGGACGATCACCCCCACGCGCTGGTGCACGTCACGACCCACCGCTACCTGTACGACTACCGGGTCGTCGACATCATGCCCGAGCCGCTGCCGCTGCTCACCGGCGGCCGCAACAACGCCCTCGTCCACACCCTCGGCGGGCAGGCGCTTTACTACACCGACAGCATCACCGCCGATGATCTGTTCGAGGAGTTCGTCGCGCCCAACCCCAACGTCTACATGGTCCAGTGCGGGCACGTGGACGCCGAGTACCGCCAGCACAGCGAGAACCTCGCGGGCCTGCAGGTCACCGAGATCCTCACCGACTTCCAGTCGTACCACCCCGACGGCGGCAACGGCTGGCTCAAGCTGCTGACCTACGACCTCGACGCCGGGACCATCCACGTGCAGACCTACTCGCCGTGGCTCGACGAGTTCCGCGCCAACGGCGACGGGCTCGACGTCTCGCTGGAGGTGCTCCAGGACGCGCTGACCTGGTTCGGCTCCTACCTCGAGACCTTCGGGCTGGACCGGGACGAGCTCGAGGAGCTGCTGGACTACTGGCGCAACACCGAGGAGGGGCGCGAGGAGTACTTCGAGGCGGCCTACGGCGACGGCCAGCGGGACAGCGACTTCGTCGTGGAGGTGGACTTCGCGGCCTACGCCGGCCGATGAACCGTCACCTCTTCTTCAAGAGCCTGCCCAGCAACCCCTTCTTCTTGGGCTTGTCGTCGCCGTCGTCCTCGTCGTCCCAGCTGTCGTCGAAGACCTGATCGAAGACCTGCTCGGGGGATTCGAAGGACTCCAGCGCGGGTTCCGGCTCTGGCTCTGGTTCGGGCTCTGGCTCTGGTTCGGGCTCTGGTTCGGGCTCTGGCTCTGGTTCGGGCTCCGGCTCTGGTTCGGGCTCCGGCTCTGGTTCGGGCTCCGGCTCTGGTTCGGGCTCCGGTTCTGGTTCGGGCTCCGGCTCTGGCTCTGGCTCCGGCCGATCCCCCTCGACGGTCGCCTCGCCGCTGGGGCCGTCCAGGACGGTCTCGAAGCTCAGCGAGAGTTCGTCGGACAGCTCTTCGACGCTGTAGCGGTCGGTCTCGCCCGGGACGATGGACGCCTCCTCGCTCGCCTCCTCGAGGCTGTCCTCGATCTCCATGAGGACGCTGGCGGACGCCGTGGCGGGATCGTCCACGGCGGCGCCCTCGTCGGTGGTGGGATCGTCGTCGATGTCGACCTCGATGCTGGCGGAGTCACCCGAAAAGGCGTCGAGGCCCGCCTCGGTGTCGAAGCTGGGATCGGCGTCGAATTCCATGACGAGGCTGACCGACTCGCCCACGGCGTCGCCCAGACCGGGCGCGTCGTCGAGTTCCGTCTCCAGGTTGTCCTCGCTGGCGGTGAGCAGGTCGTCGTCGCCGAGGCTGAACGCGTCGGGAGCGGCCTCCTCGAAGCGGCTGTCCTGTACGACCCAGCCGGCGATCTCGAAGATGCAGGTCGGGCAGAACGAGCCGTGGACCAGGACGAGGGCGTCCCTGGAGCCACAGCTGGGACAGGTGCCCTCGACGGGCGCAGGCACAGCGTCGGGGCCGGCGCCGCGTAGCTCGTTCACCCGTGCAGAGACCGCGTGGTCGAGGGTGGCGTGGTTCATCGCCAGCATCTTGCGCTGGGGTCGCGAGAGCCAGCGGTTGGTGTCCGCCACGAGCCACCACAGCAGGGCGAGCTGGGCCTGGCGCAGCACGTCGGTGGAGGGGGAGGTGAGGGGGAGCGCGGCGTGGTCCCAGCGGGCCAGGGCCGCCTCGAGGAAGGCGCGCGCTTCGTCCAGGATCGCGGCGGCGTGACCGATGGACCCGGGAGAGGGCTGGTCGGGCGGACCGGCGGCCAGCCGCCGGTAGGCGCGGTACGGATCGGCCACCGCGGCCTCGAACGTCAGCAGCTCCCACCACTGGACCTGGGCGGCGACGAACGTCGCGATGTCCCCGGCGCTGGCCAGCGACCTCCGGTCGGAGACCGGGTGCAGCCAGGCCAGCAGGCGCCAGTGAGCACGCGCGAGGGAGCGCCAAGCCCCGGGATCCGGCCTCAGGGCCGCCTGTTGCATCAGGCCCGCCAGCCTCATGATCTCGGATTGGGCCTCGGTCCAGGCCTCGGCCGGGGCGGTGGCTGCCTCCCGGGCCCAGCGACCCAGATCGCTCGCCAGGTAGGCCTCGTCGTGGACGAACGCCGTGCCATCGCACGAACGGCACGGGCGGCTGTAGGCGAGGTCGGACGACGTCTCGGACGCGTCGCAGGCGACACAGGTGTACTGGTAGACGTCGACCATGTGCCTCTCCCCGTTCGTATCCCCTCGTTCCCTGTCCCAGCTCCCAGGATATCAGGAATGTCCCCGTCGCGGTGGACGAAGGCCGGCGCACGGTGCCCGGGACATGATCTATCCTTGCGGGGCTCACCCGGTCCGGCCGGATCGACGAAGGGAGCGTCATGGACGAGGATTCCCTGGTGACCAGTAGCGGCTCATTCCGCTTCGGCCTGCGCACGGCCATCGTCGGCGGCGGCAAGGGCTGCGAGTCGATCCTGCGTATGGTCCAGGAGGACACCCTCGGTCGCTTCCGCATGGAGATCCTCGGCGTGGCCGAACTCCAGGAGGACGCGCCCGGTGTGCGCTACGCGCGTGACCACGGCGTGCCGTTGATCACCACCGACTACCGCGAGCTGTTCGACATCCCGGATCTGGATCTGGTGGTCGAGCTGACCGGCCTCATCTCGGTGCGGGACCAGCTGGAGCGCTCGCGGCCGCGTAACGTGACCCTCATCGACCACGTGGGGGCGCGGCTGTTCTGGCAGCTGCACCGGGCCGAGGAGGACATCATCGAGCAACGCACGGAGCTGCGGTTGCGCGTCGAGGCCGAGCAGCAGCGCATCCAGCAGATCTTCGACTCCATCCCCGATGAGGTGATGGTGGTGGACAACGAGATGGTGATCCAGGAGGCCAACAAGGCATTCCTGACCCACAACGCGCTGGAGATCGGCGATCTGCGCGGCAAGCACTGCTACGAGGTGGAGCAGCACATCCGCGGCGAGTGCCAGGTGGCCGTGGGCAACTGCCCGTTCATCCAGGTGACCAAGGACAAGCAGCGCGCGTCCATCGTGCGCAAGCACTTCGACGCGGACGGCAACCCGCGGTTCGCCGCCATCGTGGCTGGACCGCTGCTGGATCCCGACGACAACGTCGTGGGCATGATCGAGGTGACGCGCGACATCACCCACCGCATCCTGCTCGAGGAGGACCTCAAGGCCGCCGAGGGACAGCTGAAGCAGTTCATGCAGCACGCCCCGGTGGCGGTCCTGGTGGAGAACCGCCAGGGCCAGTTCGTGAACGTGAACGGGGCCGCCTGTGAGCTGGTGGGGACCACACGAGGGGAGATGATCGGAAAGACGGCCCTGGAGGTCCTGCCCCGGTCCACGGCCAACGAGATGCGCAAGGGTTCGCGCGGGATACTCATCAGCGGCAAGGAGATCAGCTTCGACGCCACGGTGGAGCTCGGCGGACGCCGCGTCGAGCTCTCCGTCATCCGGTTCCCCATCCTCGACGCGGCCGGGAAGGTCGCTGCCGTGTGCACCCTGGCCACGGACGTCACCGCCCAGCGCGAGGCCGAGGCCGCCCTGTCCCGCACGCGGGAGTACCTCCAGCACATCCTGGACAACTCACCCGTGATGATCATCACCGCAGACCTCGACGGGAGGATCGTCTCGTTCAACCGGGGCGCGCAGGAGAGCCTGGGGTACACCGCCGAGGAGATGATCGGCCGCGAGGCCTCGCGCCTCTACGCCGAGAAGGGAGAGCGCGAGGCGTTGCTGCGGCGGGTCAACCAGGAGGGCGCGGTCCGCGACTACCAGACCGATCTGTACGGCAAGGACGGCAAGCCCCTGCCGGCCTCCCTGACCCTGTCCCAGCTGCGCGACGACTGGGGCAAGATGATCGGCACCGTGGGCATCGCCAAGGACATCTCCCGGCGCAAGGCGCTGATGGATCAGATCCTGCTGTCGGAGCGCCTCGCGGCCGTGGGACGGCTGGCTGCGGGCGTGGCCCACGAGATCAACAACCCGCTCGCCGTGATCGGCGAGATCAGCGGGCTGCTGTCGGACGTGGTCGACGAGGACCCGCCCCACGACGAGCTCCTCGAGGAGCTGCGTCAGTGGCTGCCCAAGCTCTCGGACCAGGTACGGCGCGGCCGCAGCGTCACGTACCGGATGCTCAGCTTCGCGCGCAAGAGCGAGAGCGACGTGCACGTGGTCGACGTCAACGCCGCGCTGGAGGAGACCCTGCCCTTCGTGACCAAGGAGGCCGGCCTCGCCCAGGTTCAGCTGCACGTGGACTACGGCGAGGGCGTGCCCGAGGTCCGCGTGGAGGAGATGCAGCTGCAGGAGATCTTCATCAACCTGATCAACAA
>CAYRNR010000234.1:0-10470 GCA_964425605.1 uncultured Rickettsiales bacterium | reverse complement strand
TAGGTCCCCTCCTGCTCCACGGGGTTCTGGGTCGCGACCACGATGAACGGCTCGGGCAGGGCGTAGGTGTCCCCGTCCACCGTGGCCTGGCCCTCCTCCATGGCCTGCAGGAGCGCGGACTGGGTCTTGGCGGGCGCCCGGTTGATCTCGTCGCCGAGCAGGAAGTTCGAGAACACCGGCCCCGGCCGGAACTTGAACACGCCCTCGCCCATGTGGAACAGGGACGTCCCCACCACGTCCGACGGCATCAGGTCGGGGGTGAACTGCACCCGGTTGAACCGGCAACCGAGGATGCGCGCGAGGCTGCGCACCAGCAGCGTCTTGGCCGTGCCGGGCACCCCCTCGACCAGGGCGTGCCCCTCGCACAGCAGCGCCACGAGCAGCAGCTCCACCGTGTCGTCCTGGCCCACGATCACCTTGCGTAGCTCGGCTCGCGTGCCCTCGAACAGTTCCCGCACCTGGTCCACAGCGCTCATCGTCCCTCCTCGAACCTGCGCCGGAGGCCCTCGAGCCTCCGCGCGTACTCTTGCAGCGACCGGGCGTCGACTCGCCCCGGCGGCTCCAGCAGATCTCGCACCGTCTGTTCGTCCTCGGGCAACCGCTCGGCCAGCCGCCGCAGGAGGACCTCCTCGGAAGTGAACTTTCCGTGACCGAGCCGCTCCCGCAGCCGGCCCACGAGGTGGGCGCGCAGCCGCTGCGCGGCGCCGAGGTGGTGACCGCCGCGCTGGTGCAGGTGCGCCAGCGCGGTCACGTGCTCGACGCGCGAGCGCCGCGACGCCGCGGGCGCCGGCAGCGCGGGCCCGAAGCGGCGCGCACGCCACAGCACCACCGCCAGCAGCAACAGCGCCACCTGCAGGGTCACGAACAGCGCCGGCGGGGTCAGCAGCAGCTCGGTCAGGGAGGCCACCGACGCGTACCCGTGGCTGAACTCCTCGTACAGCACGGGACCGCCCCGATGGCTCATCCGCGCCAGCGCGGCCAGCAAGATGGCGTTGTCGGCGCCGGCCACCGCCCAGTTGTTGAGCAGCCGCGCCTCGGACACCAGGAACACCTCGCCCCGGCCCACCGCGCCGCGCCACACCAGCACGCCGTCGCGGCTCGACACCAGGGCCTCGCCCGCGGCCAGCCCGTCCCCGGCCAGGACCGGGGCGTCGCGCACGCCGCGCAGGTAGGCCACGTCCTCGATGCGGCTGGTGACGTCGATGGGATCGTCGAAGCCCACGTCCAGCTCCGCGCGCGCCCCGGTGACGACGATGTCGTGGAGCCCCAGGGCGAACAGGGCCTCGGCCGCGTCCCCCGTGGGCCGGAGCGCCTCCTCGTCACCGGAGACGTCCGCAGACGGCGGCGTCTCTCCTGTCGCCTCCTCCTCGGCCTCGCGGCGGCGCTGGATGTCGTGGAGTATCCGCGTCCCCAGGCCGGACCGCTCCGGCCCGAAGGCGAGCACCAGCGTGTGCCCCTGAGCCACCCACTCGGCCACGCCCGCCATGCCGGCCGGCCCCTCGTCCAGGACCGACGGGCCCGGCTCCAGCAACCACAGGGTCCCGCCCACCGCGTCCCCACCCGACGGCAGCACCTCGGCGCCGTGGATGAACCGGACGGTCTCGTACCCCAGCTCCCCGAGCACCTCGAACCCGAGCCGGTAGCCGCTGCGGCCCACCCCGTAGCTGGAGGTGTCCAGGGTCAGGTCGTTCCCGGGCAGGAACAGCAGGGCCAGCAGGGCGCCCACGACGCCCAGCCCGGCGATCCCCGGCGCGCTTCGCCACCAGGGCCTCACGGCTCGTCCTCCGGTTCGAGGGCGCGGACGCACCGCTCGTACTGCTGCGCGCCGAGCTCCTGGCCGCCGTACAGGGCCTGCTCGATGGCGTCCACGGTGGGGGCCAGGTCCGCCGAGACCCCGGCGCGCTGCCCCACGGCGATCAGCTCGCGGTAGGTCATGTGCCCGAGATTTCGCAGCCGCGGCACGCCGATGGACGCCGCCACGGAGATGGCGAAGCGCAGCTGCAGGGCCAGCAGCAGGTCCCCCCCGGCCGCCGCAGCCCGCTGCCGCTGCCGCAGGGCGTCGAGGTCCGAGGCCCCCACCACCTCCCCCACCGCGCCGGGGGCGCGCACCGGCGCCCGGCTCGAGCGGCGCACCGTGTACACGATGTGCCACACGAGCAGGGCCGCCACCGCCAGCAGACCCCCGACCAGCGCCCAGTAGAGGACCGGGTTGGTCTCCTGCAGATCGATCAGGGCCACGATCCAGTCGCCGATGCGCTGGTACAGGACATCGACGAAGTCGTCGGGCTCCCCTTGCTCGAGGTGCATGCCCTCGCGGAAACGCCGCTGTTCGAGCAGCGTTCGCGTCGTCTCGCGGACGATCTCGGGGTCGTGAGCCGAACTAGCCGGCACCCGCCGCTCCCTCCACGGAGGCCGGCCCGGCCCAGATGCCGGCCTTGCGCGCGGCGAACTCCACGTCGTACCCCTCGGTCCGGCAGCGTGCGTCGAAGTAGCACATCAGGTAGACCGAGCCGCGCAGCGTCCGGATCACCGACTGGGTGAGCCCGGCCAGGGCCGTGGTGATGGCGGTGGTCAGGGCGGTGGCGCCGTAGTAGTCGAAGATGCCCGTGGGGCCGGTGATGTCCACGTCGGGCGTGGGCATGAACAGACCCGGCAGCGACGACACGGCCAGGCTCATCAGCCAGGTGACGGTGACCAGCAGCGCCAGCTTGGTGGGCTGGCTGAACACGAGCCGCACGGACCGGGCCACGGCGTACACACCGCCCTCGCCCTCGGTGACCATGGTGGGCACGGCGAGCATCACCGCGAACAGGGCGACGACCAGGGGGGTGGACACGGCGATCCCGCCCACGGTGAGGATGAGCAGGGCCAGGGGACCACCGGCCAGGGCCGCGACGAGCACCACGGCGAAGAACCCGGGGATCACGATGAAGGTGAGCACCGCGGCCAGCACCAGGGCGACCAGCACCACCGTGCCGGTGACGGTCCAGAAGTTGTCGACCAGCCAGCGGTAGGAGCGGCCGATGCTCACCGGCAGGCCCATGTAGCGGTCGGTGATCGCCCGCATCAGGGCCACCTGGGCGAAGGGGATCACCAGGCCCCAGAGGCTGGCCGCCCCCAGCAGCAGCGCGCCGTAGTACAGCACGCCGAGCGCGGCCACGTTGGGCTCCGAGTAGGGCACGCGGCCCATGTGCCGCATGAACAGGTAGATGATCACGGCGATGACCAGGTTGGCCGGGATCACCACGACGGCCACGGTGCCGCACAGCTTCCAGAAGTCGGACCGCATCAACCTCAGCGCGTCGGTGATCACGTCCCCCGCCGGGAGGGGGCGCACGGTCCACGGAAGCGGCGCGGTCATGGGTCGTCCGGGGGGGGCACCACACGCCCGGGGATGAAGTAGGGCTCCTGGGCTGGAACGGTGACGGTGTCCCGCTCGGGGTAGCGCAGCGCCGAGAGCGCCCCGCCGAACACACAGCCCTGATCCAGGTTGATGGTGTCGTTGACGAACACCGGCCTCGGGCACGGCGTGTGACCGTAAGCCACCAGCGCGCTCCCGCCGTAGCTCGACGCCCACTCCAGCCGCCGCACCTGGTTGGGGCCATCGACGGCCACCTTGCCCATCAGGCAGAACTGCCAGACCTCGGAGTCGAAGGTGCCGATCATCGACTCCTCGAGGCCGCCATGGACCGCCACCAGCCGGCCGCCGTCGAGCCACAGGTAGGGGGGCGCCTCCAGGAACAAGCCGAGGAAGCGCGCCAGCACGTCGGCCCGCACGTCCTCGTCCAGCACCTCGAGCTGCTGCAGCGTCTGCTCGAGACCGTAGGCGACCACCACCGACTCGCCGCCGAGGAAGGCCGCGAGCCGCTCGTCGTGGTTGCCCGGCACGAACAGGGCGCTGCCGTGGCGCACCATCTGGCTGACCAGGACGATCACCTCCGGCACGGCCGGGCCGCGGTCGATGATGTCGCCGAGGAACACGGCGGTGCGCCCCTCGGCATGGATCCAGGCATCCCCGTCGTCGTGATACCCCAGGCGGTGCAGCAGGCGCACCACCTCGGCGTGGCAGCCGTGGATATCGCCGATGAGATCGAACGGCCCGGTGAGGTCTCGACGGTCGAAGATCGCGGGGTCATCGAGGGGGTCGGTCACGGCGGCCAACATAACAAGGAACGAGCGCGCGTCAAGCGCGCGAGCTGTTTTGACACCCGGGATCGCAGCGCGGTATCGTCATCGAGGAGGGCGGCACAGGTCCCCTCCCGGTGATCCCATGCACACGCGCACTGCGCCCTGGTTGTTCGTCCTCGTCCCCTTCGTCCTCGCCGCCTGTACGGGCGTGGAGGATCGCGAGGGGGGACTGTTCGAACCCTTCCCCGACGCCGTCACCGGCGCAGCGGGCAGCGGCGAGTCCGGCGGCGGCGGAATGGAGCTGCCGCCCGCGTCCGACTTCGTGCCGGAGGAGCCCACCGACGCGCCCCTGGTCGTGGACACGGGGGAGCCCCCCGCCGTGGTGGCCGGGGACGACGACGACAGCAGCTCAGCTGCCGACGACGCGCTCGCAGCGGTCGAGGCGGTGGTCGAGCCGCCCGTCGAGCCGCCCACGCCGCCCGAGGTGATCGAGGCGATCACCGAGCCGCCCGTGGTCCACGCGCCCGTCTACGTCGAGGTGGCCCCGGAGCCACCCGTCCAGGTCCAGGTCGCCCCGCCCCAGGCCATCCCCGCCGTCGTCTCGCCCCTCCCGGGCACCTGCGAGGCCGCGCTGACCATGTCGGCGCCCCTGTCCGAGATCGCGCTCATCGCCTCGATCCCCGACGCGGCGCCGCCCCGGGCCATCGTCCGCTTCCCCTCGGGGGAGGAGCGGGTCGTGCAGGTGGGCGATCTCCTGGGGGACTCCGGCGCCAAGGTGCTGTCGATCACCGCAGGCTCGATCAAGCTGGCCGAGATCGCCGTGTCCGAGCCGGACCGGCCCAGCATCGTCACGCACTACCTGCACCAGAGCCGCTAGCGTCCCTGCGCGGTCGCCTCCCTCAGGGTGAACCGCACCTCCGCGCCCGCCCCGGGCCGCGACTCCACGGCGATGCTGCCCCCCATCTTCTCCACCAGCGCCTTGCACAGGGCGAGGCCGATGCCGGCGCCGAGGGTGCTGCCGTCGGGGGTGGTCTGGTAGAAGGCGTCGAACACCCGGTCACGGTGGTCCGCGGGGATGCCGCGCCCGGAGTCGACCACCGCCACCTCCACGAGCCCGTCGGCCAGGGGCCGGGACCGCACGACGATGTCGGTGCCGTCGGGGTTGTGCGTCAGGGCGTTCTCGACCAGGTGCCGGATCACCCGGCGGACCGCGCCCCGGTCGGCGAGGACGCGGGTCTTCGAGGACAGGTCCGAGCTGGTGTCCAGGCGCCGCGGGCCCGCCGCGGCGCGCAGCTGCTCCACCTCGGCCTCGATCAGGGCGGCCAACGCCACGTCCTGCATCCGCATGTCGTACCGGCCGGAGTCGAGCCGGGTCAGGGTCTGCACGCCGCCGGCGAAGCGGGCCAGATCGCGGATGTGGCCGGACATCAGCCGCAACACCTCGCGCTGGCGCGGAGACGGGGAACCCTCGAGGAGATCGTCCACCGCGGTCTGCAGCGGCGACAGGGGGGCCACCAGCTCGTCGGTGACGTTGCGCATGAACTCGGACTTCATCCGGTCGAGGCGCCGCAGCTCGTCCACCGCGAGGGCCTCCGCCTCCAGCCGGGTCCGCAGGCCGGCAGCCCGGCGTCGCTGGGTCACGTCGCGGAGCAGGGCCATCAGCACGGGCCGGTCGTCCCAGGTCGAGGCGACGACCCGCATCTCCACCACCTGCTCGGGCGGCCCCTCGACCAGGATCTCGCTGGTCTGCCCCTCGACGAGCGGGTGCTCGAAGGTGCGCTCCACCAGGTCCTCGGCGTCCTTGCCGAACGTGACCTCGGCCGACCTGTTGACGAAGACCACCCGGCCGTCGTGGTCGGCGATCACGATGGCGTCGGCGTTGTTCTCGATGATCCGCCGCGCGCGCTCCTCGCTGGCCGCCAGGCGGCGGGCGTACCTCTTGAGCTGCACCAGGCTCTGCTGCCGCTCGTGCGCGTAGTGGATGCATCGCACGAGCCCGTCTCCGCGCACCTGCCCCTTGACCAGGTAGTCCTGGGCCCCCTCGCGCGCCGCGGCCAGGGCCAGCCGCTCGTCGTCCACCCCGGTGAGGACGACCGTGGCCACGTCCGGCGCCTGGGTGCGCACGGTGACGTAGGTGTCCAGGCCGCGGCTGTCCGGCAGGTTGAGATCCAGCAGGACGATGTCGATGCCCCCGCGCAGCAGCAGCTCGATGCCCGTGGAGAGCCGGGGCACCGCCTCGATGTCGAACCGGCCCGGGCTCTCCAGCTCCACGTACTCACGCACCAGCCGCGCGTAGTCGGCGTTGTCCTCGATGAGCAGGATCTTGAGCCGGTCGGAGTCCATGGTCGCCCCAGCCAGAGGATCTCGATCAGTCGTCCGCCGCCGCCGGCAGGGTGAAGAAAATGCGCGCGCCCTCGGCCGGCCGCGATCGTATCCAGATCTCTCCGCCGTGACGGCCCACGATCCGCCGGCAGATGGCCAGCCCGGCGCCGTTGCCCGGGTACTCCTCGCGCGTGTTGAGCCGCGCGAACATCTCGAACACCTGGTCCTTGAACTTCGGTTCGAGGCCGATGCCGTCGTCCCGCACCTCGATCAGCTGGCGGTCGCCAGCCTCTTCGGCGCGCAGATGGATCTGTGGCGCGCGCTCGTCGTGGAACTTCAGGGCGTTGTCCAGCAGGTGTCCCAGCAACGCCACGAGCTGCGCGCGGTCGCCGTGCACCGCGGGCAGGGGATCGTGGGTGATGGTGGCGCCGGTCCGTGTGACGGCCGAGGCCACCCGCGCTTCGGCCAGCCGCAACAGGTCCTCTCCCTCGCACCGGACGAACGGCTCGCCACGCGTCCGGACGCGAGAGTACTCCAGCAGCGCGGCGATCTGCGCGTCCAGGCGGCCCGCGCCCTCCGAGGCGAAGCCGAGGTACTCACGCGCGCGTTCGTCCAGCGCCTCCTCGCTGCGCGACCGGAGCAGCTCCAGGAAGCTGCCCACCATGCGGACCGGCTCGCGCAGATCGTGGGACACCACGTGGGCGAACTCGTCGAGGGCCCGCTGGCTCTCCTCGAGATCCGACGACGACCGCTGGAGCCGGAAGCGGACCTCGTCGAGCTTCTCGCGCTCGGAAAGCAGCTCGCGCGTGCTGGTGATCACCCCGAAGAACTCCACGAAGCGGCCCTGGTCGTCGCACAGCCGCGTCACCGACCCGCGCGTCTGCACCGGCCGGCCGGCCTGGCTGCGCATGGTCAGGTCCACGGGATCGAGGCGGTCGTCGACTTCGAGCCTCCGCAGGAGCGTCTCGCGGTCCGCAGTGTCGTGGTAGAGGTCGGTGGACGGCCGGCCCACCAACGCTTCGGGGCTCTCCCAGCCGAGAATCGAGGCCGCGGCGGGGTTCGCGAACGTGATGATCCCCTCGGGGCTCGAACAGACGATCCCCTCGGCCGCCGTACTGGCCAGTAGCCTGAACTTGCTCTCGTCCGAACCGCCCCTCATGGAACTCCCCCTCGATGGCATCGGCGAGCGGCGACGCCCGCTGCCTCCGCCGAACAAGCTATCGACGGCAGCGGACGTCGTCAAGGACGGCGGATCCCCGTCCGAAAATCGGACCCTCCGTTCGATTTCCGGACGGTCCGAGCCCCCTGGACGGCTCGCACGACCTGGCACGCACTTCGCAAGCACAGGGGCCATGCACCGCACGCCCCTGCTTCTCCCGATCGCCGCGCTGACCCTCGGCGTCTGGACCGCCGACCACCTCGTCGTGGACGCGCTGCTGGCGCTGGTCGCCGCGGGGTTCCTCTGCGCGCTCGGACATGGGCTGCGATCGCGCGCGGCGAGCCTGGCCGCGGTGGCGCTGGTGGGCGCCGCGGTGTCGGCCGCGGGCTGTCCCCGCGCTGCGGGCCCGTGGCAGGTCCACGACGTGCCCGTCGCCATCCGGGGCACGGTCCAGGGGCCGCCGCGGGTGCGCGCAGACGGCTCGTGGACCGCGACGCTGGAGCTCGAGCCGAGGGGGAGCGGTAGCCTCGTCCTGGCCTCCGACCGCCACCCGCCGCCCCCTCCCGGCGCCGCCGTCCACACGACGGTGCGCCTGTCCGAGGTCCGCAACCGCCACGTCCCCGGTCAGCCGGACCGCCTGCGGCGAGCGCGACGCACCGGCGAGTCGATCACCGCCCGGCCGACGGACGCGCTGCACATCGACCCCGCCGAACCGTCGCCCCTCGTTCGCCTGCGGCGGGCCATCCGCGAGTTCTTCATGGCCCGCCTCGAGCCGCCGGTGGACGGCCTGGCGCTGGCCCTCGTGCTCGGCGATCGGTCCCGCCTCGATCCCGACCTCCGCGAACGATTCGCCCGCAGCGGCACGTCCCACCTGCTGGCCATCTCCGGGCTCCACGTGGGGATCGTGGCCCTCGCCGCGGGCTGGGCGGCGCGCGGAGCGGCCTGCCGCCTGCCACGGCTGAGGCTCCGCGTCCCGCCACACCTCGTGGGCCTGGCGTGCGGCGTGGCCGCCGCCGCCGTGTACGGCTCCCTCACGGGCTGGAGTGTCTCCACGAGGCGAGCCGGGATCATGGCCGCGTCCCTCGCCACCGCGCTGGCGCTGCGCCGGCGCGTGCACCCGCTGCAGCTGTGCGCCGCGGCGTGGGGTGCGCTGCTCCTGGGGGATCCCGCCGCCCTGTGGGAGGTGGGGACCGCGCTGAGCTTCGGCAGCGTCGTCGCCCTGATCCGCCTCACACCGAGCTGGGCCGGGCGGCCGCTGGCCTCCCTGGCCATCGCCTCCGCCGCGGTCGCCGTCGGCACGGCGCCCATCACGTGGAGCTGCTTCGGCCAGGTCTCGCTGGGCAGCGTACCGTGCAACCTCCTGGTGATCCCGGTGTTCGGCATGGCGTTGGTTCCCCTGCTGCTCCTCGCCGCCGGGATCGGGCTCGCCTGGCCCTCCGCGGGCAGCGCCGTGCTGGCCGCGGCCGACGTGGTGGCCCGCGCCGGGTGCGAGGTGATCGCCACCGGGGCGGTGTTCTCCCCGGTCCTCGGGGCCACGCCGCCCGCCGGCCTCGCCGCGACCGCCGCGGCCGCCATGGCCCTGGCGCTGGCCCTGCCCCGTCTGGGCCAACGCTGGCCAGCCGCCATCCTCGCCGCTGCCCTGACCCTGCTCCCGGTGCACCCGGCCTCGCCACCTGCGGGCCAGATGACCCTGACCGCGCTGGACGTGGGTCACGGCGACGCGCTGCTGGTGAGCCTGCCGGACGGCCGCCACCTGCTCGTGGACGCGGGGGAGCGCTACGGCTCCTTCGACACCGGGGAGCGGCTGGTGGTGCCCGCGCTGCGCCGGATGGGCGTGGGGCGCCTGGCCGCGGTCGCGGTGACCCACCTCCACTCGGATCACCACGGCGGCGTCCCCGCCGTGCTCCGGGCCGTCCCCACGGACGAGCTATGGCTCCCGGTGTGGATCCCGCCGGACCACGCCGCCGCGGACGTCATGGTCGAGGCCCTCCGCGCCGGCGTCCGACCGCGGATCGTCTCCGACGGCGACGCCCTCCAGCTCCACCCGGTGGGCCTCCAGGCGCTCCACCCCCGGCCGGGCTGGCCCTGCGCGAGGGCCACACGCCACTGCCCCGCCAACGATCACTCCCTGGTCCTGCGGTTGACCCACGGCCGGGTCTCTTTTCTCCTCGCCGGGGACGCGGAGGCCGACCTCGAGCGACAGCTGATCCGCGACGGGGGTCGCCTCCGGTCCCAGGTGCTCAAGGTCCCCCACCACGGAAGTTTAGTCTTCTCTTTCTTGTTGTTTTTACTAGCTTTTTTCTCTAAGCTGCCCTGAATTACTAGTTCTTGATTCCATCAGAGTTCGCGGCTTTACCGCTATGGGGATCAGGGATTGATCGGAGTTTTCCAGATGGGAAACCATTACGGCAGCACTGAGGTGCTCTTCGACGGTGCCGTGTTCCTCTACACGCTGGCTACGTCCAAAAAAAAGAACTGGCAGGTCCGCATCTCTCTACCAGGTAGGCAGGGCTACCTCCGGAAGAGCCTGAAAACCCGGTCGAAGCACGAAGCAGTGGCAGCTGCTAGCGAGGAGTACCTCAACCTGCGAGCACGCCAGGCTCAGAACCTACCCCTGAAGACCTATCGTTGGGACGACGTATGGAAGGAGTTTCGTGAAGCACGAAAGCGTCTATCGGAGCCTTTCATCGGCAACAACTCCAGGTACTACAGCCTGTTCTTCTCGAAAATCTCTGACTTCTCTCTGATCGGCGACCAGGACATCATCGACTATTTCGACTGGCGTGAATCCTTCTGGACCAAAGCTAGTGTGACTTTTCAGGATCATGCCCCCAGGGTTTTCACTGATCATGCCCCCGGGG
>CAYRNR010000233.1:0-10470 GCA_964425605.1 uncultured Rickettsiales bacterium | reverse complement strand
CGGTCGCGCGTATTTTCGACGACGCCGTCGACCTGCTCGAGCAGGCGCGGGACCAGTCGGACGATCAGGTCCGCCGGCGGCTGGAGCAGGAGGCGCTGGCCGTCCTGGGGGAGCACCGGCTCACGCGCAAGGTGGCGCCGAGGATCGGCCAGCTCCTGGCCGACGACGATCCCGCGAAGGCTCTGGAGATGCTGCGCAAGCTCCGGGAGGGGTTCGAGCCCGGGGCGACGCAGCCGGGGGCGACGCCGCCGGGAGCGACGCAGCCGAGGGCGAAGCAGCAGAAGGCCCGCGTCCTGAAGAGGGGCTGCCTGGGGCTCGTGATCCCCTTCGGGGTCGCCGCGGTCTTCGTGGGCAGCTCGCTGGTCGGCGACGACCGCCCCGAGGCCCTGCGGTCCCTGGAGGCCTGCCAGGAGTCCCGGCAGGCGCTGGGCACACCCGTCGAGGTCCGCTGGCTGGGGTTCCCGCCGGGCGGCGGGCCCGACGCGAACGACCAGGGGGAGCTGGCGCGACGCGCGATGCCGGTCCAGGGCAGCGCCGGCGCGGGCCGGTACACCTACCTCGCGGAGAAGACGGCCGGGGCGTGGGCGGTCCGGCACGGGGCGCTGGAGGTGGACGGGCAGCACCTGATGGTGGTGCCGTGCGGCGGGACGGTCTCCGAGAGCGACGCCGGGGGCCTGCTCGGGGGCGGCTTCCACGGAGCGGGGCGCGTCCGCGATGCCGAGGGCTCCGCGCCGGTACAGCCCGGCACGCCGTGCACCGTCGAGGTCCACAAGGATCCGGACTTCCCCAACGGGGTCACCTACAACTGCCGCGTGGTCGTCACCTGCGGCGGCACGGTCCTGTACGGCAGGGGCAGCTCGGGGTACGTCTTCTGCAGCGTCCGCGACGGCACCCCGGCCACGGCCGTGGACGCGGACGGCTCCAGATCGGGGCAGGGCACGGATCCCATGCTGTTCATGGACCTGCCCGGCAACGAGGTGCAGGTGGCGGACGACGCGGGGTGGTCGATCACGATCGAGCTGCAGGGGGATGGATAGCGATCCGCTGGGCGACGGACAGAATCTACCGCTGCGGCTCGATGACCACCTTGATCGAGTCCCCAGCCGACGCCACCAGCCCGAAGCCCTCGGACGTCCGCGACAGGGGCAGCCGGTGGGTGATCATCTCCTCGACAGGCACCCGCTTGCGGCGGATCAGCTCCAGGGCCTCGGCCAGGTCGGGCAGGGCGGCGGCGTAGCTCTGGACGATGTTTACGCCGCGGTTCCACAGGTCGAAGGCCGGGTACGCGAGGGCGACCCCGGGGGTGACCAGGGCGAAGAACAGGATCTTGCCGCCGCGCTCGACGAGGCGGAAGGCCTGCTCGTTGACCGCGGGCACGGCCGTGCAGACGATGACGAGGTCGGCGAGCTTGCCGTCGTTGAGGTCCCGGAACCGCGCCTCGATGTCCTCGGTGGAGGCGTCCAGGGCGAGGTCGGCGCCGAAGCGGCGCGCCGAGTCCAGCCGGAAGGGGTGCACGTCCGTCGCGACCACCAGCGACGCGCCCGAGGCGCGGGCCAGGGCCACGTGCATCAGCCCGGCGAGGCCGGAGCCCAGCACCAGCACCGACTGGCCGGCGTGCAGGTCGGCGCCGCGCTGGCCGCGCACGACGCAGCCGAAGGGCTCCACGAAGGTGGCCTCCTCGTAGGTCACGTCGTCGGGGAGCTTCAGCGTGCCGCGGTCGGTCTGCAGCGCCGGCACCCGGACGTACTCGCAGAAGCCGCCGGGATCGAACTTGGTGGTGCGCAGGGTCTCGCACAGGGTGGTGTGGCCGCGCTGGCACAGGGGACACGTCAGGCAGGGCACGTGGTGGGTGGCGGTGACGCGATCGCCCACGGCGAACTTGTCCACCCCCTCACCCACCTCCACCACCTGGCCGCCGATCTCGTGGCCCAGCACCAGCGGCGCCTTCTTGATCCGGTACCACTCCATGACGTCGCTGCCGCAGACGCCGCTCGCTTCGATACGGACGAGAATCTCGCCAGGTCCGGGCTTCGGCGTGGGCACCTCTTCCACGCGTACGTCGTCGTTGCGGTAGTACATGGCTACGCGCATGGCTCACTCCAGGCTGTGGGTTGCGTCCTCGAAGGGGACCGACTCAACCGCCGTTTTTCACGGTCTCGTACAGCTCGTAGGCCTGATCACCCGTGGCGTTCTCGTGGATGACCGAGCGCACGGCCTGGATCATGCCCAGCGGGGAGTCCGACTGGAAGATGTTGCGGCCCATGTCCACGCCGATGGCGCCCTGCTGCAGCGCGTTGTAGGCCATGTTCAGCGCGTCCTTCTCGGGGATCTTCTTGCCGCCGGCGATGACGCACGGCACCGGGCAACGCCCCGCGACCTTCTCGAACTCGTCGCAGTAGTAGGTCTTGACGATGTGGGCGCCCATCTCCGCGGCGATGCGGGAGGCCAGGCTCAGGTACCGCCAGTTGCGGGCCATGTCCTTGCCCACGGCGGTGACGGCCACCACGGGCATTCCGATGGCGTTGCCCTCGTCGATCAGCGACGCCATGTTCTGCAGGGTCTGCTTCTCGTGGGGCGCGCCCACGAAGATGGAGATGGCCACGCCCGAGACGTTGAGGCGCACCGCGTCCTCCATGGACACCGTGAGCTCCTCGTTGGACAGATCGTCGAACAGCACCGACGTACCGCCGGACACGCGCAGGACGATGGGGATGGTCTCGGTGGCCGGGACGCTGGCGCGCAGCACGCCGCGGGTCAGCATCAGCGTGTCCGCGTGGGGCAGCAGGTCCTTGACCGTGTCGTAGGGATGGTGGAGGCCGCGCGTGGGGCCCATGAAGTAGCCGTGGTCCACCGCGAGCATCACGGTGCGGCCGCTCTTGGGGTTGATGATCCTCGACAGCCTGTTCTCGAGTCCCCAGTCCATGTCTCGTCTCCTCGTTCGGGGGTTGCGAGCGGTCATTATCGGTTCGGACCCACCGGGATGCAACGCGCGAGGCGTCCGCGCACCAACTTGTTGCACGCGCGCGCCGGGTCGGGTATTGCTCCCCCGTTCATCGAGGAACGATCCGGAGGTCCGCAATGCGCGCATTCGTCTTTCCCGGCCAGGCATCCCAGAAGGTGGGGATGGGGGACTGGCTGATCGAGAAGTACCCGGTGGCCCGCGAGGTCTACGAACAGGCCGACGACGAGCTGGGGTACTCCCTCACCGAGCTGATCCTCCAGGGCCCGCTGGAGAAGCTCACCGAGACCGAGGTCACCCAGCCCGCCGTGTTGACCACCTCGGTGGCCTTCGCCCGGGCGATGATGACCGAGCTGGACATCCAGCCGGACGTGGTCGCGGGCCACAGCCTGGGCGAGTACTCCGCCCTGGTGATCGCCGGCGCCATGGACTTCGGCGAGGCCGTGCGAGCCGTGCGCGACCGCGGCAGGTACATGCAGGACGCGGTCCCCCTGGGCGAGGGCACCATGGCGGCCATCTTCCGGCTCACCGCCGAGCAGGTGGACGGCGTCTGCGCGTCGGTGCGCGAGGACACCGGCGGCGTGGTCGAGAGCGCCGGGTACAACGCCCCGGACCTCAACGTCATCTCCGGCGACAAGGCGTCGGTGGGCGTCGCGATGGGGCGCTGCAAGGAGCTGCGCGGAAACGCCACGGAGATCGCGGTGAGCGCGCCTTTCCACTGCGCGTTGATGCGCCCCGCGGCGCAGCGCCTCGCCGAGCGGCTGGAGGACGTCCAGATCGGCGCGCTGGGCGTGCCGTACATCCCCAACGTCAACGCCGAGGTCGAGCGCGACCACGCCCGCGTGATCGGACACCTGGTGGACCAGGTCTGCGCGCCGGTGCGGTGGGAGCCCACGGTGCGCGCCATGCTCGACATGGGCGTGGACGAGTTCTACGAGGTGGGCCCTGGCAACGTGCTGTGCGGCTTCATCCGCCGCTGCGACCGCGCGCTCAAGCCGGTGCCCGTGGGTGATCCGCGCGGCCGCAAGCTGTTCGAGTAGGCGGGAGGTCCCTTGCCGGAGGAGGCCAAGCTCGCGCTGCTGTTCGCCGCCGTCGCCGCCGTCCTGTACGGATACGGCGTGATGCTGCTGCGCCGGATGGGCACGATCCTGCAGCAACGGTCCGGCGCCCCGATGCCCCGCATCGTGTCCCCCTACTGCGGTGGAGACATGGTCCGCGCCTACCGCGACCTGTACGAGGCCAGCGACGGGAAGCTGCCGCGGCTCCACCGCTCCATCGGACTCAACCGCGTGCTGTTCGTGGTGGTGGTGGTGGCCGGCGTGGTGCGGATGGTGCTGTAGGATGGGACGACCGAAGGGGACACGTTGATCAGTCTCGTGCACATCAGCGGCGCCCGCGCCGGCGGCGTGGATCAGGTGGACACCGAGCACTTCGAGCTCGGCCGGGGCCCCGACTGCGAGGTGAGGTTCCACGCCGAGCAGGACCGCGCCGTGGGCAAGGTGCACGCGGAGGTGGAGTTCAAGCAGGGGCGCTACCTGCTGCGCGATCGCGACTCCCGCAACGGCACCTACGTCAACGGCCGGCTCGTGCGAGAGGTGTACCTGCGCCAGGGCGACGTGATCCGGCTCGGCGCCGAGGGGCCCCAGCTGCGGGTCGACCTCACCGGCGCCGACGTGTCGTCGGTGATCCGCGCCATGCGCCGCAAGCACTGGCGCCCCGTCTGGATTCCCGTGGTCCTGCTGCTGCTGGTGGCGCTGGGGTTCGCCGCGATCTGGGCGCGCCGCCAGGTGAGCCACCGCCTCGACGGCGTCGAGCAGGAGATCGCCACCCTGGACGAGGAGATCGAGGCCCTGCTGGCGGTGATGGAGGAGACCCCGGGTTCCCTCGATGAGCTCGCGGCCCGGCACGACCGGATGGTGGATCTGGAGGGCCAGGCCGCTGGCAAGCCCGGCCGCCGCGGCTCCGATCGCGGGGACGACGCCACCCTCGACCGCCAGATGGACGCGGTGCTCGTGGCCTTCGGTGAACCGGCCTACGCCGTGCCGAGTTCGTTCCGCAGCGCGGTGCGCAAGCGGGTCGGCGCCTGGCTCGAGGCGGACGCGCTGGGCGAGATCTATTGCACGTCCGAGGTCCACCTGCCGGCCATCCAGCCCGTGCTGGCGCGGTACAGCCTGCCCGACGTCCTGGCCTTCCTGCCGTGGGTGCTCGGTCAGACGCCCACCGGCGGCGACCTCCTGGGCCCCTGGGGGATCGGCGCCGAGGAGGCCGAAGCGATGGGCCTGCTGGGCGACGAGGGCCACGATCTGCGGCTGGACCCCCTCGCCTCCACCGAGGCCATCGCCACGCGCCTGCAGCGCGACGTGGAGGCGCTGAGCACCTCGTCGATCCTGCTGGCGACGCTGGCGCGCGATCCGGCCATCAGCGCCACCGTGGAGTCCCTGCGGGAGCAGGACGCCTGGACGCGCCCCCGCCGTAACGTGCGCTTCCTGTGGCTCGCCGGTCTGCTCGACGACGACGCCCGGCAGCGCATCCCGAGCCTCGTGGCGGCCGCCGTGGTGGGTCGAAATCCCGATCAATATGGTCTCGAGCCTGACAACTGCGCGTCGACGACCGAGGATAGCCCCGACACACGCGACGTCCTGACGGAGGTGTTTCCATGAACGGTCGATCTAGATTCCTGGCCGCGTGCACAGGTGCACCCGTGGACCGGCCCCCGGTGTGGATCATGCGGCAGGCAGGCCGCTACCTCCCGGAGTACCTCGAGCTGCGCGCGAAGCACTCGTTCACCGAGGTCTGCCAGACCCCGGCGCTGACCCTGGAGGTGGCGCTGCAACCCCTGCGGCGCTTCGATCTGGACGCGGCCATCGTGTTCTCGGACATCCTGGTCATCCCCGAGGCCATGGGTCAGACCGTGACCTACCCCGAGGGGGGACCGCAGCTCGGGCCGCCCCTGGGAGAGATCTTCGATCCCGACGATCTCGTGCCCCGCGACGTCTCCTCGGCGCTGTCCTACGTGTACGAGGCGATCCGGCTGCTCAGAGCCGAGATGGGCGACGACCGCGCCGTGCTCGGTTTCGCAGGCGCGCCCTACTCCCTGGCCTCCTACATGGTCCAGGGCGGCGGCAGCCGTCACAACGAGGCGATCAAGGCGCTTCTCTACCGCGATCCCGCGCGGGGTGCGGCCCTGCTCGACCGCATCGCCGACGTGGTGGCCGAGCACCTGACGCTGCAGGTGGAGGCCGGCGCCGACGCCGTGCAGATCTTCGACACCTGGGCGGGCGGGATGCAGCCCGAGGACTACGTCCGCTTCGCCCTGCCGCCGACGCGGAAGATCCTCGACCGGCTCGCCGGCCTGGGCGTGCCGCGCATCCTGTTCGTCAACGGCATCGCCGGCATCCTGCCCCACGTGGCCACCGCGGGGGCGGACGTGATCAGCGTGGACTGGCGCACCGACCTGGCCGGCACCGCGGCCGCGCTGGGTGACGACGTGGCCGTGCAGGGCAACCTCGACCCGGTGGAGCTCTTCGGCCCGCCCGAGCGCATCCGGGCGCGCGTCCGGGCGATCCACCGCGATCTGGGCCGGCGTACGGGCCACATCTTCAACCTCGGCCACGGCATCCTCCCCGGGACCCCCGTGGAGGGGGCGGGCGCCTTCGTGGACGCCGTGCACGAGCTGGGCGAGGGCTGAGCCGGATGGATCCGCGCGACATCCCCTGGGAGGTGGTGGAGAAGTACTCCACGCGCGGGCCGCGCTACACGAGCTACCCCACCGCACCGCACTTCACCACGGACTACGACCGCGGCGCCCTCGAGGCCCTGTGGCGCGGCAGCGGTTCGCCGGACCTGTCCGTGTACGTACACGTGCCGTACTGCAAGCGGCGTTGCCTGTACTGCGGGTGCCACACCGAGGTCCTGCACGACGGCCGGGACGACCCGCGGCCCGGGTACGTCGAGGCCCTGCTGCAGGAAGCTGCCGTCGCGGCCGGCCTGCTGGGACCCCGCCGTATCCGGCAGCTCGCCCTCGGCGGCGGGACACCGAGCATCCTGGCGCCGGACACCATGGACAGGCTGCTGGCCGGGCTCCTCGGGCACTGGCCCGCCGACCACGGCGCCGAGCTCTCCGCCGAGGTGGATCCGCGGACGGCGCGCCACGACCTGTTGCAGGTGATGCTCGATCACGGGTTCAATCGCTTCAGCCTCGGGGTGCAGGACCTCGATCCGGACGTCCAGGCCATCGTCGGGCGCGTCCAGCCCCGCGAGCAGGTGCAGGACCTGGCGTCGTGGCTCTCCCAGCGGGCCGACTCGGTGAACTTCGACCTGATCCACGGGCTGCCCGGCCAGACCGCGGCCAGCTGGAGGCGCACCATCGACGGCGTGGTGGAGATGGGTCCGGACCGCATCGCCGTGTTCGGCTACGCCCACGTGCCCTGGATGCGGCCCCACCAGGAGGCCCTCGAGGGCCACGCCGTGCCCGAGGCCCGCGAGCGCGTCGAGATGCTCGGGATCGCCTGGGAGCGCTTCCTGGCCGCGGGGTACGTGGCCATCGGCTTCGACCACTTCGCGCGGCCCGACGACGAGCTCGCCGTGGCCCTCCAGGCAGGCAGCCTGCACCGCAACTTCATGGGGTACACCACCCGCCGCGGCCTCGACCAGCTGGGGCTGGGGGTGTCGGCCATCAGCGCCGTGGGCGCCAGCTACGCCCAGGACGCCAAGGACCACGCTCCGTGGCGCGCCGACCTGGACGCCGGCCGCATGCCCTGGGAGCGCGCCCTGATCCTCGACGAGGACGACCTGCTGCGGCGCGAGGTGATTCTCGACCTGTCGTGCAACCTCCGCATCGACTTCGAGCGCTTCGAGCAAACCCACGGCGTCCCCTTCGCCCACCGGTTCGGCCCCGAGCTGCGGCAGCTGCGCCCCCTGGCCGAGGACGGCCTGCTGGAGCTCGGCGACGACGGCATCCGCGTCACGCCGCGCGGCCGGTTCCTCGTCCGGGTGGCCTGCATGGCCTTCGACGGGTACCTGGGCGACAAGGGGGACCGCCCCGTGCAGTACTCCACCACCGTATGACCGACACGCCCCAGCTCGCTCCCGACGTGGGCGTGGTCCTGCTCAACATGGGCGGCCCGGCGTCGGAGGACGACGTGCGGCCGTTCCTGCAAGAGCTGTTCAACGATCCGGCCATCCTCGGCGTACCGTGGCCCGTGCGCCCCCTGCTGGCGGGCTTCATCGCCTGGCGGAGGGCGCCGCACTCCATGGAGCGCTACCGGCGCCTGGGCGGCTGCTCGCCGTTGCTGGAGGCCTGCGCCGAGCAGGCGAAGGCCCTCGAGGCGTTGCTCGGCTGCCCGGTGCGCGCGGCCATGCGCTACCGCCACCCGAGCGCTGCCGAGGCCCTGGACTCGCTGCAGCGGCGGGGCGCGCAGCGGGTGATCGCCCTGCCCCTGTTCCCCCAGTTCTCCACCACGACCACCGCCACCGCCCTGGACGCCATCGAGCGCGCCGCGGACGCCAGCTCCATGGAGCTGGCCTCGGTGGAAGCGTATCCGGCTCTGGACGGCCTGATCGAGGCCCTCGCGGAGGCCGTGACCGAGGCCGCGACCTCCCTGCCCGCCCTGGGAGACGCCGGGGCCCACCTGCTGTTCGTGGCCCACGGCATCCCCCTGAGCCGCGTCCGCCGCGGCGATCCCTACCCGGACCAGGTGGCCACCACCGCCAGCGCCGTGGTGGAGCGCCTCGGGATCGAGCTGCCCTGGAGCCTGGCGTTCCAGAGCCGCGTCGGCCCCGCCCGGTGGCTCGAGCCCGACATGGAGGACGAGGTCCGGCGCCTGGCCGGCCAGGGCGTGCGGGCGCTCGTGGTCCAGCCGCTGTCCTTCACCTCCGAGAACCTCGAGACCCTCGACGATCTGGACCGCGACCTCGCCGAGGCCGCCCGAGACGCCCGGATCACCCTGTTCCGCCGTGGCGCCGCCCCCGGCACCCACCCCGCGTACATCGGCGGATTGCGCGACCTGGCCCTGGAGCTGGCGCGGGAGCGGGGCTGGCTCCAGCGCTCGGATGCAGGCCCGCCCGGCCGTCGTCCCACGGAATAGCCGCTCCGCCGCGTGGGTCCTCGTACTCGCAGGAGCGCACCCCCATGCCCGGGATCGGTCACGCCATCATCGGCTGCGCCGCCGGCCGCCTCTTTGCGGGGCGCGACGCGCCGAGGGCACGTCTGGCCGCCTCCATGACCGGCTTCGCCGCCCTCTCCATGGCGCCGGATCTGGACGTCGCCGCCTTCGGCATGGGCATCCCCTACACCGCCGAGTGGGGCCACCGGGGTGCTCTACACTCACCGGCGATGGGGCTCGGGCTCGCCCTCGCAGCCGCCCTCGCCGGCCGATCCCTCGGCCAGTCGTTCCTCCGCGTCTTCCTCCTGGCCGCGGTCGTGGCCGTCAGCCACGGCCTCCTCGACACCCTCACCAGCGGCGGCGAGGGCATCGCCGTCCTCTGGCCGTTCTCCCACGAGCGATTCTTCGCCCCCTACCGCCCCATCCCCGTCTCCTCCATCGGCCCCGCCGCGCTGAGCGCCCGCGGGTGGCCGGTCATCCGCACCGAGCTGCTGATGTTCTCGCCGCTGCTGATCTACGCCCTGTGGCCGCGGCGACGCGGGCGGGTCACTCGATCGTGCTAGGCTTCGCACACACCTGGTGAGGAGGGAGTCCGATCATGCGAAGCCTGCCCCTTTTGTTCGTCGCGACGATGCTCGTCGGTTGCGTCCCCAAGTCCCAGTACCTCGAGATGGAGCAGCAGTACGACGCCTGTACCACCCAGCTCACCGAGGAGCAGGAGAAGACCGCGCGCGTCGAGGCCAAGCTCGAGCAGATGAAGGCCAAGACCCGGGCCCGCATCCAGGCCTACGCGGAGCTGATGGAGGAGTTCAAGCCCTTGATCGACCGCGGCGTCCTCGAGCTCAAGGTCGACAAGGGCTCCATCACCCTCGGCATGGCCGCGGACGTCCTCTTCCCCTCCGGCTCGGCCGAGCTCTCCGAGGAGGGGCGAGCCAACATCGGCGAGGTCGCCCGGCTGCTCGGGCGCCGCACCGACCGCGAGTTCCAGGTCCAGGGGCACACCGACGACGATCCCATCGCCACGTCCGAGTTCCCCAGCAACTGGCACCTCGGCGCGGCCCGCGCCCTGAACGTCGCCAGGTTCATGGTCGACTCCGGCATGTCCGCCGCGCAGCTCTCCGCCGCCACCTACGGCGAGCACGCCCCGCTGGCCCGCAACGACACCGACGCCCACAAGGCCACCAACCGCCGCATCGAGATCGTCTTCGTCCCCGACCTCGCCGATCTCCCCGGCCACGAGGAGCTCCTCAAGGCCGCGCGGGAGGGTGGCAAGCCCGCAGCACGCGAGGGACGCGAGGGTCGCGAAGGACGCGAGGGTCGCGGCGACCGCCCTCCGAGGGGAAACCGCAAGGGACGTTAGCGTAGGGGTCAAGTCTGGTCTTGAGTCTTCTCGGGGCGATTCTCGCC
>CAYRNR010000232.1:0-10483 GCA_964425605.1 uncultured Rickettsiales bacterium | reverse complement strand
AAAAAGACCTAGGCGCGACTGGATTTGAACCAGCGACCCCTACCGTGTCAGGGTAGTGCTCTCCCACTGAGCTACGCGCCTAGGGTATCGACGAACGTAATCTTCAAAAGAACGCAGAATCTCCTACAGGGGCGGGACGCGGCTGTCAAGTGCCTGTGGTACGGTTCGCAGCCATGCGGGATCGGTGGAAGGACAGCATCAAGGGGCTCGTCGCACGCGTCGACAGGGCGCGTCAGCGCCGGACGTCGGCGGCCGAGGTGGCGCTGGCGACCACGGCCGCTGCGACCCTGGTGCTCGCGGTGGACTTCGTCGTGGACGTGGCCTGGGTGCAGCGCTGGCTGCTGGTGCTGCCGGTCCTGCCTTACCTGCTGGGCGACCTGGCCGCGGGGCAGCGGTGGCGCGGAGCCGCCCACCTGGGGGCGTGGGCCGGCGCGATCACCGCGATGGGGCTGCTCACGGGGATCCACGGTACGCCACCGGAGCTGATCCGCGTCCAGGCCGAGGTCCAGCACGAGGACACCCTCGCGTTCGTGGACGAGGGGCGCGGAGTCCTGTCGCGGCCAGAGGACTTCGCCACCGACCACGCCCTGGACTACGTCTACGTGACCGCCGGCGCGGCCTTCACAGGCGGAGCGACCCCCTTGCTGATGGGCTGCCGCCAGGTGTGGTTGGCCGCCTGGGAGTGGGGGGCGCTGGCGCGCGAACGCGGCGCGTGGCTGCGGGGCTTGCCGCCCTGGACGCCGGTGGGTGCCCTCGGCTACGCGGCGCTGCTGCTGGGCTGGGGGGAGGTGACCGGGGCCTTCCTCGCGCGGCGCCGCGTCCGTCTCGGGAGCCTGTGGCGCTGGTCCGCCGCCGGGACCGCGCTGCTGGCCCTTCACCTGCTGCTGAGGATCGATCTTGCCTACGCGTGGGCGCGCGGGCTGCGATGAAGGTCCCCTTTGGCTATAGTGTCCCCCATCTGGAGGAGAGAATCGTGAGAGCACTTCTGGCCCTGTGGATGCTGATTCCCCTGTTCGTCATGGGTTGCCCGGGCAACAACGGCGACGACGACGACGACGACGACTCCCTGGCCGCTGGCGAGGGGTACGACGTGGGGGACACCCTGCCCAACTGCGACCTGACCAACCAGGACGGCGGGACCGCCGTGGTCCACGATGCCGTTGGCAGCCGCGTGCTGCTCGTCATCAGCGCCGGCTGGTGCGAGCCCTGCGGCCTGTCCGCCGACCACGCCCTGGCCCTGTACGACGAGCTCAACGAGGACTTCGACTTCGTGCTCTACGAGACCCTGATCCAGGACGAGTGGCAGGGCAACGACGTGTCCGCAGACCAGCTCGCCACCTGGCAGGAGGTCCACGAGCTGGGTTCCCTGGACGTGTGGACCGACGGGACCGCCGACTGCCTCGATCCCTTCGGCATCAGCGGCGAGCTGCCCGTGTTCGTGATCGCCGACGAGTCCCTGGTGATCCGCGAGATCATCGAGGAGGGCTACAACTCGTCGGTGGAGCAGCAGGTCGAGGACGCGATCCGCGGCCTCTAGGAGCCCTCCTCCACCGGCAGCAGGTCGGCGTAGAACGAGGCGTGATCCCCTGACGATCCGCACGCGCCCCCCTCCAGCGGCCACATGGTCACCCCCGGGATCAGCTCGGTGACGTTGCCCAGCAGGCTCTCCACGGCCATGGGGATGACCAGCTTCATCAGCTCGGCGAGCCCCTCGCCCTCGGTGCGATCGCAGTCGAGCGCCTCGGAGCAGGTGATGAGCGTCGAGACCATGTCGCCCCCGTAGATGTCCAGGGTGCCCGCCTCGGCGTCGACGGCCACCTGCACCACGGCGTCGAGGACCACGTCGTACGCCGGGTCCGGCTCGCCCGATCCATCGAGGTCGGTGTCGATGTCGAGCATGAACCCGGGGATGTGGAAGTCGAGCACGCCGTCAGGGCCCGCTGCAGCCGTACCCACGGGCGGGACCGCGGGTTCGGTGCGCAGGTACATCAGCTCCGTGTCGTCCACGTCCAGGGACGGGAAGGACGCCTTGAACAGGCCCGCGGTGAGATCGATGGGATTCTCCGTGGGGATCTGGCCGTCGATCTCCTGGACGAGCTGGCCCGACGCGAACAGGGCCAGACCGATGGCGTTGATGGCGTCGTCGTTCAGCACCACGTGGACGCCGTAGGGGACCTGTCCGACGGGGGTCAGGGAGCCCCACAAGGCGGGGAGCTCGCCTTCGGTGGTCACGCGGGTGGGCGGCACCTCGGCGCCTCCCATGTTGACGTCGAGATCGAGCACGATGTTCACGCCATCCACGTCGTGGGCGGTCTCGGCGAAGGCGATCTCGAGGAGGACCGGGCCGAATTCGAGGCCCTCGTCGAGGGAGCCCAGCAGGTCGTCCACCGCGGCGATCACCTCCTCGCCGAGCAGGTCGGCGATCATGTCCTCGAGGAAGACCGGGGCCACGGCCTCGATGATGTCGAGCACCCAGCTCCAGATCCCCGGAAAGCTCAGCTGCAGGCCCACCAGATCCACGTCGATCTCGGGGATCTCCACGAGCAGATCGCCCGCAGACACCGACAGCGTCACCAGGCCGTCCACGTCCACCCGATCCAGCCAGAGATTGCCGGGGTGCGTCCCGAGGATTCCGGCGTCCACGTCCACGTCGATGGACACGTCGGTGAGGGTGGCCACGAGGCCGAGCCCCGTCGCCTCGGCGTCCAGATCGATGACCATGCCCCCCACGTCGGCGGCCGTGGCGTTGATGTCGATGCCCAGGCCCGAGTACAGGGGATTGCTGCCGAGGATCATCTGCTCGATGGACTCCTCGTCGAACTCCCCCAGGGCGATGGCCTCGACGCCGTCCAGGCCGTGGTCGGTGATGCGCAGGGCCATTCCACGTTCCACGGGCAGCGTCGAGTCCACGGTGTCGCCGTGCACGTAGGTGCGGCGGTCGCGCACCCAGCCCGACGGATCCTCGGCCTCGGCGAGCAGCGCGGTGAACACGGCGGACTCGTCCACGGCCACGTCGGCGGTGAACGCGCCGGCCTCGGCCAGGGCGTCCGCCCCGGTCACCGTGACCAGGGGCTCGTCCCCCGTCACCTCGCCGGACACGGCCACGCTGGGCCCCCAGCCGATGCTCGCCTCGTCCGGGCTGGTCAGCGACAGGGTCAGGGGATCCGGCTCGCCGGGGGTGGTGTCGTCGTCGTCGTCCGTTGCGTTCGCGCCGAGCCCGTCATCGGGCTCCTCCTCGGGGCAGCCGAGGATCGTCAACGAGAGCGCCAGAAGGACGACGATGGACCTGAACAGCATGGATTGCCTCCTCGCAGGCCTCATGGGACCCGCCCGAAGGGTAGGTGTCAAGGGTAAGTTGAGGGCCACGAGGGGGGTAGTCGCCGGTCGCGCGCGAAGGTCACGGGTGGGCGCATTGACGCGCCCACGGACCCTTATGTAGCCTTCGCCCGCTGGAGGTTCCCATGACCACCCGTTCCAGGCGACAGCTCGATCTCCCCTCCCCTGCCCGTGACGCCTACCTCGTCGCCGCGCTGAGCCCGGTCAGCGGCGCGCCCACGGCACGCGAGGCCATCGCCGGCGCGGCCGCGGCCACCGGCCAGGCTCCGGAGCGCCTCCTGGGCTTCGTGCACTCGTGCTGCTTCGGGCCCGGCTGCGACGCAGCCGCGGTCCACGCGGATCTCGGGTTGGGGCTCCAGGGATACGCCCAGCACGGCTCCGACGCCGGGGCGCTGTGGGAGGGCGTCAAGACCGTGGCGAGCGGCTACTCGGACTGCGTGCTGGTCGCCTGCGGCGCCGGCGGCGCGAGCTGCGCGGTGCTCGCCGATCGTGAGACCGCCGAGACCCTGACGCGGCGGCCGCTGCGTCTGCACGTGGCGGTGTCGGGCCCGGCGTCCGCCGAGGCCGAGGCCGACGCCCTGCGCGTCGTGCGGGCCCTGGCCGGGGTGGACGGCGGCGAGGCCGCCACCGTGGACGGCGACCTGATCGCCCACCTGTCCGCGATGACCGACGCCCTGGAGCCGGGACAATCGAACCTGGCGATGGTGCACGGTGAGGTGATCACTGCCCTGGCGCTGAGCGCGCCATAGGAGTCTGTCGGGCACAGCCGCCATAGGCGGCGAGCCAGATGACTCCTCCGTGCCCGTGCCCGTGCCCAGGCCGAAGGCCGGTGCCCGATAGACTGTGTGAGTCAGCTCTGGAGCTTCAGATCGGCGCTCGGACGCCGCAAGGCCCTCAGTCGCTTCAGCGACCTCATGCCATGGCGCGGTACATATTCTGAATCGGGCACGGGCACGGGCACGGGCACGGGGAGCGGTCGGGCAATGCCCGACGCGCCCTAGGACGCGTCAGGTCGGAGTGATCAGCATCGTGATGACCTGCGCGGTCATCACCTCGAACTGCTCGCGCTGGGAGTTGGGACCGAAGACGAGGACCATGCCCGGGCCGCGACTGGGCGTATCCACCATGTCGAGCACGAACGCCACGCTGCCGTCTTCCACGGCACCGTAACCACGGAAGCGCAGGCTCACGTCACCGCCAGGCGACTCCGGGTCCTTGACCACCCGCGGTTCGAACTGCTTGGCCAGGATGGCGCGCACCGAGGCCGGGTCGTAGCCGCCGTCGTCCACGCTGTCCGCGGACAGGGCGTCGATGACGATGGTGACCCCGTCGTCGGCGTTGATCAGGCGCACGGTTCCGTTGGTGGAGGTCTTCTCCTCGTATCCGTCGAGGCCCGGGATGGTACCGATCAAGGTGTCGATGTCTGAGTCCGACTCCATCTTGGGGCGCAGGCTGTCGTTGGTCTTCTCCAGGGTGTCGCTGGGCGGAGGGGGTTCCTCCTGCTGTGGCGCCCTCTTGCCCATCAGCACGAATGCTGCGAGGCAGAGCGCCAGCGCCATGAGTGGTCTCGAATACCTCATTGTTTCCCGCTCCCTCCTTCCCACTTGCCAGTCAAGCACTCCCATAAGCGATCCGCAAGGAATTTGTCAAGAATGGACAGCAAAGTCACAGCAAACAGACGGAAGCGTCGTGTAAGTCATTCAACGAGGGTTCGAACCACGATCCGGGCCACCTCGGAGGCGGCGTCCCCGGGCTCTGGCGCGGCGCCCGCGAGCTCGGCCACCGAAGAGACGCTGCCCAGCTCCGCGGGAATCCCGCAGGGCACGATGCAGCCGTACACCGCCGGGCGGAGGGTCAGGTTGAGGGCGAACCCGTGGATGGACACGCCCCGATGGATGTGCAGCCCGATGGCCGCGATCTTGGTCCTGCCGACCCAGACCCCGGGCCACCCCTCGCGGCGGTGGCCCACGACACCGAGCCCGCCCACGAACTCGATGAGCGCGGCCTCCAGCCGGTGGACGAACGCCGGTACGGTCAGGCCGAACGACGCCAGGGGGATCACCGGGTAGCCCACCAGCTGCCCGGGGCCGTGGTAGGTGGCCAGGCCGCCGCGCTCCACGGACACCACGTCCACGCCGCCGTCCCGCAGCGCCCCGCGCGACAGGGCCAGGTCCGCGTCGCTGCCGCGCCGCCCCAGGGTCACCACCGGCTCGTGCTCGACCAGCAGCAGCGTCGGCTCGCCGTGCCCGGCGAGGATCGCGCGGCGCAGCTGAAGCTGCCGCTCGTGCACCGGCGCGTAGGGTTGCCGGCCGAGCCAGGACCAGGGGAGGGGCGGAGTCACGGGGGGCTGGGGCCTAGCGGCCCTCCTGGTAGATCTTCGAGCTGCGGTAGCGCGCGAGCAGGGTCTCGGACAGCACCGACAGCGCCGAGGTCACGGGCACCGCCAGCAGCAGCCCCATGAAGCCGAACAGGGCCGAGCCGATGAACAGGGACAGGATCACCACCAGCGGGTGCAGGCCGACGCTCTCGCCGACGATCTTCGGGGTCAGCAGCGTGCCCTCGAGGAGCTGGACGATCCCGAAGGTGCCGAGCACGCCGAGCAGGTGCCAGTCCAGGCCGAACTTGAGCAGACACAGGACCGTGCCGACCACCACACCGACGATGGTGCCGAGGTAGGGGATGATGAACAGGTAGCCGCTCGCCACGCCCACGAGCAACGCCATGTCGATGCGCCCGAACGCGAGCAGCCCGGCCGAGTAGAGCACCGCCAGGAGGGTGCACAGGGTGAGCTGACCCCGGATGAACTGGCCCATCTTGAGATCGATGGCCATCGCCGATTTCAGCACCAGCGGCTGCCACCCGATGGGCACCAGGTCGAACACCCAGGCCTTCATCTTGTCGAAGTCCCGCAGGAAGTAGAACGTGTACACCGGCACCATCAGCAGGTTGGCCAGGCCGAACACGAACGACAGGGTGCTCGAGGCCGCCCACGACGCCACCTGCTTGAGGGGATCCAGCTGCTCCGGATCGATGCGCCGCAGCAGCTCTGGCCACGTCTCGCGCAGGGTGGACAGGTCGATGGCCACGCTGGTGCCCAGCCACCCGTTGAGCACGTCAATGCCCTTCTCGATGGTGCCCGCGTACCCCGACAGGTTGTCGGACAGGCCCGCCACCTCGTTGGCCACGTAGGGCACCAGCACGAGGACCAGGCCGGTCGCCACGAGGCTACCGAGGATCAGGCAGGTGAAGATGGCCGTGGAGCGCTTCCAGCCCCTCGCCTCGAACCGATCGATCACCGGATCGAGCAGGTAGGCGACGATCAGCGAGAACATCAGCCCCACCAGGGCGCTGCGCAGGGCGTACAGCAGCACCACGAGCACGCCCGCGACCACCGCCGCGATGACGATCCGGGTGATGATCTCCCGCGGCGTCAGCTTCTTGCGCAGCGCCTCGTCGAGCCGCGCCGCCGCGCGCCCCTCGCTCCCTCGAACCCGCTTCCTCGCCAGGCTGGATCCCATTCGACCTCCCTACCTGAACCTCACCACGTTCTTGCCGAACAGCCCGTTGATCTGCTCCCGGAGCTCGTCGCTGGCCGCGAGCTTCACGCTGCCCGGCAGCCGCACGTGCGTCTCGGTCTCCCCGTCCAGGGTCAACGCGATGCCCGCAGCGCAGGCGCCCGCGTGGGCCGCGAAGCACGCCTGCAAGCTGGCGAGCCGCTCGTCGTCCAGATCCGCGGCATCCAGGGCCACCCACACCTGCTTGGTGGACGCGTCCCGAACATCGGCCAGCGGCCGGGCCTTCTGGGCGCTGAGCTCCACCGTGCCGTCGGCGTTGCGCTTGACCTTGGCCTCGATGAGCAGCGGCAGGTCCTCGACGAGGAGCTCCTCGACGTCGGCGAAGGCCCTGCCGAAGAACTTGACCACCACGCCGCCGACGATGTCCTCGAGGCGGGCCAGGGCCCAGGGCTTGCCCTTCTTGTTGAGCTTGCGCTGGATCCCCCCGAGGATGCCGGCGATGGCCACGGAGGACTCGTCGCGCGCGTCGGTCAGGGTCGCGGTGTCGTGGGAGGAGAACCGCTGGACCTCCTCGCGGTAGGCGTCCATGGGGTGGCCGGTGATGAAGAACCCCAGCGCCTCCTTCTCGTTGGCGAGGCGCTCCCGCTCGGGCCACTCGTCCAGCTGCGGCACCTGTACACGAATCCCGGGTTCCTGGGCCCCGAACAGGCTGGCCTGGCCGACGGCCTTGTCGTGAGCGGCCCGGGCCGCGGACTCCAGGAGGGCGTCGAGCACCGACGCGAGCGCCGCGCGGGAGTGGCCCAGGGAGTCGAATGCGCCGCACTTGACCAGGCTCTCCACCACCCGCTTGTTCACCCGCTGCAGGTCCACCTGCTCGAGGAAGCTGTCGATGCTGCCGAACTCACCGGCGTCCTTCCGGGCGGTCAAGATGGCCTCGATGGCGCCCTGGCCCACGTTCTTGACCGCGGACAGCCCGAACCGCACCGCGTCGTCCACCACGGTGAACCGCAGGCGGCTCTGGTTCACGTCCGGGGGCAGCACCTGGATGTCGTGCTGGCGGGCGTCGGCGATGTAGAGCAACACCTTGTCGGTGTTGTTGGACTCGATGGTGAGCAGCGACGCGAAGAACTCCTCGGGGAAGTGGGCCTTGAGGTACGCCGTCTGGTACGCGATGAGGGCGTAGGCGGCGCTGTGGCTCTTGTTGAAGCCGTACTTGGCGAACTCGGCGAGCAGGTCGAAGACGTCGTTGGCCTTGGCCTCCTCGATCTCCCGCTCCTTGGCGCCGTCGTTGAACGTGACCCGGTGCTTCTCCATCTCCGCGACGATCTTCTTGCCCATGGCGCGGCGCAGCTGATCGGCCATGCCCAGGCTGTAGCCGGCCATGTGCTGGGCGATCTGCATCACCTGCTCCTGGTACACGATGATGCCGTAGGTGTTGCCGAGGATCTCCTTGAGGCTGGGGTGCGGGAAGCTCACCCGGGCGCGCCCGTGCTTGCGCTCGACGTACTCGGTGTGCATGCCCATGCCCATGGGGCCGGGCCGGTACAGCGCCACCGCGGCGATGATGTCCTCGAAGGAGCTCGGGCGCATGGAGCTGATGAGCTCGCGCATGCCCGACGATTCCAGCTGGAACACACCCAGGGTGTCGCCGCGGCTGAGCAGCTCGTAGGTGGCCTCGTCGTCCAGCTCGATCTCGTTGAACTCCAGGAAGGTCATGTCCGTCTTGCCCCGGGCACGGGCAATGCGGAGCGCCTCGTTGATCTGCGTGAGGGTCTTGAGGCCCAGGAAGTCGAACTTGATCAGCCCGATCTTCTCGGCGTACTTCATGTCGTACTGGGTGGTGACGGTGTCGGTGACCTTGGCCAGCGGCAGGTAGTCGTTGAGCGGCCGGTCCGAGATGACCAGCCCGGCAGCGTGCACACCCGCGTGACGGCAGTTGCCCTCCAACCGGCGGGCGATCTGCAGCAGCTTGTCCACCTTGGGGTCCTGACGGGCCATGTCCCGCAGCTTCGGCTCGGCGTCCAGCGCCCCTTCCAGGGTGATCCCCAGCTGCTCGGGGATCGCCTTGGCGATGCGGTCCGTGTCCCCGTAGCTCATGGCCATCACCCGGCCCACGTCCCGCACCACGGCCTTGGCCAGCATCTTGCCGAAGGTGATGATCTGGCAGACCCGCTCGTCGCCGCCGTAGGCGTCGCGGACGTACTGGATCACCTCCTCGCGCCGGTCCTGGCAGAAGTCGATGTCCACGTCCGGCATGCTGATGCGCTCGGGGTTGAGGAAACGCTCGAACAGCAGATCGAAGCGGATGGGATCGATCTCGGTGATGCGCAGGCTGTACAGCACCAGCGAGCCGGCGCCGGAGCCGCGCCCCGGCCCCACCGGCACGTCGTGCTCCTTGGACCAGGCGACGAAGTCGTGGACGATGATGAAGTAGGTGGCGAACCCCATCGAGTCGATGATGCCCAGCTCCTCGTCGAGGCGGGCGCGGTACACCGGCAGGGCCTTGGCGTACTCCTCCTCGCCCAGCCGCTCCCGGATCAGCACCAGGCGCTCCTCCAGGCCCGCCTCAGCGATCTCCTTGAGCGCCGCCGACGGATCCGCGTCCTCCATGCCAGGGCGGGTCGGGAAGTGGTACGTGGGCTTGTCCGGGAACGCGAACTCGCAGCGATCGGCGGCGACCACCGTGTTGGCCAGCGCCTCCGGGTCGTCGGGGAACAGCGCGGCCATCTGCGCGGGGCTCTTGAGGTAGAGCTGGTCCGAGGGGAATCGGAAGCGGCCGACGTTGTCCAGGGTCTCCTGGCTGCCCAGGCACAGCAGCGCCTCGTGGGGATAGGCGTCCCCCTGCTCGAGGTAGTGAACGTGGTTGGTCGCCAGCAGCGGGAGCCCCAGCTCTCCGGCGGCGTCGCGCATGGCGTCGTTGGCGGCGCGCTGGCCGTCCCAGCCCACGTCCTGCAGCTCCAGGTACAGGTTGCCGTCGCCGAAGGTCCCCGCAAGGAACCGCGCGGCGTCGAGGGCCGCGTCGCGCTGGCTGCGCGCCAGCAGGGTCGCCACCTCCCCGCGCATGCTCGAGGTGATGGCGATGAGCCCGGCCGAGTGCGCGGCGAGGGCCTCGCGGTCGATGCGGGGGACGTAGTAGTAGCCCTCGAGGAAGCCGATGGTCAGCAGGGTCGATAGGTTGCGATACCCCTCCTCGTCGCGCACCAGCAGCTGCAGGTGGAAGTTCTCCCGCGGCGTGCCCTTGCGCACGGTGCGGCCGTAGGGGGTGAGGTAGACCTCGGCGCCGAAGATGGGGCGGACCCCGGCCTTGCGCGCGTAGGTCTGGAACTCCACCGCGCCGTACATGTTGGCCTCGTCCGTCATCGCCACGGCGTCCATGCCCAGCGACGCCACCTTGTCGGCCAGGGCGGGGGACTTGATCGGCGACTTGAGCAGCGAGTACTGGGAGTGGACGTGTAGATGGACGAACTTCGAATCAGTCATGGGCCTGCCGGGGGGGTTCAGCAAGGTTCTGTCAGCATCCTCGCCGGGTGTCAACACAAGGGAACACGCGGGAACGCGCGCAAACGCCGCGCGATGATTGACCTCGGTCGCCCACCCGGGATAGACAGGAACATCATGCGAATTCGCTCGTT
>CAYRNR010000231.1:0-10492 GCA_964425605.1 uncultured Rickettsiales bacterium | reverse complement strand
TTCTACTCGGCGTTCATGGTCGCCGACGAGGTCACCGTGACGAGCCGCCGGGCAGGGCTGGCCGTGGACGAGGCCGTGCAGTGGTCGTCGACGGCCGACGGGAAGTTCAACGTGGGCGACGCACCCCGGCAAGACGTGGGGACGGACGTCGTCTTGAAGCTCCAGGACGACATGAAGTCCTTCCTCACCGAGTGGAAGCTCCGCGAGGTGGTCAAGCGCTACTCGGACTACGTCGAGCACCCGGTGGTGATGGACGTGACGCGCAAGTCAGAGGACGACGAGGAGGAGACGCACGAGGAGACCCTGAACTCCCGGACCGCGATCTGGCTCAAGGACAGCGCGGCGGTCAGCGAGGACGAGTACAAGGAGTTCTACCGCCACGTCAGCCACGATTTCGCGGATCCGGCGAGGACCATCCACTACCGGGCCGAGGGGGTCAACGAGTTCAACGTGCTGCTGTTCCTGCCTTCGAAGGCGCCGTTCAACCTGTTCTACCCGGACTTCCGCATCGGCCCGACGCTCTACGTGCGCCGCGTGCAGATCATGGACCACTGCGAGGACCTGGTACCCAGATACCTTCGCTTCTTGCGTGGTGTGGTGGACTCGTCCGACCTGCCGCTGAACGTCTCGCGTGAGATCCTGCAGAGCAACAAGCAGATCGAGGTCATGCGCAAGAGCGTCACCAAGAAGGTGCTCGGGGCGCTGCGCAACCTCAAGGACGAGCACCGAGAGGACTACGACGCCTGGCACGAGGAGTTCGGGCGGGTCCTCAAGGAGGGGATCCACTACGACTTCCAGCGCCGTGAGGAGATCGCCGGGCTGCTGCTGTTCGAGACCACCGAGACCGAGCCAGGGGCCACCACGACCCTGGACGACTACCTCGCGCGGATGAAGCCCGAGCAGGAGACCATCTACTACATCACGGGCTCGTCCACGGAGCAGCTGCGGTCCTCGCCGCTGCTCGAGGCCTTCCAGGACAAGGGCATCGAGGTGCTGCTGCTGGGCGACGAGGTGGATGACCTGATCTTCGCCAACCTCGACCAGTACGGGGACAAGCCGCTCAAGTCGGTGCTCAAGGGCGACGTTGAGCTGTCCGAGGGGGATGACGGCGCGGACGAGGACGACACCAAGGACAAGGCCAAGGAGCGCTACGTCGCGCTGATGGATCTGCTGGCGGGCGAGCTCGAGGGCGAGGTCCAGGAGGTGCGCATCTCGGGCCGGCTCAAGGACTCGCCGGTGTGCCTCGTCAGCGGCGAGGACGACATGGCGCCGGGCATGGAGCAGATCATGCGCCAGATGGGTCAGGAGGTCCCGGCTGCGACACGGATACTGGAGGTCAACCCCGATCACGAGCTGTTGACCTTGATGAAGACGCAGCTCGACGGGGACGCTGACCAGGCGATGTTGAAGGAGTACGCGCGGCTGCTCCTGGATCAAGCCCTGCTGCTGGAGGGGAAGGCCCCGAAGGATCCGGCGGCGTTTGCCAGGGCGATGACGCGACTCATGGTCGAGCCGCTCACGCGGGCGTAGGGGCCTTCACGCCGCTCCCATCCATCGGACGATCAGCGTTCATCACGAGCGCCGAGCAGAGCGATGACGTCCCTGTCGCGCGTCTGCTCCACAGCCAGCTCGTCACACTGGTCTCTCAGCCGGGGGTCCGCGCCGGCGTCGAGTAGCATCCGGACCAGATCGGCCCTGCCCACGTCGGCAGCCCAGTGGAGGGCCGGGTTGGCGAGCGGGACGTTCGGGTTCGCCCCCTTGTCGAGCAGCATCTGGACCATCTCGGCATGTCCCGACTTGACCGCGAAGACGAGCGCCGTCCCGTTGTAGTGGTCGAGCGGCGCGTCGATCGCCGCACCGCGCGCGAGTACGTGTTCGACCGCGGCCGGGTACCCCGAGCTGGCAGCTTCGTACAACGACAGCGGGGGCTCCTCCGACTCGTGCAACCGGGGGCGGTACTTACCAACCAGGCCGGCCTCCAGCCCCGATGCCAGCATCTCGAATGCCAGCTCGTTTCCAGCCTCGGCAGCGGCGCTCAACGCAGCCTCGGTGGGCTGACCGCCGGCCTCGAGCAGGAGGTTCAGGACGCCCAACCTGGAGTGACTCGCGGCGGCGACCTCCAGTGTGCCGGGATCGGGCCTGGCGCCGGCATCCAGGAATCGCAGCACGAGGTCCTGGTTGCCCCAGCGGACCGCGGTTCGAAGGGGGGCGCCGCTCGGATCGGCGCCCGCGTCGAGGAGCAGGCCGACGAGTGTGTTCCGGTGGTCGCCGAGGAGGCTCGAAGCCAACGCGTCGTTCATCTCCGCGGCGCGAGGCCCGCGCGAGATGGCCGCCTTCACGCGGTCGATGTCCCCTCGGCGGACCGCAGTGAGGAGGGACAGCTCCAGCGAGACCGGCACGCCGCGCGTCTCGAAGTGCGCCTTGAAGACCGCGAGCGCCGCTGGGTGCGAGACGATCGCCGATTCCAGCGGTGACATGTCGAAGCCGGCGGTCTCCAGGGGATCCGCGCCCTGATCCAGCAGCGCCTCGATGCCTCCGAGATCTCCCAGTCGCAAGCACTCGAACAGACGGCCAGCGAGTTGCCTCGGGGTGACGTTGGTCCTGCGTTCGACCAGGGACCTGGCCAGCTCGGAGAGTCCCGATCTCTGCGGCCGCACGTCGGCCTTCGTCTTGGCCGGCGCCCTCCTCGCTCGCGGCTTGAACTGACGTCCCAGGCGCATCCTCCGCGCCCCGAGCGCACCGATCTCGCTGTCATCGTCACGCACCGTCCACACGAGCGCGGGCTGCCCGCTCAACTCGGTGGACAGGGCGTGCACCCTCGACTCTCCGGTCCACGGCGAGAGGCGAAGGAGAAGGTCGACCCTTCGACCATCGCGCGTGTCCGCCGCGACCGCGTGGCCCAGGTCCAGCTGTCCCGTCATCCAGGCCGCAGCCGGAACGTAGGCGAAAGAATCGAGCTGGTAGTCGCCCACCGGAATGCTGAACGCGCGGGTCGCGGGATCGGGGAGCAGGTCGCGCTGGATCGCGTGCGGCCCGTTTCCCAGGACCAGCCGACCGCAGTCCACGCGCAACCGCCCGCAGGTATGCGCCGCCCATCGATTCTCATGCCCCTCGAGGTCGCCGAGCACCACCCGGATCGTCAGCGCGTTGTCCTGCGCCAGCGCGAGCGGGACGAAGATGCCCTCGGCCGTCGCTGCCGCCGCGCCCTCCTCGTCGAGCGCGAGAACCACGGCGTCCTCCCAGTCGACTCCCGCCAGCGACTCGGTCGCGATCACCAGGTGCAGGCCTTCGTTGTGGATGCGGACGTCGAAGGTCTGGCGGCTGGACGCGCGCTTCGAACTCGTTCGGCACATTCGCTCTGCACTCCGGATGGGGTTGTGGGACATCCGTCCGACCACTCAGGGTACGGATGGGATTCGACCTGCGAGGGCTCGGCATCGGCGGACGGCAGCCGGCCTGCCGGCCGACCTCGACCTTCGCCGGTGTGCCGGCCCAGTTCGAGCCCCCATCGCTCCACCAAGAACCAAAAACGCCCTGGCCGGGGCCAGAGCGTCTTGGTTCTTGGTGGAGCGACGGGGGCTCGAACCCCGGACCTTCTGACTGCCAGTCAGATGCTCTCCCAGCTGAGCTACCGCCCCAAAATGCCTTATCAGAGGGTCTTCTTGGACTTCCCTCCGGTCTTCTTGTCGGTCTTCTTCTTGGCGGGTTTCTTGGCCGCCGTCTTCTTGGCGGGCTTCTTTACCTTCTTTTCGGCCTTCTTGTCAGCCTTCTTGCCGGTTTTTTTCGAGGTTTTTTTCTTGGCCGGCTTCTTGGCGGCCTTCTTGTCGGTCGTCTTGGCGGCCTTCTTGTCGGTCTTCTTGGTGGCCTTCTTCGCGGCCTTCTTCGCGGCCGTCTTCTTGGGCTTGGGCTCCTCGGCGGGGGGCTCCTCGACGATGGGCTCCGGGTCGAAGGCCTCGGCCTCGGCCTCCATGCCGGTGTAGGTGATCTCGCGCTCGTACTCGGCGATCTTCTCCTCGATGGTGCGGACGCGCTGGTAGGCCTGCTCGAGGTCGGGGTGGGTGACTCCGCCCTCGGAGAGCAGGGTGTAGGCGCTCTGTCCGAGGCGCATGAGGAAGTGATCGCGGTCGCGGCGGAGCTGGAAGATGTCGATGCGGGAGCGGGTGACCTTGGCGCCGGCGACGACCTCGTCGGCCGACTTGCGGACGAGGTCCCGCAGGGAGTCGAAGATGTTCTGGGTCATCTCGCGGAACTGCTCACCACCGGGGTTCTTGTCGTCATGATCGGGCATCGTGTCTCCAGGCCGCGTCGAGGCGGGCCGGAACGATAGCACAGGGGTAGAGGCTGTCAACCGCGCGCCGTGGTAGAATCGAGGTCTGTCACCCGATGTCCCGAGGATGGGAGGCGGCCGAAGGTGAACCCCAGCGAAGAACAAGCGATAGCGCGGCTGACCTGCCCGGGGTGCGGGGACTGGCTGGCGCCCGCGCGCGCGCTGTTCCACGACACCTCGTTCCAGCTGCTCAAGGACCTGGCGTGCCTGGGATGCCGCAGGGTGTTCCCGTGGCGCGAGGGCATCCTGGACATGATGGACGCCAGGGAGGACGGGGAGATCGTCCGGCGCTTCAAGCTCGGCGCGGACGAGCACTCGTTCGTGGGGCTGCTCACTGCCACGCTGCGCATGGCGCGCAACAGCGACAGGACGTTCGAGGACGAGCTGTACGCGATGTTGTCGTGGCTGGACCCGAACCCGTCGCAGTCGGTGATGCTGCTGGGCACCGCGGGCGGACTGCTGGTCCCGCCGCTGGCCCACGCGATCTATCCCGGGCCGCTCATCGCGGTCGAGTCGGACGTCCAGCAGCTCGAGCAGGTGCACCAGAAGTGCGTGGAGGAGGGCGTGGACAACGCCATCCTCGTCCACGGCAACCTCTCCCACCCGCCGGTGCGCCGGGCGAGCTTCGATCGGCTGGTGTTGTTCGGTGTGCTGCACGGCGGTGGCCGCCCAGTGCCCTTCGTCAACCGCGCGACCGAGGGGCTGCGCCCCGAGGGCGTGGTGGTGGGCGTGAGCCTCGCGCGGTCCATCCTGCCCCGGATCGCCAGCCAGCAGGACCGCTTCGGCAAGTCGCTGGGTGTGAGCTTCCTGGAGATGAACGAGTTCGGCCGCGATCTCTGTCGTGACTCCTTCGTCCACTTCCAGATGGATCAGCCCAGCAACTGGATGGCGCGATTCGTCGTGCGCAAGGTGGCCCACATGCCGAACAGCAGCGTCTACAACGGCGTCTGACCCGAGTTCGAACCCCCGATCCATCGGCGTGTCTTTACAGGACCCGCGCAGCTGGGCAATATGCGTGCGTGCATTCCATCCGGTGCCGGAGTGATGGAATTGGTAGACGTGCCGGACTCAAAATCCGGTGACCTTCGGGTCGTGTGGGTTCGACTCCCACCTCCGGCACCATCCCCTTTCCTGTAGGTTCTCCTCATGGTCCCCTCCCCTGCCCGCATGAAGCTCGGAGCCCACGTCAGCACGGCCGGCGGCGTGGGCAAGGCGCCGGGGAACGCCGAGGCCATCGGCGCGGAGTGCATGCAGGTATTCACGCGCAACCAGAACCGGTGGTCGTCGAAGCCGATCGGCGAGCACGAGGCGGGCCGATACCGGGCCGAACTGGAGCGCGCCGGCGTGGGCCCGGTGCTGGCGCACGACTCGTACCTGATCAACCTGGCGGGGGACGATCCGGAGAAGCTCGCGCGGTCGACGGCGGCGTTCGGCGACGAACTTACGCGGGCCCAGCTGCTGGGTATCCCGTACCTGGTGGCCCACCCGGGATCCCACCTGGGAGCAGGCGTCGCGACCGGGCTCGAGCGATTCGCCGCGAACCTCGACCGCTGCCTGGAGGCCGCGGGGCCGTCGAGCGAGGTGACGGTGCTGCTGGAGACGACCGCGGGCCAGGGATCGAACCTCGGCTTCGAGTTCGGGCAGCTCAGGGACATCATCGGACTGTCCAGGTGGTCCGACCGGATCGGGATCTGCGTGGACACGTGCCACGTGTTCGCGGCGGGGTACGACCTGCGCGACGCGGATGGCTACGAGGCCATGGTGGAGGAGATGGAGGCCACGGTCGGGCTCGACCGGATCCTGGCGTGGCACCTCAACGACTCGAAGCGCGAGCTCGGCTCCCGGGTGGACCGGCACGCGGATCCCGGCGAGGGGCACCTGGGGTGGGAGCCGTTTCGCGCCCTGGTGAACGATCCCCGGTGGGCGGGCCTCGCGGGTTGCCTCGAGACCCCTGGAGGCCCCGACGCCTGGAAGGTGCAGCTCGAGCAGCTGCGCGCCCTGGCGGAGGACGGCCCATGAGACGCAGCCTGGCGCTGATCGCGTTCTCGTTCCTGCCCGTGGTCGCCCTGTCGAGCGTGGGGATCCTGATCCTGGTCTTCCAGCGGGCCGGCTTCGACATCGTCTTCGGCGTGCTGATCCTGATCCTCGCCGTGGCCGTGCTGACCGGAGGCGTGCTCGCCGCGTGGGTCATGAGCACCCAGGCGCGCCGGGCGCGGCTTCAGACGGACTTCGTGGCCAAGGTGTCCCACGAGCTGCGCACGCCCCTGGCGAGCATCCGGATGTTCGTGGACACGCTCCAGGAGGGGGTGGTCGATCCCCAGGAAGAGGCGCTGTGCCTGGACGTGATCTCCACCGAGACGTCGCGGCTCACGTCCATGATCGAGCGACTGCTGCGCTGGGGACGGATGGAGTCGGGCAGGCGCGTGTACGAGCTGCGCCCCGAGGCGGTGGAGACCCTCGTGGGAGAGGCCGTGGCGCAGCTCGAGCTCCAGCTGGCCAGCACCGGCATCGAGGTGGACCTGCGCCTGCCCGATCACCCCCTCGCGGTCAACGCCGACCGCGCGGCCATGGTCGAGACCCTGCTGAACCTGCTCAACAACGCCGTGAAGTACGGCGGCGCGGGCGGCACGATTCGCGTGCGCGTGAGGGAAGAGAAGAAGCGCGTGCTGGTGGATGTGGAGGACGACGGTCCGGGCATCTCCCGCAAGGAACACAGGCGCATCTTCGAGCGTTTCTACCGCGGCACCGACGAGGAGGTGGCCCGTATCCAGGGCAGCGGCCTCGGCCTGGCCATGGCGCAGCTGGTGGTGAAGTCGCACAAGGGGCGGATCCGCGTCTCGTCCAGCCCGGGCCAGGGCGCCCGCTTCACGCTGGACCTGCCCGCCCTCCCCGACCCGACCGCTGCACTGGAGGTACCCCCCGGATGAGCCCCCTGATCCTGGTCATCGAAGACGATCCCTCCATCGTCCTGGGGTTGCGGATGAACCTCGGCCGCGCCGGCTACCGCGTCCGCACCGCCTCGGACGGGCACATCGGGCTCGCCGAGCTGGCCCGCGAGCGGCCCGACCTGGTGCTGCTCGACCTGATGTTGCCCGGCGTCGACGGCCTGGAGATCCTCCGCCGCATCCGCGCCGAGGACGCCACCCTGCCGGTGCTCGTGCTCACGGCCATGGGTAGCGACGAGGACAAGATCCGGGGACTGGACCTCGGCGCCAACGATTACGTCACCAAGCCCTTCAGCGTCGCAGAGCTCGCTGCGCGCGTGCGAGCGGCGCTGCGGACCGCCTCGCTGGGACCGGACGTCGATCAGGGCCAGATGCTCCGCGCCGGCTCCATCGAGCTGGACCGCGAGAAGCGGCAGGTCGCCGTGAATGGCGACGATGTGGATCTCACCACCCGCGAGTTCGATCTGCTGCTCTTCCTCATGGAGCGCCCCGAACGTGTCCTCACCCGCGAGCAGATCCTCGTCAACGTCTGGGGCCACGACTACGAGGGCACCGACCGCACCGTCGACAACTTCGTCTCGGCGCTGCGCCGCAAGCTCGCCGAGGACCCCGATCGCCCGCGCCACATCCGCACGGTCCGCGGGATCGGCTACCGCTTCATCCCCTGATCCCCGCGTCCAAATCGCCTCCAACTCAACTTTTGTCTTGCCCCCGTGAAACTCCCGTGACACTTCCTCGTCATCCTCTGCACCGCGGCCTTCGACAGAATCAAGCCGCGAAAGGCGACGACCCCATGCCCCGACCGCTCCGACGCATCGTCCTGCTCGAGACCCGCCCGCCGGACATCCACATCTTCCGCAAGTTCGCCCTGCCGCGCCTGGGCGTGGTGCTGCTCGGCACCATCCTGAGGGACCTCGGGTACGAGGTGCAGGTGATGGTCGAGGAGGTCAAGGAGTTCGACTTCGACGCCATCGCGCAGGCGGACCTGGTGGGGATCTCGGTGATCACCGCCACGGCCGGGCGTTCCTACACCATCGCCGACCAGCTTCGGGGGAAGGGTATCCCCGTGGTGATGGGAGGCGCCCACGTGACCCACCAGTCGGTGGACGCCCTCGGCCACTGCGACTACGTCGTGCGCGGAGAGGGTGAGCTGGCCCTGCCGGCGCTGCTCGAGGCGCTGCAGCAGGGCGGGGACCTGGCCGAGGTACCCAACCTGTCCTGGATGAGAGACGGCCAGGCGGTGCACAACGACAAGGCGCCGCTGGTGGAGGACCTGGACTGCTGGCCCGACCCGGACATGTCCCTGGTGGAGGGCTTCGGCGTGGCCGGGTTCCTGGCGTCACGCAGGGTGGTGCCGATCCAGACCTCGCGGGGTTGCCCCCACGACTGCTCGTTCTGCTCGGTGACCGCCACGTTCGGACGCAAGATGCGCTACCGCAGCCCGGCGCGGGTGGTCGAACAGATGCGGGGCCACGATCTCAAGAAGACCGTGTTCTTCTTCTACGACGACAACTTCGCGGCGAGCCCGCGGCGGGTCAACGAGCTGCTCGACGCATTCGCCACGCTGCCCAGGCGTCCCATCTGGTCGGCCCAGGTGCGCGCGGACGTGGCGCGGGACGAGGAGCTCCTGGATCGGATGAAGGCCGCGGGCTGCGAGACGGTCTTCATCGGCCTGGAGTCGGTCAACCAGGAGAGCCTCACCTCGGCGAGCAAGCGACAGGACCTGGACGACGTCTCGACGTATCTGCAGCGCTTCGTGGACCGGAAGATCCGCGTGCACGGGATGTTCGTGTTCGGGTTCGACGACGACCACGCCGGGACCATGCGCCGGACCGTCGCGTTCGCCAAGAAGCACAAGCTGTTCTCGGTGCAGTTCCTCATCCTCACGCCGCTGCCGGGCAGCCGGACCTTCGACGAGATGGAGACCCAGGAGCGCATCCTGATGCAGGACTGGTCCCTGTACGACGCCCACCACGTGTGCTTCCGCCCGGCCAGCGTCACCCCCGCGGAGCTGCAGAGCTGGCAGACGGAGGGGCACGCGCGCTTCTACACCCTGGGCGAGGCAGCGCGGCGGATGTGCACGGGCAAGCTCACCGGAGCCCTGCTGGTGCTGTACGCCCGTCACATCAACATCCGCTGGACCGAGACCCACGAGGAGTTCCTGGGCGTGCTGGACCAGCTGTCCGCGCCGAAGTCCGACCTCCCGGCGCCCGTGTACCGCCGCGACTACTCCGAGCTCGAGGACCAGATGCGGCGAGCGCTGGCCGTGACGCCGTCGCCCCACTAGACTGCCGGCGTGGCCATCCGCGTCGACCTCGACAGCCAGATCCTGACCGCCCCGGTGGGCGAGCTCGTGCGCGTGGGCAGCGGCCGGGACATCGGCCTGGCCGGGGGTGGCCTGGCGCGCCTGTGGATGGGGGTGCAGGGCCACCAGCGCATCCAGGCCCAGCGTGTGGAGGAGGTGCCCGGATACCAACCCGAGCGACCCGTGGGGGGGAGGCTCGAGCTGGATGGCTGGACCGTGGAGCTGACCGGCCGCGCCGACGGGGTGGTGCTCGACGAGGACGACCGCCCGGTGGAGGTGGAGGAGATCAAGACGGTCCACCTGGGCCGCGACCTGTTCGGCCCGGTCCAGCCCGAGCGGATGGACCAGCACCGCCACCAGATACAGCTGTACGCGCGACTGCTCTCCGGTGAAGGGCCCCCGGTCCCCGCCTTCTTGACCCTGGTGGACGTGCTCGACGGCCGGGTGCTGCGCCAGGAGGTGACGTGGACGAAGCGGTCGGTGGATGCCTGGTTGCGCCGCAAGATCCACCTGCTGGCCGGCCAGGAGATCGCCCGCAGGGAGCACGCGCAGGCCTGCGCCGAGGCCGCCGAGGTCCTCCCGTTCCCCCACGACGAGGTGCGCCCGGTCCAGCAACCGATGATCGACGCCGTGCGCGACGGCCTGGCCGGGGATCGACACCTGCTCGTGGCAGCCCCCACCGGCGTGGGCAAGACCGCCGCCGCGCTGTATCCGGCGGTCCGCGACGCCCTCTCGGGCGGCAACCGCGTGGTCTTCCTCACCGCCAAGACCCTGCAGCAGGAGCTCGCGGTGAAGACGACGCGCGGGATGCAGCGGGAGTCGTCTGTGTGGCGGAGTCTCCAGCTGCGCGCCAAGTCGGCCATGTGCGCCAACGACGAGATGGTCTGCCACGAGGACGTCTGCCCCTACGCCGAG
>CAYRNR010000230.1:0-10670 GCA_964425605.1 uncultured Rickettsiales bacterium | reverse complement strand
CCGATAACAGGTTCAGCAGCGGGGACGACGGTGGCCAGGAAGGAGCTTGGCGGGAGCTCCCCACCCACTCCGCGTCGCGCACATACCGGGCCGAGGGAAGCGGCGTCGGTACTCGGAAACAAGGTCTTCACGCGACGGCATCTCCAGGTGTGGTGTCTTCGTCTCGCTCTGTACGCGCACACGCGCACCACACACTTTTGCTCTCATCTCGCTGTATCGGCCGTCTTCTGGAATCCTTGAGGTCTTTTTTTCATTTTTCTTCGCTTTTTTTCTAACCGTGCGTAATCACTATTGGTTTCGAGCATGGTTTTTTCACCCCGAAGCGTGGTCAGACGCGCCCTGGTCAACCCGAAGGTCGGGTTTCTCTGGGCTGGACAGGTGATCTCCCAGACCGGCGACAGCGTCTTCCAGATCGGACTGCTGTGGCTGGTGCTGGAGATGACGGGGCGCAGCAGCCTCGCCGGCCTGGCCGGCGCGTCCCTGTTCCTGCCAACGCTGCTGTTCGGCCTCCTGGCCGGGGTGCTGGTGGACCGGGTCTCGCGGCGCAAGCTGATGATCGCCGCGGACGCCGTGCGCGCGCTGCTGGTGCTGGCCATCCCCCTGGCCCACTACCTCGACGCCCTGTCACCCGCGCTGCTGGTGGTGATCACCTTTGCGGTGGCCACCTGCGCCGCCGCCTTCAACCCGGCCCGCGACGCCCTGGTGCCGCGCCTGGCCGGCGCCTCGGACCTCCCCCACGCCAACGCCCTGATCCAGACCTCTTGGCAGGTGGCCATCCTGCTCGGCCCGGCCGTGGCGGGCGTGCTGCTGACCGTGACCGACGTGGTCCACCTGTTCTCGTTCGACGCGGTGACCTACCTGGTGTCCCTGGCGGCCATCGCCTCCATCGGGGGGCGGCTCCGGCGCACCGGCGACGCGGCCCGAGAGAGGGCCGAGCCCGTCCTGCGCGAGCTACGCCGGGGCCTCACCTACGTCGCCCGCGATCCCCTGATGCGGATGCTGGTCTTCGTCACCGCCATCGACAACCTCATCCTCATGGGCCCCGCCATCGTCGGACCGCCCATCCTGGTCCGGGAGGTCCTCGACACCTCCGATCCCCGCGCCTACGCCTGGGTCCAGGCCGCCCTGGCCGGCGGCATGCTCGTGGGCGCCCCCTTCATGGCCACGGTGGGCAAGCGCCTCCCCCTGGGCAAGCTCATGCTGTTCGGGGTCGTCCTCGACGGCCTGACCTACGCCCCGCTGTTCTGGGCCGACACCCTGCCCCAGATCGTCGCCGTCATCTTCTTCCACAGCCTCTTCATCCCCCTGATCACCGTGTCACGCACCACCTTGATCCAGCGCCACGTGCCGCCGGAACTCCACGGCCGGATGTTCTCGGTCATGGGCGTGTGCGTGATCGGCGGCACAGCCGTGTCGTCGGCGATGACGGGGCTCGCAGCGGAGTGGATGTCGATCCAGACGGTGTACCTGGTGATCGGGCTGGGGGCGGCGGCGACGGCGCTGCCGGGGTTCCTCAGCAGGGCGCTGAGGCGGGCGTGAGACGGCTCGGGCTCAGGGGACCGGCCAGACCGCGGAGTTGTTGCCCTCGTCGCACTCCGCGATGACGTCCCCCTCGTCCACCCGCAGCTCGAGACCACCTGCGACGACCAGGGCCTCGATCTGGATCTCGAACGCTCGCCCGGTCCCCGAAGGCAGTCCCGCGGGTGCGATACTCGATCCCACGAGCGAGCCGTCCGCCTGGGAGTAGAGATTCAGAGTGCAGTCCTCCGTCGTCTCCAGGTATCCATGGTTGTAGACGTACACGATCACCTCGGCGTGGTCGCCGTCCTCGCAGACCCCAGCGATCTCGCCGCTGAGCTCACTGAGGAACTCGAGGTCGGGCGTGCCGGCTGGGAGCCCCTGCCAGACGTTGCGGAGCGGATCGCCCCACGGATCTTCGGCCGGGGGCGGTATCGTCCCGTCGGGCCGGCGGTCACCCGGGTACTTGTTCACGGACGGCCAGGGCTCGTTCGCCCCATCCACCAGCCAACCCCCGAGCGGATTCTCCACCACAGCCATGTCGGGCCACGCCGGCACCACGATCTCCGCCAGCCCGTCCGCGTCCACGTCCACCACGGCCGGCGCCCCGAAGTTGCTGCTGCAGTACGTCGGTCCCAGGAACGTCGCGCGCTCGGCACCGGCGCCGTCGAGCACGATCAGGTCTCCGAAGTCCCGGACGATGACCTCGTGCATCCCGTCCCCGTCGAGGTCGGCCAGCGCCATGGGCAGCCAGTTCCAGTCGTACGGGTTCACCGAGACGTCGTAGCGCCAGATCTGGGTGAAGTCGTGATCGAACGCGAAGACGCCGTAGCAGTCCGAGACCACGATCTCGGGTGGCGCGTCCATGTCCAGCTGCCCGACCCCGACCAGTGATGGCTGGGTCATGTCCACGAAGGTCTCGGAGAGGAGCTTGCCGTCACTGTCGCAGGCGATCAGGTACCCCGTGGTCGCGGCCAGGAACTCCAGCTCCTCGTCGGCGTCGAGGTCGGCCACGGCGAACGAGGCTCCCGCGTAGCTCCACTCCCCGGTCCAGCAGGTCGCTCGGACCGTGCCGTCCGGTTCGTAGATGTTGACTTCCTGGCGGCCCACCTCGTTGGTGGACGAGAGGATCTCTCGCTGGCCATCGCGATCCAGATCGGCGGCCACGGGAGGGGAGATGTCCATCGACGCCTCGTACGCCCCCAGGATCACACCCGTGGTGGCGTCCAGGATGTTGTTCTGCACCAGGATCTCCGGGACGCCATCGCCCTCGAGATCCGTCAGCCACGGCAGATATCCGTTCTGGTCCTCGTGCAGCGAGGTCTCCCAGAGCGGGCCGGCAGCGCCGTGGGCCGCGATCCAGGTCTCGTCGGCGCCGTGGAAGTAGTACCAGACGAGGTACTCCATTCCCTCGGAAGCTCCGACCACCTCACCGACGGTCCCGGACGAACGCCACGTGTCGGCGAGGACGTCCGAATGCAGCGCGCCGTCCAGATCGACGAGGACCTGGTGATCGTCGCCGCCGTCCGCGCCGTCCGATTCGAACCAGAACTGCATGGGCTCGGTGTCGCTCACGATCCCGTCGCCATCCGTGTCCACGAACCGCCCCGCGTGCACGCTGGGGCAGGCCAGCTCCTCGCCCCACGCCCAGGTCACGCTCAGCTGCCAGGTCTCCGGGGGCACCTCGGGAGCGCAGCTGTCCGCCGGCTCGGCCGTGAGATCGGGCCACGTTTCATCTCCGCAGGCGTCGTCGTCCCCGGGGAACGCGTCATCGTCCCCCGATGTCGTGTCGTCGTCCCCGGCCGGCTCCACCGTGCCGTCGCAGCCCGATCCAGTGATGAGGATCCAGCCGAGTAGCATCGTCCACGTGCACAACCTGGTCATGGGCCCTCCTCACTCACACCAGAGGCCGCCGGCCCGGTTGGTGTAGTACATGTCCGTGATCTCGACCTCACCGAGGAACGCCCCGGTCGTCAGGTCGAACCGCGCGAAGTAGTGGACGTACGACGCGGCCCTCATCAGCAGCAGCTCCCCGCCGCGGACGCTCATTCCCTGGATCCAGTCGTCGTACCCCTCGAGTTGGAGGGTCCCGATGTACGCCCCGGTGTGCACGTCGTTGACGTCGATCTCGTTGGTCGAGTGCCAGGCCGAGTACAGCCGGTCGCTGGTCGCGGTCATCCGCGACGCCCACAAATCGGCTTCGATCGTGGCCGCGGGTGTATCCGAGACCAGGTCGTCGAAGGAGTGATAGCGACAGAAGGTCCCGACCTGGTGCTCGTCGCAGAAGGTGATCAGATCCTGTCCGTCGGTGGTGACCGCCCGCTCGTCCGGGACACCCCCGCTACGGACGCCGCCGCCGTTCAGATCCACCTCGTACCAGGTCTCGATGGAGCCGTAGATGGGCACGATCAACGTGTCACCGAACCTGGCGATGCCGTGGCTGTCCCAGCCGGGCTCGACCCACTCCCCGAAGCGGCCGATCTCGGACCAGCTCCCGGTGAGCACGTCCACCTCGATCAGCGCGATCTGGCCGACGGTCGGGGCGACCGTCCAGCAAGTGGCGCCGCTCAGGTCGTCGTCGTCGCCGACCGTGTCGTCGTCGTCCCCCGCCGTGTCGTCGTCGTCCCCCGCCGTGTCGTCGTCGTCCGCCACCACGTCGTCGTCCCCCGCATCGTCGTCGTCCGCCGTGGCGTCGTCGTCCCCCCCTTCGGGCAGCAGGTCTACCGAGGTGCCCTCACAGCCTGCCACCATCAGGGGAACCCAGAGCGCGAACCAAAGGACCCTCGTCATGTCTTGCTCCTCCTACTCTCAAACGATCGGGGCGCGCTGATCGGGACAACGCGGTCACTTGCCCAGCGCGATCATCACCCCCACCGCCAGATGCGGCTGGACCTGCCCCCGCCGCAGCAGCACCTCGTCGCCGTAGGTCACGCGATCCACGGCAAAGAACGCATCGACCCCCATCTCCGCGAAGGGCACGAGCCAGTCGAGGACGCGCAACCGCACCCTCATCGACGCGGACACACCCGGGCTGGCGTGGGCCCGCTCCGCCTCCGGATCGGCGGGCACGTAGTCCAGACGACCCACGCGCCAGATCTCGCCGACGACGGACACGGCCGGCCCCAGATCACCGCCTTCGATCGGGATGGCGAGATACACACCCAGCCGAACCATCCCGCGCGCGAACGTGGCCCCGCTCCCGGGCGCACCGATGTGGGCGGGCTGATCCAGGTCGAACCTGGCCATCACGTGCAGGTGCCGCCCGGCCGAGGCGCCGATCCCGAAGCAGACTCCGTGCAGGTAGCCGTGATCGGGCATCAGGGGGGACGCGAGGTAGGCGACCGACGCCAGGAACCGCACCCCCGGCTCCGGATCTGCAGCGGGCGCCTCGGCTTCCGGGCGAGCGGGCGTATCGAGCGATTCGGCGGTGGCCACCGGGCCGGACGGCGAGCGCGTCGGCGGTGTGCCGAACACGTCGACCAGCACCGGCATCAGCTCGCTGAGGAGGATCGCCGCCGTGGTCTCGAAGCGTGCGGCGCCCCGGCCTGCCGAGACCTGTCTGCTCACGGCCTCCTCGCCCAGGGCGGGGACCAGGAATCCCACCTGATCGCGGTCGAGCCACACCACCGCGAGCACGTCGGGCACTCGAGCCGCGGACGCGGCGGCCTCCAGACCCGCCTCGTCGGACCGCTCGATGGCGACATCTACCGGGAAGGGACTCAGCGCGGCCTCGATGTACAACAGGAGTTCGTGGCACCCCGGATCGGATTCGGTCGCGAGGTGATCGTCGAGCAGCACGATGCTGTGGGCCGCAGGCCCCGCGTCCGCGCCGGCGCAGGGCCACAGGCAGGCCAGGCCCGCCAGCAGCAGGCACCCGCGCGCCGCAGACAGGCCTCCGAGAGTTCCCCTCCCACTCACGAGCTCACTCCTCGACGCTCCCCTCCAGGCCCTCGATCCGGACTCGCGCCCAGGCTCCGTGGCTCGTATCCGGCCAGCCGGACTGGAGCTCGAGGTACACCTCCAGGGCCAGCGGATCCCGGCCGAGCGCCAGCAGCGCGTCCGCGCGGTAGTGCAAGGCCTCGGCGGTGGCGCTCCCCCGCGGATGCCACCGCTGGTACTGAACGCACGCCTCGTTGACTTCCGAGTGGCGGCCGAGGGCGGCCAGGGCCCGGATCTCCCCGACGCGCGCGTCCTCGGCAAGGTCTCCTTCGGGCGCCTCGGCGAGGTACGCGCGGAAGTGGTCCACGGCGCCATCGGGCTGGCCCATGGCGCTCAGTTTCATCTGCCCCAGAGCGAGCTGGCTGGCGGCAGCCTCGGGGCTGTCCGGATAGAGGTCGCGAAGCCGCTGGTAGTCGTCGCAGGCGAGCGCGAACTCGCGGGCGCGGCGGTGCTCCCGAGCCGAGCGCGAGAGCTCCTCGATCGTGGGGAGGGCCGCCTGGGGTGTGCCGGCCCGTGTGGATTCCAGGTCCGGGCAGGGGGCCATCTCGGCGATGGCGTCCCCGGACGCGGGGACAGACTCCAATGGGATCTCGAGCTCGGCCCCGGGCTCGGGAGGGGCCGACTCATCGGCGGGATCGGGAGGGTCCGACACATCGGCGGTGCCAGCCTCCACCTCGGCCTCGGTGTCCGCCAGGGGCGCGGCAGGATCGGTCGCCCGGCTCTCGAACGGGCGCCACCAGGACAGGGACACCGCGGCCACGGGGACGAGGACGGCCACCGCCACCAGGGCCGCTGCGGCCACCAATCCTCGGCGTCCCACGCCGCGGGATACCGATCTCACCGATGGCTTCAGCCCCTTCCCCGACAGCAACCGCCGCTCCTGCACCTCGGGCAGTCGCCGCAGCTCGGTGGTGCGGCCGAGCTCCCCGATCCAGCCCCACAGCTCGGCTCTGCCTCGGCACGCGTCGCACACGGCCAGGTGGACATCGAGGGCTTCCCGGTCCGCGGCCGAGATGACGCCGCCGTGCAGATCGTCGAGGCAACGAAGCGCCTTGCTGCAGGTGAAGCGGGTCATCTCGCCACCCCCTGCGGCGGCGACCAGTCCACGCCGTCTCGCTCGAGGCGCTTCATCAGTTCGGCGCGCCCGCGATACAGCCGCTTCTTGGCGGCCTCGTAGCTCAGCTCCATCACGGCGGAGATCTCGGGGATGGTGTAGCCGTACAGCAACGAGAGGGTCACGGGTACGCGGTGTGCGGGCTTGAGCGCGGCCACGTGAGAGGCGAGGCGCTCCATGAGCTGGCGGCGTTCCAGCAGCCGGTCAGGCCGGTCCTGCGCGGGCGCCCTGTCCGCCGCGGCGCCCTCGACCAGCCGCACGAGCCGGACGCGTCCCTCGCGGCGGAAGTGGTCGCGGGCGAGGTTCAGGGTCACGCGATCCACCCACACGAAGAACCCAGGGCCACCGTCGAAGCGGTCCAGCCGTTCGAACACACGGGCCATGGCCATCTGCACCAGGTCATCGTGCTGGGGCTCCGATCCGCAGGTGAACAGGATCGTCCGGCGCACCCGCTGCAGGCATTCCTCGGCCAGCTCCCGGCGCGCAAGCGCGTCCCCGCGCGTGCTCGCCGCGACAAGCCGCCGCAGGCGCTCCCCCTCTTCCCTGCGATCGGATCGCATCGGGTTCCCCGTCACCAGTCCTCCCTCTCAAGAACGATCTCACGACCGGCATCGGGACAACAAAGAGCCGCTACCCCTCGAACCCCTTGCCCACCGCAGCCGGGGGCTTCGATCGCCCCATGAATCCCACCACGGCCACGATGGTCAGCACGTAGGGCAGCATCTGCAGGAACTGCGAGGGGATACCGCTGCCTTGCCCCGCCAGGGTGATCTGGACGGCCTCGGCGGCGCCGAACAGCAAACAGGCACCGGCGGCCAGGGCGGGGTTCCACTTGCCGACGATCATGGCGGCGAGGGCGATGTAGCCGCGGCCGTTGGTCATGTTGTCGGTGAACTGGTGCTGGTCGGCGGCGAGCCAGACGCCGGCGAGGCCGGACAGGGCGCCCGACAGCAGCACGCCGTACCAGCGCATGCGGCGGACCGGGACGCCGAGGCTGGCGGCGGCCTCGGGGTGCTCGCCGCAGGCGCGGAGGCGCAGGCCGAAGCGGGTGCGGAAGAGCAGGAACCAGCTGCCGAGCACGAGCAGGGCGGCGGCCAGGACCAGAGGGTGGGTGACCAGGCCCAGCACGGGGCCGATGCCGGTCTCGCCGCCGGCCAGGGCCTCGACCGACTCGACGCGGCTCGAGTTCGACGAGCTGTCCCAGACGAGCTTGAGCACGAACCGGGTGCAGCCCACGGCCAGCAGGTTGATGGCGATGCCGCAGACGATCTGGTCGGCGAGGAAGCGGATGGTGGCCAGGGCGAGCAGGGCGGCGAGGCCGACGCCGCCGGCCACGCCGATGACCACGCCGGCCACGGGCGAGCCGGTGAGGTGGACCCCCAGCACGAAGCAGAACGCCCCGGTGAGCATGATGCCCTCGAGGCCGATGTTCACGGTGCCGCCGCGCTCGGAGAAGGTGCCGCCCATGGAGGCGAGCACGTAGGGCACGGAGATGCGCACGATCTGCACGACGAAGGCCAGCGAGAGGAAGGCTTCCATCAGCTCCCCTCCCCTTCTCGCAGCAGGACCCGGCGGACCTCCTTGGAGGCCATCACCACCGCGAGGATGATCACGGCCTGGAGGATCTCGACGATCTCCTTGGGCACCAGCGCGTTGATGGCCAGCCCGCCCTGGGACAGGGTGCCGAACAGCAGCGCCGCGAGCACCACGCCGAACGGGTGGTTGCGGCCCAGCAGGGCCACGGCGATGCCCATGAAGCCGACCCCGCCGGAGAAGCCGTCCTCGTAGTAGTACTTGTAGCCCTGGACGAAGTTCACGCCGACCAGGCCGGCGCAGCCGCCGGCGATGGCCATGGCCAGGGTGGAGATGCGCAGCAGGGAGATGCCGCCGAACTCGGCGGCGCGGGCGTTGAGGCCCAGCGTGCGGATCTGGTAGCCCACCGACGTCCGGAACAACACCCACCAGGCCACACCGGCCGTGGCCAGGGCCCAGAAGAACGCGGTGTTGGACGCGCTGCCGTGCAGCGGGTCGAGGAACGCCCCGAGGCGGCTGAGGCGGGCGCCCTCGACGATGGGGGCGGTGTGCAGGGTCTCGGGCTGGTGGAAGTGGGTCGCGACGAGGTAGTTGGCCAGGGCCAGCGCCACGAAGTTGAGCATGATCGTGGTGATGACCTCGTGGGCGCCGAAGCGCGCCTTGAGGGCACCGGGGATGCTGCCCCATCCCGCGCCAGCCAGCGCGGCGGCCGCGGCGACCAGCGGGATGGCCAGGATCCACGGCGTGCCCGCGGGCAGCGACGCGCCGATGAGCCCCGCCATGAGCGCGCCCAGCACGAGCTGCCCCTCGGCGCCGATGTTGAACAGGCCGGCGCGGAACGGGATGGCCACGGCCAGGCCCGTGAAGATCAGCGGAGTGGCCTTGAACAGCACCTGGCCGATGCCGTAGGCGTTGCCCCAGGTGCCCTCCAGCAGGGCGCCGAAGACGCGCGCCGGGGACTCGCCGTAGATCAGGATCAGCACGTTGCCGGCGGCCATGGCGATCAGCAGGGCCATGGCCGGGGCGAGCACGGCGGTGCGCATCTCGGCCAGGGCCGTGCGGCGGGCCGCAGCCTGCGGGTCGGTGGCGCGGCTCACTCGTCCGCTCCGGTCATCAGCTCGCCCAGGCGGGCCACGGTGGCGTCGGCCGCGTCCATCTCCGCCACCAACCGCCCCTCGTACATCACCGCGACGCGGTCCGACAGGGCCAGCAGCTCGGACAGGTCCGCCGATACCAGCAGCACGCCCAGGCCGGCGTCGCGCGCCTCGCGGATGCGCCCGTGAATCTGCTCGATGGCGCCCACGTCCACGCCCCGTGTGGGCTGCCCGGCCAGGAGCACGGCGGGGCCGTCGGTCATCTCGCGCGCCACGACCACCTTCTGCTGGTTGCCGCCCGACAGGGTCCAGGCCAGGGCTTCGCGCAGCGGAGGCCGCACGTCGAAGCGCTCGATGAGCTGCTCCGCGCGCTCGCGGATGGCCTTGCGGTCCAGGCCCAGCCAGCGGCTGAACCGGCTGTGGCGCCCCAGGATCAGGTTCTCCTCCAGCGAGAAGTCCAGCACCAGGCCGCGCGCGTGGCGGTCCTCCGGGATGTGGGCGAGTCCCGACTCCAGGCGTTGCCGCGGCGTCCGCGCCGTGACGTCCACCCCCATCAGGTTCACCGATCCGCTCCGCGCCCGCTGCAGCCCGGCGATGCACTCGAGCAGCTCGGCCTGGCCGTTGCCCTGGACCCCGGCGATCCCCACCACCTCGAACGGCCAGACGTCCAGCGATACATGGTCCACCGCGTCGCGGCCGCGGCCCGCCACGCACAGGTCGGTCAACCGCAGCGACGGCGTCCCGTCCCCCCGCTGGACCTCGTCCTGCCGGTCGTCCGCGCCGGGCAGCAGCACCTCGCGTCCCACCATCAGGTGGGCCAGCTCCTGAGGCGTGGTCTCGGCCGTCTCCACTTCGGCCACGGACTCGCCGCGGCGGATCACGGTGACCCGCTGGGAGATGTCCATCACCTCGTCGAGCTTGTGGGTGATCAGGATCACGGTCCGGCCCTGCTCCACGAACCGCCGCAACATGCCGAAGAACGCGTCCACCTCCGAAGGGGTCAGCACGGCCGTGGGCTCGTCCAGGACCAGCACCTCGGCGCCGCGGAACAGCACCTTGAGGATCTCCACCCGCTGGCGCTCGCCCACCGACAGGTCCTCGACCCTCGCGTGGGGGTCCACGGGCAGCCCGTAGGTCTCGCCCAGCTCCCTCACCGCGCTCGCCGCCGCGTCCAGGTCCAGCAGCCCGTTGCGGGTGGATTCGCGGCCCAGCACCAGGTTCTCGGCCACGGTCAGCGGCTCGAGGAGCATGAAGTGCTGGTGGACCATGCCCAGGCCGAGGCGGGTCGCCTCGTTGGGATCGGCCTTGGCCAGCCGCTGGCCGCCGATCCACACCTCGCCCGTGTCCGCCCGGTGCACGCCGGCGAGCACCTTCATCAGCGTGGACTTGCCCGCCCCGTTCTCGCCCACGATGGCGTGGACCGTGTTGGGCTGGACCTCGAGATCCACGTCGCGGTTGGCCACCACCGGGCC
>CAYRNR010000229.1:0-10858 GCA_964425605.1 uncultured Rickettsiales bacterium | reverse complement strand
GACCGCGTCGTCGTAGGAGGTCTCCACCGTGTCCACGGCCAGGTCCGCGCGGATCTGGGCGTTGACCTGTGTCTCGACCTCGGCGAGCTGCTCCGGCGTGGCCGCCTGGACGTGACTGAAGTCGAAGCGCAGCCGGTCGGGGGCCACGAGGGAGCCCTGCTGGGCCACGTGGTCACCGAGAACGCGGCGCAGCGCTGCGTGGAGCAGGTGGGTGGCGGTGTGGTTGCGCTGGATGTCGCTCCGGCGCGCCGGGTCCACCTCGGCCTCGAGGGTCTGGCCGACCTGGATCGTCCCACGGACCACCTCGCCCAGGTGGACGATGGTCTCGCCGTCGAGCACGGTGTCGGTGACCTGGACCTCGGCGTCGTCGGAGCGCAGGGTGCCCGTGTCGCCGACCTGGCCGCCGCGCTCGGCATACATGGGCGTGCGGTCCAGCACGACCGCGACCTCGTCGCCCTCCTCGGCGGCGTCGACGTGGGTGCCGCCGCGATGGATGGCCAGCACCTCGCCGCTCGCCTCGTCTTCGTCGTACCCGCAGAACGCGGTGGCCAGCCCGCCGAAGTCCCCGCCGGTGCTCAGGGCATCCGCGGCGTCGTCGCCGGTGCCCATGCCGCCGGACACGGCCTTGTGCTCCTCCATGGCCTTGGTGTAGCCCGCGTCGTCGATGCCGAAGCCGCGCTCGGCTGCGATCACGGCGGTGAGGTCGGGCGGGAAGCCGTCCTGGGCGTGGAGCACGAACACCGTCTCGCCGGGGAGCTCGCTACCGTCGGGCAGCTGCTCGAAGGCCAGGTCCAGCCGCTCGAGGCCGCGGTGCATGGTGCGCCGGAAGGTCTCCTCCTCGGCCAGGGTGAAGCGTTCGATCTTCTCCCGCCACTGCACCAGCTCGGGGTAGGCCTCGCCCATGACCTCGACCACGTGGGTGGCCAGCTCGTGGAGGAACGGGCGGTCGATGCCGAGCTTGACGCCGTGGCGGATCGCGCGCCGCATCACCCGGCGCAGGACGTAGCCCCGGTCCACGTTCGAGGGCATCACCCCGTCGGCGAACAAAAAGGCGGTGGCCCGGCCGTGGTCGGCCAGGACGCGCAGGCTGGTGCGCTGGTCCACGGAGATGTCCCCGGTCAGCCCGGCGAGCTCGGCGCCGCGCTTCGTCAGCTGGGCCAGCTCGTCGGTCTCGTAGTTGCTCTCGGCGCCCTGCATCACCACGGCGAGGCGTTCGAGGCCCATGCCGGTGTCCACGCAGGGGCGGGGCAGCGGTGTGGTGTTGCCCTCGCGGTCGGTGAAGTACTGCATGAAGACCAGGTTCCAGATCTCCATGTAGCGGCCGGCGTCGTGGCCGAAGCCCCAGGGGTCGGGCTCGTCGTCCGGGGTGTAATCGTCGCCCAGGTCCCAGTGGATCTCCGCGCACGGGCCGTTCGGGCCCACATCCCCCATCGACCAGTAGTTGTCCGCCCTGCCGCAGCGGGCGATTCGTTCGGCCGGGAGGTACTTCCGCCACAGATCGAACGCCTCGTCGTCGTCCCGGTAGACCGTGGCCAGCAAGCGATCCGCGGGCAGCCCCATGACCCGGGTGAGGAAGTCCCAGCCGAACTCGATGGCCTCCTCCTTGAAGTAGTCGCCGAAGCTGAAGTTCCCCAGCATCTCGAAGAAGGTGTGGTGGCGGCGGGTCCGCCCGACGTTCTCCAGGTCGTTGTGCTTGCCGCTGACGCGCATGCACTTCTGGACCGAGGTGGCGCGGGTGTAGGGGCGCTTCTCCTTGCCCGAGAACACGTTCTTGAACTGCACCATGCCGGCGTTGGTGAAGAACAAGGTGGGATCACCCTGAGGGATCAGCGGGGCGGACCGCACGATCGTGTGATCCCGGTCGGCGAAGTACTGCAAGAACAGCTTTCGGATGTCCTGGACGTTCATCGTGGCCTCGGAATCTGGAACCGGGGGCGTCCCTAGGTCGCCGACCAGCCGCTGTCGGTCGACGCGAGCTGGAGGGTGAAGTTGTCGGGGTTGGAGCAGTAGCGTAGCGCCTCTTCCTGGGTGATCAGCTGCTGGCGGAACGCCTCGATCACCGAGTGGTCGAACGTCTGGGTGCCCCGCGACTCCTGGGCCTCGGCCAGCGCGTCCGGCAGCTCGTGCATCCGGTTCTCGGCGGCGAGGATGTCGTGGATCGCCGGGGTGTTGACGAGCACCTCGGTGAACAGGTGGGTGGTCAGCCCGTCGGACCGGCGCACGAGGCGCTGGCTGACCACGGCGCGGGTCACGGCGGCGATCTGCGCACGCGCCTGGCGGCGCTCGTCTGCGGGGTACGCGCGGACGATACGCTTGATGGTCTCGGCGGCGTCGGAGGTGCACAGGGTCGACAGCACCAGGCGTCCGCCGGTCGCGGCGGTCAGGGCGCCGCGGATGGTCTCGTCGTCCATCAGCTCGCCGATGACGATCACGTCCGGGTCCTGGCGGATGGCGTTGCGGATGGCGGAGGTGTAGCTGGGCGTGTCCACGCCCACCTCGCGCTGGCTGATGATGCACCGCTTGTCGCGGTACACGAACTCCATGGGGCCGTCGATGGTGAGGATGTGACCGGCGCGGTTGCCGTTGATGAAGTCCACCAGGGCGGCCAGGGTGGTGGACTTGCCGCACGCCGCAGCGCCGGTGATCAGAACCAGCCCCTGGGTGTTGGCCGCGACGCGCTCCATCACCGGGGGAAGCTGCAGCTCCTCGAACGTGGCGATCCGGGCGGGCACGGCGCGGATGGCCATGGCCACGGTCATGCGCTGGCGGAAGACGTTGATCCGGAAGCGCCCCAGACCCTTGACGCCGTAGGAGGCGTCCAGCTCGCTGAACCGCTGGAAGCGCTCTCGCTGGGCAGGGCTCATCACCGACGAGGCCAGCCGCGTGGCCTCCTCTGGCGTGATCCGCTCCGCGGTCTTGAGGGGCCGGAACGAACCCGCCACCCGGAACATGGGCGGCAGCCCGACCCGGATGTGGATATCGCTGGCTCCGTTGTTGACCGCGATCTGAAGTATCTCGTCGATGTCCATGGGCACGTCCACAGACCAATATGCCCGAGATGGGGCGGGGAGGAAAGGGGAGGGGATCAGGCGGGCGCGGACTCCACGAGGGCGGGTTTGAGGCGCTCCTTGATGCCCTTGATCTCCAGGACCTGGTCGACCAGATCCGTCATGATCTCCGGGTTCTCCTGGACGAAGAGGACGGCGTTGTCGCGCCCCTGGCCGATGCGTTCCTCGCCGAAGCTGTACCAGGAGCCCGACTTGCGGATGAGGCCGGCGGCGACGGCGAGATCGAGCACCTCGCCGGCGTAGTTGATGCCCTCGTTGTAGATGATGTCGAACTCGCACTCCTGGAAGGGCGGGGCGAGCTTGTTCTTGACCACCTTGACGCGGGTGCGGTTGCCGATCATCTGGTCGCCCTTCTTGATGGCGCCGATGCGGCGGATGTCCATGCGGACCGAGGAGTAGAACTTCAGGGCGTTGCCGCCGGTGGTAGTCTCGGGGCTGCCGAACATGACCCCGATCTTCATGCGGATCTGGTTGATGAAGATGACGGTGGTCTTGCTCTTGTTGATGCTGCCGGTGAGCTTGCGCAGGGCCTGGCTCATCAGGCGGGCCTGGAGACCGGGGAGGCTGTCGCCCATGTTCCCGTCGAGCTCGGCCTTGGGGACCAGGGCGGCGACCGAGTCCACGACCACCACGTCGAGGGCGCCGGAGCGCACCAGCGTGTCGGCGATCTCGAGGGCCTGCTCGCCGGTGTCGGGCTGGCTCACCAGCAGGTCGTCGGTGACCACGCCGAGCTTCCTGGCGTACTTGACGTCCAGGGCGTGCTCCGCGTCGATGAAGGCGGCGATGCCGTTGGTCTTCTGGGCCTCGGCGACGATCTGCAGCGCCAGGGTCGTCTTGCCCGAGGACTCCGGTCCGTAGATCTCCACCACGCGTCCCCGCGGCACGCCGCCCACGCCCAGCGCGATGTTGAGCCCAAGGGAGCCCGTGGGGATCACCTGCACGCCGTCGAGGATCGGGTTGCCCTCGCCCAGACGCATGATGGAACCCTTGCCGTACTGCTTCTCGATGCTCGAGATCGCCAGGTCGAGGGCGCCCTTGTGGATGTCCCCAGTGGGCATTCTGCGCTTCTTTGATGCCGCCATCGTTCACTCCACGCTCTACTGTTCAGGTGTTCAGTACATACCCTTTGTAACGCGTGTCGTCGCGGGTTTCAACTCCCACTCACGTGGACCTGGATAGCGGCGCTCTCGAGAGCACCGAATATCGCGCTCCACCGGGCAGCAACTCGCTGCGGTAGAGCCGGACCTCCTCGACGGGCACGCTCGTGAAATCCCGTTGTTCACCTCGGAGGATAGCGCTCAAGAACGACAGGTCCTGTCGCCCCAGCGGTTTGCGGAAGCGGGCCAGGGTCAGGTGAGGCCGGTAGGGGCGGCTGTCGAGCTCCACGCCCCCCTCGCGCAGCGGACCGGCGAGCCCGCGCTGGAGCTCCAGGAGGGGCGCAGCGTCGTCGATCCCGGCCCAGAGCACGCGCGGCCGGCGCGGGCCGGGGAAGACGCCCAGATCGCGCGCGAACACGGCGAAGGGGTCCACGCCGGCGCAGTGGCTCCGCAGCGCCGCGGTGATTCCGGCGACGGACGAGGGCGCCACGTCGCCGATGAAGTGCAGGGTGAGGTGCATGGCCTCCGCGCGTGTCCACGAGGCCTTCAGGTCCGGGCGGAGCTGGTCCTGCAGGCGGATCAACGCGCCGACCAGGTCGCCGGGGAGGGGGACGGCGACGAATGCGCGGATCCGGGTCACCCGTCGGCCCGCAGCATCTCGCGGCGCAGCATCTCCAGGGCGATGGCCGCGCTGAGGCGGCGGTTGAGGTCGCGGTCGCGGAACAGCCGCAGCTTTCGCACGCGCGTCCGCGCGGGTCCGGCCACGGCGGCGTAGATGGTCCCCACCGGCTTGTCCTCGGTCCCCCCGGTGGGGCCGGCGATGCCGCTCAGGGCCATCGCCCAGGTCGCCCCGGCGCGCTCCCGCGCCCCCTCGGCCATGGCGTGGACCACCGGCTCGCTGACCGCCCCGTGTTCCTCCAGGAGATCCTCGGGCACACCCAGCAGCTGCGCCTTGGCCGCGTTGGCGTAGGTGACGAAGGCGCGCTCGAAGTAGGCCGAGGAGCCGCTCACCGACGTGATCAGGGAGGACAGCAGGCCGCCGGTGCACGACTCGGCGGTGGTCACGGTCTGACCCCGGGCGGTCAACATCCGGCCGACGGCCGCGGCGAGGCTCTCGTCCTCCTCCTCGGAGTAGCAGTCGTTACCCAGCGCCTCGCGGACGCGCGCCCTGGCCCCCTCGAACACGTCGGCGGAGGCCTCGGTGCGGGCGGCGGCGGGCAGCAGCAGCTTGACGTGGTTCTCGAACATGTAGGTGCGGAACCCCAGCTCCACCCCCTCCCCCAGATCGCCCAGGGCGCCGAGCCGGTGCTGGAGGTTGGACTCACCCGCCGACGCGACGCGGAACACCGCCGTCAGCGGACGGACCAGGGGCCAGCGCTCCATGACGGCCGGCCGCACGCTGGCCTCCCACATGACCTTCATCTCGCGCGGTACGCCGGGCAGGAAGAAGCACAGGCAGTCGTTCGTCTCCACGGTGAACCCCGGCGCCGTGCCCTGGGGATTGGGGACCACGCCGGCGCTCGAGGGCAGCATGGCCTGCTTGCGGTTGGTGGGGCTCATGGGCGCGCCGAAGCGCTCGAAGGCGGCCACCACGCCCGCCAGGGCCTCCTCGTTCAGCTGGACGGGCTCGCCCACGAGGCGGGCCACGGCCTCGGCCGTGAGGTCGTCCGCCGTGGGACCCAGGCCGCCCGTGGAGATCACGAGGTCGGCCCTGGAGGTGGCGAAGCGCAGCGTCTCGACGATATCCTCGAGCCGATCGCCGCACGATGCGGTGCCGCCGACCTCGAACCCGAGGCCGAAGAGGTGGGCCGCGAGGGTCGCTGAATTGGTGTCCACCAGCTGCCCGGTGACGATCTCGTTGCCCTGGGAGAGTAGGATGGCTGTCGGCATGATGCGGAGATTGTACGAGAGGACGAGCCGATGAGCGAGACGGGGAAGGGACGGCGGTGGCTCAAGGGGTTGGGCTGCGTGCTGCTGCTGGTGCTGTTGGCGACGCTGGGCGCGGCCGCCGTGGTGGGAGCGAAGGTCCAGGGTTTCCTCTCGACGCCGCCGGCGGCCGAGGGGGACGTGGTGCTTGTCGAGATCGCCCAGGGCACCTCTGGACGCGCCGTGGCCGACCAGCTCCACGCCCTGGGGGTGGTCACCGACGCGGACCACTTCTACCTGTTGCTGCGCTACCGGGAGGCCGGTCCGGGCATCCGCGCCGGCGAGTTCGAGTTCCGCACCGACTGGACCCCCGACGAGGTGATCGACGCGCTGCACAACGCCCCGGAGATGACCTACCCCCTCGGTGTCCCCGAGGGCCTGCGCTTCCTGGAGATCGCCCTGCGCGTGGAGGCGGCTGGCCTCGGCTGGTCCGGGGAGCGATTCCTCGAGCTGGTCCGGGATCCCGAGGTGCGACAGCGCGCCGGCGTGGAGGCCGACGACCTCGAGGGCTACCTGTTCCCCGAGACCTATCGGTTCTCGCGGCACGCCACCGAGGAGGACGTAGTCGAGGCCATGCTGGCACAGTTCGACGCCCACTTCGGGCCCGAGGAGGAGGCGCGCGCCGCCGAGCTGGGGCTGTCACGGCACGAGATCGTGATCCTGGCCTCGCTGGTGGAGAAGGAGACCGGCGTGCCGGAGGAACGCGGCCTGGTCGCCAGCGTCTTCCACAACCGGCTGCGCATCGGCATGAAGATGGAGTGCGATCCCACCATCATCTACGGCATCGAGAACTACGACGGGATCATCCACAAGTCCGACATCCGCAACCCCCACCCGTGGAACACCTACGTCCACCCGGGGCTCCCCAAGGGGCCCATCGCCAACCCGGGCGGCGGCGCCCTGCACGCGGCGCTGTATCCCGACGACACCGGGTACCTGTTCTTCGTGGCCAAGGACGACGGATCTCACCACTTCTCGGAGAGCTACGGGGAACACGCAAGGATGGTGAACCGCTATCAGCGGTAGGCCCGGACCCGTCTACATCTGGATCATGATGCCCGCGCCGAAGTCGCCGATGAACTGCGTCTGGGGGCGGTCGGGGTCGATGTCGGTGATGTACTTGGCGTGGGCGAAGCCGAGGTTGCCGGCGACGAAGAAGCCGAAGGACTCGGTGACCTTGAAGTCGCAGCCGCCGCGGACCTTGAAGCCGGGGGCGAAGCGGGCGCCGGTCTCGGGGTGCACCTGGTAGAGCACGAAGACCGCGTCACCGCCGATGTAGGGGTGGAAGCGGCCCTTCATGGACTTGTAGCTGGCGCCGAGGGCGAGGGGGATCAGGGTGACGATCTTGTCCTCGCCGTCGATGATGGCCGCGGCCGTCCAGCCCTTGAACTGCACGTCGATGAGCACGTTGCGGTGGACGTGGATGCCGATGTCGCCGCCGTAGCTGAAGAACCCCTGGTAGTAGAACACGGCGCCTGCCGAGGCCTTGATGCAGACGTGGGCCACGTCCTGGCTGCCGGGCGCGGTGGCGCCGGCGCGGCTCGTGCGCCCCCGGTCCAGGTCGCGGGAGGAGTAGCCGTCGCGGTCGCTCGACCTCGAGGTGGTGCCGCCGCGGCTGTCGCGGTCGTCGTAGTCGTCGTAGTCGTCCCGGCCGTAGTCGTCGTAGTCGTCGCGGCCGTAGTCGTCCTCGTCGTCCTCGTACTGGTCCTCGTACCGGCCGTACTCGTAATCGTCCTCGTCCTCGTCCTCGTAGTCGTCCTCGTAGTCGTCGCGGCCGTAGTCGTCCTCGTAGTCGTCATAGTCGTCGTAGTCGTCCCGGCCGTAGTCGTCATAGTCGTCGTAGTCGTCGTAGTCGTCGTCCTCGCCGATGAGGATCTCGTTGGAGTCGCTGATGATGATCAGATCCTCGTCGTCCTCGTCGTCCTCCTCCTCGTACCGCCGCCGGTCCTCCTCCTCCTCGCGCTCGCGACGCCGTCGATCCTCTTCCTCTCGCTCCCGCCGGTCCTCTTCCTCGCGGGCTCGGCGATCCTCTTCTCGTCGCTCGCGCTCCTCTTCCTCGCGGGCTCGGCGCTCGGCGTCCTCCCGTCGTCGTCGATCCTCCTCCTCGCGGGCCCTCCGTTCGGCCTCCTCGCGGGCTCGGCGCTCCTCGAGCTCGCGGGCTCGGCGCTCCTCCTCCTCGACGGCGCGGCGCTCGGCCTCCTGTTTGGCGCGGATCTCCTCCTCCGACATGTCCAGATCGACGAGGCCGATGTCCTCCTCGCCCGCACCGAAGTCGAAGTCGGCGCCCAGCAGGTCGTCGTCCTCCATGGCCAGGAGGTCCACGTCGACCTCCAGGCTCATGTCCTCTTCCTCGGCCTCGGCGATCAGCTCGGCGGCGGACTTGGGGCGCACGCCGGTGAGGAGCTCGCCGACGATGGGCGGGATCTCGGTGAGCATCTGCTCGGGGCTGGTGTGGACCTCGTCCTCGATGGTCCGCTCGTAGGACTTGTCGCTGGGATCGTACAGACGCAGTTTGATCTTGAACGAGTCGTCGCCGCTGCCGTCGAGGACGGAGCCGACGATGAGGCGCTCGTAGCCGTTGTTGTCCGCGAACTTGGTCAAGCAGCTGGTGCTGGCCGGGCAGCCGTTGTCGAACTCCTCGGCACCGTGCTGCATCGTGAACTCGAAGTCGCCCTGGATGTCGACCTCGCTGACGACCAGCGACGTGATGTTGACCACCACGTTCTTGGTGATCTTCTTGCCGCCACCGGTCAGCTCCAGGACCCCACAGGTCTGGGCGGATGCGGTGATGGCGAAGGCCGACACACAGGTCAGCAAAGAACCTGTGAGGAGTATCCGTAGGATTCTCGTCCCCATTGCGAACACCTCTGGCTAGATGGCGGCTCCTCCGAGCGGGCGCGTCCACCGGTGAAACGGACGAGCTACCAATTCGTTCCACCGGGGCCCCGAGAGCGTGGATTTCGACCACGCACCCGACCCACCCTGCCCGGCGGGCTGCAGCAACTTACCACAATCGCTCGCGCGGGTATGAGGGGAAATCGAAGGGTGTCCTGAGCGAGACGGAGCAATTGACAGGGCCCTGACCCTCGGCCATTTTGAGGCCTCTCATGTCGCACATTCAGCCCCGCCCCTTCCTCGCCGGCGTCGCCACCTGTCTCGTGGTGGGCTCCGTATGGGGCCTGCTGGATGGCCTGAGCTCCTGGGATCGTACCGTGCTGTTCCTGCGGGCGGACCAGGTGAGCGTGCTGTTGCTCACCGGCATCCTGTCCGGGGCGCTCCTGGGGACCGCGGCCGGTGTCCTCGCCGGGTTCGCGTCGCGGATGAGGGCGCCGCTGACCGCTGGCGCGATGGCCCTCGCGACGCTGACGCTGGTCACCGCCCTGGCGCGGCTGGTCAAGGAGCCGGTGCTCGGGCGCGACGTCCAGCTGCTCCCTGGCGGCGTGTATGCGGCCGTGGCCGTGTCGGTGCTGGCCGCCGGGTTGCCCCTGATCGGCGTGGTCCTGGCGTCCAGCCGCAGACCCCCCGCCGCGGTGGCCCTGTGGAAGGCCTGGGCGCTGGCGCTGGTGCTCGTCACCTGGTTCACCCCGTGGGGGGGGCGCCTCTCCTCGCCGGAGGCCGAGGCGGCGCAGGAAGCCCCGAACCTGCTGCTGGTCACCCTGGACACGTTCCGCGCGGACCACATGGGCGCCCTGGGCGCCACGGGCGATCCGACCCCTCGCATGGACGCGCTGGCGGGCCGCGGCGCCCTGTTCACTCGCGCGTACTGTCAGATTCCCATCACCGGCCCGTCGCACATGTCGATCCTCTCGGGGACCTACCCCTGGACCCACGAGACCCTGGCCAACGGCGTGGCCGTGCCCGACGACGTGCCGGTCCTGCCCGTGATCCTCGGCGACTCCGGGTACCGCACGGCGGCGTTCGTGTCCGCGTTCGTGCTCGACGGCGCGTTCGGCTACGGGCGGGGTTTCCAGGTCTACGACGACGCGCTGATGCAGCCCAAGGGGGTGTTCGAGCTGTCCCTGCTGCGGATCTGGGACCAGCTCCGCGTGCGGTTCGGCAACCTGTCGGACGTGGAGCGCCGCGGGGACGTGACCGTGGATGACGCCCTCGCGTGGCTGGACACGGTGGATCCCCAGCAGCCTTTCTTCCTGTGGGTGCATCTGTTCGATCCCCACGGGCCCTACGCCCCGCCGCCGCCCCACGACACCCGCTACTACGAGGGGGACCCGCGCGATCCGTCGGTGAACACCATGGATCAGGCCACGGGCATCGCGGAGTACCTCCTGCCGAGCCTCGAGGGCATCACCGATCTGGAGTGGCCGGTCTCCCAGTACAAGGGGGAGGTGGCGTACACCGACGTGCAGGTCGGGCGGCTCCTCGACGGCGTGGTCGAGCGGGACCTGGGCGAGGACACGGTGGTGGTGGTGGTGGCCGACCACGGCGAGAGCCTCACCGAGCACGACTACTACTTCAACCACGGCGCCCACCTGTACGAGCCCTCGGTCCACGTGCCGCTGACCATCGTCGCGCCCGGCTCCGTGCGGCCCGGCACCACGGTGGACAAGGTGGTGGAGAACATCGATCTGCTCCCCACCATCCTCGAGCTCCTGTACCGTCCGATCCCCGCGGACCTGCCCGGCGAGAGCCTGGTGCCCCTGATGCAGGGCGACGACGTGGGTGACGGTCAGGCGTTGACCATCTGCTTCGACCGCGAGGCCAACCGGGCCAAGGGCGCGTTCATGCGCTACCGCCGGCTGGGGATACGCC
>CAYRNR010000228.1:0-10860 GCA_964425605.1 uncultured Rickettsiales bacterium | reverse complement strand
GCAAGCGCAAGCTGCTGGAGAAGCAGAAGAAGGGCAAGGCGCGGATGAAGATGGTGGGCAACGTGGTGATCCCCCAGTCCGCGTTCATCTCGGTGCTCAAGACCGATGAGCGCTGAGGCGGCGGGCCTCTATCTCCACGTCCCTTTCTGTGTCCGCAAATGTGCGTACTGTGATTTCTACTCGGTGGTCGAGGGTGACGAACGTGCGTTCGTCGCGGCCGTGATCCGGGAGATGGCCCTGAACCGCGAGCGGTTCGGCGCCTTCGACACGCTGTACCTGGGCGGGGGCACACCGAGCGTGCTGTCTGACGCCGCGGTGATCGAGCTGGTCGGCGCCCTGGGCGAGCACCTGCAGCCCGGCGCCGAGATCACGGTCGAGGCCAACCCCGACGATCTGGTCGTCGGACGCCTGGAGCGCTGGCGCGAGGCCGGGGTGAACCGCCTGAGTATCGGCGTGCAGTCCCTGGACGACACCTTGCTGGGCTGGCTGGGCCGCCGGCACGACGCTGGCCAGGCCATCGACGCGGTGGCCGCGGCGCGCGGGGCCGGCTTCGACGATCTGAGCCTGGATTTCATGTACGGCATCCCGGGCCAGTCCGCCGATGCCTGGCAGGCCACCCTCGCTCGCGCCGTGGATCTAGGGCCGGAGCACCTGTCGTGCTACCAGCTGACCTTTGCCCCGGACACGCCGCTGGGAAGGCGAGTGGGCGCTGGGGAGATCACCCCGCTGGACGACGAGGACTCCCGGTCCCTGTTCCTCGCCACGTCCTCGGCGCTCCGAGCCGCGGGCTTCGAGCACTACGAGATCTCCAACTTCGCTCGCCCAGGCCACCGCTCCCGTCACAACGCCAAGTACTGGCGCCGCACCCCCTACCTGGGCCTGGGGCCGTCGGCCCACTCCTTCGACGGCTCGCGCCGCTGGTGGAACGCGCGATCCGTGCAGCAGTACCTCGCAGCCCCGAGCGCAGCCGAAGGTGTCGAGGAGGTGGACGCCGAGCAGGCGCGGCTGGAGATGCTGATGCTGGGCTTGCGCACGTCCGACGGCGTCGCCCGGAACCTGGTGGGCGAGGACCGCGAGGCATTCCTCCGCTCCTCGGTGGCCCAGGGACTGGTCGTCTTGGACGGCGAGAGGTTGCGCCCGACGCCGGAGGGGATGGTCGTGGCCGACGCGATCGCCGCGAGCCTCTCTTGAGGAGGTGCGTGAGCTGGGAAGAGGTGCGGCGAGTCAGCTTCGTGTGAGCCGCTCGAACTCGGCGAGAACGTCGCGCTGACGCGCATATCCGCGCGACGCGACGAGCCTCAATGCATCCCTCGACGTGTCCAGATCCGTGCGGTCTGCGGCCTTCAGGAGCGCGCGGAGGTCGGCGATGTCCTGAGGTCGGCTCTCGTCGTCGCGCGAGAGGACCTTCTGCGCAATCAGGTGTCCGATCGTGGCGACCGGCACGATCTGGCCACCTGCAATCTCGATCCGTTCGGCACCCGCGGCGATCTCCGGTTCGATGCCCGACGACGCGAAGAGCAGGTCCACGACCACGCCGCCCGTTGGTTCCCCGGGCGGCTCCAGGCGAATGGTGGCGAGGCGGCTCGTGGCGTCCTGTTCAACGGTCGAGAGGATGGAGTATCCGGCGGCCAGGAGTTTGCGCGAAAGACCCTCGGCGATCGGGTCGCTGGATACCGACACGACCAGATCGACATCCCGTGTGAAGCGCGGCTCCGTGCGTGCCGAAACGGCAAGTCCTCCCACGAGTGCCCAGTCGAGTTGCTGCGAGTCGAGCAACTTCGCCACGTCCGAGAGGACCCGAAGGAGCCGGCTCACGACTTCGTCCACGGGCGGGGGCTTCCTGCGGAGTCCCCGAACTCCGCTCCCGGCCTCTGCCGCAACCACCTCGTCAACATCGCGTCGAGCGCGGCCTCGTCGGCGTCGGGGTGTTCTCGGCGCAAGCGCGCACGCATCAGTTCCACACCCGTCTCGTGCATGTCCAGTGCCAGTTGCAGGCGCTCGGCCATCCTGTTGCAGGCGTTGCCCATGGGAGCATTCTACTGCGCGGTGCACTACCCCAGCACAAGGTTCTGAGCAAGGAGTACGAGGCGGCCGGGGGGCTGGTAGTCTTGGACGGCGAGAGGTTGCGCCCGTCGCCGGAGGGGATGGTCGTGGCCGACGCGATCGCCGCGAGCCTCTCGTGAGGAGGTGTCCATGGTTCGATTCACGCCGCACGCGCTGGTCCTGACACTGCTGCTCCTCGGATGCCCTCCCGACCGCGCCGGTGACGACGACGACACCGGCTCCGGCGGCGACGACGACGCGGTGGGCGATGACGACGACGCGGTGGGGGATGACGACGACGCGGTGGGGGATGACGACGACGATAGCGAAGCTGACGACGACGACATCTACGACGACGACGACGACGTGGTCCCCGACTCCATCAACGGCAGCATCACCATCAGCCACTACCGCATGCCCGACGGCATGGGTGGGGTGCTGGAGAGCGCCTACTTCGGAGCGCTGTTCTACGACGTGGTGGTCGAGCCGAGCGGGACGCTGGAGTTCGCCACCCCTGCGGGCACCGACGACTGCGCGATCACCCTGTACGACCTCGACGACCTCAACGGGGGCTCCGCAGGACAGTACGCCTACCTGGACGCGGGCGTTCTGACCGTGGTGTGGCCGGGGGGGAACCCGTTCACGGTCCAGCCTCAGTACCCCGGCGACCTGGTGTCGTACCAGCAGGAGCTCGCCCTGGGGAGCCAGCTGGTCTTCGGCCAGCAGTACGAGGTGGACTCCTCGGGGGCCGACCTGTCCCCGTTCCACGGTGCGCTGAGGATGCCGCTGGAGCTGGATCTGACCTCGCCCCACCCCGGCCAGACGTTCCACCTCGAGGGGGCCCTGGACGTGCAGTGGACCGGCGGAGACTCCGACGACGTGTGGATCTACCTGAGCACCAGCGACGGATTCGAGTACGGGTACGTCTCCTGCCAGGCGGCCAACGACGGCAGCTTCTCCGTACCCGCCAACCTCGCGAACCAGCTCCCGTCCGGGACCGCGACTTTCTCCCTGAGTCAGAGCATGTTCCACTACGTGGAGGTGGACGGCCGCTGGATCTACCTGTCCGGAATGACCAGCCTATCGGCAACTGGAGTGAAGAACTGATGAAGCCCTCGCCCCTGATCCTCTCCCTGCTCCTGACCCTGTTCCTCCTGCCCGGTTGCCCGGACTCGGACGACGACGACGACAACGGCGGCGACGACGACTCCGCTGGCGGCGACGACGACGATGCCGTGGGCGACGACGACGACGCCGTGGGCGACGACGACGACGACACGGCCCCCGAGTCCACCGACGGCAGCGTCAGCATCACCCTGTACCGGATGCCCGACGGCCAGGGCGGCGTGCTGGAGGGGGGCAGCTTCAACGCCATGTTCTTCGAGGAGCTCGTCGCGCCCACCGGCGGCGTGGTGACGGGCATGCCCAGCGGTCCGGAGGAGTGCGTGGTGACCACGTACACCTACGACGAGCTCATGGGCGGGACCCAGGGCGAGTACGAGTACCTGTCCGCGGGTCCGATCACGGTCGAGGGACCCGGCCTCTCGTTCACGGTCCAGCCGACGTCCGCCGCGGGGATCGTGTCCTACAGCCAGATCTTCCACCCGGGGGGCGACCAGCCGGTCCCGGGCTCCACCTACGACGTGTCCGCGGCCGGCGCAGATCTCTCGGCCTTCACCACCACCGTCGAGCTGCCCGTCGACCTCGAGCTGACGTCGCCGCCCATCGCCCAGAACTTCCAGGCCAGCGGCGACTTCGAGATCCAGTGGAGCGGCGGAGACGCCGACTCCGTCTGGATCAGCGTCTCCTCGTCCAGCGGCGAGGACTACGGCACCGTGTACTGCGAGGCGAACAACGACGGCAGCTTCACCGTGCCGGGCAACCAGCTCGGACAGATCCCATCGGGCGGGGCCACGCTGACGGTGACCCAGCCCATCTGGGACTACGTCGAGGTGGACGGGTACTGGATCTATGTGTTCGGGGGGACCTACTCGACGGCGTCGGGGGGCGTCGGCTGAGGGAGGAGGGGAGGCGGGCGCGGGTTTGGGAGGGTCTCAGCGCTCGCAGGACATCACCACGTCGATGGCCCCCTCGGGCTCCATGACCTCGGCCTCGGAGTCGAACTCGGTGAGGAAGTCGTCCCAGCCGTAGCCCGACGCCTCGCCGCACGTGGTCATCCCGCAGACCATCGGGCCGGCGTCGTGGCCGTCGATGTCCACCTCGCACCAGAAGCGCAGGCCGTCGAGCAGGCGGCGCTGGTGGGGCGCGACGCAGGTCAGCTCCATGTCCATGACGATGACCTCGTCCGCGGGGCCGACGGGGCCCTCGGGGTGGTCGTCTTCGATCTCGAGGGAGACCTCGGGGTAGTACTCGGCGTCGTTGCGGCGGTTGAAGCGCTCGCGGTCGAGCTCGTGCAGCAGCAGCGAGCCGTCGATGGCGAGCAGGACCTCGGGGTTGGCCTCGCCGGCGCGGTGGGTGGAGAGGTCAGCGGCCTGGCGGGGCTGGGCATGGGCGCAGACGCCGAGGGTCAGGGTGAGGAGGGTAGCCATTGCCGTGGTGATCGCCTGAGAAGTCATTGGAATGTGTCCCTTCGAATGGTTGCTAAAAACGTTGCGTGACCATCACGAACCAGTGTGCCCGAGGATCCGGGGATCCCGGCTCACACGCCCCTCACATGGGGCACACACGGCGGTGACGTACAGCGTTCAGGCGGGGGTGAGGAGGATGCGGGCGTCCACGGCGGTGAGGCCGCGCTCGTGGGCGAGCACGGGGTTGAGGTCCATGGTGAGGATGTCGGGGTAGGCCTGGATCAGCTCGGAGACGGTGGCCAGGAGCTGCGCGATGGCCCCGCGGTCGGCGGGGGGCTGGCCGCGGAACCCGTCGAGGAGCTTGCCGGAGCGGATCTCGTCGATCATCCCGGCGGCGCTGCGCTCGGTCACCGGGAGCACCCGGAAGACCACGTCCTCGAGCACCTCCACGAGCACACCGCCGATGCCGAACAGGATCACCGGACCGAACTGGTCGTCGACCTTGGTGCCGACGAAGACCTCCACGCCGGGATCGGCCATGGGCGACACCAGCGCACCGCGGACCTCGGCGCCGGGATCGTAGGCGCGGGCCGAGGCGACGATGCGGTCGAACGCCGCGGCCACCTCGTCAGCGCTGTCCAGCCCCAGGGCCACGCCGCCGGCGTCGCTCTTGTGGAGGATCTGCGGGGAGACGAGCTTCAGGGCCACCGGACCGTCGAACTCCGCGGCCGCGGCCACGGCCGCCTCGGCGGTAGTGGCCAGGGAGCCCGGCCCCACGGAGGCGCCGTGCAGGGCCAGCAGCTCGCGCGCCTCGTGCTCGAGCAGCGCGTCGCGGCCGTCGGCCCGCGCCGCGTCCAAGATCGCCCGCCCGCGGTCCAGGGCGCCTTCGCGCCAGCGCAGGGTCAGGTCGTCCGGCGGCGCGTCGCTGGCCAGGATCTCGCCCCGCCTCGCCAGGGCACCCACGCAGGCGCACGCCACCTCCAGCGATCCCTGCACCGGGACTCCGCGCTCCTGCAGCATCTGCAGCGCCCGCGGGCCGCTGGACTTGTAGAGGCTGTGCACCACGATGGGCTTACCCGTCTCCTCCACCAGCGCGGCCATATGCCCGGCCGCGGACTCCTCCCCCGCGGCGAGGCTGGCGGCGAAGCGGATGCCGTAGCCGCCGAACAGCCCGACCACGAGCACGCCGCCCACGCCCGGGTCCTCCAGCAGGATGCGCGCGCAGTCGGAGAACAGCTCCGGGCTGGCGTCGGTGCCGCCGGCCACGTCCACGGGGTTGGACACCCGCGCGGCGGCCGGCAGGATCGCCGCGAGCCGCTGCTGGGTCTGCTCGGCCAGGGGATTCATGGTCACGCCCAGATCGGTCAGGGCGTCCGCGGCGATGGTCGCGTGGCCGCCGCCGTCGGCGAGGATGGCGATGTTGCTGCCGGCCACCGGGGGCTGGCACGACAGGGTCTCGGCCACGGCCAGCAACTCGTCGGTGCGCTCGACCACGATCACGCCGGCGCGCGTCAGGGCGGCGCGCGCCACCTCCGAGGAACCGGCCAGGGATCCCGAGTGGGAGCCCGCAGCGCTGCGCCCGGTCTCCGAACGCCCCGACTTGAGCAGGACCACGGGCTTGATCCTCGTGGTCACCGCCGCCTCGGCCAGGAACGACCGGCCGTCGTGCATGCCCTCCACGTAGCAGATCACCGCGGCCGTGCCGGGGTCGTCGCGGAGGAACTCGAGGTGCTCGTGGAAGTGCAGGTCGGCCTCGTTGCCCACCCCCACGTAGTACGACCACCCCTTGCGCGTCTCCTGGCGCGCCTCGGTGATCAGCGCCAGGGCCATGTTGCCGCTCTGGGACAGCAGCGCCAGGTCCCCGGCGGGCACGTCGGGCAGGCCCACCAGGTTCATGCGCGTGTGTACGTTCATCATCCCGGACGTGTTGGGGCCGATGAGCCGCACGCCGGTGCGGCGGGCGATGTCGGCGATCTGCCCCTGCAGCGCCCGCCCCTCGTCACCGGCCTCGCCGAACCCGCCGGCGATGAGGACCGCGCCGGCGATCCCCTTGGCCGCACACTGCTCGAGGATGCCCGGCACGGTGCGCGCCGGGGTGGTGATCAGCGCCAGATCCACCGGGTGGGGGATCTCGCCGACGCTTCGGTAGCACGTCAAGCCCAGGATCTCGTCCTCCTTGGGGTTGACCGGGTAGACCACGCCCTCGTAGCCCTCGTCGCGCAGGGTGCGGATGGCCTGGAAGCCGCGCTTGGTCTCCACCTTCGACGCGCCGATCACGGCCACGGAGCGCGCCTGGAGGATTCGCTTCAGGCCCATGTCACTGCCCCCGGTACACGGGCTTGCGGCGCTGGGCGAACGAGTCCACCCCCTCTTGCCAGTCCGCGGTGGTCATGCACGCCAGGATCGCGTCGGCCTCGGCCATCAGCACCGTCTCCAGATCCCGCTGCGGCGCGTCCTGGATCTGCTGCTTGGCGAACGCGATGGAGATGGGCGCCTGCTCGGCGATCTGCCGGGCCAGCTCCAGCGCGGCGGGCAGCAGCTCGTCGATGGGGTGGCTCGACAGGGCCAAGCCCAGGTCCACGGCCGCGGGGCCGTCCAGCACCGCGCCGGTGTAGACCAGCCGCTTGGCGTGGGTCATCCCCACGAGCCGGCTCAGGTGCTGGGTCACCCCGCCGCCGACGAACGTGCCCAGGGAGGTCTCCGGGAAGCCGATCGACGCCCCGTCGGCCATCAGCACGAAGTCGCAGTTGAGCGCCATCTCCGCGCCCGCGCCGCGCGCCGGGCCGTTCACCGCGGCGATCACCGGCCTGGTGCAGGTGTACAGCCGCCGCGTGGTCTCGTGGGCCTCGAGGATGTACTGGCGCTTCTGTTCCGGCGTGCGCGTGCCCGCGCCATGCTCCTTGAGGTCCGCGCCCGCACAGAACGCCTGCTTGTCGCCGGTGGGCCGCTTCAGCACCGATCCGGTCAACACCAGCGCGCGGACGCCGTCGTCGGCCTGGGCCAGCTCCAGCGCCTGGCACAGCTCGGCGTACATCTGCTCGATCACGGCGTTCATGCGGTGGGGGCGGTTGAGGCGGACGATCCCGACCCCGCCCTCCACGTCGTAGAGGATGGTCTCGAAGCCCATGGCACGCTCCTGGTGATTGGCGCGCCGGGGTGCCCGGCGCGGTCCGTCATCGTAGGAACAGACCGCTCGCGCGGTCAACGCACGTGCACGATCTCGCGGGTGCGCGTGTCCAGATACGCGAGCCCGAGCTCCTCGTCCGGCGGTACCGTCCGATACCCGTGCTCGCCGAGGTACCGCCCCAGCGTGTCCGCGAGGGGAGCGCCGGCGCGGTGCATGCCTCGCGCCTCACGGAGGATCGCGATGATCTCGTCGTAGGGGATGGGGTGCTCGCCGCGCATGGCGGCGAAGGCGTGGGTGAGATCGTCGAACGCGCCCTCGTAGCGGGCCTCGAACACGATCTGCGCGCACAGGATGCCGAACGCCACGTCCAGCAGCGAGTGCTGCTTGGTGTAGAGCACCGAGTTGAACATGGCCAGGGTGACCGTGCGCACCGAGTCCAGGGCCTCGCGCTTGTCCTCGGCGCGGTCGCGCAGGGTGCGCGCGAGGTTGTCGAGCAGCAGCGCGTAGGCGATGTGGAGGCTGGGGCAGCAGTTCAGCGGCTGGTCCAGGCGCTGGACCACGCGCAGGGCCAGGCGGTCGTGGCCGAGGAAGCGGGGCATGACCGAGGGGTGGGCGTGGAAGCACTCGGCGCCGACGCGGTTGAGCTCGACGAATCCGCCGGCGAAGGCCTTCATCTCGGAGCGGTCGAGCACGTCGGCCAGCTCGTTGGCGAGGTAGGCGATCTGGCAGACCATGTACGCGTAGAGCACGTCCTGGTCGGGCCGGAACGGGATGCGCTCGTCGTGCTGGGTGTACACCAGGTAGCGATCTCGGTCCCTGGCGCCGCCCTGGGCGCCGAAGTAGCTGGTCAGCCAGTTGCCCACGCCGCCGAGGATGGGCAGCGACTTGAGGAAGTGGCGGTTGACCAGGTTCAGCGCGCCCTCGACGGCCACCTCCACGTTGCGGCTGGCGTCGTCGAACTGCTCGTCGTAGGCGTCGCGGTGCTCCGAACCGAAGGTGGGCAGGACGAAGGTGCGCAGGCCCCGGCGCAGCCACCGCGACAGGGTGGACGAGTCGCGGAAGACCGGGGTGTCGACCCCCTTGGCGCTCATGTGGACCCCTCGGGATCCATCGTAACCCGTGCTGGGTGCTGGGCGTGGCGGGATCAGGAGCCGTCGCGGAACACCGACAGCAGCTTGCCCAGGCGCCGTCGCACCGTGGACTTGCTCAGCGAGGGCTGGGATTCCTCGTCCTCGTCCGGCTCGTCGTCCACCGAGTCGAAGTCCAGGGACAGCACGTCGCGGTCGCCGTCGGGGGTCAGGCGGAACTCGACGACGTGGTTGCCGGCCTCGTCGGCGGGGTAGTCCACCACCAGCTGGATCTCCTGGGTCTCCTGCTCGGGGGCTTCGTTCTTGCGGACGGTCGGGTCCACCACCGGGGCGCCGATGACCACGGGACCGTCCCGAAGGTTGAAGTACTCCTCGCCCAGGTCGACCTCGTCGTCGCGCAGGTCGTGGATGGCCTCGTCGGCCAGCAGCGCGACGCCGCCGTCCTCGTCGAGGTCCTCGTCGGTCTCCAGGATCGAGGCCATCTCCTCGAGCATCAGCTCGAACTCGTCGTCCCGCCTCTGGGCCGTGATCTTTCCAGTGTCGATGGGTACCGCCATGCCTCCTGACCTCGCCGCCCCGCGTCGGGCGCTGGGTATTCCCGCTAAGTACAACTATACGAATCACGCAGGGGGGAGATCAAGGTTTCTGTGGTTTCTCTGGCTTTTGTGGAAGCCGGACGGTCAGGCGTTCATGTCGGTCCAGCGGCGCGCCATCATGTTGAAGATCAGCAGGGCCACCACCGCCAGGGCGCCGATGGACGCGATGGGGATCCACACGTACAGGTGGGGCGTGTAGGTCTCCCACAGCAGCTGGGTCGCGGCCACGGCGTCCAGGCCCACGTGTTGCTGCAGCGTCTCCATGGCGCCGGTGCGCTCCACCCCGAGCAGCCCTCCCAGGGCGTCGGGATCCCCGTCCCAGCGCTTGCCCTCCCCCAGCGGCGTGTGCTCGAGGAGGTACTTCTGCGCCAGCACCGCCTTGTCCCCGTAGTGGCCGTAGAGGTAGCCGGCGAGCTTGGAGCCGGCAAACCCCCCGATGCCCACGGGGATGTTGACGTAGCCCAGGTACAGGCCTTTCTTGCCCGGCGGCGCGATCAGGCCGAGGTACTCCTGCTTCTTGGGCCCGGTGAGCATCTCGCCGAAGGAGAAGAAGACCACGCCCAGCAAGAAGATCCAGCCGCTGGGGGTGAACCCGGAGATCAGGACCCCGCCGGTGGCCACGAGCATGCCGATGACCATCGCCGACAGGGTGCGCATCCGCCGCACCAGCCACGACACCGGGATCATGCACAGCACGATCAGCGCGGCGTTGAGGTTGATCATGTTCTCCTGCAACACCTGCACGCCGCGGTCGGTCTCGTGGCACCAGAACTCGGGGATGGGCAGGGCCTGGACGATGGCGCCGCTGTCGATCCAGTCGGTGATGAAGTTCGGGTGCAGGTCCCACAGCTGGTACATCATCAGCCAGAAGCAGCTCATGATCAGCAGCCAGGCGATCAGCCGTGGCTCGACGATGTTGACCACGGTGCGCTTGAACACCGCCAGCGGCCCGTCGGTCTTGTTGGCCCCCGACGGCACGTCCTTGAACGTGAACAGCATCAGGTAGTTCAGCGAGGTGATGGCGGCCGAGGCCAGGAACAGGTACTGCCAGCTGTGGGAGCGGATGACGCCGGCGAGCTGCGGCGCGGTCACCGCGCCGATGTTGACCACCCAGTAGAAGATCCCCCAGCCCAGCGACGAGTTGCGCTCGTTGACGCTCGCGGCCAGCGATCCCTGCAGCGAGGGCTTGAAGAACGCCGTCCCCGTCGCCAGCACCAGGATGCCGGCGAAGAAGCCGAAGTACGACGTCATGTACGCCATCATCACGTAGCCGGTGATGTTCAGCGTGACCGAGAACGCCAGGGTCTTCTTGTAGCCGTAGCGGTCGGCGAAGCCGCCGGTGAACATGGGGAACACCGACTGGAAGATGAACCACCAAGCGTAGATGGTGCCCTTTTGTGCGGCGGTGAAGTGCAGACCGCCCGGTTCGTCGGCCTGCATGATGTACACCGCCACGACGCTGCGCACGGCGAAGTACG
>CAYRNR010000227.1:0-10873 GCA_964425605.1 uncultured Rickettsiales bacterium | reverse complement strand
TGACCCTGGGCAACGCGGTGGTCGCCCAGGCCGACCTGACCCGCCAGTACTTCGGGGACGAGGTCGCGCGGCGGTGCAACGTCCGCGCCCTGGCCCTGTCCATGGGCTTGGCCAACCTGGTCTGCGCCGCCCTGGGCGGCATGCCCCTGTGCCACGGCGCCGGCGGCCTGGCCGCGCACCACCGCTTCGGCGCGCGGACCGCTGGCTCCAACCTGATGATCGGGGGCGCCTTCCTGGTCGTCGGCCTGCTCGTGGGCGACCAGGCCACGGCCGTGCTCACCACCTTGCCGTTCGCCGTCATGGGCGCCCTGCTCGCGTTTGCCGGCGCCCAGCTCGCCCTGACCCTCCTGGATCTCGAGCGACGCGACGACCTGCTGGTGGCCATCGCCATGCTCGGCGTGACCCTGGCGACCAATCTCGCGGTGGGTTTTGTGGTGGGGCTGGTCCTGGAGCGGATCTCCAGGTGGCGGAAGCTAGCGGTCTGACCGAGGGATCACTTGCAGGAGGCGGGCGTCTCCCAGCCCGGGAATGCCGTCATCCCCTCCATGCCCTGCTTGAGGGCGTCCAGGGAGGTCTTGCAGGCCTCGTCGCCGCCGGGCGTCCCCTTGAGCTGCTCCACCGCTTCACAGCCCTGCTTGGCCATGTCCACCGACTCGGCCGGGTACCCGGGCAGCTTGCCCAGGGCGTCGATGTAGTCCGAGCAACAGGTGGAGTACTCCTCGCACGGGCCGCCGCCACCGCCGCCGGTCTCGGCCGCCGCCTCCTCCACGGCCTCCCCGGCCTCCTTGGCCATCTCCTCGAAGGCCTCCTCGAATGCCTTGTCCAGGGCGTCCTCCAGCTCGGCGTCCGACTTGCCACCTCCGCAGCAACCCGCGATCAGTGCCAGCGCGACCAACGCGACGAGACCCGTACTCAATTTGTCCATGTCCCTCATCCCTTTCTAGAGGTCCGGGCGCGCGCCCTCGTCGCGCGCCCTTGGGTTGTGTGCTCTGCGCAATCTACCACTGACCTTCCCCTCCCGTCCCGGGGTATCCTGGTGCGTCCGGGAGGTCCCCTTGCGCGCTGTTCTCCTCGCGATGCTCGCCACCTGTCTCGTCCTCGCTGGCTGCGGCCATCGGACCCTCGTCGTCCCGGCCCCGATCCCCCACTCCGGGTACCTGATCCGCGACGTGACCGTGTTCACCGGCGTGGTGGACGATCCCGTCCTCGTGCACGCCGACGTCCTCGTCCGGGACGGCGTCATCGCCCAGCTCTCGGGCGAACCACTCAGCGTCCGCGGCGCACGTGTCATCGACGGCCGGGGCAAGACGCTGCTGCCCGGGCTCGTGGACTCCCACGTCCACGTCACCGGCACGATGATCGTACCGTGGAACCTCGCCACGCCCCCCACCCTCGACTTCACCCTGTCCGCCGCCCTGTACGCCGGCATCACCACCATCGTCGACATGAGCGGCTGGGACACGCGCCGCATGAACCAGCTCGCGGACCAGCTCGCCGCGGGTCAGCGTATCGGCCCGTCCCTGATCCACGCGGGGATGGGGTTCACCAGCACCGGCGCCCACCCCGTGCCCTACCGCGAGTTCATCCGCAGCGTCCTGGCCCCTCCGCTGCGGCCGTTCGTCCCGCAGCTCGTCCACGAGCTCGACGGCCCCGAAGACCTGGCCGCCCTCGACGCGCACCTCGCCCAGGACGCCCGCCTGACCAAGGTCTTCGTCGACGCCATCCCGCCCACCGCGCCGGTCACCGACGACGCCACGCTCCGCGCCGTCGTCGCCCGGTCCCACGCCCACGGGGTGGCGGTCGTGGCGCACGTGGGCGCCAACGCCGACGCCAGGGCCGCCCTCGATGCAGGCAGCGACGCCCTCGTCCACAACGTGTACAAGGAGCCCCTGGATCCCGACCTTCCCGCGGCGCTCCTCGAACGGGACGCCTTCGTCATACCCACGATGGTCGTCTTCGAGACCTACCACCTCTTCGACAACCTCCACGACTTCACCCACTACAGCGACCTCGAGCGGGAGACCACCCACCCGTCGAAATGGAGCGCGCTGCAGGCTCCCCACCCAGTGGAGAAGCCCGAGGTCTGGGACGAGGGAGACAGCGCGGTGGCTCGCGGTATCCCGCACCTCCACGCCAACACCGCCGCCCTCCACCAGGCCGGTGTGACCCTGCTCGCGGGGTCCGATTCCCCCAACATGGGGCTCACCCTGGGCGGCTCGCTCCACGAGGAGCTCGAGCACCTGGTGGCCGCGGGCCTGACCCCATCCGAGGCCCTCTTCTGTGCCACATCCCTCCCCGCGCAGATCTGGTCCGATCTCCTCGGCGTCCCCCGCACCTACGGCACGATCGAACCCGGCATGCGGGCTGATCTGCTCCTCGTTCGCGGCGATCCCACCACGAACATCGAGGACTCGCAGCAGATCGAGGCGGTCTTCTTGCGGGGGCAGCTGTTGAGGCGGAACCGCCCCAGGGCGGAGGAGCCGTGAACGCCCCCCCCTCCCCTCGCGACGGGCACGTCTTCGGCCTGGCCATCGCCCAGACCGTCTATGGCACCGCCTGCCTCTTCATGGGCGCCATCATGCCCCTCGGCGGCGCGGTCGGCGCGGCCAACGACCCCGAGTTCGCGCACATCCCCTACAACTGGGCCCTCGGCCTGGTCATGGGCGGCGTGGCGTCTTGCTTCCTGTGGGGCTTCGCCGCGATCTTCATCGTGGGCGCGGTCGGCTTGCTCAAGGGCTGGAAGGTCGGCTGGATCGCCGCCCTCGTGGGCTGCTGCCTGTGGATGACCAGCTGCATGGTGCCGTTCGGCGGATGGGGCCTGTACGCGCTGCTGCGCCGCGACGTGATGGCGAGCTACACCGAGCGCTGAGTCAGTTCGTCCCCGCCAGGTACGCCTTGGCCGCCGGGTGCAGCGGGATGGACAGCCCACGATCCGCCGTCGCCGCCGAGATGAAGTACGCCTGGACGCTGTGCTGGGACAGCGCCTCACCGTGGTTGAGCATGCCGTCGAGGAGCTGCTGGACGGTCTCGTCCGGCATCTGATCGTGGGTCAGCAGCAACGCGGTCACACCCGCGGTGCGCACCGCCTCCTCCTGTCCCTGGTACGTGTGGGCCGGGATGGTGATCGGCAGCATGAACGCCGCCTCCTGCCACAGCTGCCCCACCTGCTCCTCGGTCAGCGCCACCAGCTTCAGCGGCGTGCGCGCCGCGTGGGCCGAGATCTCGAAGAAGGGGTAGACCCCGGTGACGAACACCGCGTCCACCGTCCCCGCCACCAGGTCATCGAGGGCGTCCCCCACGGACTTGCCCTGGACGCGGCCCAGGTCCCCCATCTGCACACCCACGGACTCCAGCAACTGCGCCGCGTTGAACCGCGTGCCCGACGCGTCCGGGCCCAGGTCCACCTCGCGCCCCGCCAGGTCCGCCACCGAGCCGATGTCCGAATCCGCCAACGTCACGATCTGGATCGCCTCGGGGAACACCGAGCACACGGCCCGCAGGTTCGTCATCTTCATCTCGCCCAGGAACAGCCCACTGCCCTGGTACGCCATGTACGCGATGTCGTTCTGGGACAACGCCACCTCGGCCTGCCCCTGGGACACCATCGCGCAGTTCGCCGCGCTCCCGCCCGTCGGCACCACGTGGAACGTCTCCGACTCGCCGTTGAGCTGCTCGGCCAGGCCGTTGCCCAGGGCGTGGTACTCGCCGGTCTCCGATCCGGTCGCCAGACGCAGCAAGCCCTTCGCGTGGGCCGCGCGGCTCTCGGACATCGCGATGACGTGATCGAGATCGCGGCTCAGCTGCTGGGCCTCGGACTCCATGCCCGGCTGGCCGCTGCGCTCCATCAGATCCGCGATCCGCTCCAGTTGCCCCACCCCCTGGGCCTCCTCCACCATCGGCTCCTCGGCCGACGGCTCCTTGCTCGCACGCGTGTCCGCGCCGGTGGGTACCCACTCCTCCCCTTCCCGCGCGAACGGCATCGTCGCCGCCACCTGCAGCACATCTCCCCGACGGTTCCCATCCGCGTCGATCCCCCGTATCCCATCCGGCGTCGTCCCCAGCATCCACACCAGCGACCCCGCGCTCAGCGCATCCCAGTCCGACAGGTCGTAGCTCCGCGTGAACTTCAGCTCCACCTCGAAGAACACCATCATCCGCTCGCGGTCGTCCCCCGCCACATGCTGCGTGAAGCTCCGCACCCGCTCCACGTCCACCACCCGCAGCAAGCCCTTGTCGAAAGAACCATCGAGGCGCGACTGGACCAACCGCTCCAGCTCGTCGGCGTCGGGCGATCCCGCCTCCAGCGCGAGCGCAGGGGTCACGAACAACAGCGAGACGAACAGGGCGACGAGGATGTGACGCATCGGGGCTTCCTTTCTCGTGGGGATTCGAAGGCAGGTAGTCTAGCATCGTAGACGGAGTCCAGATCGGGGACGAAGTGGACGCAAAGCTCCTTCCATTGGTGCTCGCTGGCATCGCCACCGCGGGTGGATGTCTCGGAGGTGCTGTGCCTCCCGGAGACGACGACACCACGGCGCTGGTGTTTCCAGACGACGACGACACGACCGAGGGTGACGACGACGATTCCATACCGCCCGTGCCCGAGTGTCCCCAACCGGACACCGAGCCCGTCGAGGTCGAGGTCGATGACGCGTGTGGTCAGCCCTACGAGGGCGGCACGTTCACTCCGATGATCGAATGGAGCGACCACACCCTGAACGGATCCCTCGTCACCCCCGTGGTAGCCCGCCTGACCGACGACGACGGCAACGGTGTGATCGACGAGGACGACACCCCCGACATCGTGTACATCCCCCACTACCACGGGGAGCTGCTGGTGCTCGCGGGAGACGGATCGGGGGTCGAGTGGAGCCGCAGTGATGCTCAGTTCGAGTCCGTGGTCCCAGCGATCGGCGACATCGACGGCGATGGAGATCCGGACGTCGTCGCCGCGATCGAACACGGGTACATCGCCCTGCGCGGTTCTGACGGTAGCGAGATCTGGCGGGTCGACCACGGGCTGAACTCCGATTGGATCAACTACGGTGCGCTGGGATTGTTCGACCTGGACGCGGACGGCTCTCCAGAGGTCGTCGCCGGCAGCGGGATACTCGACGCCACCGATGGTTCCATTCGCGGTGTCGGAGCCCACGGCGTCGGAGCCGGGCTCGAGCTGGAGTGTTGCGCCCTCTCCGCAGCCGCGGACATCGACCAGGACGGCGCCATGGAGGTCGTCGTCGGCAACGCGCTGTACGACGCCGACGGAAACACGATCTGGCACAACGGCGCAACGGATGGATTCGTGGCGGTTGCCAACTTCGACGAGGACATGTCGGGCGAGATCGTCGTCACGGCGCTCACGGGGGAGGTCCGTCTCCAGGACGATGACGGCACCGTGGTCTGGCGCAGGTTCCTGCCTCGCGACCACGTGGGTCCCGCACTCCTCGCCGATGTGGACGGCGATGCACGGCCCGAGATCGGCGTCGCGACCTCCCACGCCTACCACATGCTCGATCACGACGGTGCCGAACTCTGGCAGGCGCCGATCTACGACGAGACCTCCGGTTGGCTCGGCTCCTCGGCTTTCGACCTCGACGGGGACGGCACCCTCGAGATCCTGGTCGCCGACCAGACGGACCTGTGGGTCTTCGACGGAGCCTCCGGCGACGTCGAATATCAAGGATCCCAGCACGGCTCGATGACGATCGGTGAGTACCCGATCGCCGCCGATGTCGATGGCGACAATCAAGCCGAGATCGTCTACGTCTCGTCCGGCGGATTCGGCGGCCCAGAAGGCATCACGGTCATCGGTGACATGGACCAGTCCTGGCGTCCCGCCCGCCCGATATGGAACCAATACGCCTACGACATCACCTCGACCAGCGACGACGGCATCATCCAGTCGAACCCACCCGCGAACTGGATCGTCCACAACACCTTCCGCGCGCAGGACGCGACCCCGTACCACCTCCCCGAGGTGGATGCGGCTGCGGTCGTCGGTGACATCTGCACCCTCGAGTGCGACCAGGGTCGCCTCAGCCTCGTCGCCCATGTGGGCAACACCGGGGTGACCGAACTCCCCGCCGGCGTCTGGGCGTCCCTGTACTGGGTCAACGGCACGGGATACACGTGGCTCGGCTCCTTCCAGACCGACGCGCCGATCGCCCCCGGTTCGTCTTCCCCTGGGCACGTCTTCGCCCTCACGACCCAGCAGATCCCCTACGGTGGAATTGCGCTCGCGGTCGACGATCCGGGGGACGGTAACGGTGATCTGGACGAGTGCAGCGAGGAGAACAACGTCCTCGAGGTGATCGAGGGGCTGTGTCCGCCCTGAGGTGATGGTCGACCCGTCCGCGACCACCGACCGATTCTCGGTCGCCCGTCCGAAAATCGGTCGCTCGGCTTCCCCTCGGAGTTCCACGATCCAGCCGCGTCAGCCAATCATCCCACCTGGCACGGTCTTCGCTCCTGCATAGGTCGAAAGGAGATCGGACCATGCGTACTAGCCACGAATTCATCAGCATCACCGCTATCACCCTGATCAACCTCTTCCTGGGGAGCATGCTCATGGGGCCCGTCCACGCGCGGGCCGCCGGAGGTCTCGCACCGAACGGCGTACTGGAGCTTCAGGAACCGAGGGGGGAGTCGCCGTGGGGAGACTTCGCCATGGAGGATGTCCGCGTCGATGTGCAGGAGCACGTCGAGGTGCTCTATGGAGAGCCGCGCACGGGTGACTGGGGATGGTTCGAGATGGACATCGACCTGCTCGACTCGGACTTCGACATCACGATCCGGGCCGAGCCCAACCGAGGACCCATCTGTGAAATCCAAATGTCCCACGCGTGGGGTCAATTCGATCTGGAGTACTCCGATGGCTGTGACGCACAGCGGCTCGTGGATGTGATCGACGAGGTGTTCCCGGGCACGGTGGATCCGAGCGCCATCCTGGGTTGGATGGATTCGGAGGGGAGCAACAGCGCCCCTGGGAGTGACGGCGACGCCGGCAACACCCCGGGAATCGACAACTCGATCGGTCGCGAGGACAACAGCGGCTCCGACTGCGGATGGGGTCAATGCGTCATCGATGCAGCGATGGTGTTCGGCGCGGCCGTCGCCGTGGGCTTGGTCAGTGTCCCGGCTGGGCTGGCCGTCGCGTTCATCGGCGGGGTCGGAGTTGGGCTCAAGTGCGAGGAGAGCCACAGCGCTCCGGAGTGCACGCAGAACCTCGTGGAACACTTGGTCATCCAGTACGAAGCGGCCATGGGCGTCGACCTCACCGAACTCGGGCTCGACCTGGAGCAGCTCATCGAATACCTGGAGTCGCTCATCCGCTCCGTGCTCTCCGTGGAGGGTTTCCTGTACGACCAGGAGATGGTCGGGTTCGGACTGGTCTATGATCGGGCGAACGTCACGCCGGAGCTCGATTCTCTGCTACTTTCCCTCGCTGCCGAGCCCCGGACCTGATGTGGAGTGCGTCATGGAAGACGAACGAAACGAAGAAGAAGCCTGGATCGTGATACGGAAGCCCAGTCCCAAGATCGTCCTGCTGACCCTGGGTGTGGTCGTGGCGGCGTGCATCATCGGCTACTTCGGCGGTCGACTGCTCCTGTAGCTCGCGTCAACGTGGGGCCGTAGGCTTTCACGTCCAGACCCAACTCCTCCACGTACCTCGCATCCTCTCCACCCCCACACCGCCTCACCTCGACCATCCCCAGCTCGTACCTCTCCGGCTTCGGGTCCAGGGCCTCAGTGGACGTGAACGGGAACGGCACGGCGCGGATCGCGACGTGCCAGCGGGAGAGGTCGCCGAGCCAGGTGGCGATCTTGTCGCGGTAGGGGGTGCCGGGGTGGTGGACGAACATCGTGTAGAGGTGGGCGACGCCGGTGGCGGAGAGGTGGTCGTCGAGGCCGGCGAGGATGCGAGAGAGGAGGTCTTCGCCGGTGGGGCCGCCGCTGAACCAGTTGGAGCCGGAGGGGTGGTTCACGGAGGGGACGTAGGGAGGATTGGAGACGATGAGGTCGTAGCGGCCGGCGCAGGGGGCGTAGAGGTCGCCCTCGGCGAAGGTGACGGAGGGGGGGAGGTCGTTCAGGGTCTGATTGAAGCGCGCGAAGGCGATGGCGCGAGGGTTGATGTCGACGGCGAGGACGCGGTCGCTGTGGGCGGCGGCGGCCAGGGCGTGGACGCCGCTGCCGGTACAGAGATCGAGGGTCCGGAGGTGTCGCGCGCTGCGATCGATGGCGCTGGAGAGGATGTAGGTCTCGGGGTACAGGGCGGAGACGGGGTTGATGCCGGGCTGGAGTCCGGGGCGATCGGTGGCCAGGACGAGATCGCCGATGGGGAACAGGTTGAGGTCGCTGTGCGCGGTCGAGCCGTCGATGTGGATCAGGCCGGTGGCGACGAGGGTCTCGATCTCCGCGGCGTCCAGCGCGCGCTCCAGGGAGGCCCGCGGGACGGGTTCGCTAGCGAGGAACAGCCCGATGAGGAGGTCGCAGGGATCGTCCGAGGACGACCAGCGCAGCTCGTCCGGCATCTCGGGTCCTGCGGCGGAGCGGACGAGGTGCCCGAACCGCCCTGCGGACACGTGATGGAACTGGATGCCCAGCAGGGGATCGAGGCCCAGGCGGACGGCGCAGCCGGATTCGGTGAAGCCGAGGGCACGCAGCGAGCGTACGAGCCGCTGGTGGGCCGCGGCATCGACCGCGAGGGGGATGCGGGGCGTGGGGTGATGTCGGTTGGCCACTTCGGGTCCTTCGAAGGCAGCGTAGCAGACTCGATTCGGCGGAAAGGAGCTGCGGATTGTCCGATGGACCGGACGGGAACGGCGGCGGGTGTCCGGACGGGCGGACTACATCTGCACGAGGATCGGGGCCTCGAAGCTGCCGTCCTCCAGGGTGGTCTCACCGCAGCCGAACGTGGGCATGTCGTGGGCCTCGGCGGAGAAGGTCCCGACGATGTGGGTGTCGGTGATCTCCTCGAGGGTCACCTCGATGCCGGTCATGGCCATGCCGTCGGGATCGTTGGTGGCCTGCCACGCGCAGGCCGCCTGGCTCTGGGCGCTGTGGGTCAGCTGGATGGAGCACACGGGGTCGGTGCCGTAGCCGGTGCAGGTGAGGGGCAGGGTCACCTCGGGCGCGTAGTTGAAGTAGACGTAGATCTCCCAGCCGAGCTCCTGCGCGTCCTCGGTGTACGCGCTGGCCTTGACCAGCACCTGCCGCTCGCCGGGTTCGAGGTTGTCGTAGATCTCTCCGACGGCCTGGCAGGACACCCACTCCTCGTCGTCCTGGACGAACGACAGGGCGCCGCCGCCTTCGCTGACGTAGCCGTCGTCGTTGCACGGATCGTCGCCGGCGGTGTCGTCGTCGTCCCCACCGGGACCGGGGTCCGACGGACACCCCACCAGGGCCAGGGTCACCAGGAATGCGAAGGTGGTCATCCACGACTTGCTCATACTGTCCTCCTCCAGGATCGGATTGAATCGATACCCCTGGACCAAAGCAAGTCCGATGCCAGGTCGCGTTCGGTTCGAGGATTCCGGGGGAGATATCGGGCGGTGGGCTCAGGTCCAGACGAGGGCCTGGGTCGGGCAGAAGGCGGCGCAGGAGGGGTTGTCGCCGCCGCAGAGGTCGCACTTGAAGGGCTTGTGCGCGGTATCGTCGAAGCGCACCTGGCCGAAGGGGCAGGCCGCGGCGCACTGGCGGCAGCCGACGCAGCGGTCCTCGTGGACCTCGATGGCGCCGGTGGTCTCGCAGCGGGCGAGGGCGCCGACAGGACAGGCGGTGGCGCAGGCGGCCTCCTCGCATTGGAGGCAGACCAGGGGGACGTTGTCCACGTCGGGCACCACCACGTGGGCGGTGATGCGGCTCGCGCCGAGCTGGACCTGGGACTGGGTGTGGCGGAACGAGCACGCCAGCTCGCAGGTGCGGCAGGCGGTGCAGCGGTCGGGTTGGACGTAGAGCTTCTTGGCCAGCATCGTGCTTCCTCCCTACCTTCCCACCGTGGCGAAGCGCTGGGCCACGTCGGGCCGCTTGCAGGCGTCGCACAGGTCAAAATAGGTCTGCGGGATGCCCTTGGTCCTGACCAGGTGGTCCCGCTGGGCCTCGGTGATCAACGCCTTGCCGCACTGTGTGCAGCGGACCATGGGGAAGACGCGGTCCCAGATCTGCCGGGCCCGAGCGGTGTCCTCGCACTGGATGTGGCCGGTGGGGCAGATGTGGGCGCACGAGCTGCAGCCGATGCACTCCTCGGCCGGGGGGCCGTAGGGGGGCTCGAGCATCTTGCGGTCGCCGCGGCCGGAGAACGTGATGGCGTCGGCGCCCACGGCCTCGCGGCAGACCCGCTCGCACAGGCCACACAGGATGCAGCTGTCGGCCTCGGCGTCGTAGGGCAGGGCCATGACGTCGACGCCATGGTCCTCGGCCAGGGCCTGCAGCATCGGGTTGTCGGGGCAGCGGGAGACCAGCAACTCGACGACGGTCTTGCGGTTGGCGCGGACCTTGTCGGTGTCCAGGAAGACCTCGATGCCCTCCTTGACCGGGTAGTTGCACGAGGTGGTCAGCTTCCGCTTCTTCCCCTTGAGCACCTCCACCAGGCACAGACGGCAGGCGCCGTACTCGGACAGGGCCTCGTGGTAGCACAGGTGGGGGACCTCGAACCCGCCGTCCTTCAGCGCGCGCAGCAGGCTGCTGTTCGTCTCGGCGGTCAGCAGCTTGGTGCCCAGCGTTGGGCTGTGGACCTTGAACTTCGCCATGGCGAACTCCTCAGGCGTTCTCTCTCAATCGATCAGCACGGCGGCCCACTTGGTGGGACACGCCTCGAAACAGACGCGGCACTTGATGCACTTGTCCTGCTCGATGTAGTGCGGCCCCTTCTTCT
>CAYRNR010000226.1:0-10911 GCA_964425605.1 uncultured Rickettsiales bacterium | reverse complement strand
CATGCCCCTGAAAAACCGGTCCCTCAAGTGGGGGCATGCGCGTGAAAAATCACACTAGGGAGACCAAAGCGACCTACTACGCGCCGAAACCGGCATGGGCAACACTCCATAAAGAACGATCCCAATTGAGGTGCATATTCACGTGGGCAAAGGGCAGGGGCATCATAGGTCGCATTCCAACGATCGAAACCGAGGACGCCCCAGACATCGAATCTCGGAAGCGCCCATCGTTTTCACCCGCTCAGTACGACAAGCTACGCAGAGCTGTTATCGGCTTGCGGCAACGGAAGACGAACCGATCGGATGTGAAACGAAGGAGGATCCGCCTTTGGGCATGGGTTCTCCTACTCTCGAACACGGGTTTGCGCCCACAGGAAGCGCGGCTCCTGAAGTGGAACCAGGTCGATCTACGCCATTTCGAGGATGGAAAATTCACGATCATATCCATCACCGCAAGACAATCGAAAGTGAACAAAACTCGGGATGTCATCTCAAGAGATTTCGCCTCAACCTGGGAGCATCTACAGGATTGGCGACGATACACAAGAGCGCCAGAGGACAATGACTATATTTTTCCATCAGACGTCGACTCGAAGAGACCAGCGAATATGGAGCACACGTTCAGGAAACTCCTTGAATCGGTCGACTTATACTACGATGAAGATGGGCGGACCAGATCTTCATATTCTCTCAGGCATTTCTATTTTGATATGCGCCTCAAGAATGGCGTTCCAATCTATGTCCTCGCTGAGAATGGAGGGACGTCTGTAGGGATGATCGAACAGTGGTATAAGAGCCAGCTCACCGTGAATATGCGACAATGGCTAACACGCACAGGAAAGTACATCCCCAACGAAACAACCTCAAATTTCGACGCTGTCTGAAACTCGATCCTTCGGAAATCCAACCACGCATTGAAAGCGCCCCAAATGCTCCTGCAGCGCCAACTCGTCTTCAACATAGATATAATCCGGTATCCCTAGTCACGCGCTGGAAGCAAATCTCCTTGCTGGCTCTTGTTGATGAGGTCCAGCTTCCGAAGGAACGCAGGGAACGACAATCCGAGCTGACTGCATAGCTTGACGATCTGCTCCTTCCTCTGCCCCTCCTCAACGATGTCGATTCCAGCCTGATTCGCGTGGACCTGGAGGACGTGAAGCAGCTCTTCGACGATCATGGAGTCGAGGTCGGAACGCTGGACGCTCTCCCACTTGGCGCTTCCATCTTTGCAGCGAACCTTCTCCCCTCGACCGCAACGAATGTTGGTGAACTGTTGAACTCGACTTGCGTTAGGGCGCTTCGCTTGTCCCGACTGCCTGCCAGGGGTGGAGGGCGCATTGACCAGGCTCCAGGAGCCCGCGGAGCCGAGAGGATCGCAGAATCGCCCCTGTTCGTCGTGGTATGGATTTCCAACAGACGCGTTGGGCACGCGCTCTCGCTTCTTCTCAACGATGCCAGAGGAGAGGGAACGAAGATCTTTGTAGCCAAGGGGGTCATCTTGCCGAGGATCTAAAAGATATTTCTTCTCCTTGGCAATAGCTTTCAGCTCTTCCGTCAATATCTCTTTGATTCTGTTCTTCGATATGCTCTGTTTCATTGTCTATTTCTCCTGATTGGCACCGACTGTCAGACGATCGATACAGGAAATCCAAGGCAGATTGTGCATCTGCAATCGAATGACATGAATGGAATCGGTTCGTGGAATCAAGCGGACCTGCAAAAACAGTCACAGCAAGATTGTCTACGCCATCAAATCGTGTTCCATTGTCTGATCGTCGTCATTGTAGAGCGCTGCGATTGTGCGCTCGTGGTAACAGCTTTCATCGCAGCACCTATTCCGCTTCGGACAAAACACGCTGTACCAAACTCCGTCATGCTTTTCGTAGATGTACTCGACGCCTCCACGAGACGGGTCATACGGCGAGCATTCCGCTTGCCCTCCTGCTCGTGAACCGCGCCACAAGGCATTGACAACGTTGATATCCAGCGGTTCATCCGATGCGAGAATTGCGTGGAAGTGAGGACGGTGTTGGTCGTCCCCGTATCCTGCCCACGGCTTCACGTGGGCACCTGTTTCCTTCTGTAGCTTCCTGCAGAAGCCTGCAAAAATCTGCTCTGCATCTGAGCGGCTTCTTGGCTGGTTTTTGAACGTGAATGTGCCAAAGAGCCTTGGCTTGAGAGTAGCATTGTGAATCTTCTGTCTCATATTCATGGTAACTATCTCCTTATGCGTAATTCTAGATCGAGAATTGTTGTGTGTTCAGGATAATTGAGCATTATTTGTGGATTGGCTTCGGCAAGAAATTAGGGTATTGGGGAGCACCGCAAGAAGGGGTAAAGTACACTGAATAGCTGTACTTTTACAGCCTCCCCCCAATGCCCAATTGGCTCTCCGGGATCAGAATTGCCCGGTCACTCCCTCTCGGACGCCGATAGCGCGCGAAAGGACGCACCTCTCTCTTTCAGAAAAAGGGAGCTCGCTGGGTTTGTTATGGTCTGAGAGCGTATGAGGAGTGAGTACAGACGGCGCTATCCGCCGCAATAGTTGCAATTGGTCCCGCTATTCACGCACCGAACGGCAGTGCTGTATGCGCCATCGGGATTGTCGCGTTTGCATTTGTCGAGGCAGTCCAAATGCTTATCGCTGTCGTCCCAACCCGTATAGAGGTTGTCGCATGCCTTTATGCAGGTGCACATGTTTCTTGTGTCCTTCTTCTCCCTTCTCTTCCCTTTTTTGTCTGAACTGGTGCTCCGAGAGGATTCACTGCTTTCAGCTTCAGCCTTGCGTTGAGCCTTCTCTGCCTGGTGATTCGCACTCCTCTCATTGAAATAGTCAGCATAGGGAGGATCAAACGCTCCCAAACCGTGCATGGTTGCAGCGCCGCCGATGATGAATCCCGTCGGCACGCCGATCACAAGTATAGCTACACCGAGCAGGAAAAACGGCAGCAAGAAGAGCGTGGAGACCGTTTGCCTGCTATTAGACATTTTTGCACCGCATCTTCACAGCAACGAGAGCAGGAAAGTGCCGTAGTCCAAAAATACCAATAATATTCCGGCAAGACAGGACAACAAACTGAAAACTGTGGGAACGACAACAAACAGGGAGGCAAGTTTCACGAGGAGACTCTTAGGAATCCCCGACCCACTGCTTATCTCGCCGCCTTCCGACATTCTCTCGGACCCTCCGTGTTCGTTGGTCCTCGTCAATATCCTTTGGATCTGATGCAGGCACGATAACGCCTCTCGTCGTCGTCATTGGTGAGAAGACAGCCTGGCGAATCGGTAGGCACCCCCCCGTAACGCTTGCAGCAGGCGTCGTTGTCCTTCTGCTTCTGCGTCTTGTGCTCCGATTGTCCGCCGCTGCGTGTCGTGGAACCGAGCGTATCCCCACCACAACAACAGCAAGCCACGAAGCATACCGTCGAGAGTGAAAGAGCAACCACTATTGCGGCAACACGAATTGGTTGCCTGACGCCGTCTATCAGATTCGACATTCGCCCCCCCCTTCGCTCACTCACCTATCACACCACCACAGGCAGTGCACCTCAAAGCGTCACTCGCGTTCGGTTCACCGCAATACTTGCAGAACATCTTTCCAGTCCGTGCTGGGATCTCTTGACTGGTCTTGATGCTCTCCCGAAGCCGCTGACGAATCGCGAGCATCGCCTTCTCCGTTCGCTCGACTCCCATCACCGCTTTGGTCCCAGTGGGGAGCATGCCCGCGTAGTCGAGGACCAGGGAGACGTTCGTTCCGCCGGAAGTCGCAATCTCGAAGATGTTCGCATCTTTCAGGACTAGAGGAGTGTTCAATGCAGTCTGAAGACGCAGCGTGTCGTTCTTCGTCATCACCGACACGACATCCTTGTTGAAGAACTCTGCAGAGCGTTCCTTGAGCGTCTTTCCGGTGAGGAAATCTAGGATGAACTCGTAGATCAGCAGCTGGTCGCTTCCGAACATGACCAGAATCACTGCGATCGGGCTGTATCGATAGACCTTGTCTGTCCCGACCTTCCGAGCCTCGTTCACGAGCCCCTTTGTTTCCCAGTGCCGAACGCCTGTAACCGCTTCTGATTCGCGGACCAGGTCCGAATCGGAAAGTCCGAACGACTCCAGCGCCTTCTTTTTTGCCCGATCAATGTCCTCGTCGAGCCATCCATCGAGCTTGGTTTCAATCGTCCGAATGCGCTCTCGCTGAGCCCGAACGACTGCTCCGCCCTTTTTTCCGGCAACGACCGCAATAGCTAACCCGCCAGCGGCTATCAGGAGGAACACCACTCCGGCACCCAACCCAATCGTGACCTCCTCAGTGAAGCCTTCTGCACTCGCCAGGGAGACGCCAGCAAATATGAGCGCCGCACCTGTCATCGTCCCAAAAATGAGCGCCAACAGCCCCAACCCGGCTATTGTCGTCGTGGATTTGGGGGACTTCGGGATGGTGTAGAAATAGGCGACGATCTGCGCTCGTTTGCTCTTCTCTTCGGTCATGCGTCCCTCCCACGTGTGTGCTCTACCATTGGCACCTTAGCAAACCTACAAGGGGACTTGTGGGAGGGGTGCGGTCAGGAGCGTAGAGAGGAGACTCAGACCTGCTCGACGCGAGAGACGAGGTTTCTCACCGTCGCAGGATGCCATTTCGCATCCCTCCTTGTCCGTATGCCCCGCGCGTTCAAGGCGCGCGCGATGCCAGCGTAGCTCCTCACCCCGGCTTCCTTGATCTCTTCGATGATCGGGTAGACCTGCTTGGAGAACTCATCTGCCGTCCGTCGGTTGCCTCGCACCGCCAGTTCCAGCGCGTCCTGCCATCTCGGATTGCCGAGCCTAGTCCCCCGCTCCTTCGCCTTCTGAAGGGCTTCCCTGGTCCTAGTGGAGCAGCGCTGTCGTTCCATCTCCGCAAAGGCTGCGTAGATATGAAGGAGGAAGGGTTCTACGTCGGTTCCCGTCTCCACCGTGAGGAAGGGCACGCCCTTGTCCATCAGGGACGCAACGACGGACACCTTTCGACTGAGCCGATCGAGCTTGCTTACGATGACGTAGGAGTTGCTGCGTTTCGCCCTCTCCAGGAGGTCTGAAAGCACCGGGCGCTCCATCAAACTCCCGCTCTCCGTCTCGACCACCACGTCCAGGAGCTCAAAGCCTTCCTTGCTGGCGAAATCTCTGATCGCTGCCTCCTGCGCTTCGATTCCGAGTCGGGAACGTGCTTGCTTCTTCGTGGATTGACGGCACAGCCCATACGCGGTTTTCAGGGTGTCCATCTGAGCTTCCCTTCCTGTTCTTATATCTACCATACGAACACTTGGTTTTTATAAGCTATTCCGTTCGAGGGGACTGGTGAGCAAGCGGGTCAATGGTGGGGGGTTCAATCGAACGGTCCAGGGCAGTCGCTTGTAAAGTTTTTGTCAATTTCCACAACAAGACAGCCATTCGACGGCGCGCAATAGGTGAAGCTCTAGCAGGAAGTCGAAGCTAATCAACCTCACATCTCATCATATTTTCATCAGATCTCGATTCTAGCCCTCTCATCCTTTTGATTTTTCTCTATTTTTTCTACTCAAGGTCCCCCACCACGGCAGCGCCACGTCGAGCACCGCGCCCTTCGTCGGGGCGGTCCGTCCGTTGCTGGCCGTCGCCAGCCTCGACCCGCACCACCGGCACCGGCTCCCTCGCGCCTCGGTGGTCTCTCGCTACCGCGCCCAGGGATCGCGCCTCCTCACCACGGGGCGACACGGGACGGTCCAGGTCACCACCGACGGCCTGGAGGTGAGGTACAGGACGTTCCGCGTACCTGGCGGATGGTCGCGCTGGGAGACGGTCCCCTACCCCACCGTGGCGGACCATTGACTCCCCGGGGGTGTGCGAATAACCTGCGGCCACGGGGAGTTCATCACAACACCGACGTCCGGTTTCATGCCCCGAGGGGAGGTCTCATGACCCGTTCCGACAAGAAGATCCTCGTCGTCGAGGACGAGCCCGATATCCGCCTGAACCTCACGACGCTGCTCACGGCCAACGGCTACGGCGTGGACGAGGCCGAGGACGGCCAGGTGGCGCTGAACCGGCTCGCGGCCGGCCAGCGGTACGACGTGATGATCCTCGACCTCATGATGCCCAACGTGGACGGCTACGCCGTCCTCGAGCGCATGGACCCTGGACAGCTGGAGCAGCTGTCGGTGATCGTCCTGACGGCCAAGAACCAGGACGAGGACATCCTCCAGGGCTACATCATGGGGGCCACCTACTACGTGACCAAGCCCTACGAGAACTCGTCGATCCTCAACATCGTGCGCTACCTCGTCGGCGATCTCAGCGAGGATCAGAAGCGCCACCTCGAGAAGCACCTCTAGGCCCCTCGGCCACCGGGGAAGGCGCCATGATCGACAGCGACGTGTTCGGCGAGCTGGGCACGCAGAGGCCCGTGGATGTCCTGCTGATCGAGGACAACCCCGGGGACGCGGTGCTGATCGAGCATCGCCTCAACTCCATCCGCGACACGCGCTTCCGGCTCGAGAAGGTCGAGCGGCTCGCGAGGGGCATGGAGGTGCTGGTCGGCGGCGGCGCCCACGTGGTCCTGCTCGACCTGAACCTCCCCGACTCCTCCGGGCTGGCCACCCTGGAGACCCTGCACGCCAACTGGCCCGACGTGCCGGTGGTCGTGCTCACCGGCCTCGAGGACCGCAAGCTGGGAGCCCAGGCGATCCGTCTCGGGGCCCAGGACTATCTCCCCAAGGCCAAGGTCAACGCCGAGCTGCTGTCGCGCACCATCCACCACGCCATCGGCCGCCAGCGGCTGATCAGCGAGCTGCGCAAGGCCGAGCAGGTGCGGCGCACCCTCAAGGCCAAGGAGATGGTGTTGCAGCAGCTCAAGGAGCTGACCCAGCTGCAGCAGGAGTTCATCGACGTGGTGACCCACGAGCTGCGCACGCCCATGACGGCCATCCGATCGGCCGTGGGCCTGCTCCTCGACGGCACCCTGGGCGAGCTGGACGACAGGCAGACGCAGTTCCTGGAGATGATCGAGCGCAACATCGAGCGCCTCGCGCGGTTCTCCACCGACGTGCTGGCCCTGTCCCGCCTCGACGCCGACCGCTACCCGCTGAGGTCCACCCAGCAGCCGCTGCTGTCCATGCTGACCCCGCCGGTGGAGCTCGTGCGCAACAAGGCCGACGAGAATGGGATCGCCGTGATCCTGGACAACGAGAGCATGGCCGGGCTGCAGGTGTACGCCGACGCCGACGCCGTGGCCCAGATGATGGCCAACCTGTGCAGCAACGTGGTCGCCCACTGCCCGGAGGGCACGACGTTGACCGTGCGCGCGCGCCCGCGCGGTCAGCACTACACCGAGGTCAGGGTCGAGGACGACGGCCCGGGGATCCCCCCCGAGGCGTTGCCGCGCGTGTTCGACCGCTTCTACCAGTCCGGCCGCCAGTCCGGGCCCGGCTACCGGGGATCGGGGGTGGGCCTCAGCGTCTGCCGCTCCCTGGTCGAGAAGATGGGCGGCTACATCGCGGTGGAGTCCGTGCTGGACGAGGGCACCACGTTCCGCTTCAGCCTGCCCACGGCGGCCGCACGCGACGACGTGCTGTTCGGACGGATCGCCGTGCTGATGGACTTCCTGACCGCCGAGCAGCTCACCGACGCCCTCGAGGATCAGGACGCGGCCCGCGGTGGGCGGCGCCGGGTCGGAGAGATCCTCGTGGCCAAGGGGGTGCTCACGGCCGATCAGGTGAACGAGGTGCTACGCAGCCAGACCCTGCCGGTCCTGGTTCATCCCACCGACGACTGACGCCGCCTTCGCCACCCGTACAGCGCCACGGCGGTGACCAGGAGGATCGCCGAGGTGACCTGCCCCGTGCTGATCAGCGGCCCCCAGCGATCCTCGAGGACGAACCCGCGGGCCTCGTCACCCCGGAACAGCTCCAGGAGTATCCGCCCCAGGGAGTACGTCCCCAGGTAGAGCAGCGCCATCTGCCCGTCGAAGAGACGCCGCCGGTACGCCGTGGTCAGGGTGACGAAGAGCGCCGCGTTGAGGGCGACCGCGTACAGCTGGACCGGATGCAGGGGCACACCCACCGGCGCGATCTGCTCCCAGGCGCTCATGGGGAAGGTGACCGCCCAGGGGAGCTCCGGGGCGGGTTTGCCGTAGCAGCACCCCACCGCGAAACAGCCCAGCCGGCCAAAGGCGTGCCCCAGGGCGACCGTGGGCAGCATCACGTCCGCGTACTGCCAGAACGACAGCCTCTTCAGCCTCAGGAACACCACCGCGCAGACGAGCGCTCCGGCCAGGCCGCCCAGGAAGACCAGGCCGCCCTCCCGGGGATCGAAGATCCGCACGGGGGACGCCAGGTACGTGGGGAGCTCCGTGAGGACGTACAGCAGCCGCGACCCGATCACCGCCGAGACGATGATCCAGAACGACAGGCGCTCCACCATCTCCCCGGACAGGCCGTTGCGGCGCGCGTGGACCGTGGCCCAGCGCACCGCCAGCAGGAAGCCCGCCGCGACGAGCACGCCGTACCAGGTGATGGCGAGGTCACCGAAGCGTAGCGCTACGGGGAACATGGGTCAGGGGGTCCCGGGGTCTTCGATGGGCAGCCGCCGCGCGAGGACTCGCATCCCCACCAGGGCGACGACCAGCACCGGGACCGAGATCAGCTGCGACGTGGAGAGCATCTCGCCCAGGTAGGTGCCGCGGTCGAGGTCGAAGCGGAACAGCTCGACCACGGAACGACCCACCGCGTACAGCGCCAGCAGGTGCAAGAAGGCCTGGCCATGGTAGCGCTGCCGGCCGCGCAGGTGGCTGATCCAGAGGAACAGGGCCAGGCCCAGCAGGCTGAGGTAGGCCTGGGTGGGGTGCAGCTCGACGCCGCGCAGCCCTGCCGGGACCTGGGACGACATCAGGATCACGCCCCAGGGCAGCTCGACCCCCAGGGGCCAGTCCGAGGGGCGACCGAAGCAGCAGCCCGCTGACAGGCACCCCAGGCGCCCGATCCCGAAGCCGATGGCCACGGCAGGGGCGTACACGTCGGCCACCTTCCAGAAGCCCATCCGGCGCCACCGGATGTAGATGGCCATCGCCGTGACGTTGAAGATGAACCCGCCGTACAGGACGTAGCCGCCCTTCCAGACCTGGAGCACGCGGATGGGGTTGCGGATGTACGCCTCGGGGTTCTCGAACACGATGTGGCCGAGGCGCGCGCCCACCAGGGATCCCACCAGCACGATCAGCGCCAGATCCAGGGCCCACGGCACGTGGATCCCCGACCGCCGCGCCTCGCGCACCACCACGCCGCTGGCCGCGATGAAGCCCATCGCCAGCCAGAAGTAGTACGCCGGGATCGCGACCTCACCCAGCAGCGGGAGGACGCCCTGGAACAGCCACGGTCTCATGGGTGCGGAGGCTCAGCTCTCGGCGGGGGCGCCGGCGCTGTTCTTGGCTTCCCGCGCGCGGCGCGGTTCCACGATCAGCACGTGCACGAGGAACATGCCCACCCCCACGACGATGGCGACGTCGGCCACGTTGAAGGTGGGGTAGTGGGTGGTGTGGGAGTGGCGCAGGACGAACTCGCGGAGCCCGCCTTGCCAGCCGATGTGGAAGTCGAGGAAGTCGGTGACCTTGTGGAACAGGGCCCGGTCGATGAAGTTGCCCACCGCGCCGGACAGGATCAGCGCCAGGGCTGCGGCGAGCCAGTCCTCGGTGACCGGCAGCGCCCGGAAGTACAGTCCGATGACGACGAACGCCACCACGGAGACCCCCAGGAAGATCAGCAGCCGGTGCTCGCTGTCCCCCATCAGCCCCCAGGCCGCGCCGGGGTTCTCCACGTGGATCAGGTTGAAGAACTTGGGGATGACCTCGATCCGATCGCCGCGGGGCAGCCACGACCGGACCATGATCTTGGTCACCTGGTCGGCCACCACGAACAGCGGCGCCAGGATCAGCAGGATTTTGACCTTGCGGGACATGGGCTAGAGCTCTCTCACCAGCTGGTCGATGGTCTCCTGGTCGGCCCCGGGGAACTCGTATCGATCGAACTCGTCGGGCGCGACCCAGCGATAGGCGTGCACGTGGGCGTGGGGGAAGTCGTCGCTGTCCACGGTGCAGCGATAGACGCGCAGCACCACCGTGTACTGGGGGTAGTCGTGGACCACGTCCAGGGTCAGCTCGCCCACGGTGGGCTCGACGCCGAACTTCTCGAGGATCTCCCGCCGCAACGCGGCCTGGTCCGCCTCGCCGTCCTCCACCCGCCCGCCGGGGAACTCCCACAGCAGCGGCAGGACCGCCTTGGGCGCCCGCTGGGTGATCAGGTAGCGGCCGTCGCGCGCGATCTCGGCGGCGACCACGCGGATGGTGCGACCCGCGTACTTCATCGGCTGAACCTCCCCGGCAGCCGGTTAGCTATAGCACAAAAAAATGCCCCGCCTCACATTGGAGACGGGGCATCGGGCTACGTAGCTGCGGGGTCACTCGCAGCAAGGCCGCCAGACCAGAGCCCTAGAAGAAGACGTTCAGAGCGATACTCGATCCGACGTTGTGCCGCGCCGTGCCGCCCTGGTCGAAGTTGGTCTCGTTGAAGTAGCGGGTGTAGCGAATGTCCCACTCCAGGGTGACGTCGTCGCCCAGGTTCAGGTTGACGCCGGCGCCCACGTGGCCGCCGAAGAGGCCGCCGCGGAGGTGCTGCCCGCCCTTGCAGGTCAGGTCGTAGTCCCGGTAGTTCAGGGTCACGCCGGCCAGCACGAAGGCGCCGATGGGCACGTACCCGGGGGTGTGCAGCATCACCGAGGTGGTGAGCGGGACGTCGATGCGCTTGATGTCCGGCTGCACGTCACCGAAGTAGCCCAGGGAGACCTCGAGGCCCAGGGGGTCGGCGACCCGGTAGCGAGCCTGCGCGTCGATGCCCACGTTGGCGTAGGCGA
>CAYRNR010000225.1:2484-11001 GCA_964425605.1 uncultured Rickettsiales bacterium | reverse complement strand
GCGCCGGCAGCTACTTCAGCGACGGCGTGGAGACCGGCGAGCAACTCGACGCCGCCCTGGATGGTCTGCGTGACGAATGCGCGACGTTGATCGGCTCGGGCAAGAAGGTCCTGGTGCAATAGGAGACGGAATGGACAAGGAGATCCGCAACCGCATCCAGCGAGCCACCCAGGACGCCCGCCGTCTGCTGGAAGAGGAGTACGCCGAACAGCTCGGCGGGACGTTCGACATCCTGCTCGATGGTCGAATCGGCGCGGAGTCCGGGGAGCACTTGGACGACTCGCAGCGGGTGATCAGAGGCAAGCTCGTCGCCGCGGTCGAACACCACATCGCAGGTGGAAAGAAGCCCGCCGAGGCAGTCGCCGGGTTTCTACGCGAGGCTGCCTTCACGACGCTGAATCGGTTCGTGGCGTTGAAGATGCTCGAGGCTCGCGATCTGGTCCAGGAGTGCGTCTCGCGAGGAGAGCAGTCCAGCGGATTCAAGGAGTTCGGAGGGCTAGCCCGCGGTCTGGTGGATTTGCCCGACCACGGCTACCGGCTGTACATCGAGAGCCTGTTCGACGAGATCGGCCGCGAAGTGCGAGTGCTCTTTGACCGGCGCGATCCGGCGAGCCTGCTGTGGCCGCGGCACCAGGCGCTACGGGATCTGCTGGTCATCTTGAATGCGGACGACCTCGTATCGATTTGGGGCGAAGACGAGACCATTGGCTGGGTCTACCAGTACTTCAACGGTGACGATGAACGAGCGGCTATGCGCGATCCGAAGCGCGGTGGTTCGCAGGCCCCCCGAGATAGCCGAGAGCTGGCGGTTCGCAACCAGTTCTTCACCCCCCGATACGTGGTGCAGTTTCTCACTGACAACACCCTAGGGCGGATCTGGGTCCAGATGACGGGAGGCGACTCTGCGCTGACAGACCTCGACTACCTCGTAAGAGAAGACGAGCTGACATCCCGGGAACCAAAGGACCCTCGGGACATCCGTGTGCTGGACCCAGCCTGCGGGTCTGGCCATTTCCTGCTCTACGCCTTCGATCTGTTGCTTACCATCTACGAGGAAGCTTGGCACGACCGGGATTGCCCTGCTTCTTCGTCTACGAGCGCTCCGATACGAGAAGATTATTCCGATCTCGATGCGCTGCGCCGCGCAGCACCGGCCCTTATACTGCGCCACAACCTGCATGGTATTGACATCGATCCAAGGGCTGCGCAGGTTGCCGCCCTGGCGTTGTGGATGCGCGCCCAGCGGGCCTATACGTTGCTTGGGCTTTCGGCTACGGACCGGCCAACCATCACTCGCACTAACGTTGTAGTGGCAGAGTCGATGCCCGCCGACCAAGAACTGACCGCCGAACTGGCTAGGCGACTCGATCCCCCTCTGTTGGGCGAGCTATTCCAGGCAATGGTGGCCAGGATGGGCCTGGCCGGCGAACTGGGCTCGCTGTTGCCCATTGAACAGGCGCTCGATCAGGCGGTGGTTACAGCGAGGCAGAAGTACATCGCCCGGCAACAGGAGTTTCGCAAGGGCTATCTGCCTGGCTTCGAGCCGCCCACCAAACAGGGTGAACTGGACCTGTCGGGCATCGATGATGAGGAGTTCTTTGGGCAGGCCGGCGAGCGGATCGTCGCTACTCTGCGACGATTCGCTGAGTCTGTTTCTGCCGCAGGTCGGACACGCAGGCGCCTGTTTGCTGGCGACTCGGTCCAGGGGATGGCCTTCATCGAGGTGTTGAACAAGCGATACGACGTGGTCCTGATGAACCCGCCATTCGGGGCGGGTAGCACTGCGGCAAAAGCCGAACTCGAGCAGGCCTACCCGCGCACCAAGAATGACGTGTACGCAGCTTTTGTAGAGCGGGGGATTGGTCTTTTACATGAGCGGGGGATGCTGGGGGCGATAACTTCGCGGACCGGATTTTTCTTGTCGTCATTCCAGAGGTGGCGGGAGGAGGTCCTTCTATGCCAGGCACCTCCAGTGGTGGTGGCCGACCTGGGGCACGGAGTCATGGATGACGCGATGGTCGAGGCTGCAGCATATTGCCTGGAGGTCTTGCCGTGACGGTATTCATCCGCGTTGTTGAGGCGGGAGACAAGGAAGCAGCGCTTAGAGCGGCAGTCGCTGATCGCGGTTCTCCTCTACGGTTTAATGCAGATACCGGCAGCCTTGGGGATATCCCACGTTCGCCATTCGCCTACTGGGTGAGCGATAGCGTGCGAAGGCTGTTTCTAGAGCTTCCACAACTCCACAAGACACCACATGCTGTCTGGTCCACCAATCCATTGAACGAAGATTTCAGATACGCGAGAACCTGGTGGGAGGTCGCATCGAAGCTGCTTGGCCGCGAGTGGGTTCCATGGGCCAAGGGTGGAGCGTATTCGCCGATCTATTTCGATGTCCATACTGTGATTAATTGGTCACACAAGCGGCAGAGCTACGGGTCCTTCATCGGCACGGTCAACCGCCCACTTACCAGGCCAGCCTCGGTACAGCACTTCTTCCGCCCAGGTCTTACCTGGCCACGGCGGACCCAAGGGGGGTTGTCCCTTCGCGCCATGCCTGCGGGATGCATCTTCGCTGACAAGGGTCCAGGTGCGTTCGTCGAGGGCGACAGAACCTCTAGATTGCTTGCACTGCTGTCAGTGATGAACAGCAGCGCTTTCCGGGGCCTGGTCCAACTACAAATGGCTTTCGGATCCTACGAGGTGGGCGTATTGCAGCGTACGCCGGTACCTGATCTCGACTCGAGCGATGTGAATGACCTCGCCCAACTCGCCCGCCGAACTTGGTCCTGCAAGCGCGACCAGGACACTGTTGTTGAGACCTCTCACGCCTTCGTCTTACCGGCTCTAGTCCGATTTCAACACGCTACCGTAAAAGGAAGCATCGAGGCCTACGACTCGTACTTGCAGGAAATCCTACGTGAGGTGGCATCGCTCCTGGCGGAGATCAATGACCGTTGCTTCGGACTCTACCGGATCTGGGATGAGGACCGTAGCCGCATGCAGAACGGGATCGGAACTGGCGACAGCTTAGTCGAAGGCGAAGAGGACGACATTCCGACTCAGTCCAATGTAGACCACATCGCATCTACAGCCTCGTTGATTTCTTGGGCTATTGGTGTCGCTTTCGGACGCTACGACGTCCGGCTTGGTACGGGCGAACGGCCGCTGCCTGCGGAGCCGGAACCCTTCGATCCGTTGCCGCCTTGCTCGCCCGGGATGCTCACTGGTGACGACGGCTTTCCTCTGGATGCACCTCCGAAAGACTACAAGGTCGATTTCTCCCGCGACGGTGTCCTCGTCGACGACCCAGGCCACGCCCGGGACATTACAGATCGGGCGCGCCAGGTCTTCGATTTGGTCTTCGGCGAGAAAGCCGACGACTGCTGGCAAGAGGCGGGTGGGATCGTAGATGCTCGCCGCCGCGATTTGTACGGCTGGCTCGCAGACTCTTTTTTTGAGTCCCATATCAAGCAGTACTCCATGAGCCGCCGCAAGGCTCCCATTTATTGGCAGCTCGCCACCCCGTCGGTGAACTACTCGGTCTGGTTGTACTGCCATCGCTTTTCGCGAGACACGATGTACCGCGTCCTCAACGACTACGTGGCGCCAAAGCTGGCGCACGAGGAACGGAAACTGACGAGCTTGATTCACGACCAGGGACCAACTCCAACGGCAGGTCAACGCAAGGAACGTGAGGCGCAGGAATCGTTCGTTTCCGAGCTGAGCGCTTTCCGAGATGAAGTGGCGCGGGTTGCGCCGCTGTGGAACCCCGATCTAGACGACGGCGTCATCATCAACTTCGCCCCACTATGGCGGCTCGTCCCACAGATTCGCACGTGGCAACGCGAGTGCAAGAAGGTCTGGGACAAGCTCTGCAAAGGCGACTACGACTGGGCGCACCTGGCAATGTATCTGTGGCCGGAGCGGGTCGTGCCCAAATGCACAGATGATCGTAGTTTGGCCATCGCCCACGGGCTCGAGGACGACCTGTGGTTTGAGGACGACGACGGCAAGTGGTCTCCACGGGATTTGTCCGAGGGGGAGATCGCTGAGCTTGTTGCAGCGCGAACCTCTCCTTCCGTCAAGGCCGCCCTGGAAGACCTCCTGAACGCTCCGGCACCGATCGCCGGCACGAAGCGTAGGAAGGCACCGAAGCGGAAATCGAGGGCGGCCAGTCCATCGGCCGAGACCACCAGCCCTCGTCAATCAGGCGCCAGGAAAACGCCCCGCGCACGCCGGCCAACTGCGGACGAAGATACTCTTGAGGCAATCAAGAGAGCCATCGAGGCAGGGGACAGCGGAACAAGCCGAGCAGAGGTCATAGCCGCAACCGGGCTGACCGCAGCTCAGTGGAACAGCGCCATTCGCGTACTCTTGGACCGCGGAGACGTGGTCAAGACCGGAGAACGCCGAGGCACGCGGTACTTCACAAACCAACGAGGAGGCGACGATGCTTGAAAAGATCGCCTTGAAACACGTAGGACCTGCGCCCGAGATGAGTGTGGAGTTCGCTCCGCGCCTGAACCTGATTACGGGCGATAACGGGTTGGGGAAAACCTTCCTGCTGGATGTCGCGTGGTGGGCTCTGACCAGGTCGTGGGCTGGGGAGAGAGCCATTCCGGACAAGGGAATGGCCTCGAAGGCTGTCATCGAGTTTCAGACCCGCGGGACGGCAGCTGAAAACGTCACGGTCCGATGCCCCTACGACAAGATGACCCAGAGCTGGGAACCGAAGCTTGTATCGAGAGCGGTTGCCAAGGCGCAAGAAGTGCAAGCCCTCGTCATCTACGTCAGGGTGGATGGTGGGATTTCGGTCTGGGATCCACTTCGAGGTGGTGCCGGAACGGACCTCGACCTGGACACCAAGCAGGTCAGGATGGAGGCGTTTCACTTCAGCCCAGATGAGATCTGGAGCGGGTTGGAGTCGCACAGCACCGTGTTCTGCAATGGCCTCCTCGCGGATTGGGTCAACTGGCAGTACCGAGGGAAGGCTCAACTCTACGATTCTCTGGTCGATGTGCTCCAAGGATTGTCGCCTGACGAGGGGGAGATCATTCGTCCAGGTGCTCCACGACGGGTCTGGATCAACGACACGCGCGAGATCCCTACCGTCGAGTTGCCGTACGGCACGATTCCTGTCGTCCACGCTGCGGCCGGGATGCGGCGCGTACTCTCCTTGGCGTACATGCTTGTGTGGGCCTGGTACGAGCATTGCCAGGCTAGCGAGGTAGCGGAAACCGAACCCGTTGACCGAGTGGTGATGCTGTTCGACGAGGTCGAATCGCACCTCCATCCCCGCTGGCAGCGAACCATCATCCAGTCACTGATCGCGGTCCTCGGACGACTGATGAACCAGCCGAGCGTGCAGATCATCGCGAGTACACATGCCCCGCTGGTGATGGCATCCGTGGAACCTGTGTTCGACGAGGCGGCGGATCGTGTGTTCAACATCCAGCTTGCCGCTGATCGTGCTCGCGTCGACGAGGTCCCCTGGGCCAAGCAGGGGGATGCAGTGGGCTGGCTCGTGTCGGACGTGTTTGGCCTGAAGCAGGCGCGCTCGAGAGATGCCGAACGCGCCATCGAAGCGGCCGAAGCGTTCATGCGCGGCGACAACGACTCGCTCCCCGACGACTTGCAGACGAAGGAGGCCATTCACCAGGAGCTACGTCGCGTGCTCGCCGGGCAAGACCCGTTCTGGCCGCGCTGGATCGTCGAGGCGAGGGGGGACCGCTCGTGATCCATTTCGACAGGGTCAGGGAGCCGGCCGCCTTCGACGAGAAGGCCAGGAAGCCGGGCCTCGCCTGGCTGGAGGAGCATCCGGAAGCGGAGCGGCCCTACGACTACTGGACGCCGTTCAAGCCGGCGTTGGCAGACGGATTCGGAAGCCTCTGCGGCTACTCGGCGATGTACGTGGAGCCCGGGACCGTGGACCACTTCATCAGCGTGAAGGCTGACAAGAGCAAGGCCTACGAGTGGGACAACTACCGCTACTCGGCGGGCTGGATGAACCAGAGCAAGCAAAACGCGGATGACACGGTCCTCGATCCGTTCGAGGTCCAGGACGGTTGGTTCGAGCTACTCCTCCCATCCCTCCAACTCCGCGTCACCGACGAGGTTCCGGGTGATTTGCGCGAGAAGGCCGACTTCACGCTGAAGCGTCTGCACCTGGAGCACGACGAACGGATCATCCGGCAGCGGCGTGTGTGGTACCGGTTGTACCAGGAAGGCAAGCTGGACCTGGACGGACTGCGGGAGCTCGCTCCCCTGATCGCCCGCGCCGTCGAGAAGCAGCAGCGAGAGGGGGAGGGCTGATGCACCCGTTCCACGACTACCTTGCCGGTCAGCTGTCGGAGAAGCTGGCGGTCCGCCGCGTGGTGTGCCTCTACGACCCCCGCGAGGAGTTCGCGCCGTTCATCGACGAGTTGAAGGAGGTCGAGGGCGAGGAGGGCGATCTTCACCGCGTCGTCGTCGGCGAGCAGCAGGCCCACCTGGTGCGGTTCACCGGTTCCTTCTTCGGTGTGCGCGCGGCCGTCGAGCCGGCGGTCGCCATCGATCAACCGCCGCCGCTGATCATCTACCTCCCCGGCGTCGAACGGGATCGTCAAGGCTCTCTGCTGATGGAGCTGGAGAAGGGGGGGATCCCCTACGAGCCACAGCTCCGGCGACTCGCTCGCAACGTGCTGCGCCGGAGCTTCACCGATGGCCGGATCGACGAGATGCTCGATCCGGAGGGGATCGGCTATCAGGACGTCGTGGGCTTCGTCGAACAGGGCGGCGCCGGCGACGGGGCGTCGTTGCTCAAGGTGATCTTCGGCAGCCAGCCTGACGAGCACCTCGTCGCGCGGTGGCTCGCGGAGGAGTCCACCGACGATGCGATCCAGGGAAAGGGCGCAACCGGCGAGCTGCTGGCCCTGCTGCGGCAACGCTTCGGTCTGGACCTGGCCGCGGACGTGGATCTCGACGAGGCTCGCACGCGCATGGTGCGCCACACGCTGATCAACGAGTTCCGGTCGGACCTGGCGGGCGAACCCCCTGTGGCGTTGAGCATGGTCCCAGAGCCGCCGAACGGCGACCAACTCGCCCGGGTCAAGGAGCTGACGCGCCGGCTCCGCAGTGTGTACGGCGATGTCTACGTCGGTCTCGCGGACGACACCGAGAAACAGATGGGGTTGGCTGATCTCCCGGTTCACGCAGCGAACCTCGGCGTGATCGACACCTTCCGTTTCGAGGAGGCCGCGCTGCTGGTGCATTGCGGGGAGCTGATCGAGGACAAGCAGCATGACCAGGCGGCCGAGATCGTCTCCGTTCGCGGGCGCAGCTTCTGGGTCGACCGGGACGTGGGTCGACAGGCCCAGTGGGAAGCCCTGCGACGGCTCGCCGAACTGGTTCGGTGTGTCGAGGCGGTCCGCCCGGAGCTGCAAAGGGCGGGGGCCAGCCCTTCCGCCTGGGTCGAGGCCTACACGGACGACGATGGCTGGTATCGCCTCGACCAGGCGCACCGAGCCCTGGAGTCCTGGGTGGCCCAGATGGACGAGGAGCCCGAGACCGCCAAGGCGCTCGGGCTCGTCCGACAACAGGTCGAGAGCGTACTGCGTGAGATGGCCGATGGATTCACCTCGGCGCTCACGGGGGCGGGCTGGTCCGTCCAAGGCGCCCTCCACCAGACAAGGGTGTTCCCCGAGCTGGTCGAGGGGCGTGGTGGCCCGACCGCGTACTTCCTGGTCGATGCCATGCGCTACGAGATGGGCGTGGAGCTGGCCCGTCACCTCGACGATGCCAAAGACGCCAACATCAGACCGGCCATCGCCGCGCTCCCCACGATCACGCCGGTGGGAATGGCGGCGCTGCTACCTGGTGCTTCGTCCAGCTTCGCGGCGGTTGCGCACAAGGGAAAGCTCGCCGCCAGCGTCCAGGACCAGGAACTGCCCGGGGTCGCGGAGCGGATGAAGTACCTCCGCTCCACCCAGCCCGAGGCGGTGGAGATGACACTGGACAAGCTACTCCAGCTCCCGGTGACCAAGCTGACCAAGGCCATCGGGACGGCTCCGCTGATCGTGGTTCGTTCCCAGGAGATCGACGCTCTGGGCGAGCTGGGTGCCGACCTGCTGGCCCGCCAGCTGATGGACGGTGTGATCGGGAACATCGCCCGCGCGGTGCGCAAGCTCTCCCACGCCGGGATCGAGCACTTCGTGATCACCGCCGACCACGGGCACCAGTTCTCCCTGCGCAAGGGCGAGGACATGCGGACCGACAGACCGGGCGGCGACACTGTGGAGCTTCACCGCCGCTGCTGGGCCGGCCACGGCGGCAAGACACCGCCGGGCACCGTCCGCGTCAGCGGCGCTGAACTGGGCTACACCACCGACCTGGACTTCATCTTCCCCACCGGGCTCGGGGTCTTCCGCGCTCAGGGCGGGCTGAGCTTCCACCACGGCGGCATCAGCTTGCAGGAGCTTGTCGTTCCCGCGCTCACCTTCCGGATGCCGGCGCCCGTCGTGGAAGACCGGCCGGGGATCC
>CAYRNR010000225.1:0-2384 GCA_964425605.1 uncultured Rickettsiales bacterium | reverse complement strand
CCCGCGCTCACCTTCCGGATGCCGGCGCCCGTCGTGGAAGACCGGCCGGGGATCCAGGTGACGTTGTCCCGCGTCGTGGACGCCGTGACCAACCGCATGTTCGTGGTCGGCGTCCACGTCCAGGGCGACCTTTTCAACCGCCAGGCCGTGGCCGTGCGTCCGGTCCTCGTGTCCGAGGGCGGACAGGTCGGCCGGGCAGGCATGGCCATGGACGCGGAGTTCGACCCGGCGACTGGGTGCGTCGCGGTGGTGCCGGGTGCGGAGGCCACCGTTGGGATGATGCTGACCCGCGACGATATCGGGAGCCTGCGCATCGTGATGCAGGATCCGACCACGGACGCCGTACTGGCAAGCTCCGACGAGCTCGCCGTGAAGCTGGGGATCTGACCCATGACAGACGAGCAGGCACCGCCGAAGGACACCCTGGACGACAAGGTCAACCGCGTCTTCGCCGGCAAGGTCGTGCGCAAGGACCTGGTGCGCAAGGTCAAGGTCGGCGCCAACGTACCGGTCTTCGTCCTGGAGTACCTGCTGGGCAAGTACTGCGCCTCGTCGGATCCGATGGCGATCCAGATGGGGCTCCAGGTGGTCAACGACACCCTGGCTGACAACTACATCCGTCCGGACGAGGCCACGCGGGCGCAGAGCCGGGTCAAGGAGAAGGGAAAGCACACCTTCATCGACAAGGTGAAGGTGCGGCTCAACGACTCGGAGTACTGGGCCGAACTGGCCAACTTCGGCCACCGCTTCGTCCACGTCCAGGACTGGTACGTTCGCCGCTTCGATCGCCTGCTCACCGGCGGCATCTGGGCGATGGTGGAGATGAAGTACGAGTACGACGAGGAGGGCGGGGGAAAGCGGCCGTTCTGGATCGAGAAGCTGACACCGATCCAGCTCGCCTCGTTCGACTTGGACGACTACCGGACCCAGCGCCAGGAGTTCAGCACCGACGAGTGGATCGATCTGATGCTCCGCAGCATGGGCTACGAGCCGGCCGAGATGAGCCGGCGGCTCAAGCTGATGTTCCTGCTGCGGTTGCTGCCGCTGTGCGAGCAGAACTACAACCTGGTGGAGCTAGGTCCCCGGGGTACGGGCAAGAGCTACGCCGTCCAGGAGATCTCTCCGTACGCGGCGCTGCTGACCGGGCCGACCACCGTGGCCAACCTGTTCGGCCACATGAGCGGTCGCTTCAAGGGGATGGTCCAGATCTGGGACGCCGTGGCCTTCGATGAGGTGGCCGACCTGCAGAAGATGCCCAAGGAGGTGATCACCACCCTCAAGACCTACTGCGAGTCGGGCCAGTTCCAGCGGGGGCAGGAGGCCATGGCCGGGTACGCCAGCATCGCCATGTTCGGCAACACCAACCAGCCCATCGACGTGATGGTACAGACCGGGCACCTGTTCGCGCCGATGCCCGACGTGATCCGCGACGACATGGCCTTCATCGACCGGCTGCACATGTATCTCCCGGGCTGGGAGATCCCGAAGATGCGCAACGAGCTGTTCACCGACCACTACGGCTTCGTGGTGGACTACCTGGCCGAGGCCCTGCGCGAGCTGCGCAAGCACAACTACACCGAGGCCATCGACCGCCACTTCTCCCTGGGCACGCACCTCAACGCCCGGGACCGCAAAGCCGTGCGCCGCACGGTCTCCGGGATGATGAAGGTCCTGCACCCCCACGGTGAGTGCTCCAAGGAGGATCTGGCGGAGATGGTGGAGCTGGCTGTCGAGGGCCGCCGCAGGGTCAAGGAACAGCTCAAGAAGATGGGCTCGTTCGAGTACTACCAGACGTCGTTCTCCTTCCTGGACAACGAGAGCGGCGAGGAGCGCTTCGTCGGCGTCCCGGAGCAGGGTGGGCGAGACCTGATCTCGACGGATCCCTTGCCCCCAGGCACCGTGTACTCGGCCTCGGTCAGCGGCGACGGCACGGTCGGGATGTATCGGCTCGAGGTCTCGACCTCGACGGGGACGGGCAAGCTCAAGCCCGCCGGGAGCCTCAAGGGCTCGATGAAGGAGTCCATCCAGCGGGCGTTCAGCTACCTGCTGTCCAACAAGAACACCTTCGGCATCGCCCGCGAGGTGGACACCTCCAACTTCCACGTGGAGGTCATCGACCTGCTGGGCAACCGGGTGGAAGCAGAGCTGGGGATCGCCTTCTTCGTGGCCGTCTTCTCGGCGCTGCGCGACTCATCACCTCAAGCGGGGCTGCTCGTCCTGGGCGACATGAGCATCCAGGGGAACATCAAGCCGGTGCGGTCCCTGGTCGAGCCGCTCCAGGTGGCCATGGACAACGGCGCCCGCCGAGCGCTGATCCCCATCGAGAACAAGCGGCAGTTCTTCGACGTCAGCGGCGACGTGCTGGAGAAGGTGGACCCCATCTT
>CAYRNR010000224.1:0-11389 GCA_964425605.1 uncultured Rickettsiales bacterium | reverse complement strand
CGCTACCACATGGCCAAGGTGTGGCGCGAGGACAAGCCCAAGCCGGGCCGCTTCCGCGAGTTCATGCAGTGCGACGTGGACATCGTGGGCGTGCCGTCGGTGCAGGCGGACATCGAGATCCTGTCGGTGATGCTGGCCACGCTGACGGCCCTGGGGCTTCAGCGGTTCCAGGTCCGCATCAACCACCGCCAGCTCCTCGCGGCGATGATCGAGCGCGCGGGGGTCGACGCGGCCCTGACCGACGACATCCTCAGGACGCTGGACAAGATCGAGCGCCTGGGGTGGGACACGGTGGTGTCGCTGCTGTCCAATCCCCCGTCGAAGAAGCTCGAGGGTATCGACGCGGTCCCCCTGGGCCTCCCGGCCGAGTCCGTCGAGGCCCTGAAGGGGTTCGTGGAGATCGATGGGGAGCCCGCCCAGGTGCTGGCGGCCCTGCGCGACTACTTCGGCGACTTCGCCCCGGCCCAGCGGGGCCTCGACGATCTGCAGGCCATCCACGACGCGCTGGTGGGGCAGGGGATCCCTGCCGATCGCTGGTGCTTCGACCTGTCCATCGCGCGCGGTCTGGCGTACTACACCGGCCCGATCTTCGAGACGGCCCTGCTGGACCTGCCCGCCATCGGCTCCATCTGCTCCGGCGGTCGCTACGACGGCCTCATCGGCCGCTACACCGGCCAGCCCGTGGCTGCCACCGGCACCTCCATCGGCATCGACCGCGCCTACGCCGCCCTGGAGAAGCTGGGCCTCACCGACGAGCGCGCCGCCGTGGCCGAGGTGCTGGTCATGGCGCTGGACTTCAAGCTGTACGACGAGTACCGGGCCATGGCCGCCGAGCTGCGCGCCGCGGGCCTCCCCGCCGAGGTGTACGTGGGCAAGAAGGGCCTCAAGGCCCAGATGCGCTACGCCGACCGGCAGGGTTTCAAGGTGGGGCTGCTGGTGGGAGGCGACGAGCTGGCCGCGGGCGAGGTGACCCTCAAGCGGCTGGACCTGCCCATGGACCACCCCGACAAGCAGGAGCTGGTGGCCCGGGACCAGCTGGTCGTGCGCGTGAAGGAGGTCCTCGCCGCGACCTGAATTGGCGAGCTGAGTCCGCATTTCGTACACTTCACCCCTGGGTGTTTCGGCAAGAGGGGGAGGTGTCTCCGTGGCCACCAGCGACAACCGCCATCGATGGATCCTGACCATCTGCATCGGTGTGGTCGCCATGGGCGTCGATGGCGTCGCCGCCATCTTCCACCTGGGCCTGCCCGCGGCGCTGGTCAGCGTCATCGTCCCCGCGGCCATGGTGCTGGCCTATGTCGCCAAGACCCGCGACGGCCTGTTCGCGCGGCTGCTCGTGTTCGGGATCGTGGTCGGGTTCGGCGAGCTCCCCGCCGATGCCCTGGACGTGCTCGTGTCGAAGACCCTGGTCTATCCCCAGGACCAGCCCATGATCTGGACGTCGCCGGCGTACATGCCGTTCGCGTGGATGATGGTGATGGTGCAGATGGGGTTCATCGCCTGGTGGCTGCGGGGGCGCTTCGGCGTGGTAAAGGCGATGATCATCATGGCCGTGCTGGGCTCCACCTACGTGCCGGCCTACGAGGTCATCGCCAAGTACGCCGAGTACTGGTACTACCGCGACTGCCCCATGGCCTTCCACGCGGCGCCGTACTACGTGATCCTCACCGAGGCGGCCATCTGCCTGGCCATGCCGGTGATGATCGGGACGCTGGAAAAGCAGAGCTGGCCCCGGGTGCTGGGGCTCGGCGTGGCGATGTCGGTGTGGATCCTGGGCACCGAGTGGATCTTCACCGCGCTGACGGTTTGAGGAGGCGAACGACGAACGGTGAGTGAGCCCAACGACGAGCCGGGCGGACCGCACGATCCCAGTGTGGACGACGCCGACGCCCCGACCGACGTGAGGTGGTCGTGGGAAGAGGACACGGTGGTCCGGCCCCGCCCGGACGCCGAGCCCGAGACCCTGCGGGGTGCCGTGCGCCGGCCCTCGTCGATCACCTACGCGGACATGGGCCGCCGCGCCGTGCGGCCGATGCAGGCGCTGTGGGTGGCGATCGTGCTCGTGGAGCTCGTCGCGTGCATCGCCGGCGCGCCCGAGCAGTACCGCTCCATGCTGATCCCGGCGGAGAATCTCGAGGAGACGGTCTCGTTGGGCCGGCTGCTGCCCGAGGAGCAGCAGGGGCTGCGGGAGATCGGCGTGACCATGGAGGCGTTCGTCCTCCAGCTCGAGATCCTGGCCATGGCCGTGCTGGCGCTGAGCCTGGTCACGGCGGTGTTCCTCTTCGTCAGCCGCCCCGGCAGCTGGATCGCCTGGGTGGTCTCGCTGTTCCTGGTGACCATGCCCATCACCTCCACGTTCAACATCGACGCCCTCGCGCGCGCCCACCCGGGCCTCGCCCCGATCCAGCAGGGCCACGGCGCCCTGGCCATGTTCGTGCCAGCGTTGCTGCTGTTGCTGCTGCCCGACGGCAAGTTCGTGCCGCGCTGGAGCCGCTGGCTGGTGCTCGCCTGGGGGCTGTTCCTGGCCGGTCAGCTGGTGGCACCCGGGCTGCTGGGGAGCCTGGGCCAGCGGACCGACGTGGCGGGCTACCTGCTCGGCATGGCCGTGTTCGCGGTCGGCGTGTGGGCCCAGATCCACCGCTACCGCAAGGTCTCGACCCGCCTGGAGCGCCAGCAGACCAAGTGGGTGGTGGTCGCGGCGACCACGAACGTGCTCGTGGCCGTGGTCATCACGGTGACGCTGCAGGTCGTGCCCGGCATCTTCACCCAGCCGCTGCACAACCAGCTGTACGAGACGTCGATGTTCTACCTGTACGAGCTGGGCCTGCTGCTGTACCCGGTGGCGTTCCTGTTCGCGATCCTCAAGTACAAGCTGTGGGACATCGACTTCATCATCAACCGATCGCTGGTGTACGGCGCGCTGACGGTGTTCCTGGCGGGGTTCTTCGCCGCGAGCGTGCTGGCGGTGCGGCAGGTGATGATGCTGCTCACCGGCGGCGAGCACATCACCGTGGTCCTGGGTTCGGCGCTGCTGGCGGCGGGGTTGCTGTTCCAGCCGGCGAGGCGGTTCCTGCACCGCTACGTCAACCGGCGCTTCTACGGCATCGAGATCGAGTACCGCGAGAAGGAGGAGCCTCCCACGGTGGCCCTGTCGCAGGTGGACGCGCCCACCGCGCTGGGCGGGCTGGGCACCTTCGAGGGGCTGCGCCTCATCGGCCGCGGCGGCATGGCCGAGGTGTACTGCGGGCGGATCCCGGGCGGCGACCGCGAGGTGGCGATCAAGGTGCTGTCGAAGTCCGCGGCGGCCGAATCCGACGAGCTCGTGCAGCGGTTCCAGCGCGAGGCCGAGATCATCGCCGCGCTCAAGCACCCGAACATCGTCGAGCTCCTCGACCACGGCAAGCTGCCCGACGGCACGCGCTACATCGTCATGGAGTTCATCGAGGGCCACGACCTGGCCGATCTCATCGCCGACAAGGTGCGCATGACCCCCTACGAGGCCTGGCCGTTCCTGCTGGACATGGCCCGGGCCCTCGACTACGCCCACGACCAGGGCGTGGTCCACCGGGACATCAAGCCGTCCAACGTGCTGCTGGATCCCCTCGATGAGGCCGCGCCGCCGCGCACCCACCGCGCGGTGCTGACCGACTTCGGCATCGCCAAGCTCACCGAGGCCACGGCCCTGACGAGCACGTCGGTGGTGGGCACCCTGGACTACATCGCACCCGAGCAGATCCAGGCGTCGTCCGACGTGGACGGCCGCGCCGACGTGTACTCCATGGGCGTGCTGGCGTACCAGCTCGTCACCGGGCGCCGACCGTTCTACAAGCACAACCCGGTGGCCATGATGCTGGCCCACCTGCAGCAGCCCCCGCCCGATCCGCGCAAGACCGTCCCCGATCTCCCCGACCACGTGGCCGACGGGATACTCCGCGCCATGTCCAAGGAGCCGGAGGATCGGTACGCCTCGGCGGGTGAGCTGGCGGCAGCGCTCGGCGTGGGGACGCGGGCGACGACGTGAGAACCCGATCTTGAACATCGCCCGGGGAGCCCCGGGAGATCGCCTCCAGGGGGGGCGCGAGGAGGCCGCTTGATCAACGACCACCTGTCCTGGTCCTACCTGCTCATCGAGCTGGGCAACTACGTGTTGACCCTAGCCCTGTTCGTCTACGCGTGGCGCAAGGGCCGCCAGCTGGCCTTCTTCATGCTCGCCAGCATCGTCTTCGGCTGGTACCTCGAGTACAAGACGGTCATCGCCGACGACGCCCTGTACGAGTACCACCGCTGGATCGTCGCGCTGCCGGGGCCGATCCCCCTCGGGATCGCCGTGGGCTGGGGCGTGGTGTTCATCGCGGTCTGGCAGACGGCCAAGGCGCTGGACTTCCCCCTGTGGGTGCGTCCGATCTTCTGCGCCCTGGCGGGCATCGGGATCGACCTGGTGATGGACCCGGCGTTCGTCCACATGGAGTTCTGGACCTTCAAGGACCCGGGGCAGTGGTTCAACATCCCGTGGGTCAACTTCATCGGCTGGTTCTCCATCGCCACGAGCTACGCGCTGATGGTGGAGCTGGGCCACAAGTGGTTCCCCCCCGAGGGGCCCGGGATCAAGGGGTGGATCACCGACCTGGCGGTGCCGTTCGTGGCCATCGTCCCGGCCTCGCTGCTGTTGCTGCTGTTGGTCGGCGCGTACCAGAAGATCGTCGATGCCAAGCTGCCGTTCCTGACCGAGACCGACCTGGTGCTCGCGACCTTCAGCTTCGCGGGGCTGGCGGTGGCCTGGTTCCTGCCCCACACGCGGCGGGACCGCGCCTTCGACCCGATGATCGTGCTGGTGCCGGTGTACCTCGGGGGCACGGCCCTGATCGCGACCTACCTGTCCGACGTCCACGAGGAGTACCTGCCGCTGGGGCTGGTGTCCCCGGCGATCTTCGTCATCACCGTGGTGGTGTTCGCGCTGCCGTACTTCAATCAGCTGCGGGCGAAGCGCCGCGGTGACGGCCCGGAGGTGCGTTCGTGAGCCAGCCCGAGAACCGCAAGCGCTGGATCCTGATGGCCGTGCTGGTGGCCATGTCGTTCGGGATCAACGGTGTGTGCATGCACTGGCAGCTGGGCTGGCGGGGCGCCTCCTTCGCCACCTTCGTGCCCCTGGCCGCGGCCCTGATCTACGTGCTGATCACCCGCGACCGCCTGTTCGGCGCGCTGATACTGTTCGGCCTGGTGGTGGGCTTCGGCGAGCTGCCCACGGACGCGTACGACGTGCTGGTCTCCAAGACGCTGGTGTACCCGGCGAACGAGCCCCACATCTGGACCTCGCCCTACTACATGCCGTTCACCTGGATCATGGCCATCGCCGAGATGGGCTTCTTCGCGTGGTGGGCGACGAACCGCTGGGGCCTGCTCAAGGCCACCATCGGGCTGACCCTGCTGGGTGGGTTGTACATCCCCGGCTTCGAGATCATGGCCAAGTACGCAGACTTCTGGTTCTACCGCGACAGCCCGATGCTCCTCGACGCGGCGCCGTACTACGTCATCCTCGCCGAGGCGGCCATCTGCGGCAGCCTGCCGCTGATCACCCTGGGCATCGAGAAGCGCAAGGTGCCGATGCTGCTGCTGCTCGGCCTGATCGAGGCCGCCTGGATCTTCGCCACCACCTGGATCTTCACCGTGCTGACGGTCTGAAGGGAGCTCCGATGGAACTCAAGCCGCGAACCCGCTTCGAGATCGCCGTGCTGGTCCTGGTGATGATCCTGGGTGTGGTCAGCGTCGCCATGCACCTGCACCCGGTGGTGGCCGACCAGAAGCTGCCCTGGGTCTGGATCGTCCCGATCTTCTTCACGTTCTGCTTTGGCCATGCGTGCTTCGTGCTGGGCTGGCGCCGGGCCGTGACCCTGCTGGGCCTCACCACCGTCATCACCTTCGGCGCCGAGTACATCGGCACCACCACGGGCCTGCTGTTCGGCGACTACACCTACGATCCCGTCGTCGGCTACCTGCTGCTGGGCGAGGTGCCCTACACCATCCCCATGGCCTGGTTCACCATGCTCTACTCGAGCTACGTGGTGACCAACCTGTGCATCGACGGCAAGCCCGTGTCCGAGGGGTGGGGCGGCGGCAAGCTCGTGTGGCTCTCGTTCATCGGGGCCATGATCATGACCGCCTGGGACCTGACCCTGGACCCCTACATGGTGGAGTTCGAGCACGGCTGGACCTGGCACGACGGCGGACCCTACTTCGGCATCCCCTACAGCAACTACACCGGCTGGATCGGCGTGTCCTTCACCGTGTTCATGCTCTACCGGCTGGCCGAGCTCAAGATCCCGCACAAGCCCATGGGCCGCGTCACCTGGTGGGTCATCCTGATCCCGCTGCTGACCTACGGGCAGATGTCCGTGTCCGACATCGCCCTGGGCCACCCGGAGGAGACCGTGCTCATCTCGCCCTTTGCCATGGGAATCCCGTTCCTGATCGCGCTGACGCGCCTGGCCGGCTGGAAGCGCAAGACCGCGGCCACCGGGGGGATGGCGCCGATGGTGCTGCTGTTCCTGGTCTCCGGACTCGTGCTGGGCGGCTGCCCGTCGGGCGGCGACGACGACGACAGCGCGGTGACGGACGACGACGACGACGATGACGACGACACGACCGCAGGGCCGGAGTTCTACCCGGCCGACGCCCCTGGCCCCTATCCCGCGGGCACCGGCGACGCCACGGCCGAGTCCCGCGAGGGGCTGTCGCTCCCCGTCCAGGTCTGGTTCCCGGCCCAGGAGGCCACCGACGACCTGATCGTCTACGACGAGCTGATCCCCGGCGGCGCGTACGACCGCGCCGATCCCGACTGCAGCCGCGCCCACCCGGTGGTCGTGTTCAGCCACGGCAACTCCGGCATCCGCTACCAGACGTTCTCGGTGATGGAGTTCCTGGCCAGCCACGGCTGGATCGTCGTAGCCCCGGATCACGTGGACAACACCTTCCTCGACTTCGACATGGACCTGTGGCCCCGCATCGCCATGCGCCGGCCCTGGGACGTGGCCGATTCGTTCGACTGGCTCCTCGCCGAGTCCGCCGACGCCGGCTCCGACCTGTACGGCTGCGTCGACCCCGACGCCGGCTACGCCGTCATGGGTCACTCCTTCGGCGGCTTCACCACCTATGCCGTGGCTGGCGCCGCGTACGACATGACCCTCCTCGCCGCCGAGTGTGACGCCGATCCGGTCGAGGGCTGTGATGCCGTGGACCAGTGGTTCGCCGACCACCCGGGCGAGACCGTCGACGATCGCTCCGATCCGCGCGCCTGGGCCGCCGTGCCCTGGGCCCCGGCCTGGCACGGCTACTTCGACGACATGGCCGCCATCACCGTGCCCACCCTCGTCGTCGGCGCCGACCGCGACACCCTGACCACGTGGGACGAGGACGTGTACCCCTCCTACACCGCGCTCACCGCCACGCCCCGCTACATGGGTGGCCTCGAGAACGCCGGCCACTACTCCTTCACCGACTTCTGCGATCTCCTCCCGGCCAGCGGCAACAACGGCTGCGAGGAGGACTTCCGTCCCCCCGCCGACGTCCTGGTCACCCTGCGCACCCTGTCGCTTGCGTTCCTGCAGGTCCAGATGGGCCACGCGGACGCGAGCGCCTGGATGCCGCCCGAGGAGGGGATGGCGAGCTGGGAAGGGGTGGAGTAGCGACTCGTGGCTGTCGGCGTCATGCTCAGCTGGGCTCTCGCGCTGACCGCGCTGCCGTTCGCGGTCGCTCTCGCCCTCGGCGGTAGGCCTGGCAAGAGTGGATTGTCTCTGCGGGCCGTGTTGTTGCTGTTCGGTCTGCTGGGCATCTCCTTCGCGGGATTCACCGTGGGGCATCTCGTCCCCGACGACCCTCTGGTCTGGGCTGCGCAGGCCACCGTGGCGCTGGGTAACGTGGGGCTGTTCGGCTACGCCCTGCTGAAGTACGGTCGCGGCGCAGATGGGAGCGACGGGGAATGAGATACGGCTTCATACCAGACTGAAGCCACAGCTCTGGCAGGTGAACGTGTCGTTGGGGTTCACGTGCTCGCACGAGGCGCACGTCCAGGTCGCGCTGGGGTTCTCCGGTACGAACGTGCTCGGATCGGGCTGGGCACGTCGCGGCGGTGACCTCGGGTCATCGTGGACGCGATATCCGAGGAGGTCCTTGCGGCAGGACATACCGCAGCTGGCGCAGGTGGGCAGACCGGCAGCGTCCTTGGCCATCTTCTCCTTGCATCGGGGGCAACGGTAGGAGAGGACGGCCAGGGCGAGGAGCGCCGGCACTCCGGCGGAGAGGAAGAAGGCGAGGATGTACAGGCCGGGACTGTGCCCCTTCCTGTGGGCCAGGTATGCGGCGAAGCCCATGACCCCGAGGAACACCAGGCCTGCGGCGAACTTGAGCACGTCGTCCATGGTTCCCCCTTCGGCTCCGAACTCCCGGCCGGCTCTCGGCCCGCCCCTTGCGCCTACCGCCTCCGGTGGAGTCGTCCGGCGATGATCCCGGCCAGGATCAGCACCATCGCCGCACCTCCACGAACCTCACCGTCGATGCGGCAGTCGCAGCCGTCGGTCCCCACGTCGTCGTCGTCCGAGGGGGCGTCGGTGGTGTCGTCGTCGTCGGCCGTGTCGTCGTCGTCGGCCGTGTCGTCGTCGTCGGCCGTGTCGTCGTCGTCGGCCGTGTCGTCGTCGTCGTCTCCGGCCGAGTCGTCGTCGTCGCCGGTCTCGCACTCGTCGTCGTCGTCGTCGACCAGGCCGTCGCAGTCGTTGTCGATGCCGTCGAAGCAGTCCTCGAGGTTGCCCGGGTAGGCCTGTGCTTCGCCGTCGTCGCAGTCGCCGTCGCAGGTGGTCCAGCCGTCGCCGTCGCCGTCGTCGAGGTTCAGCGCGGCGTCGGTGTCGTCGCAGTCGCCCTCGCACACCATCCAGCCGTCGGCGTCGGTGTCGTACTCGCTGATGTCCAGGGTGCCGTCGCAGTCGTTGTCGAGGCCGTCGCAGACCTCGGCCGCGCCGGGGTAGACGGTGGGATCGTTGTTGTCGCAGTCGCCCTGGCAGGCATTCCAGCCGTCGCCGTCGAGGTCCTCGTCCACGTCCTCGTCCAGGACGCCGTCGCAGTCGTTGTCGAGCCCGTCGCACTGCTCGGGCGCCCCGGGCCAGGTGGTGGGATCGGCGTCGTCGCAGTCGCCGTCGCACAGGAAGAAGCCGTCGTCGTCGCCGTCGACCTCGTCGGCGGGCACGACGCCGTCGCAGTCGTTGTCGATGCCGTCGCAGATCTCGGCCGCGCCGGGGAAGGCCGCTGGATCGTCGTCGTCGCAGTCGTCGTCGCACAGGGAGAAGCCGTCGCCGTCGGCGTCACCGTTCTCGTCGGTGGCCGGGTCGCAGTCGTTGTCGATGCCGTCGCAGATCTCCTCGGCGCCAGGGTGGATGGCGGGATCGCCCGGGGCACAGTCGCCGTCGCACAGGGAGTACCCGTCGCCGTCGTCGTCGGCCAGCTCGTCGGTGGCCGGATCGCAGTCGTCGTCGATGCCGTTGCAGATCTCCACGGCCATCGGATTCACGGCGGGATCGCTATCGTCGCAGTCGCCGTCGCAGGAGGAAAAGCCGTCGGCGTCGGCGTCGAAGCCCTCGTCCACGAGGGTGTCGCAGTCGTCGTCGATGTGGTTGCAGACCTCGACAGCGCCGGGGTTCACCGTGGCGTCGGCGTCGTCGCAGTCGCCGCCGCACAGCAAGAAGCCGTCGCCGTCGTCGTCTGCCTCGTCCGGAGGCACGACGCCGTTGCAGTTGTCGTCGATGCCGTTGCAGACCTCGGCAGCGGCGGGGTTCACGGCGGGATCCGCGTCGTCGCAGTCCCCGTCACACGTCGTGTAGCCGTCGCCGTCAGCGTCGAAGCCCTCGTCGAGCTGGCCGTTGCAGTCGTCGTCGATGCCGTTGCAGACCTCGGCCGCGCCCGGGTTCACGCCGGGATCGGCGTCGTCGCAGTCGCCGTCGACGCTCGCGTCGTACGGGGCCACCGGAGCGCAGAGGCAGGCCGTGTCGCCGGCCAGGCCGTAGCCGTCCCCGTCGCCGTCGTACAGGTAGTCCTGGCAGCCCACGGCGCCGGGTTCGTCCAGGTCGCCGTCGCAGTCGTCGTCGACGCCGTTGCAGGCCTCGGTCGCGGAGGGGTGGACGTTCGCGTCCCAGTCGTCGCAGTCGTCGTCGCAGGTGTTGGCCGGGTAGGCCGGATCCCCGTACCCGTCCGCGTCCAGATCGGTGCACGGATCGCAGACGTCCCCGTCGCCGTCGCCGTCGGCGTCGGCCTGGTCGGGGTTGTCGTCTGCCGGGCAGTTGTCCTCCCCGTCGGGGATGCCGTCGCCGTCGGTATCCTCCTCCCAGGTGAGGGTCACCTCGTCGAGGCTCACCTGCTGGGTCCCGTCGCCGAGCAGGTAGGCGCACCAGTACAAGGGATCGTCGGAGAGCTCGCCCACCGCGGCGTCCACGGCCGCCGCCCCGTTGGACTCGGCGCTGCCGGCCGAAGGCACCCACGCCGCGCCGTCGTGCCACAGCCAGGCAGAGCCGTCCTCGGAGAGCACGTAGGTGACGGCTCCACCGTCCGGTGCCTCGACGGCGCTGAAACCTGTCCAGATCCACGCGGCCACGCCCGGGTCCTCGGGATCGAGGGCGCAGACCGCGGCCTCCGCCGGGTAGGTCTCGGTGGCCTCGTAGAACGCGCCCACGGCCGGCCACGCGTAGGCGGCGATCTCGTCGTCGAAGTCGGGATCCGCGAAGACGTACCCGTTGGCGGTTGCCGCGTCCACGCGGATGCGGCCGTCGCCGCCCCCACCGCCGCCGGCGATGTACGCCCCGGAGGTCACCGGAGCTCCGCCCATGGCCGACAGGGAGCCCCACAGGGTCAGGTCGAGGGTGTTCAGCAGGATCGTGCCGCCCGCGCCCGAACCACCCGTGGCCGATCGGTAGGAGTCGCCCACGGTCTGGCCCTCGCCGCCGTCGGCGGTGATCGCCCCGCCCAGCTCGGTGGTGTGCGCGTAGATCAGGACCATGCCGCCGCCGACACCCCCTGTACCGCCGTCGAAGCCCCAGGACGATCCCCCTCCTCCTCCTCCTCCGCCGCCGAAGAAGACCGAGGCGAGATCCGCGTCCCCGACCATGCCGCCGCCACCGCCTCCTCCTCCGCCGTAGGGGGAGCCGCAGCTGTCCCCTCCGCCGCCGGAGGCCTCGCCCGCGCCGGCGTGGCCGGCCACGGCCGAGCCGTCGTAGCACGAGTGTCCGCCCCGGGTCCCGTCGTTGCCCGCGTCCCCGCCGTCGCCGCCCGCGCACGAAGACGCGCCTCCGCCGCCCGCAGGCACGCCGGCCTCACCCCCTGCGCCGCCGTCTCCAGCGTCCTGGCCGCCGCAGCCGGT
>CAYRNR010000223.1:0-11465 GCA_964425605.1 uncultured Rickettsiales bacterium | reverse complement strand
TGGCGACGAGGCGGCCGTGGGCGTCGAAGACGGGGGCGCCGGAGTAGCCGTTGCAGGAGTCGTAGGTGGTGAGGATGGGGGAGTGGGTGATGACGCCGGTGTAGGTGGGGAAGTCGTCGAGGGTGACCTCGCCGGAGGGGCAGGGGGTGATGAGGGCCCAGTGCTCCTGGTGGCCGTCGACGTTGCACAGGGGGAGGTCGCCGGGGTTGGGGTCGGCGAGGCGGCCGAAGGAGATGGTGGGGGTGCCGAAGTTGAGGGCGTAGCCGGCGGCGGTGGCGGCGGCGGGGTCGCGGCCCTCGACGCGGGGGTAGCCGGCGATGAAGAGGGGGGCGCCGAGCTCGGGCAGCGCCGCGATGGGGAAGGTGACGAGATCGGGATCGATGTGGGAGGTGATGGAGGCGACGTCGACGGGATCCTCGTCGTCGAGGGCGACCCAGTGGTGGTCGAAGTCGGTCTTGCCGACGCGGATGGCGCCGACGGGGACGCGGCGGGGAGGTGAGCCCGGGTCGGTCGGCAGGAGGATGGTCGAGGTCAGGCGGCGGTTCGGGTCCTCGAGGATGCCGTCGACGCAGTGGGCGGCGGTGAGGAAGGTGGTGCCGTCGTAGACGAGGCCGGAGCAGTTGCCGAAGTGGCGGTAGGTGCACGCGTCGCCGTCGCAGGTGCGGGCCTCGACGGCCTTGCAGCGGTCCTCGTTCCAGGCGCGGATGGCGGGATCGGTGCAGTAGCGCTGCTCCATCAGGGCCAGGTCTGCGGCCGGTGCCTGCTTTTCGCCGTCGTCCATCACCAGCTTTCCGACGCGATCCAGGACGCCGGCGACGATCGTCCCGTCGAACGGCAGGCCGCTGGACTCGAGCCACAGGTCGTCCACCCCGCTGGGGGGGAAGAAGCCCTCCCAGCCGTCGACCACGGAGCTGATCGGGTAACCGCCGCCGGGCTCGGGGGTCGCGCCGGTGGCAGCCTCGGGCGGCTCGGGGGTCGCGCCGGTGAGGGCGAGGGCGAGGAGGATCGGAACGGGGCTGGCCAGCATCGGATCACCTCCGGGGTTCGGGGCAGGGCTGGAACCCGAACCGGCGGTAGAACTCGGGGAGGTCCTGGGGGTCATACGGCGGACAGTCCCGCAAGATTTCAAGGGCCGTGGCCGTGTCCACGGGCCACGATCCGGGCTTGCGGGCCGCCAGCGTCGAGGCGCAACGGTTGGCGTAACACGAGGTGCCCGGGTAGCGGAACTGGCCGTTCATCGCGCTGAAGATCTCGGCGATGGGCCGCTCGGTGACGTTGCCGAACGACATCATGGCGAAGTCACAGGGGCAGGCGTTGCCCAGCGAATCGATGAACAGGTAGTTGAGGCCGGCGCCGCACCCGTACTGGTCGCGGCCCTCGAAGAAGTCGTAGGCGAAGACGCCGGGGTGGCCGGGGGTGTCCACGCAGCGGCGCTGGATGTCGTGCACGGTGCGCACGCCCTGGGCGTCGAGGAGCTGGTCGGGGCGGTCCACGAGGTGGCCGGCGAGGATGGGGGACGTCAGGCGCATGTCGTGGATGCCGAGCTCGACGAAGAACGCGAGGATGCGGTCGATCTGCTCGGGATCGGCGACCAGGTAGCGGTCGGGCACGAAGGAGACGGCGACGTAGAACCCCTCGTCCTGGAACATGCGTATGGCGGCGACGGTCTGATCGAAGATGCCGTCCACTCCGCGGCCCCGGTCGTGCCGCGCGGCGACGTGGTGATCGAGGCTGAGCACCGGGATGCCCAGGCCGGCGTCCTTGAGGGCGCGGACGCGCTGCGGCGTCAGGCCGAACCCGGTGGTGAACAGCAGCGGCATGGATCGGTCGTCGATGGCCGCGAGGATCTCCTCGAGGTCGTCGCGCAGCAGCGGCTCGCCACCAGTCAGGCCGATGACCGAGGTCCCCATGTCCTGCAGCTGGGCGATGGAGTCCCGCAGCTGCTCGAGCGAAAGCTGGCTGCGGGGCGAGCGTTCGGAGAAAGAGCAGTGCCAGCAGTCGCAGCAACAGCGGGCGGTGACGGCGAAGTTCGCGACCACGGGGACCGGATCTCCCGAGGTCATGCGCACCAGGCCGTCGATGAAGCGGTCGTAGGCCGTCGACGGGTAGTAGGGGGTGAAGGTGTTGGAGTAGATGCGGCCGTCGAGTTCGGTGAGCTTGCCGTGGCGGTTGACGTGGTTCAACGCGAGCTTCTGGCGCCACGAAAGCCGCCGCACGCCGGGGTGGCGGCTCATGCGCAGGGTCGCCGCGAGGCGCCTCAGTCCGTACAGCTGCGTTCCGTTCATGGCCCCCTCACTCCCCCTCGAGTGGCCAGCCGCCCATCTCGCCGTCGGCCGTCTTCACCATCGAGCCGAACAGGGTGACGAACTCCGCGGCGCGGTCCCACGTGGAGCGCACGTGCTCGACCTCGGCCACGGAGAAGCCCCCGTCACGAACGACCTTCTCCTCGGGCTCGTCCTTGGGCCGCACGTCGATCCGGATGGCCTCGCCGTCCTTGATCCAGGTCCGCCGCTCGGTCAGGGCGTCGGACTGGAAGTGGAACACCAGCTTCGGCTCGACGCCGGAGTACAGGTACTCCACGTAGTACTCCTGGGCGGCGATGTTGTAGCGAACGACGATCTTGCGCACGTAGGCCTCGCCGTAGACCTGGTCCTCGTCGGGCAGGTGCTCGGCGTAGATGAACCGCACGTGGGTCTGCTGGGGGCCGGTGCCGGGCATCATCCGCACGAACGAGGTCTCGGCCTCGAGGCAGGGCTTGCCGAAGCACGAGTCGTCGTCGCCTTCGGCGAGTCCGACCTGGCCGTACAGCGCCCGGATCTCGGCGACGGTGGCCTCCACGGAATCGTCCGAGGCGCGGGCGACCGGGGTCACCAGCAGTGACAGGAGCAGCAGGATCGGGACCTCGCGCATGGGTACGTCCTCCGGCAGCGACCTCGCCCGCCATCGTACTCGTTGCCACGGGGGGTGTTCCAGGTGCGACAATGGCCCGGCGAAGAAGGAGGGACCATGCGCTCCATCGACCTGATTCTCCTGGGGACCGTGCTGGCGCTGTGGGGTTGCGACTCGCCGTCCGACGACGACGACATCTTCAACGACGACGACGACACCACCGCAGGCGACGACGACGACACCACCCCGGGCATCCCGTCGTGCGCCGAGCTCGGTGTCCCGGCGTCCTACGACGAGGTCGAGACCGACTACACGGTGTTCGAGGCGGCGGTGTTCACCCTCGGGGAGGGGGCGACCGACCTGTTCTCCGCGGGCGAGATCGAGGCGCTGTACGCCCTGTTCCACGAGTCGGTGCAGGCGCTGGTGACGCTGGAGGACATGGAGAGCTTCTACGACCAGATCATCGGCGTCGGGCCGCTGGGCGACCGCGTGGACTACAGGTCCCTGGGAGCGGGCCAGCTGATGTACTACTACGCCACGTACGAGTGGATGGGCCTGGTGCTGGGCTTCACGTTCGGTTTCGACAGCGACGGCGCGATCATGGCGCTGTCCATCGGCCAGATGACCGATCCGTTGCCGGAGCCGTACCCGGACTACGACAGCGCGGTCGAGTTCCAGCTGCCGCTGCCATGCCTGACCTACGTGGTGTGGGGGGGACGCGACGAGCTGCACAACTACCACACGTACTACGCGCCCAACGCCTACGCGTACGACTTCCTGGTGTGGCAGGACGGCGCCACCTGCGCGGCCCCGTGCGCGGAAAACGAGGACTACTACATCTTCGGGCTGCCCGTCCTGGCGCCCGCGGACGGCGTGGTGGTGGGTGCGCAGAACGATCGGCCAGACATGCCGCCGGGCGAGATGGATCCGTCCGAGCCGGCGGGCAACTACGTGACCCTGGAGGTCGCGGACGGCGAGTATGTGATCATGGGGCACATGCGGGAGGGGAGCGTCCGTGTAGAGGAGGGCGACGCGGTCGTGGCGGGCCAGCAGATCGGCGAGGTCGGCAACTCCGGCAACACCACCGAAGCCCACCTGCACATCCACCTGCAGGACCAGATCCCCTACGGTCCCCAGGCCGAATCCATGCCCATGGACTACTACGACCTGCTCATCGACGGCGAATCCTACGACCGCGCCATGCCCGTGGGCAGCGAGTTCGTCGCGCCCGCCGAGTGAGGCCGCGCGTGGTAGCCTGACCGTCCCATGGGCCGAAAGCGCGAGCACGACAAGATGATCTGCGCCCGCTGCGGCGAGGCCACGCCGGACGACCCGTGCGTCCATTGCGGCGAGTCCCCGATCCTCGATGAGCGCTACGTCCTTCAAAGGGTGCTCGGCACCGGCTCGGAGGGGACCACCTACCGCGCGCAGCGGATCGAGGGGCGCAAGATCGTCGCGGTCAAGGAGATGCCCCTGCGCCGCGCCCGGGACGACAAGGCCCGTGAGCTGCGGCGGCGGGAGGCGAGCACCCTGCGGCAGCTCGATCACTGCGCCATCCCCCGCTACCTCGACGACTTCACGGCCGGGTCGGGCAAGAACCGCTCGTACTACCTGGTCCAGGAGTTCATCGACGGCCGCAGCCTCGCCGCCGAGGAGGAGGACCACCGATACGACCTCGGCGAGGTGCTGGCGATCCTCGAGGAGCTGGCCGAGGTGCTGGTGTACCTGCACGGCCTGAGCCCGCCGGTGATCCACCGGGACATCAAGCCGTCCAACGTCATGCGCCGCCGCGGCGGCGAGCTGGTGCTCATCGACTTCGGCTCGGTGCGCGACGTGCTGGTGGACCTGGAGATGGGGGGCGCCACGGTCACGGGCACCTTCGGCTACATGGCGCCGGAGCAGATGATGGGCGACGCCTCCGAGGCATCGGACCTCTACGGGCTCGGCGCCCTGGCGATCAAGCTGCTGTCCCGGCGAGAACCCCACACCCTGCTGCGCCACGATCGCACCCTGGACTGGGAACCCTACGTATCCGTGCCGCGGGGTGTGAAGAAGCTCCTGCGAAGCCTGCTGCAGCCCGACCCAGCGCGCCGGGCCAGCGACGCGGCCCAGGTCTGCGAGCAACTGGGCAGGCTGCGAGAGACGACCCGCGGCGACTCGGATCCCACCCGCGGCGACGGCCCGGTGACCGATCTGCGGGCCCTGGTGGGCAAGGTCCGCGAGGGCCCCGAGAGGATGATCGGCCGCGCCACCATCCGCGAATGGTCCATCGCCGCGGTGATCGTCCTCGCCATCGGCGTGGCGGCCTTCGTCAAGGAGACGCGCAACGGCGCGCAGGACGAACCCGAAGAGGAGCCCGCGCCCGCCGTGCGCGTCCCGCCGCCCGAGGCGGTGGTCTCCACGGAGATCACCGTGGGGAGCGAGGGGCTGATCGTCGAGACCCGCGTGGAGACCGGCCTCGGCACCTATCCACCGCGCAGCGGCGAGACCGACGCCCCGGTGACCATCGTGGTGTTCTCCGACTTCGCGTGCGGCTACTGCGAGGGGATCGCGGCCACCCTGGCGCGGGTGGATCTGGAGTACGCGGACCAGGTCGCGGTGTACTTCCGGGACTACCCCCTGGACATCCACCCCGACGCGTACGACGCCCACGAGGCGGCCCGCTGCGCCCACGAGCAGGGCCTGTTCTGGGTCATGCACGACAAGCTCTTCGAGAACCAGCGCGCCCTGAAGCGCGACGGCCTCCGCGACTACGCCGTGGAGGCGGGAGTCGAGCCCCACGCCTTCGACCAGTGCATGCGGACCGGCGCGACCCGCCTCGACATCGAGCTCGACCGCAGGGCGGGCCGCGAGATCGGCATCACGGGCACGCCCACCTTCCTGGTCAACGGAGCCAAGTACACCGGCGGCCTGGGATTCCCGGTGGTCAAGGGGATCGTCGACGGCGAGCTCTCGAGATCCACGAATCCCAAAATACTCTAGTTTTCCAAAAAAACATTTGCCGTCTGGATTCCCGAGGCTACATTAAGGGCGCCGGGAGTTTTGGTGTTCGGGGCCAGCAGGCCCCCACCGGCCACGATTCGGACCCGATGTAGGGCGCACGCCACGACAGCCGTGAGCGCGGAAGCACTGCGGCGCCCGACCGCCGATCACAACCCCTGTATCGCAAAGGCGAGGTCATGGAGACCGCTGTCATCCGCACCGCTCTGCACTACCTGGCCGTGGCCGCCGCCGTGGTCGCGGCTTTCGCGAGCGAGGCCACCGCTTCGGAGTCCACCCAGGTCGCCGAGATGCCGAGGTTCCTGTTCCTGGTGGAACGCAACGAGTCCATGGACCGCGCCTGGTCGGACGACCCCGATCAGCCCACCCGGTGGGACGTGGTGGTGGATGCCATCGTCGACGCGGCGAGCTCGGCTCCGGCCGGCACCCGCTTCGCGGTGATGACGAGCGATCTCGACGGCTGGCAGGCGGTCACGTCCTTCGACCACTCGGACACGCACCTGGCGCGCACGCTCCTCGCCGCCAGTGCGCCCTTCACCGCGTCGCGGACGATCGCCAGTGCCTACGACGACGCCGTGCGCGACTACATCGGCGGGGGCACGCCCGGCGCCGAGGACGAGTGGGCACGGATGCCCCTTGCCGAGCCGTGCAGCGCGGTCGAGGTGATCGTGCTGGGCGACGGGACCGGCGACTCCGACGATGACACACCCGTGGATGCGAGCTTCGCAGGCGACGTGAACGGGAGCTGCCCGGACGGCGACTGTGAAGACATCACCGAGCACGGCACGACCCTGCTCGACGACGCGGCCCACTACGCGGCGCACAACGACCTCAGCGGATACCACGACGGGATCCAGACGGCGCGCACGCACACCGTGCTCCTGGACGCGCGGACGCTGGAGTCGCCGCTGGCCGAAGACCTGTTCGTCTCCACGGCCGAGCAGGGGGGAGGGCTGTACGTCCGCGCCGAGGAGCCCGCCGACGTGGCCATCGGTATCTCGCTGGCGATGACCGACGCGCTGCAGTCGGTGCTCAACGTGTCCGCGTCGATCACGTCGGCCACCGGACACCGCATGTTCCGCACCTGGACCGAGATCCCCGCCGGGGGCGGCACCGCGCCGCTGCACCAGGGACACGTGGAGGCGTTCCAGCTCGTCCATGATCCTTCCGACACCCAGTACGGGGAGATCGTCGGATCTCCCCTGTGGGACGCGGGCGATCTGCTGGCCCAGCGGATCGCGGTGGCCGGGGCGACCAACTCCTACGTCTACGACAACGACGGTGCCGGGGCCCACGAGCGCACGATGTTCACGAATCCGCCCTTGCGGGGATCGGCCTCCCCACGAGCCCTGGTGCCCTTCGACGCGACCCGCGCCGACCTCCTCGGTGAGCTGATGCTCCCCGGGTACGGCACGATCTCGGACGGCCAGCCCTGCACCAACCCTCCGGACTGGGACCTCGATCTCGACTGCTCCGTGGACGAAGCGGACGCCCAGATCGCCATCGACTTCCTCCGCGGCGTCCCGGAGGCCACGTTCGCCGGGACCACCGACGTCACGCGCGTACAACGGGGAGCGTGGAAGGTCGGTGGCATGTTCCTCTCGACCCCGGCCTTCTCCAACACCCAGGTGCGGACGCTCACCGACGAGCTCGGCATGAGCCGCTACCTGGCGCGACTGTCCGAGCACGACTCCGTCCTGTTCGTGCCCGCCAACGACGGCTTCCTGCACGCGTTCAAGGTGCCGTTCCTCGACGACGACGGGGACGGCTGGGAGGACAGGCGGACCGACGGCGAAGGGGGCTGGGAGCTGTGGGCGTACATCCCCCAGCACCTCCTCGACCACAACGCGTTCTTCCACGACGACCGGAACTCGGCGTTGCAGCTGCTCGTCGACGGCGAGGCACACCTCAACGACGGCTCGGTCAACCTCATGGATGTCTGGATCGACGGAGAGCCCAACCACCTGGACGCCGACTGCTCGTCCGCAGAGGCCGACGACCGCGTCGACAGCGACGGCTGCGAGTACCACCGCATCCTGGTGGCCTCCCTGGGTCTCGGGAGCCGCTATCACTACGCCCTGGACGTGACGCACCCCCACCACCCCAGGTTCCTGTGGGAGTGGATCGGAGACCTGGACGGATGGCGCAAGGGCCGGGGAACCGGCACCCCGGTGCTCGCCACGGTCCACAGCGCAGCGAGCAACTCCGACGTCCCGGTGGTCATCGCCTCCAGCGGCGCCGGGGGAACCAGTGGCGAGGGCGATGACCTGCACGAGCGCCCCTCCTGGGTCGATCCCAGCCGGTGGTGGACGCAGAACGAGGGCGTCGGCTCGCGCTGGTACATGTTCGACCTGCTGGACCCGGACGACGCCACGTTCAGCGCGGTGGGCTACACCGTCGACGCCGCCCTGTCGCCCTACACGCGAAACGGGGCCGATCCCCGATACGGAGCGTGGGATCCCACGGCCGGGCTCTTCAGCACCCCCGCGGCCGTGGACTTCGACGAGGACGGCCGCGTGGACGCCCTGTACATGGGCACGAGGCACGGTGAGGTGATCAAGGTCCTGCTGGACAACGGCGCGCTCGACCGCACGACGATGGAGGACATCTCCGAGGACTCCGCATCCACCTGTGTGTTCCACGGTCCGGCCGGGAACGCTGACCCGGACGATCCCACGGACCGGTACGCGGTGTACTACCGACCCTCGGTGGCGCGGGACTCGTCCGGGCGGATCCGGGTGACCTGGGCCACGGGGTGGCCCGGCAACCTGTCGGAGCCCTACGAGTCGGGGCACCTGTTCTCCGTGGTGGACGGCGAGCACCCCGGCGACGAGTGGACCTGCCAGGAGGCCTCCGCCACGGCGTGCGGCCCCCACTTCGATCCCCTCCTGCTCGATCCCGGCGAGAAGGTGGTCGGCCCGGTGCACACCTTCGGCGGCAAGCTCCTGTTCACCACCTACGTGGCCGACAACGCCGAGACCGGCCCCGCCTGCGGCGTGGGTCACGCCCGTGTGTACGCGCTGAACATCGACGCCTGCACGGGCGGTTACGAGGAGGGTCGAGACTGGGGGCCGGAGGGCTACGCCGTCCAGGATTCACGCTACGTGGAGCTCGAGGGCGTGCCTTCCACCCTGTCCCTGGCCAACCACGGCATCTACCTCAACCTGGTGCTGCCGGACGGGAGCGTACGGGCCGTCGGCCCCATCCGCCCGGACCCGACGGGCCACGAAGGCGATCGCGTCGCCTACGCCAACTGGCGGACGGTGCTGTAGTCCCGCTCACCGTACCAGCCGCACACCGTCGTCCCCCTCGCGCAGTGGATACCGCGAGAAGGCCGCGAGCCCGACCAGGCACGCCGCGGAGGCGATGAACGGCACCACCTTGAGCGCGGTCACGGAGGAGACCTCCCCGTCGGCGAGCACGAGCATGCCGAAGACGAACACGGACAGCCCCACGGTGACCTTCTGGAACACCGCCTGCACGCCGAAGTAGATGGCCTCGCGCCGCCGGCCCGTGAGCTGCTCGTCGTGATCCACCACGTCGGCCAGCAACGCGTAGGGCAACATCATGAACCCGGCGACCGGGACGCCGATGACCGCCATGGCCACCGACGTCTGTACCAGCGGGCTGCCCAGGTCCATCCACCCCACCGCGCTGAGCAGCGGCGCGGCCAGCGCCGTGCCCGCCAGGGTGGCCACGAACAGAGGGAACTTGCCGCGCCGCTTCGCCAGGACGTTGAACACGACGAAACACACCGTGTTCATGGCCAGGAACGGGCCCATCACCAGCGTGACCGCCCCCTCGTCGAGGCCGAGGTAGTCCTGGACGAAGTACGGCACGAGCATGATCAGCAGGTTGAGGCCGAACCAGTAGCACGACGTGGCGGTGACCAGGAACAGAAACGGCCGGTTGCGCAGGGTCATGCGCACCCAGACCAGCAGGTTGATCTTCTCGGCGTCCGCCGGCTCCTCGGGCCGGGGATCGCGCCGCTCGCGGACGAACAGCACCGTGGGCAGGAACGACGCCAGGGTCAGCCCGCCGACCACCAGCCCCAGCGCCACCCAGCCCCAGCCCTCGATGACCACCCCCACCACGGCGAACACGGCCGTGCCCAGCATCACGAACACCGCCTGCCACGTGGCGATGCTCACCCGCTCGGCGGGATCCGACGTCAGCTCCGGCAGCAGGGCGAGGTACGGCGTGGTGATGGCCGTGTACAGCACGAAGTACAGCTGGACCAGGGCGAACGCGAACAGCGCGTTGCCCAGGCTCTGGCCCTCGATGGGTGGCGTCCACAGCAGGAAGAACACCACGGCCAGCGGAACCATGGTCACCGCCACGAACGGAATACGCCTCCCCCACCGCGACCGCAGCCGGTCGCTCCAGTACGCCACCAGCGGGTCGGACACGCCGTCGGTGATCCGCCCCAGCAGGAAGATCGTCGAGAACAGCGCCACCGGCACCAGCGCCTCGTCCCCGCCGGGCACGTACCGCTTGAAGATCCACTGGGACACCACGAGGTTGGGCAGGTTCATGCCCATGCCACCGGCGGCGTACGCGATCTTGCGGGCGATGGACAGCTGGAGGGGCGGCACCGCTTCAGGGTACCCTCTCGCAAGAGGATGGGAAAACCGATGGCCTGCACGCGACTCGCACTGCTCCTGCTCCTGCCGTTCACCCTGACCCGGACCGCCGGCGCGGACGTCGCCCCGATCCCGGAGGACACGACGATCAACCTGACCCTCGCTGTCGCCGCCACCTGCCCGGAGCCCGGTCAGACCGGCGCGATCCCCCTGAAGCCGCCCTGCACCTTCGACGGCTGGACCGCGCAGGTGCAGGGCCTGAAGCTGCCGGCCGGGCACGCGACCGGCGCCCGGTGGTTGCCGCGGTGTGACGTGGACGACCAGGGCGAGTGCCCATTCGCGGTCCGCGCCATCGGCGAGATCCACGGGGACCAGTTCGACGTTCAGAGCTACACCGTCGCCCCCGTGGGCCTGGTCACGGCCACCGGCAAGGTCCTGGCGCCCCGCGACGTGATGTGTACCGAGCAGGAGTGCGCGCAGGACGATCCGTGCTGCAACAAGTGCGGCCACGGGGGCTGGAAGCTCGCCAACGAGCGGCCGGACGTCCCCGTGTACACGGCCGCTGACGTGCCCGACCTCCCGCAGTGCGAGCTCGACGGCTGCGGCGGCTGCAGCTACCGGCTCACCGCCTGGGGTGTCGACGTCGGCGGCATCTTCATCGCCAGCTCCCACGAGCCCACCGACCTGTTGCCCCTGTCCGCCATGGGCAAGTGCACCCTCATCGCGTGCGTCGGCGCCAACCCCTGCTGCAACACCTGCGGTTTCATGGGCTGGTCGGTCGGCACCCGCAAGGCCATCCCCGGAGACGGCGTCGAGGCCCTGCCGCCGTGCGAGCTCGACGGCTGCGGCCAGTGCCCGTGGCAGCTGCTGGTCTCCGGGGAGGAGCGCGGCGACACGTTCGTGGTCACCCGGTGGGAGCGCTACCCGGCCGCGCCCACCGAATAACCCGTTGACTTCGCCGTCGAAGCCCCTATTCTTCGCGCTCCCTTCGAA
>CAYRNR010000222.1:0-11516 GCA_964425605.1 uncultured Rickettsiales bacterium | reverse complement strand
ACGATCTCCCGGCCGATGAGCCAGTAGGCGTGGACCATCGACGTGTTGACCGTCCTGGAGACGTGCGCCCGGGCGGCTTCGATGATCTTGACAGACCGTTCGTAGAGCGTCTCCTCACGGTGTTCGGTGAGATCGGACATCTCGACCCTTCCCGGCGCGTCGTTCCACCTTCGACAGTATCGAATCTCAGCCTCGACAATGCCAGGGCGAGACGCCTGATCCGGCACGTCGATTGCGAGCATTTGCGCGTATTTGCGAGCAAGCGGATCGGAGGTGCTCGGTGTCCGATGTGCGCCCGTAGAGAGCGACGGCTTTGTTGACTGGCAGTTGACTGGAGGGGTGATCAGACCGGTTTGTGAACGGAGAGAACCCCCTTGCGTACAGCGTTTCCGCGCCTTCCGGCTCTGTTGACTGGCAGTTGACTGAGCGCGCTACTGGGCCTTCCAGCGATGCCGCGCGCGGTCGTCTTCCGCGGCAGTCCAGTGATTCCGTTCAAGGCCGCACAGCCAGGTCGTCGGACCCCAGCTGCTTCAGCATCTCCTCGTAGGACTCCCGTGCCTGGACGATGGCCTGGAAGTAGTCGCGCACGGGCGCGGCCAGCTTCCGTCTCTGTGGGCGCGTCCGAGGAAGGGGCACTTGCACCTCGAGCCAGCGGTCGCTCAGATCCTCGCGGTTCGTTTGCATCAGCGTCAGGTAGGCGTACTGGCGCTGGACCACTCGCAGGGACAGCAGGGCCAGTAGGAGGAAGGCATCGACCTCCTGATCGTTCTCTTCGACCCGCAAGACCAACACCTCACGGGTGAGGATCACGCGGGTTTGCCACGGGAGGACCATCGAGAACTGCCCGATGTTCGACGAGGCTCGCGCGGGCGAGACGAGATCACCGAACTGAAGGTCGGGGCCTCTGCGGCGGTAGCGACTCGCCACCTGCTCGGGTACGAAGTTCGTCGGGTTTTCGTTAATCCGCCAGTTCTTGAGGTCCGTCACCTTGACGTAGGGCACGTCGCCCCGACCGCGGACGGTCGTCGGCGGTGAGCCGTGGCCCGCGAACCCAGATAGGACTCCCTCGTCCACGAGCTCCCCGAGGGTCACGAGGTTGGATGGGTGTTCCCCTGTCCACTTCTCCAACGACTCGATGGTCGGTTGCCTCCAGTAGTACCGCGGAACCAGCACCCCCTTCTTGAGCGCGGTGGATTGAGGAACGAGGAACCGTAGACGGGATTCGGCGGCCATTCGCCGGCGGCCACCGCGTCCGCGGTAGGTCGCCGCCATGATCTCCTTGACCGCCTCGGCCATCTCGTTGTCCAGCTCGCCTGTGGAGTCACCGCATTCGTCTACCTCCCACAACAGGCGGCCCTTGCGATCTTGCCCGATCGACCGCGGATAGCTCATCACGATCTGGTGCCCTCGCGACGGCGCCCGCTTCACGGCGAACAAGAGGCACGTCTTAGCACGGCAGAACTCCTCGAACGCCACCATGGGCACGTCCACGATGTGGGTGATGGTGAACGAGCGGCAGAGCCAGTCGACGAACCAGCGGAAGGTGGTGGAGAACAGGAAGGTCTCCGGCAGCACGATGGCGAGCTGACCTCCTTCGCGCAGCAGATCCATGCAGCGCTCGAAGAACGTGATACCGATCTGCTGACTCGACGGTTGATCGGTGGGCTGCCAACGGGAGTCACGCCACTTCCACTTGCGGCATGTGTCCAGCCCCTCGTGTTGTCCTACCTCGGCGGCCACCGTCAGCTTGGAGCCGAACGGCGGATTGGTCAGCACCAGGTCGAAGCCGCCCGGATTCACGACTTGAGCGAGGTCGTCTGGGCGCCGTGTCCACTCCGAACGGTCGATGGTGTTGGCTCGGTAGACGTGGGAGCGGCCGTCCCCCAGGAGCGTGAGATACGCCTTGCAGAGACGACCGGACACGGCGTCCTTGTCGATGGCGAAGAGGCTTTCTTGCGCCCACTGCCGGCGCGCCACGGCCTTCCGGTCTTCGGATACCTTGCCGGGCAGCGCGGAGATCTTCTCGAACACGTGGTCCAGGGCGGCGGCCAGGAAGCCCCCGGTACCGCAAGCCGGGTCGATCAGCTTGGTCTGGTTGTCCGGGTCGGTGATCGAGACCACGCAATCCACCAGCGCAGGGGGGGTGAAATAAGCTCCTTCCTCGCCCTTCAGTGCCCGACCCCGAAGCACCTGGAAGGCCTGGCCCACGGCATGCCGGTCGTGGCCGAGCAGGCGGTAGCCCTGCAGAGTTCGGACCACGTTCTCCAGGCTCGAGTCGTCCACATGGATCCGGTCTTCATCGTCCGTGAACACCGACCGCAGACGGTTCCGCGTGTCCTGGAACAGGTTTCGGATCGCTTCGCCTGTCCGCTCCCGCGTGGCGGATAGCTGGAACGCCATCGGGCGGTCGGGGTTCAGCTCGCCCGCTTGCTCGTCGGCGATCTTGCAGATCAGCAGGTTGGCCAGGTCGTGGAGGATGAATTCATCCCGATTGACGTGGGTGTCTTGTGCGGCGATCTGGTCGCGCAGCCGGCGGAAGATCTCCCCGAGGTTCGGAGGAGGGCTGAGGTCCCGGAAGCGAAGCGGCCGCTCGCCAGCCGTGATGGTCTGGGGGTCTGAAGGGCGGGGAATGGGGGCGAACTCATCGACCAGGAAACCGTCAGCCGCCTTGTACACCAGCAGGTGAGCGGTGCCGTTGAACCAGATCCCCAGCCGGGCCTCGGGTTCCAGTCCGAGGTAGGTCTTGAGCTGGTCCACGCCGTCATCGGAAGAGGGTGACTTGCACTCGACGATAATGCGGATGTGATCGGGGTCACCGACGTGCTCGGGAGAGTCGAAGATCGCGATGTCCACGGGGTATCCGGAAGTCCGGCTCCCGGAAGGTCGGCGTGGAACCCTCCACTGAGGTCGCGTGATGATCTGACGCGGATCCCAGCCGAGTCGCTGGACGAGGTAGAACACGAGGGGCTGTGTGGCTTCGCGCTCCTCGTCCCCCGCCACGACCTCTCGGCCGGAAAGGGCGTCGATCACAACTGCGGTCATGCTGGCGGCATCCCGGCGCGGAGGGGAGCCCCAGGTGGCCGGGACGCCCGTTTCGGCGCGTTCTTGACTAGGGAACACACAGAAAGGCTGGACATCCCGGCCGCAGGGCGCGGCCGGTTGCCTTTCTGTGTCGGGTTCCCTAGTCGAGGTCAGGATAGCAAATCGTTGCCGTCAGCGCGCTGGCCAGGCGGCATCTTGTCCCGCCGCTACGTCCTCGGGCAGCACGTCGGCGTAGATCGCCGTGGTCGAGACCTTGGAGTGGCCCAGGAGGCGCTGGACGAGGCGCAGGTCCTTGGTGGCGCGGTAGACGGTGAGGCCGGTCGTGTGGCGAGCGCTGTGCAGGGGACGGTGCTCGATGCCGGCGCGGTCCAGCGCGGCCGTCCAGCGTTTCCAGACCGCCGAGCGGCTCATAGGGCTGCCGGTCCGGCCGGGAAGCAGCGGGGCGTCGCCGTCCGTCTCGTAGCCGGCGTTTCGCATCCAGGCGAGGTACTCCTTCAGCGGCTTGCGCAGTGTAGTCGGCAGCGGCACGTCACGGGCCTTGCCGCCCTTGCCGTTGCGGACGTGAACGCGGGGCGGCTGGCCGTGGACCAGGGCCAGGTCGGCGATGGTCAGCGCGCACATCTCGCTGGCGCGCAGACCGGAGATGATCGCCAGGCGAATCAGCATCGCGTCGCGGACGGGCAGCCGGTGGCCGCGCGCTTTGGCGACGATGGCCTCGCGGTCGAGCTGGTCGAGGAGCCGGGCTGTCTCATCCGGCGTCAGGTACTTGTGGCGGTCCAGCGTCGTCATCGCAGCTCGGGCCTCTCGTTCTCGGCTCGAAGGTGTCTTGGGTCCGTCATCCTCTCGTCCCGGCTCCACTGGCACCAGCCGAGGTGGGCCAGTAGCCACAGCGCCTCCATCGGCGGCAGGCCGGTCTGCTCCGACACGGCCTCCTGGCGCTGGAAGACCACCTCCGGGATGCGCACCTCCCGCCGCGGGAGGCTCGGCACGTTCGACCTGGGCCTCCCTGGCCGGCGCGGTGTCCGGGTCGCCTTCTTCGCCGGTCTCGGCGCCGGTCTCGGCGCTGGCTTATTCGCCGAGGTCTTCGTCAGAGGTGTCGCCGTCGTCTTCCGGCGGGAAGGTGCTGGCCTCGCCCTGGGGTCCACGGGACTCGCCGTCCGGGCCGCGGGTTCCGCCGCGACGGGGCTGGATATGTCCTGCTGGGTTTCGTCTACGGGAGGCAGCCAGTCCGCGGCGTCGTCTTCCTCGACTTGGGAGGACCACTGCGGCCCGCGGAGGCGCTCGATCTGCGCCTCGGCGGCGGCGCGGAGTTCCGCCGGGTCATTCCTCGTCGCCGTCATCGTCCCAATCCGGGATGAAAGTCTCAGGCGCACCAGAGGGTGGGGCGGCCGGCAGCGGACTGCTGCCCCCGGCGTGCCGCCACGCGGCGCCGGCGAGGACCTCGATCCCCTCCAGGTAGTCCCTGGCCGCACCCCGTCGCGGGATGCTCCAGACCGAGCGGCCCGCCGCGTGGGCCTGCGCGATGGTGCGCGCCGGGGGGAGTGGATCGGGCGCGAACTCGATGTATCGGCCGAGCGCCTCTTCGATCATGTTGACCTCGTAGCGCCAGTCGTCGCTCGACAGCCTCGCGCCGGTCTTGATCAGCACGATGCGGCAGGTGTCGGGCGCCGACAGCATCGCCGCGACGTTGTTGCGGGTGGAGTCGGCATCGAACACCGGGACGATCACCAGCGTCCCCGGCAGCCGCATCCCTCTCCGGGACGGGGCGGTGTCGACGATGGCGAGATCGATGGTGCCCAACCGGTCCGGGCGGCGGTACAGCACGTCGGCGGCCTGCGGGCCGGCCAGCCCCGCGCAGACGACGACGCCCTCGCCACGCTGGACGAGAGCCGGGTCGGGGTCCGCGGGCCGCACGCCGAGCCGGGCACGAGCGTCCTGCTGGACGTCCGTCGCCAGGAGACCGACCCGGAGCCCGGCGAGCGCGAGCCTTTCGGCGAGCGACACGGCCACCGAGGTCTTCCAGACGCCGCCCTTCCAGGCGGTCAGGACGACGGCAGGGACCTTCGGCTCGGCTGAGTCGACGGCATCGGCCGTGAGTGGATGGGGGGGCAGTGAGCGGGCGGTGTTGTGGTGTTCGCGAGGTCTGGTGCTGTGCATCTGTCTCTCCTTGGCCGGCTCGATCCGGTTCAACCCGGGTTTGGCCGGCGTAACCCGGGTTATTCCCGTCGCAACCCGGCACATCTCGACCGTATCCCGGTTTCTGGAGTGCTGGAAGACGTTGCTTGTATCCATCGTGTGTCCTGGACACATTGGAGTCGTTTCGGAGCGGAGTTCCTCGGTTCCAAAGGCAGTCGAAGGGTGCGAATCCGTTGCCGGATGAGGAGTTGCTGGCGTTGTTCCTGGCCCTGCGGGGTCCGGGGCCCAAGAAGCCCCGCGGCCCCGCCCGAGACACCCCCTCTTTAGAGGGGCGTGTCGGTTCGTCATAAACTTCACTGGTGGAAGATCGCCCGCAAACCCCCGTCCCTACGGGGTATTCGGCCGATCACGCCGAGATCGATAGGGGAAAGTGCTGGCCGAATAGGGGAAAGTGCTGGCCGAATAGGGGAAAGTGCTAGCCGAATAGGGGAAAGTGCTCAGCGAGCCAGGCGTCGTGTGGGTTTACGTGACCGTCTCCGCTTCCTGGCCACGGCCCGCCGGGCGTGGTCGGCCCGTGCCTCGGCCAGGTCGGCGGCGTCGAGCAACAGGGCCCTCGCCCGCAGGTCGCGCAGGGTGTAGCGGTCATCGCTGGTCTGGTGAAGCCAGCTGTCCGCCCGGTCGAGGTCGGACCACACCCTCAGCGCTTCGATGGCGATCTCGGTGCGGATCTTCGCCTTGTCGGCAAGCCTGTGAACCGTCTTGGTGTCCAGCTGTACCCCGCCGAGGTCGGCGAGTTCGCCTACGCGCTCGCGCAGCTCTTTCAGGAGACACCACTGGAGCTGGGCCAGCGGCAGGTACAGGCGCGGGGAGGTGAAGTCCAGGGCCGGCAGATCGAACGTGGGCAGGAGGTGGCGACCCGGCCCCCGCGGCGTCCGGCCGACGTAGCCCGGCCACAGCGCTTCGCCCATGTCCACGCGCAGCTCGCCGGTCTCGGAACGGCCGCGGCCGCCCCAGCCACGGCAGTACCAGAAGTCGAGGGCCGGGGGGAGGTCGCGGCGAGAGCCCCGGTAGTGCCGAAGCGCCTCGAACAGCGCGTGGAGCGCTGCCTTGTCGCCGTTCCTGGCAATCCCGGCGGCCCGCGCGAAGCCGCTCCAGCCGCCGCGGTAGGCCAGCCGGTTGAAGGGGTTGATCCCCTCGACGGCCTGGCCGTGGGCGTCCCGGACCAGGCGGCGGATCACGCGCTCCAGCAGCAGGCCCTGGCCGGCCTCCACGCCGGCTCGAAGCCGGGCCAAGTGGGTCAGCTCCAGGGCCGGGAACACCGCCACGGTGGCGCCGGTACGGGAGAGCAGGTCCAGCCCGCCGTCCTCGCGGTCGCGGGTCTGCACGCCGTGGCGCCACATGGCCAGCTGGTCCCGGGTGCGGCGGGCGATGGCGGGGAAGATGGCGTTGTGCTTGACCGGCAGTCGCGGGCGGGCCTGGCCGGCGACGACGAGCACCCTGGCCAGCGCGAGCAGGGCAGGGCAGTAGTCGCCCGTGACCGTTTCGTCCTCGGCCGCGACAGGGAGCCATCGTTCCCAGGCTTGTCTCGACCTCCCGGCAGCATCGAGATCGGGTGATTCAGCGGCGCTGAGCGCAGCCCATCGCGAACGGGCCTCCTCCCGGAGGTCCTCGGCGGCGTCGGCACCCACGGCCCCGCAGATCCCCTCCAGGTAGTAGCAGAACTGGGCGTCCCACAGGAGCATCCCATCCCGCTGCTGGAGGGCCTCATGGTCCGAGTCGGGCGGAGGAGAGTCGTCCACCCCCAGCACGGCGGCGAGGCGGCGGAGGTGAGCGGCGAGCTCGGGGGCGAGGGTTGCCTCGGCAGCCGGGTCCGGGGGTAGCCCCTCTTGCTCCCTGGCCAGGCGCACCAGATCAGTCGGCGGCGCCGGGTCGCGGAGACGGGTCTGCACCAGCGACCAGGCGCGCGCTGCGCCCGCGGTGTGGGAAGGGAAGGCCACGACGGCCCCCGGCGCTACCACCCGTTTGGCCCCCGGCGGTACGAGCCTTGCTGGTCCCGTCCGCTGTTCGAGCCACCAGACGGCGCCGAGGTCGCCTGCGCGGCTTCCGCCGGGGTTGCCGGGCGCAAGGCGCCGTGGAACGCCGGATCGCGCCACAGCACGAGCGGATCGTCGGGCTTCTCGACGGTGTTGGCCTTGACCACGGAGAGGTGGACCAGCCGCCGGTGGGGCTTGCCGTCCACCACGGGGATCGTCAGCATCGCGATCCACTGCAGCGCTCCGAGGATTCCAGACGAGCCACGGACGTTGTTCATGTCCGCGCCGGTGGCGTCGCCCTTGTCCGGCTTGCGCGTGTGGTGCACCAGCAGGACCGTGGGCTGGCCCGGCAACAGCGTGAGCTGCTCGGCCAGCTCGATCATCGTGGTGGAGGCCTCGACGCTGTTCTCGGCGTCGGCGCCGGAGAACCGCGCGAACGGGTCGAGCACGATCAGCGCCCAGCCCTCGGGCGGCGCGCAGGCGGACAGCCAGGTCCGCAGCTCCTTCCAGTACGGTGTGGGCATGATGTTCGGGTCGCCCTCCTTGGGGTTCGTCCGGCGCATCGACATGCGAACGCTCTGGCCGCGCAGACCGGCTGGGAACAGGCGCGGCGCCAGAGTCGCCTCGTCGTCGGCCGAGTAGCCGTCCAGCGCACCGGCGCGGTGCAGCCGGAACCGCAGCAGCGGCCCGTCCAGCTCCGCCATCAGCATCGCCACGCCGCCGGCCTCGACGGCGGGGTAGGTGCGGAACCACGGCCGGCCCGCGGCGACCGCCAGGCCGAGCTGCACCACCCCCCAGGACTTGCCGGTCCCGGGCTCGGCCGCCAGGCAGCCGACGACGCCACGCGGGAGGAAGGGGTTGCCGTTCGCGTCCTCGAGCAACACGGGCAGGGTCGGGTACGGACCCGTCATCCAGGTGCCCAGGCCATCGGCGACCGAGGTGGTGTTCAGGTCCGCCAGCGACGGGTAGAGCGGCGGAAGCGGGGCGGCCGGTTCCTCTTCACTGGCCCCGGCGGAGAGTTCGTCCTCGACAGGAAACGGCACCGTGTCCGCTTCCGGGTCGTCGGGCAGCGTGCCGGCCCGCAGGCGGTCGTTGTCGTCCAGCGGGGTCATGCCGCCTCCGGCGACAGCCGCCGCAGCTCGCAGCGGTCCGCCAGATCGTGGGCCACCCTGGTGGCGTACTGGTGTCCGCTGGCATCCAGATCGGTACGCAGCAGTATCCGGCTGCCCGTGGGGATGCGCGCGGCGAGGGCCGAGGTCCAGGCACCCGACCACAGGCCCAGCACGGCCGGCGCGGTCTCCGCGGCGTCGCCGTGGCGGGTGGCCCAGGTCAGGAAGTCCGGCTCCCCCTCCACCACGACGATCCGTAGCGGCGTTGCTTCGGGCCACCAGCGCGGTCTCTCGCCCGTCCGCAGGAGCTGGCGAAGCAGGCCATCGGCCAGGACCAGCCCCGACGCCGACCCTGGCCCGGCTGCTGCTGCGCCGGACTTCACCGAGGGGATGCTTGCCGGGGGGCGGTCGCGCTTTCCCGGTGGCAGATCACCAACGTCTAACAGGCGACACCACCGGGCACGCAGCGACGCCAGCGCGCCGGTGCTGTCGTAGACGGGGAAGAGGCAGCGCCAGCCCACCGACCACGGACGGCCTGCGCAGCGCGCCCACGTCGGCAGCGCGCCAGTCGTGGGCAGGGCTCGCGCCAGGTCCAGGTCCGAGACCTTCGCCGTGTCCAGCCCGCGGTACGTGAGCCAGGCGCTCACCTCCGCGTCGTCGTAGACGTCATCGCAGGCGTCCCACAGCTCGGCCACCTCACCCGCGGGCGGGCGAGCGGACTGCAGATCGGGATGGGTTGTTGAAGTAGCCGTTGTCGTCGCCGGCGACGAAGCAGGGGCCGGCGTGCTCTCCGAGGTCGTACTTGCGGAGCACCAGCCGTGTTCGACATACCATTCCCGGACGTCCTGAACGTAATCGGGAACCAGGTCGCGCAGCCGGCCACCGGCCAGCCGCGTCGCCACCAGGTCGAGGCCGTCACCGCCGGCCCCGCAGCGGAAGCAGCGCCAGCCACCCCGGTCGGGCGTCAGGCCCAACGGTCCGCGTTGGTCGCGGCTTCCACGGCGCTCGGCTCCGCAGGCAGGACAGGGGCGGAGGGCTCGCTTGGTCCGATCTGACTCAAGGCCGAGAGCAGCCGCTACATCGAGCAAGAGTGCGTGGCGCGCGTCCTCGATCCAGACGGCTGTCATCGGTCGGCCCTAGCGGCGGACAAGGAGACGGTGCTCCTGGCCCCGCGCTGGCGGATCTCGGTGTCGAGCAGGGCGCCCACCGGATCGGTGGGTGGCTCCGTGGATCGGCCGAGGTCCTGGTCTTCCTCGATGGCGGCGGCGAGCAACCGGGCGAGCTGGCGTAAGCCACCGTGGAAGGCATCGCCCCCCTCATACTCGCGCTGCTGTCGCTGCCGTCCGCCCATCGACTCACCCCTCCACGACGTCCCACAGTTCGTCGGTCGTGAGGTGTTCGAGGTACATACAATCCATCAGCTTGCGGCGGCTGCGCCTCGTCAGGGGTCGTCGGCCGTTGAGCAGCCGGTTGAAGTGGACGCGGGAGATCCCCACCTCGTCGGCGAGGCCCTCCTGCGTCCAGCAGAGTCGGTCCAGCTCCTGCTCGATGGTCTCGCGGCAGAGCCGGTAGGTGATGCGTGTCGAAGTCATTGTCGTATCCTCATGTAACCTAGATACACCGACCCCTTGACCAGAGCAAGGGGATTATGTAACCTCACTGTAGCCAAGTTACGAATGGAGCCGACGATGACCGAGAAACGACCGCGTGCCACAGCCTTCGGCGAGTACCTCAAGGATCTTCGGGAGGCCACCGGGCGCTCCCTCCGGGCGGTCGCACCGGAAGTCGGAGTCTCCTTCCCGCACCTGGGCCGCATCGAGCGCGGCGAGGTCCGAGGGCCGCCGCCCATGCCGGTGTTGTCGCGGATGGCGGCCGTGTACGGGCGCCCTGTCGAGGAGGTGTTCGAGCGCGCGGGGATAGAGATTCAGCCGGTGACGCCCGACGAGTTCCCGAGCGGCGAGGAGCAGTTCCGCCGGCTGATGATCTCCCCGGAGTTCAAGCCGGCGGGGATGAAGGAGGAGCACCTCGCGTACTTCCCTCCGGCATTCCGGCCGCTGCTGCTCGAGCTGGCCGCGAACATCGAGCGCCACACCGTGCAGCGGCTGCAGTGGGAGCAGCAGCACGAGGTCGGCGAGCCGTGCCCGATGCGAACCTTCGCCGAGGTGATCGGCGCTGCGACCATCAAGACCGTCGTGGATCGCGATTGGGAGGAGACCGAGTGATGGAACGGTGCGTCGTCTACGCCCGCTGCTCCGACCCCAAGCAGGCCGAGCGGGACCTGTCCATCCCGGCGCAGCTGGACGAGGCCCGGCGCTGGGCAGCGGGCCACCGCTTCGAGGTGGTGCAGGAGTACATCGAGCCCGGCGAGAGCGCCCGCACCGCGGACCGGCCGGTGTTCCAGCAGATGATCGCGGACGCGCGGCGCAAGTCGCGAGCGTTCGACACCATCCTGGTGTGGAAGTTCAGCCGCTTCGCCCGCAGCCGCGAGGACTCGGTGATCTACAAGAGCCTGCTGGAGCGGCACGGCGTCCGGCTGGTGTCGCTCAACGAGCCGGTGGAGGACACCCCGGCGGGCAAGATGTACGAGGGCCTGATGGAGCTGGTGGACGAGTTCTACTCGGCGAACCTCGCCCAGGACACGCTGCGCGGGATGCGCAAGAACGCCGAGATGGGCCACCACAACGGCGGGACCACGCCGACCGGCTACCGCGTCAAGAAGACCGGCGAGGGCCTGGCGGTGAGGGGCGTGTTCGAGCCCGACGAGCAGTTCGCGCCGCTGGTGAGGCGCATCTTCGAGCGGGCGCTGGCCGGCGAGGGCTCCAAGACCATCGCCGAGGGCCTCAACATGGACGGCCACCGCACGACCCGCGGCAAGGTGTGGTCCAAGCAGGGCGTGCTCAACATCCTGCGCAACGAGGTCTACACCGGCGTCCGTATCTGGGGGAAGGCGAACCGGAGCAAGGCGAACAAGACCGAGGCCCCGATCCGCGTCGCCGGTGCCCACGAGGCCCTGGTGACCATCGAGGACTTCGCCCGCGTCCAGCTGATGCTCAAGGAGCGCAGCCCCAAGCGTGTCCATCCCCGCCGCCTGGGACGGCGCTACCTGCTCTCCGGGCTGCTCTACTGCGAGAGGTGCGGCGCCCGGTTCATCGGCCACGCGGCGAAGTCGGGCAAGGTCTTGTACTACGGCTGCCAG
>CAYRNR010000221.1:0-11578 GCA_964425605.1 uncultured Rickettsiales bacterium | reverse complement strand
CATGATCAAGCACATCGCATTCCTGTCCGTGTTGTTCGTCGTGGGTTGCTGCGGCGGTACGACGGAAGTGTCCGGAGACTGGGCCGAAGAGCTGGCCGCCGAGGCCCAGGCCGCCGCCGAGGCCGCCGCCGCCGAGGCCGAGGCCGCCGCTGCCGAGGCCGAGGCTGCCGTGGGCGACGCTGCCGAGGCCGCTGGTGACGCCGCCGAGGCCGCCGGTGAGGCCGCCGCCTCTGCTGCCGAGGCCGCCGAGGCCGTCGCCGAGGGCGAGGAGGCCGCCGAGGGCGAGGAGGCCGCCGAGGCCGCCGAGGCCGAAGAGGCCGAGGAAGAGGCGACCGAGGAAGAGGCTGCCGAGGAGGAGTCCAGCGGCTCCACTCGCGGCGGCACCCGTCGCGGTGGTGTCCAGCGCGGTGGCTCCGGTCAGCACCAGAGCGCGACCCCCAACAAGTAGTCCCCCGCTTTCCTACTCCCCTCTTCGATCACCACCGCCCTTTCCCGGGACGGGGACCCTCGTAGGCTCGGATCAGGCGGGTTGGATCTTCTCCATGGGCGCCGGGATTCGTTTCTCGTAGTCCTCCCAGATCCGCTCGTCGGTGCGGCAGTCGTAGTGCCGGCACACGCCGGGCCGCTTGTCGTAGATCGAGCAGTGCCCGTCCTCAAGGTGGAAGCAGCTGCCCTCGGACTTGCGCAGGATGTGGTAGGGCCGCTCGTAGTCCCAGCGAGCCACGCCCTCGGCGAGGTCCTCGTTGGACAGGAAGAAGCTGAGGTTGCAGCAGCGGGCCTTGCATAGCTCCACGAGTTCCTCGCACGGCACGTCCGGTGAATCCTGAGCGTACTTGTCTTCCAGCGAGCTGGAGCGCGTGATCAGTGCGCGCTCCTCGAGCCGCTTGAGCTCGATCTCGTACAGGCGCTTCTTGCGCTCCTGGATCGAACGCATGTCGAGCACGCCCTTTGCGACGAGCTCCTCGGCCACGGCGAGGATCTGGGCGCCGAAGTCGAGCAGGTCCACGCGCACGTCGGCGACTTGCTTGTGCGCGAACATCAGCCCGGACTCGAGGTCCGAACGGGCGATGGTCACGGTCTCCTGGGGCATCATCGAGTCGTCTTTGGCCATGTCGGGATACTCTCTGGGGAGGGTTTCGAGGGAGGCTGCACCGTCTGGAGGTCGGGGGGCCGACTAGTCGCGTTCCTCTCGACGAGCCCGCTCACGTTCCTCTTCGAGGGCGCGCTGACGCGCCTCGCCGCCTCTGGACCGCACCGCGTCTTTCCTCGACCTATCCAGGTCGGGGAGGTAAACGCCTGCGTCCTTGGATCCCGGGCCACCGGAAACTCCAGCGGATTTGTCCGCGCCTCTCCCCCGGCCACCGCCCGCGGCCATACGCGGGTTCGCAGGGCCGCCCGCCGACTTGTCCGGGCCGATCAGTTCGCTGCTATCCGACCTCGACCGCTCGCGGCCAATACGCTCTCGATGGCCTTCGATATGCTTGGTCGCACCCGACTTCATCTCCTCGGGAGGCGGGCCGACCATGCCACGGGCCTGGTCCACGATCTGCTGCGCACGCGCCTTGATGCCCGAAAGCTGGCTGGCATCCTCCAGAGGCGGGAACTGGCGGCTGGCCGCTGCGCGCACGTCCACGGTGGTCTCCTGGCAGACCTCGGGGCGCGCCGGATCGGCCGGTTTCTCGACCTTCTTGGACAGCATCTGACGCCGCGCCCAGGCGCTGGCGTCCTTGCGCCACTTGCCCACGTAGGTGACCAGCTCGGCCGACGCCGCCTTCTTCACGTCGGTCTTGGCTTTCTCGAGCTGCTTCACCTGGGTCTTCTTGACCGCGTCCACAAGCGCGCTCGTGCCCGCGGAGACCAGGGCGCCCACGTTGAGCGTGGCCTTGCTACCCAGGGCGATGGTTCCATCGCCGCTGGTATCGGAGTCCCCAGACGAGGCCAGGGTGACGATCTTGGACAGATCGAAGGACGCCGCGGCGATGATCGCATCGCCGACTGCGTGCTTGAACTTCATCATCTTCTCTTCGGCGGCGAACACGTGGTCCACGGCATCGCCGGTCGCGCGCTCCAGGTTGGTGCGCCACGACTCGATGTTGCCGTTGATGGTGTTCTCCACCTGGCCCATGTCGTAATCGACCAGGTTGGCCGAACGTCCCCCCTCGCAGTTGCGCTGGACCACCGCGGCGCGGACGTCGCTGAGGACCGAAGGAGGACCATCTGCAGGAGCGGAAGGGCCCCCGCCCGACGCCTGGACCTCGGCGCCGCCGGCCAGGGGATCCGCGAGGGAGTCGCTCAGGGGATCTACCAGGGGATCGGCCAGCGAGTCCCCTTGCACGGGTGTTGCCTGAGAATCCTGCGTCGCAGCGTCGGGCGCGTTCTTGATTCCAGTTCCAGTGAATCCGCCGTCTTCCATCGAAATCCCCCACCTAAAGTCCAGTAGTTCAGTACCCTTTTCTACCACGACGGAGCACCAGTAGACCAGCACTCAGAAGGGCTCCCGCGAGGGCGCCAATACGCGGCGCCCCCGAGGCCTCGCTGCACGCGCAACCCCCCTCGTCGTCGGCGCTGTCGTCGTCGTCCGCCGGGACGCACTCCTCGTCGTCCTCGTCCATGAGGCCGTCGCAGTCGTTGTCCACGTAGTCGTCGCAGACCTCTTCGGCGTCGGGGTGGTTCTCGGCGTGGCGGTCATCGCAGTCCTCGCCACCGCAGGCGATGGGCGCGTAGCCGTCGCCGTCCTCGTCGCGGTCGTCGACGAGGCCGTTGCAGTCGTTGTCCTGGTCGTCGCAGTCCTCCTCGTGGCCAGGCAGGATCAGGGCGGAGGTGTCGTCGCAGTCGCCGTCGCAGGAGCTGACGCCGTCGTTGTCCTCGTCGCCGGGGGAGAGGGTGACGTCGTCGTCGTCACAGTCCCCGTCGCACGGCGAGTAGCCGTCCCCATCGGCGTCCAGGGGGCTGACCGCGGCGTCCGCGTCGTCGCAGTCTCCGTCGCAGGTGGTGTACCCGTCGGCGTCGGCGTCGAGGGCCTCGACCGTGGGATCGTCGTCGTCGCAGTCCCCGTCACAGGTGGTGGAGCCGTCGGCGTCGGCGTCGTCCAGGTGCAGCAGCGCGTTGAAGTCGTCGCAATCCCCGTCGCAGCTCGTGTACCCGTCGGCGTCCACGTCGTCGAGGTTCATGTCCGCGTCGGCGTCGTCGCAGTCGCCCGCACACGCCAGCCAGTCGTCACCGTCGGCGTCGGCCTCGTCCTGGGGCACGGTGCCGTCGCAGTCGCTGTCCTTGCCGTCACAGATCTCCGCCGCGCCGGGGTACACCGCGGCGTCCGTGTTGTCGCAGTCGCCCTGACAGGCGTTGAGTCCGTCGCCGTCGAGGTCCTGGTCCACGTCCTCGTCCACGAGGCCGTCGCAGTCGTTGTCCACCTGATCGCACAGCTCGGGCGCGCCGGGGTAGGTGGCCGCGTCGGCGTCGTCGCAGTCCGCCTCGCACAGCATCACGCCGTCGCCGTCGAGGTCCGCCTCGGAGTTCAGGGGCTGCCCATCGCAGTCGTTGTCCAGGCCGTCGCAGATCTCCGTGGCGCCGGGGTAGACGCTGCCGTCGGCGGGCTCGCAGTCGCCGTCACAGGCGGAGATGCCGTCGCCGTCGCCGTCGAGGTTCTCGTCGGTGATCGCGTAGCAGTCGTTGTCCAGACCGTCGCAGATCTCGGTGGCGCCGGGGTAGATCGCGTCGTCGAAGTCGTCGCAGTCACCGTCGCACAGGCTGAAGCCGTCGTAGTCCGCGTCGGCATTCTCCGAGGTGGCGGGGTTGCAGTCGTCGTCCATGCCGCCGTTGCAGACCTCCTCGGCGCCGGGGTTCACGGCAAAGGAGACGTCGTGGCAGTCGCCGTCGCACGTGGACCAGCCGTCGAGGTCGGCGTCGTTGAGGTTGAGCATCGGATCGGTGTCGTCGCAGTCCTCGCACTGGGTCCAGCCGTCCGAGTCGTCGTCCCAGGAGTCCAGGGTCGCGGGATCACAGTCGTTGTCCGCCCCGTCGCAGACGATCTCGGAGATGCCGGGGATGGCCAGCGGCTCGAAGTCGTCGCAGTCGCCCTCGCACGGGGTGTAGCCGTCGCCGTCCGCGTCCATCTCGTCCGCGTGCAGCGAGCCGTCGCAGTCCGTGTCCAGGCCGTCGCAGGGCGCCTCGGCCATGCCGGGGTTGCGGGTCATGTCCGAGTCGTCGCAGTCCCCCTGGCACTCGTCGAAGCCGTCCCCGTCGTCGTCGATCTCCTCGGGATGCAGGATGCCGTCGCAGTCGTTGTCGATGTAGTCGCACGCCAGCTCGCCGACGCCGGGGTAGATCAGGGGCTCGGTGTCGTCGCAGTCCGCGTCGCACAACGAGAAGCCGTCCTGGTCCGCGTCCGCCTCGTCGCCGTGCAGCACGCCGTCGCAGTCGTTGTCGATGAAGTCGCAGGCCACCTCCTCGGCAAAGGGGTAGGCCGCCGGTTCGCCGTCGTCGCAGTCCCCGAGGCAGACGTCCCAGCCGTCCCCGTCGTGGTCGGCCTCCTCGGGGTGCAGCGCGCCGTCGCAGTCGTTGTCCACGTAGTCACAGGCGACCTCGGTACCACCGGGGTGGGCCAGCGGCTCGGCGTCGTCGCAGTCCTCGTGGGGGCCGGACGGGCAGCCGGCGGTCTCGAGGCCGGCAGCGCCGTAGCCGTCGCCGTCGAGGTCCGTGCAGTCGTCGCAGGCGTCGCCGTCCCCGTCCAGGTCGCCGTCGGCCTGGTCGGCGTTGGGGACCTCGAGGCAGTTGTCCTCGTAGTCGGGCACGCCGTCGTCGTCGAGGTCGGTGGCCACGGCCCACCACGCGGCGTCCACGTACAGCTGCTGGATGTTCGCGTCGGTCAACGTGGCGTAGGAGCTGTAGTTGCCCGCGTGGTGGAAGCCCACGATCCGGCCCTCCTCCCACTGGCGGACCGCCACCGCGTCGCTGCCCGCGCCATCGGTCATCAGCACCTCGGGCTCGTCGTAGCCGAAGGAGTGGACCGCCCCCACGTTGACGCCGCCGGAGAACGTGAACGACGCGGGCACGTTGGCCACCACGAGGTGGCTCTCCTGGCCCACCACCACGTCCACCGTGATCGATCCCTCGTCGGCGTCGGTGCGATCGAACAGCAGCAGCTCGCGCATGTTCTGGTAGTGGCCGATGTCGAACTCGTAGGTCATCCACTCACCGTGGATGTACCCACCACCCGCCATCACGAAGTCCACCAGCGCGTCCTGGCCCGACTGGGGCATGTTGTAGGCGTACGTGGTGCCGTTGAGGTGGATCACCCCCTCGAAGTCGTCCAGCGCCGGGTTGGTCCCGTCGTAGCTCGACTCGGCGGTGTCGCTGAGCGTGACGGTGAAACCGTCCGCCTCCAGGGCAGCCACCAGGGACTGGGTGTCCGCGTCGTCCACGTCGTAGATGACGAGCAGATCGGGTTCGGCCGCCGCGCGCAGGGGCAGCACGAGGAGCAGGGGGAGTACAGGCAGGAGGCGGGCGCAGGCGTTCATGGCATTCCTCGCGGATCGATTCTCACGCGCACGACGCTACCCACGTACGCGACCGGGTTCAAGGGAGGAGTGAGGGGACTCAGCGGATGCGGCGACGGACCAGGGCCAGGACCAGGGCCAGGGCGGCCGCGGGAGCCCACGGGGCCGGGCCGGCCGTGGAGGAGCAGGAGCAGTCCAGGCCGGCGTCGGACGTGGAGTCGTCATCGTCGTCCGCCTCGCCGTCGTCGTCGTCGTCCGCCTCCACCACGCAGTCCTCGTCCTGGGCGTCGATGTCGCCGTCACAGTCGTTGTCGAGGTAGTCGTAGCACTCCTCGTCCTCGCCCGGGTTCACGTCGCGGTCGGTGTCGTTGCAGTCACTGCCCCCACACGCCGACGCCACGTACCCGTCGTTGTCGCCGTCCACGTCGTCCACGCCGCCGTCGCAGTCGTTGTCCTCGCCGTCGCCACAGATCTCTTCGTGGCCCGGGTGCCGCGCTGGATCGTCGTCGTCGCAGTCCCCGGCGCAGGTGTGGTACGTGTCGCCATCCGCGTCGTCGAGGTTCATGTCCGGGTCCGTGTCGTCGCAGTCGTTGGCGCACACCCGGTACCCGTCGCCGTCCTGATCGTCCTCGTCCGTGGGGATGTCGCCGTCGCAGTCGCTGTCCTTGCCGTCGCAGATCTCGATGGCCCCGGGGTACACGTTGCCGTCGGCGTTGTCGCAATCCCCCTGACAGGCGTTGACTCCGTCCCCATCCACGTCCGCGTCCACGTCCTCGTCCACATCGCCGTCACAGTCGTTGTCCACCGCGTCGCACAGCTCGGGAGCACCCGGATAGCTGAGGGGATCGTCGTCGTCGCAGTCGTTCTCGCAGATCATCCAGCCATCGCCGTCGTCGTCCACCTCCAGCACCAGCATCGATCCGTCGCAGTCGTTGTCCGCCCCGTCGCACGCCTCCACGCCTCCGGGGAACGACGTCGCGTCGTCGTCGTCGCAGTCCCCGTCGCACAGGGAGAACCCGTCCGCGTCCATGTCCCCCACCTCGTCCGTGGACGCGTTGCAGTCGTCGTCCTTGCTGTTGCAGACCTCGGGCGCGTGGGGATTCACCCCGGGGTCCATGTCGTCGCAGTCGCCGAAACAGATCGAGAAGCCGTCCGCGTCCGCATCCGCGTGCTCGTTCGTCGCGCCGTTGCAGTCGTCGTCGATTCCGTTGCACGTCTCCTCACCGCCCGGGTTGATCAGCGCGTCGTCGTCGTCGCAGTCCCCCCCCACGCCCACGTCGTAGATCCCCGTCGGCAGGCACAGGCACATGCTGTCCAGGTCCACTCCGTACCCGTCCCGATCCGCATCCGCGTAGTACACCAGGCAACCGTACGATCCCTCGGGATCCGCCTGGCCATCGCAGTCGTTGTCCATCCAGTCGCACACCTCCACCTCTCCCGGGTTCACGCCCGCGTCCGCGTCGTCGCAGTCGGTGTGATCCAGGACGTGGTCCGCCACCACCGCGCAGCTCGTGGTCGCCGGGACCGAGGCGTCGCCATAGCCGTCGCCGTCCCCGTCCGGGTACCAGTCCGCAGCCGGCAGGCCATCGTCGGCGGTGCCGTCGCAGTCGTCGTCGATCTGGTTGCAGACCTCCGTGGCCCCGGGGTGGACAGCGGCGTCGTTGTCGTCGCAGTCCCCATCACAGTCGGTGACGCCGTCGCCATCCAGATCGTGGCACTGTTGGGCGCTGGCGGGGGACGTCCAGTAAACGAGGATCAGGACCGCGAGGGGCCCAACGAGTTGGATTCGGGTAAGCATGCCTCTCCCTCCGGGATGCGGAGAACAGCATACCTCATGGGTGGCGACGGATGAGGAACGCGAACAGGAGCAGCAGTGGGGCGAGAACGCCGGGGCTGCCGCGTTCGAGGTGGCACTCGCAGCCGCCCTCGTCGTCGCTGTCGTCGTCTTCCGGTGGATTCGCCTCGACGCTGGAGTCATCGTCATCGCCGTCGTGGCAGTCCTCGTCCACGACGCCGTCGCAGTCGTTGTCCAGGAAGTCGTCGCAGATCTCGTCCGCTCCGGGATGGACGGCGGCGTTGTTCTCGTTGCAGTCGTCGCTGCACACGTCGAACCCGTCCGAGTCGTGGTCCGTCTCGTCGGTGTGCAGGGCGCCGTCGCAGTCGTTGTCGACGTAGTCGCAGGGCACCTCCACCCCGTTCGGGAAGATGGTGCCGTCGGTGTCGTCACAATCGTCGCATACGCTCCACCCGTCCTCGTCCTCGTCTGGCGCGTCCGCGGTGGTCGGGTCGCAGTCGTTGTCGATGCCGTCACAGGTCGCCTCGGCGACGCCCGGGTTCGAGGCCGCGTCCGCGTCGTCGCAGTCGTCCCCACCACAGGCCAGATCATCGTGGCCGTCGCCGTCCAGATCGTCGCACACGCCGTGGAGCAGATGGTCGATGGCGTCCGGTCCGATGGTCTGCATCTGGACCGAGTTCGCCCACTCGATGGTCAACGAGCTCACGTAGGCCGCGCCGGCCTGGCCGTCGAGGAAGTAGGACGAGGTGGCCCCCGCTACGTTCCGCGTCAGCTCCACCCCGTTGCCATACGTCGAGAGCTCACCGGACGAACCCGCGTTGCTGGTCAGGCTCTTCGGGACGCCCAGCATCACGGGGTGGGTTGGATTCACGTTGTACACGTACTCCGACGTCGTGAACTCGTTGCACGTGTTGATGGCCCCATACGGCAGGTCCGTGATGGGGTCGTAGCTGGTGTACGTGGCCAGCATCAGGATCAACCGCCCGCCCCTGTCGAGGTAGTCCTCGAACCGGGTGACGTTCGCGTTCATCAGCGCATTGAACTCGGTCGGTTGTTGGCTCGGTACGATCACCAGATCGTATGCCCCCAGGCTCACGGTGGGGATCTGGCTGCTGTCGACTTGACTCGCCGTCATGCCCATGACCGCCAGAGTGTCCCACCAGTACGCGTACCCCCACGGGTTGTTGTCCTGGATGATCAGGATGGACTGTGCCGACGCCGGCGGACTCCAACCGACGAGGAGCCACAGGCCGAGCAGCGACGCTACCGTGGTTCGACGGGTCATGCCCCCTCCGATCTCCATCAAGCCTAGCCCTCGGTCATCGCGCGCCGCGAGCAAAAACACCCCCCTCCCCCTCTTCCTCTCCCTCTCCCTCCGCTGTGCCTCCGTGGCTCCGTGGTTTCCCGGACGCGGAGGTGTACGCGGAAGTGGAAGTGGAGGGGGAAGTGGAAGTGGAGGGGGAGGTGGAGGGGGAGGTGGAAGCTGGACGCTAGGCGAGGCGACGGCGGACGAAGACCAGGAGCATCAGGAGCAGGGCTCCGGCGCCGGTGGTGCCCTTGGCGTCGATGCGGCAATCGCAGCCGCCGGTGAGGTCACCCTCGGTGTCGTCGTCGTTGGGGTGGATGTCCTCGGTGGTGTCGTCGTCGTCGTCGTCGCCGCCTTCGCAGTCCTCGTCGATGTCGCCGTCGCAGTCGTTGTCGATCTCGTCGTCGCAGATCTCGTCGACACCGGGATTGACGTCGGCGTCGGCGTCGTCGCAGTCGTCGTCGCAGACGGTGAAGCCGTCGCCGTCGGCGTCGACGTCGTCGGCGTTGCCGTCGCAATTGTTGTCGATGCCGTCACAGATCTCCTCGGCGTCGGGGTTGACGCCGGCGTCGGCGTCGTCGCAGTCGCCGTCGCAGGAGGTGAAGCCGTCGGCGTCGGCGTCGTCGAGGTTCATGGCGGCGTCGGCGTCGTCGCAGTCGCCGTCGCAGGTGGTGTAGCCGTCGGCGTCGGCGTCGTCGAGGTTCATGGCCGCGTCGGCGTCGTCGCAGTCGCCGTCACAGGTGGAGTAGCCGTCGGCGTCGGCGTCGTCGAGGTTGAGGTCGGCGTCGAAGTCGTTGCAGTCGCCGGCGCAGGTGTCCCAGCCGTCGGCGTCGGCGTCGTCGAGGTTGAGGTCCGCGTCGGTGTCGTCGCAGTCGCCTTCGCAGTCCATCCAGCCGTCGGCGTCGACGTCCTGCTCGTCCAGGGGCAGCAGGGTGTCGCAGTCGTTGTCCTGGCCGTCGCAGATCTCGGGGGCGCCGGGGTAGACGGTGGCGTCGTTGTTGTTGCAGTCGCCCTGGCAGGCGTTCCAGCCGTCGGCGTCGAGGTCCACGTCGACGTCCTCGTCCACGTCGCCGTCGCAGTCGTTGTCGATCTGGTCGCAGAGCTCGGGGGCGCCGGGATAGACGGTGGCGTCGAGGTCGTCGCAGTCCTGATCGCAGAGGCGATAGCCGTCGAGATCCTCGTCGACCTCGTCGGGGGGGAGGATACCGTCGCAGTCGTTGTCGAGGCCGTCGCAGAGCTCGAGGGCGCCGGGGAAGACGGTGGGTTCGGCGTCGTCGCAGTCGCCGTCGCAGATGGAGAAACCGTCGCCGTCGAAGTCGCCGTCCTCGTCGGTGAAGGGGTTGCAGTCGTTGTCGATGCCGTCGCAGATCTCCTCGGCGTCGGGGTTGACGGCCGGGTCGAGGTCGTCGCAGTCACCGTCGCAGATGGTGAAGCCGTCGCCGTCGAGGTCGGCGAGCTCGTCGGTGACGGGATCGCAGTCGTCGTCGATGCCGTTGCAGATCTCCTCGGCGTCGGGGTTGACGTCGGGGTTGGTGTCGTCGCAGTCGTCGTCGCAGGGGGCGCCGACGAAGCCGTCGCCGTCGTCGTCCCAGCAGCACGAGGGGTTGACGTCGCCCGGGGTGCCGAAGTCACCGTCGCCGTAGGCGTCGAGGGCGTCGCACCAGTTGGCGGGGTCGTCGTTGGGGACGGTGCCGATGGCCGCGGGCTCCAGGGCCATGGCGGAACCCTCCATGTCGGGCCAGTCGGGGTCCCACCAGACCACGCGGTCGAGCTCGTCGCCGTCGAAGGTCAGGATGATCTCGTCGGTCTCGTTGGACAGGGCGAAGTTGCCCCAGTCGAAGTCGAGGACCACGCCGCCGTTGAGGGCCACGTCGCCCTCGCGGCCGAGCAGGCCCAGGCCGTGGGGCGGCAGCAGCAGGTCGGTGTCCACCATGAAGGTGTTCGTGCCGAGGTCGGTGACCTGCAAGCCGTAGAGGTTCATGACCTGCTCGGTGTTGTTGAGCACCTCGAACCACTCGCCGTCGGCGTCGTCCACCATCCAGGGATTCTTCATGATCTCGGTGATGACGAGGGCGTCGGCGGGCAACACGCCGTTGTCCACGAGGCCGTCGCAGTCGTTGTCGAGGCCGTCGTGCCATTCGGCCAGGCCGGGGTTCATGTCGGCCTCGAGGTCGTCGCAGTCGCCCATGCAGGTGTCCCAGCCGTCGCCGTCGAGGTCGTCGAGGTTCAGCAGGGGGTCGTCGTCGTCGCAGTCGCCGTCGCAGGTGGTCGCGCCGTCCTGGTCCACGTCGTCGAGGTTCAGGTACGGATCGTTGTCGTCGCACTCCTCGCAGACCGTGTAGCCGTCCTGGTCGTCGTCGGGGGCGTCGAGGGTCGCCGGGTCGCAGTCGTTGTCGATCTGGTCACACACCACCTCGGCAGCGGCGGGGTTGATGGCGGCGTCCGCGTCGTCGCAGTCGCCCTGACACTCGTCGAAGCCGTCGAGGTCGTCGTCCACCTCCTCGGGGTGCTGGACGCCGTCGCAGTCGTTGTCTATGTAGTCGCAGGGGTCCTCGGCCGCGCCGGGGTTCACCGCAGCGTCGGCGTCGTTGCAGTCGTTCTGGCACTCGTCGTACCCGTCGCCGTCGTCGTCCACCTCGTCCGGGTGCAGGTCGCCGTCGCAGTCGTTGTCGATGTAGTCGCAGGCGTCCTCGAGGGCGCCGGGGTTCACGGCCGCGTCGGCGTCGTTGCAGTCGTTGTTGCACTCGTCGTAGCCGTCACCGTCGTCGTCCACCTCCTCCGGGTCCAGGTCGCCGTCGCAGTCGTCGTCGATGTAGTTGCAGGGGATCTCCTGCTGCCCGGGGTTCACCGCCGCGTCGGCGTCGTCGCAGTCGTTCTGGCACTCGTCGTAGCCGTCGCCGTCGTCGTCCACCTCCTCGGGGTGGAGCACGCCGTCGCAGTCGTTGTCGATGTAGTCGCAGGGGACCTCGGCGGCCCCGGGGT
>CAYRNR010000220.1:0-11605 GCA_964425605.1 uncultured Rickettsiales bacterium | reverse complement strand
TCCAGGTGGCGGCGAGGATCAGGGCGGCGGGGAGCAGCCCGCCGACGCGGATGAACGAGAAGATCTGGACGGCGTCTTCCATGGATGCCTCCTACTTGTACAGAAGGTGTTTGCGGCGGAGATAGCGGACGGCCGCGCGGTCCCAGAGGGGATCGACGCGGTAGCGGCCGTCGACGAACTGCAAGTAGCGCCGGGATCGCAGCTGTTCGAGCAACGAGAGGCACTGCTGGGGGGGGTACTGCAGGACGAGGACGGCCTCGTCGAGGGTGAGCTCTTCGTGGGAGACCACGGCGTTGAGCACGAAGCGGGATTGCTCGGCCAGGCGCTCCAGGCGGTCGGGGACCGGGCCCTCGAACAGGCGGACGCGGACCTTCGCGTCACCATCGGGGACCAGGGATCGCAGCCAGAACTGCTGGGCCAGGGCCGGGATGCCGTCGGTGTAGTCCCACAGCAGCCGCAGGTATCGCTCTCGGGTCTGGGCCAGCTCGGCCTCGCGCTGCAGGGGGTGGACGTCCTTGGTGGCGAGGTCCTCGTACGAGGCCTCGTACCCGGTCGCGGCCATGCGCAGGTCGATGAGCTCCTGGACCTCCGGTTCCGGCCAGCCCGGCAGGGTGACCACGCGCTGGAACACGTCCTGGGCGCCCGCGGCGAAGTCCAGGTACTCCCAGGTGTGCTGGGCAAAGGCGCACACCCACATCACGCGCCCCGACGTGCGGCGGACGAGCCGCGTCAAGGTGACGTAGGGATCGGTGCCGCGCACGGCCCGGAGCACGAAGTTGTGGCCGTGGTCCAGCACCACCACCCGGGGGCCGGCGTCGAGCAGCGCGGTGGTGAGCTCCTCGACGGTGGAGACCTCGTCCGTCCCCACGACCTGCGACAGCATGCGGCAGACGTCGGCCTCGTCGAGCAGCGAGTGATCGGCCACACCAGCGCTGAACGTCACCCCCTCGCAGCGCCGTTGCAGCTCGGCCAGCCAGGTGGTCTTGCCGCTGCCGCGCGCGCCCACCACGGCCACGGCAAAGCCCGGCGCCGCGCTCCCCACACGGCCCACGGCCTCGGTCACGACGTCCATGTCGGGGAAGTGATCCACGCACAGGTCCGGCGACGCCACGCAGTTGAAGGCGTCCGTCAACCGGTCGGGGAGCTCGGCCAGGTCGGCCACGCCCTTGCCCACGGCCACCGCCTGGGTCTCCATCTGGCGCCGGAACAGGTAGGCCAGCGCCTTGCGGATACGCTCGAACCGCAGCGCCGCGGTGCGCACGTACACGCCCACGGCCCGCACGGACAGCTGGGCCACGGCGGGCACGGCCAGCAGCAACGCGGTCGGGCGCTCGCGCCGCTCCCGGATGCGCTCGCCCAGGCGGGAGCTGGGGAATGCCCACAGGTGGGCCTCGAAGATGTCGTCGCGCCAGTGGCGCAGCAAGATGGCGAGGATCGGGATGGCGCCCAGCCACGCGAAGTCCTGGACCAGCCGGTACAGGTACCCGCGACCCGTGACCACCGTCGAGACGATCAGGAACACCACCACGGCCAGGGCGTACCCGCCCAGGAAACGCAGCGATCGCAGCACCCGCTCGCTCAGGGCCGCGGGCACCGCCGACCGGGTCACGGTCATCAGCGAGATGAAGAACTGGTGCACCGCGGCGATGACGAGGCGATACACCGCGTAGGTCAACGCCACCTGGCGCAGCAGCACCACCTCGGGCGCCGGCAGCAGCCGCAGCAGCAGGCCGAAGCCCACCCACACCACCGCCAGCAGCACCACCTCGTCCGCCAGCGCGTTGGCCAGGCGCAGCCACCGCAACGCCGTGCGCTGGTAGCTGCTGCCGCGGGTGCGGAGCCGCACGGTCTTGTTGAAGTAGGTCAGCAGCGCCACGCGCCGCCGCTGCAGGTACAGCGTGAACGCCAGCAGCGCCAGCAACGACACGGCGACCCACCGCGTCGACGCCCGGCCCAGCACGTCCAGGGCCCACCCAGGAGCATCTCCCAGGCTCCGAACCCGGTCCCGCACGTACCACCGCGCCATCAGCCGGAGGTGGCCGGCCTCCCGGGCCAGCTGTCCGAGCCCCTGGGGGCCCAGCCCCATCACCCGCTCCCGCTTGTCGCGGCTGAGGTGGGCGATCAGGGTCAGCCGGCCGTCGTCCAGGGACAGCAGCTGCGACGCAAAGGTGTCCACCTTCTCCCAGCGCTGCCGTGTCTCGTCGATCTGGGCCACCGCCCGCTCGGCGTCGAGGGCCTCGATGGCCTGCTGCAGCGCATCCAGCTGAAGCGGCTGGGCCAGGTAGATGTCGTCCTGCAGGTCGATCTCCGGCTCGAACGCCGGGAAGTTGGACGGCGACCGCTGGGTGTCCAGGGCCTTCTTCAGATCGGCCCGCGCCGCGGTCAACATCGCCACACACTCGTCGTACAGGTCGTCCGCGGCCGAGGGCGCCAGCTCCCCCGACTCCACGGCGGCGTCCACCCGCTGCACCAGGTCCAGCCGCTTCCCGGCCGCCTCGGCCCGCGCCAGCCGCTCGTCCGCGTACGCGCTCAGCTGCGCTGCCGCGTCGCTGCGCATCTGCTCCACCCGCGCCCGCTCCGCGGCCAGCTCGGCCAGCGCCACCGAACGCGCCTCGGCCGCCTCGGCCAGCGCCTGCTGCCGCGCCTCCTCGGCCAGCCGCGCCGCCGCCTCCGCAGCCAGCCGCGCGATCTCCGCCGCTGCTCGCTCCGCAGCGAGCCGGCGCTGCTCCTCCACCCCTGCCAGCGCCGCGGCCAGCTGCTCGGTCGGCTGCGAGAGGAAGGCCAGCCTCAGGCCATCCCGTTCCAGCAGGAGATCCAGGGTCGCGATCCGGACCGACGCCTCCGCAGAGACCGCCGCCGAGTCGTCGTCTCCGTCCGTCGGAGTGCACCCCTCGCGCTCGGCCGTCCAGGTCTCGATCCCGGCGCGCAGCTCGACCACCCGCCCCTCGACGGCTGCGCCATCTCGCACGTCCACGCCCAGCACGCCGCGCAGGTCCATCTCGGCGGCGACCTCGCCGGCGAGCAGCTTCTTGAGGGTCTCGACCTGGAGCTGGATCGCCTCGGGCGACTCCTGCAGTGCGTCGGGGCCGGACACTGGCTCGTCCTGGGCGAACGCGGCAGACGCGCAAAGGACGAGCGCGAACAGTACGAGCGGCAGACTCCGGCGGAGCACCTCGGCAGCAGCCATCCGACCCCCTTCCCGAGCCTCCCCGGGGCCCGCGAAGACACCATTGTACCGTCGCGCGGGGGACAGGGCTGGGGTCGTGGGCCTCAGCGAGGCTTGTCGAGGAACAGGAAGGCCTGGCCGGGTATGAGATCGCTCGAGTGCGAGAACCGGAACCCCGCGGCCTCGAAGCTCGCGACGATGATGTCGTCGAGGTGGCCCTGGGGAGCGGGGCGTTGCGGCCACGCGACGGGGGTCCAGCTGGGGTCCTCGACGTCGAGGTCCACCAGCGCCAGCCCCAGGGACACCGCGTCGACGAGGCTGCCCTGGTTGCGATTCTCGATCACGACCACGCGTCCGCCGGGTCTCACCGCGGCGAAGGTGCTGTCGATCATGGCGCGGTTGGTGTCCGACGACGTGCTGAAGCGGCCCAGCCCCACACCGGCGAGGAATGCCAGGTCCACCGACGCGTCGGGCAGGCCCAGATCGCCGAAGTCGTTGAGCACGGCCTCGACGTTGCCGTGGGGGTTGTGCTCGGGCGCGGACATGCGCCGCTTCAGGTAGTCGACGATGGCCGGGTTGATGTCCGTGGCGTACACGCGCCCCGTCGGACCGGCCGCCGCGGCCAGGTGGGTGGTGAAGTAGCCGGTCCCCGCGCCGATGTCCGCGACCACGTCACCGGGTGAGATGCCCAGCTGCCGGGTCAGCTCCACGGGCTGGAACACCTCGTCGCGCACGGGATCGGGCTCGGCCTGCTTGATGTCCGTCCTGGCGATGAGCTCGCGGTACTGCTGCTCGTTGCGGGTCTGCGCCAGGACCTCGTAGGTCGCGTGCACGGCCGCGGGGTCGGTGGCGAGGGCCCCGGCGCCTGCGGTCAGCGAGGTCACGCGGGTCGTGGCGAACAGCGCACCATCCACGGAGAACTCCTGTCGATGGGGCAGTACCACGCCGCCAGCGGCCTCCCGGAAGTCCGACCAGCGGACCGCGGTGCTCGATCCCTCACCCCCACCCGGGCCGTCCAGGCCCCCCTCTGCGCGGAGCAACAGCCCGGTCTCGCGATCGACCCAGAGCCTGGATATCGTGCCCAGGGGATCGTGCACGTCGAAGATGTACGTCGAGCTGCGTTGCACCCCCTCCACTGCGGTGACGTGATCGGTCACGGCCCGTAGGGGGTCGTCGCCCAGGTTCTCCTGCGGCGCGACCTCCACCACCCAGGCGTCGCGGCCATCCACGGTCTCGGCGCCAACCACCTTCGCGTCGGCCAGGGCCGGATGCTCGAACCACCGGCCGAACTGGAGCTGGCCGGCGCGGGAGTCTCGCTGGCCGAACTGCAGGTGGTGGCCCGAGAGGAACCAGGCCGAGGTGACGCCCTGGTGTGTGATCTCGCGGTACAGGCAGTGCGCGACCACCTTGTCCTCGATGTCGAACTCGGTGAGCACGTCGCTGCCGCCGTCCCCGTGCACCGCCGTGGTGCGGTAGACCACCTTCGGATCGGGCTCCAGCGCCTTGGTGGTCTCGGTGACCCAGGTGGGCGCGCCCAGGACTCCGGCGCGGTCGATGGCTTGCTGCCGGGCCGCACTCGTCAGCGCCTCGAGATCCGGGAGGACCTCCGCTTCACGCGGGCCCGAACAGGCAGCCAGCGCCCAGGTGACGAGGAACACGACGGGCACGAGGGCGGGGCGAAACAGGTGGATCATGGATCACTCCTCGAGCAGGTCGCCGGCCAACGTCTCCACGAATGGCAGGACCGACCACGACGTGGTCTGCACCACGTAGGGTAGGTCGTCGACCCGGATCCGGTAGGTCTTGTCGTCGTCGGGATCGACGGCGATGCGCAGGGTGTGCGGGCGGCCCGAGGCATCCGGCGCCACGCCCTCGGCCGGGGCCGTGGCTGGCAGGGATTTCTCGGCCACGTGGACGGTGATCTCGGCCAGCGGCTCGAACTGCGCGACCTCGTCGGCGCGGCCCACCACCTCCTTGAGCCGCACCGAGGCGGCCTTGCCCAGCAGCTTGTCCACGGCAGCGGCGGCGAGGGGGGCGTCGCCGGACACACCGGCGAGCCGCCAGCCGTCCACGGTTCGACGTTCGATTCGAAACTCCCCGCCGGGGTTGCGCACGTCGATGGCGAAGATCCGGGCGCGTTCGGCCTCGAACACCACCCGATCGAGCCAGGCCTCGGGCCTGGCCGAGAGCGCATGCGGGGACAGATCGGACACGGCGAAGACGTCGTCCTCACCGGCCCGGCGCACGTAGGTGGCGCCGCCGCGGCCCGCCTTGCCCACGAAGAACGTGCGGGCGCCGTCGGGGGTGGTCACCTCCACGCGGCGGTTGAACGAGGCGTCGGCCACCTCGAGGTCCACGTGGTGGGCGCTGCTGTGGCTGACCTTCTCGCGGGGGGCCATGGTGACCAGGTCCTGGAGCAGCTCGGACGTCTTGTCCTCGCTCGCAGGATACGAAGCGCTCTCGAGGACGCCCCAGCCGTCCCCGGTGCGGCGCAGGGTCACGGTGTTCTCGCCGTCGGCCAGCGCCACCTGCTCCACCGAGGCCACGGCCAGCCCATCGAGGAACGGCCCCGCCGGCATCGGGGCCTCGGGCCCGAAGGCGAGGAGCTGGACGGCCACGACGCACGACTGGACGGCGAGCAGGGCGACGAGCACGAGGTTGGTGCGGCTCATGACGACACCCCCCTGCCCTTCGGCGGTTCTAGTGCCATGGCGCGCGCCCTGCGGCGGCGACCCAGCGTGCCCAGGCCGATGCCCACCACGGCGGCCAGGGCCACCAGGTAGTTGCCCCACTCCCAGGCGCGCGAGCTGTACTCGTCGTCGGGGATCAGGGTGCGCGCGTAGCTGCCGCGGGTGCGGATGTCGAGGAGCTCCACGTCCTCGAGACACCAGTCCACGAGGTTGTGCACCAGCTGGAGGTTGGCGAGCCCGGCGTCGCCCGGGCTCTGGCTCAGCGCGAGCACCGGATCGCTGACGAACGCGCCGCTGCCGAGCACCACCAGCCGAGCCGTGTCCGGGGAGGCCTCCAGGACACCGGACGCCCCCGGTCCATTCTCCCCTTCGGGGGGTCGTGGGGGCTGCCGGCCCTGGTAGTGGCTTCGCAGCACGCCCCGCACCGCCGCGGCCAGCGGGTAGACCGCCGTGGTGGTCCCGTGGGCGTAGCCGTAGTCGGGGTGGGCCTCGAAGTCGGGGTTGGCGTTGAAGCTGGTGACGGTCCACGCGCCGCCGGAGGAGGACAGCAGCGAGGTGTACTCCCGGTCGTCCGCAGGGGCCTCGTCGAGGATGCGCACGGGCGAGGGCCAGTGCAGGACCACGCCGGGGAGGCCGGCCAGCGCCGGGTTGTCGCGGTCCATCTGCTCGGGACGCACGTCCACGAACGGCGCGTAGTCCACCAGCTGGATCTCCCTCACCCGGAAGCCGCCCAGGTCCCGGATCACCGGCGTGGGGAACGGCGCGGACCGCTCGTCGAGCACCATGCGGTTGTCCACGGCCAGGCCGTGGGTGTGCAGCATGGCGTCGAGGCCCGTGTCCACCGGCGCGACGACCACGCCCATCTGCCCGGGCGGCTGCAGGGCGAACTGGCCGCCGGCGATGATGGCGCTGCCCCCACGCATGAGGAACTGGTCCAGGGCGAAGACCTCGAGAGCGGCCATCTGCTGGGGGTTGAGCACTACCAGCACGTCCACGTGACCCGGCACGGCGCCCCGCGCCAGATCCAGTGCCTCGACCCGGTAGGTCTCGGACAGCACCTGCTCGAGGCCGCGATACGCGAGCTTGCCCGTAGGCGGCGGGGGCGGCATGCCCGGCATGGTGGGCTGCTGCGGTTCCTCGGAGCCGCCCACGACCAGGCCCACGGTCTTCAACGCCGCGGGGGTGCAGCGGCCCAGGGCGGCGACGAGGTTGTCGCGCACCACCGCCTCGCTGCTGGTGTCCGCCGGCACGAGGATCTCGCGGTGCTCGCCCACCTGGAGCACCAGGTGCAGGTAGAAACCGCCGCGGGCGAACGGCGACATGGCCAGCGGCTGCAGGCCGAGCTCCTCGTACAGGGCCTCCTGGGCCGCCTCGTCGGCCGTCAGGTCCACGGTGCGGTGGGTGAGGCGTCCCCCGGCGCGCGCGGCGATCTCGTCGAGCACGGAGTCCACCGCTGCGGGGGCCGTGGCGAGGGTCTCGGGCAACGCCCCGGGTGTCACGTAGAAGGTGACCTCGGCGTCGTGGGGCAGCTGGGCGAACACGGTCTCGACGCTGGCGAACCCGTACACCACCTTCTGCACGGCGCGGGTCAGATCGTACTCGAGGTTGCGCAGGCGCACGTCGATGTCGGTCTCCGAAGCCTCCACCTCCACCAGCTGGCTCCACGGCAGGGTCTCGATCTGATCGCCGTACTGGATCAGCAGGGTGAAGTAGGCGTTGACCACCGACTTCTCGTGGCGGTCCGAGAACCGAAACGGCGTCGTGTGGATGCCGAACCGCTGGTTGGCCTCCTTCTCGGCGGCCTCGTCCTGGGCCGGATCCACGAACTCCACGTGGACGTTGGGGCCGCCCACCACGCCGTACTCCTCGAGCGTGTCGCGGATGCGCGGCACCAGCGGCGCCAGCAGCGGGTGGGTCTTCTCCGAGATGTACCCGCGGATCAGCAGCGGCTCCTCGGCCTGGCGCAACACCCGCTTTGTCACCGGCGAGATGCTGTACTCGCGGTCCGCGGTCAGGTCGATCCTCGCGCGACTCACCGGCGCCAGCCAGACGTTGAGGACCAGCAGGTTGGCCGCCACCAGCGCCACGCCGAGCACGGCGTCGATGCGGGCGCGGCGCCGCTGGGCGCCGCGGCTCCATCGCAGGGCCCGCAGGCTCAGCACGTTCAACGCCAGGAACAGGGTGCAGAGGCTGAGGTAGTAGGTCAGGTCCCGCAGGTCCACCACGCCGCGCTCGATGCTGTCGAACCGGCTGGACGTGCCCACGGCGCGCAGCAGGTCGGCCGTGGTGCCGCTGAACAGGCCGGCGAACCAGGGGCTTCCCAGCACGAACAGCGCCCCGCAGGCCAGCACCGACAGGATCAGCGCGACGATGGGGTTGTCGGTCAGCGACGAGATCCACAGGGTCACGGCCAGATAGGCCGCCGCGAGCAACAACGCCGCGAGGTAGCCCCCGAGCACCGGCCCCCAGTCCAGGTCCCCGAGCATCTCCACGGTGATCGGCACGCCCAGGGTCAGGCCCAGGGCCACGGCGATCAGGACCAGCCCCGACAGGAACTTGCCCAGCACCAGCTGCGGCACGGACACCGGCAGCGTGAAGAGCACCTCCAGGGTGCCCATCTTGCGTTCCTCGCTCCACAGGCGCATGCCCAGCGCCGAGACCAGGAACACCAGCAGCAGCGGCAGCCAGCGGAACAGGGGGCGCACGTCGGCGAGGTTGCGCGTGAAGAACGACTCCACCCAGAAGAAGCAGAACAGGGCCACCAGCAGGAACGATCCGACGAAGATCAGCGCCACGGGCGACAGGAACGTGGCCCGCAGCTCCTTGCGCGCGACCGAGAGGATGGCGCTCATGCCGACACCCCCTGACGCAGCGCGAGCTCGCCGAACACGGTCTCGAGGGTGCGCGCGGCGGGGCGCAGCTCCCCCACCTCCCAGCCGTGCTGCCGAGCCACGCCGTAGGCGAGCCGGCACAGATCGGCGTCACCGACACCGCCGAGCTGGTAGCCGTCGTACCCCACTCGAGCGGCCACCGCGCGCACCGCCGCCACCTCGGGCAGCGCGGCCAGCGCCGCCTCGACCCCCTCGGTGCCGGCCTGCACCGCCAGGTGGGCCTCGTTGGACGCGGTGAGATCGGCGAGGCTCGCGTCCGCCTGGAGCTGGCCGCCCATGAGGATCAGCACGCGCTCGCAGGTCTGCTCCACCTCGGGGAGGATGTGGGTCGACACCACCACGGTGGTGGTGCGCGCCAGGCCCTTGATCAGGTGGCGGACCTCGGCGATCTGGGTTGGATCGAGGCCCGACGTGGGCTCGTCGAGGAACAACACCCGCGGCTCGTGGACGATGGCCTGGGCCAGCCCCACGCGCTGGCGGAACCCCTTGGACAGGCTGGCGATGCTCTGGGTCAGGCGCCCCTCGAGGCCCGTGGCGTACACCGCCTCGGAGATGCGCGCGCGGCGATGCTGGGGGGCCACGCCGCGCAGCTCCGCCATCATCGCCAGGTACTCCTGGACGAGCATGTCCGGGTACAGCGGCGCGCTCTCGGGCAGGTAGCCGATGCGCGCCTGGGCGACGATCGGCTGCGCGACCACGTCGATCCCGTCGATCTCGAGGGTCCCGGCCGTGGGTTCGAAGTAGCCGGTCAGCGCCCGCAGCAGCGTGGTCTTGCCCGCGCCGTTGGGCCCGAGCAGGCCGACGATCTCGCCGTCCCCGATGGTAAGACCGACGCGGTCGAGGGCGCGGAACCTGCCGTAGTCCTTGATCAAGTCGCGAACCACGATCATGAACACGATCTCCTGCTGTTTTCCGGGGATCTATCGCGTGGACGGCAGCTTGTCCACGGTCCGGTCCAACACCTGGGTGTCGCCGTCGACCGCCTCGAGCATCACCTCGGTCTCGCCGCGCTCGAGGCGTTTGCCCTCCTGGGACGGCGCGGCCGAATCCACGAGCTGGACGAGCTCGCCGTGCTCATCCCACCAGGCGCGGGTCTCGCGGTCCCCCCAGCGCTGATCCTCGGGGATCGGCACCTCGGCGAGCATCTGGCGCAGCTCCCGCGCGTCCTGGGGGCGCAGGGCCGGGTCCTTGGCCAGGCACTGCAGCACCAGGTGGTCCATCTCCAGCGGGATCGGCCGCGCGGCCGCGGCGCTGGGTCGCTCCGGGGAGGTCTGCACGTGGTGACGCAGCATCACCGTGGGCTGATCGGTGTCGAACACGGTCCGCCCGGTCAGCAGCCAGAACGCCAGGCACCCCACGGAGTACAGATCGGCCCGGCCGTCGATGTCGGTCCGGCCGAGGCCCCGCTCCGGCGACATGTAGGCCGGCGTGCCGGCCACCAGGTCGTCCAGCTTCCCCTCCTCGCCCTCGGTGTGCACCTTGACCAGGCCGAAGTCCAGCACCTTGCCCACGTCCGCCTCGTCGCCCTGGCGACACAAGAAGACGTTGGCGGGCTTGACGTCCAGGTGCACCAGGCCCGCGTCGTGGGCCTCTGCGAGGCTGGAGCAGACCTGGTCGAGCACCCGCACCACGCGGCCCAGGGGTTGGGGGCCCCAGTGCTCGACGAGGTTCTGCAGGTCCACGCCGTCGAGGAGCTCCATCACGTAGAAGAACACGCCGTCGCGGCTGACGCCGTAGTCGAACAGCCGCACCGTGTGGGGCGAGCTCAGGTTGGCCGTGACCTTCGCCTCTTTCTCGAAGCCGGCGAGGATGCCGGCCACCTTGTCGCGGGACTCCTCGGCGATGGCCTTGCCGTGGACCAGCTTGATGGCCGCCGGGCGCGCCAGGAGGCGGTGCTCGGCGAGCCACACCTCGCCCATCCCGCCCTCGCCGATTCGTCGCAGCAGCCGATACGAACCCAGCTCACGCACCTCCTTGCGCGCCGCCCGCGCTGCGGCCCGGGCCATGGACACCTCGCGCCGCGAGCGCACCAGGTTCAACGCGAACAGCGACGCCACGGCCAGGGCGAGCACCAGGGCCACCGCCGAGATGCGCACCGCGCCGACCAGGTGATCCCGCGCCGGGGCCATGAACGCCGACTGGGGCGCCAGCGCGCCCACGTACCAGACCATGTCGTCGTCCACCACGCACGGGGTGACGCTGGCCAGGTAGTGCTCGTCGCCTTGCTCGAAATCGAACGGCACGGCCTCGGTCCCCGACGGCTGGAGTTCCGGCTGCCGGGCGAAAAACCCGCTGAGCACCGGATCGTCCAGGTCCTCGGCCCGCAGCAGCTCGCCCGCGCCCCGGGCGTCCTGGCCGAACAGCCGCTTCACCCCGGGATGGGCGAGCACCTCGCCGTGGGCCGTGTACACGAACACCCGCCCCGACGGCACCGTGTCGAGCCCGTCGACGAAGTCGGACAGATCGTTGAGGTTGAAGTCCGCCGCGAGCACGCCCTCGAGTTCGCCGTCACCGCCCCAAAGGGGCTCCGCGCGGGTGATCCCGGGGACGCCGCTGTCGAAGAAAACGTAGGGTTCGGTCCAGGCACGGCGACCACGCTCGAGGGCCAGGTCGTAGAAAGGCCGGGTGCGCACGTCGTAGCCGCAGTCCGGGTCCTCTCGCTGGAAGACGGGGGGGCCGATCGCCGGGATACGGTAGTCGCGCAGGTGGCTGCGGCCGTCCGCGCCCAGCCGGCGATCGGTCAACCAGAAGTGCCCCTCGTCGTCCAGGTAGACCCCGACCAGGTGCCCCTCGGCCGATCCCAGCGACACGAAGCTCAGGCCGCTGCGCGCGTGCATGGCCGTGGCCAGGTGCTCGGC
>CAYRNR010000219.1:0-11642 GCA_964425605.1 uncultured Rickettsiales bacterium | reverse complement strand
GGTTCTTCTTCTCGGCCCCGCCGATCCACAGGCTCCAGAAGCCGCTCCAGAGATTCGAGAGTCGGTCGAAGAATCCGCCGCCATCGGATGCCATGGTGTTTCCCTTCTGCTGCAGGTTGGGCCCGACAGGACCTCCTACGGCTGGAACGCGGGGACATTCCTCCCCGACCCGAACCGCGAGTATACGACAGGGCCGGGGGAGCGCAAGGAGGGGAGGGCAGGGGGGCGTTCAGCGGCAGCGGTGGTCGTAGTAGTCGTTGGGATCGGGGGCGTATCCGTCGCAGCACCAGCAGGGATCGCGGGGGCGTGGGAAGACACCCCAGGAGACGAGCTGGTCTCGGTAGCCGTAGCGCAGGGTGATGCGGGAGAAGGAGTAGGACTCGGCGTCGAAGGAGGTGGTGTTGACCCGGTGGCCGGTCTCGCGGCCGATGCCGGTGGCCGCGCGGTCGTCGCGCCAGCGCTGCACGCCGTAGGACTCCCTGGAGGAGCGGGGGGCGGCCTCGTCGGCGGCGGTGCTGCTCTTGCGGGACGCGCCGTCGCCGTCCCAGTCGCGGTATCCGCCGCGCTCCTCGGACGCCTCGCCGCGGCTGGACGAGCGGTCCCAGCCGGGCTCGATGTAGATGGGGGGCGGCGAGGGCCGTCGCTCCCGGTAGGCCACGATCTTGATGGTCCCTGCGTCGGAGGTGTCGCCGATCCAGTCGGCGTAGGACTGGTCCGCGGTGGTGAAGTAGAAGCGCCGCGAAGTGCCCGATCCGGTCTGCCAGCCGGGGATGGTCGCGGACTGGTAGGGATCGAGGACCCAGCGGGGCCCGCTGGATGGGGAGGCCTGGGAGGCGTCGATGGTGTTGAGCCCGTCCACCGAGAGGTGGATGGCGACCCGGTCGTCGGTGTCGTTGCTCAGCACGATGGCGTACTCGCAGCCGTCCCGGGCCTCGACGTACGTCGTGGAGCGGTGGCTGAACTCCTGGGCATACGAGCCACAGACGACGACCTCGGCGCGGATGCCGTTGCTGGAACGGGCGGCGGCGAGACCGGGCAGGCTGGCGACGAGCGCGGCCAGGGCGATCAGGTGGGAAAGCGAAACACGCATGGGCGACCTCCTCTGCCCTCGGACATCGGCCGCGGCGAAAGGTTCCCTGCGATGGCGGTGGCGCGCGTTTTTTTCTAACGTGGAGTCATGGTGGACCAACCGCTGCTGGTCGTGGACGACCTCCACGTGCAGTTCGACAGCTCCGACGGCGTGGTGCGCGCCGTGGACGGGCTGAGCTTCGTCCTGGGCGCCGGGGAGGCCCTCGGCCTGGTGGGGGAGTCCGGCTGCGGCAAGTCGGTGACGTCCCTGTCGCTGCTGCGCCTGGAGTCCCCCGGGAGGATCACCGGCGGACAGATCGTCTGGCGCGGTCTGGACCTCGTGGGGGCGCCCGAGGCCCGCGTCCGTGAGGTCCGCGGTCGCCAGGTGGGGATGGTGTTCCAGGACCCGGTCTCGTCGCTGGATCCCGTCATGGCCGTGGGCGCGCAGCTGGCCGAGACCTTCGCGCAGCTGCTCGGCGCCGGCCGGCGGGAGTCCCGGCGGCTCGCGGAGGAGGCGCTGGCGCGCGTGGGGATGCCTGACCCGGCCGCACGCGCGCGTTACTACCCCCATCAGCTCTCCGGCGGGCAATGCCAGCGGGTGATGATCGCCGCGGCCCTGGCCGGCAATCCTCGGCTGCTGGTGGCCGACGAGCCCACCACGGCCCTCGACGCGACGACCCAGGCGAGGATCCTGCGCCTGCTGGACCGCCTGCGTCGTGAGCAGGAGCTCGCGCTGCTGCTGGTCAGCCACGATCTGGACGTGGTGGCACACCTCACGGATCGAGTGCTGGTCATGTACGCCGGCCGGGCGGCCGAGGTGGCGCCCACCGCGGCGTTGTTCGACGGCGCCGCGCACCCCTACACTCAGGGCCTCCTGGCCAGCCGCCCCTCCATGACCGGCGAGCGTCGGTCCCGGCTCACGGCCCTGCCCGGGTCGGTGCGTGATCTCCCCGCGGCCGGGTGTTCCTTCATGCCCCGCTGCCCGCGGGCGGACGATCGCTGCGCCGCCGAGGCCCCACGGCTCCTGCCCGTGGACGGGGAGCACGCCGTGGCCTGCCACCGCGTGGAGGAGCTCGACGCATGACCGCCCTGCTCCGCGTCAGCGGCCTGAGCAAGACCTACCGCGGCGCGCGGTGGTCACCCTGGGGTGGCGACCGCCGCGTGCGCGCCGTGCGCGACGTGGGATTCGAGATCGAGCCCGGCACCACGCTGGGGCTCGTGGGCGAGTCCGGGTGTGGCAAGACCACCCTGGCCCGCTGCGTGCTCCGTCTCGTGGAGCCCGACAGCGGGGAGATCACCTTCGACGGCACGTCCCTGCTCGAGCTGGGCGCGGGGCCGCTGCGGCGGCTGCGCCGCGAGATGCAGATGGTCTTCCAGGACCCCTATTCGAGTCTGAACCCGCGCATGCGCGTCGGGCGGGCCCTCGCCGAGCCGCTGGAGGCCCACGGGCTCGCCCGCGGCGACGAGGCCCGCCGCCGCGTCGCCGCGGCCATGGAGCGCGTCGGCCTCGATCCCGCCCACGCGGAGCGCCACCCCCACGACTTCTCCGGCGGCCAGCGGCAGCGCATCGCCATCGCGCGCGCCCTGATGACCGATCCGCGGTTGCTCGTCTGCGACGAGGCGGTCAGCGCCCTGGACGTGTCGGTGCAGGCGCAGATCCTCGACCTGTTCGCCGACATCCAGGCCGCCAGCGGCCTGACGTACCTGTTCATCACCCACGACCTCGCCGTCGCCCGCCACGTCAGCGATCGCGTCGCCGTGATGCTCGGCGGCTCCCTGGTGGAGATCGCCGCGGTGGACGATCTGTTCGCGAACCCCGCCCACCCCTACACGCGCGCCCTGATGGCCGCGGCCACGGTCGGCGAGGACCTCGCTGAACCCCCGGAGTCGCTGGGGATCCCACCCACGGCCCTGCCGTGCCCCCACCGTCCCCGCTGCGAGCACGCCGAGGACCGCTGCGACGCCCTGCCCGAGTTCAGCGAGATCGGCCCCGGCCACCAGGTCCGCTGCTGGCTCACCTGAGCTCCCTTCAAAGCGTGTGTCACCCCTGCGGCATTCGGGGTGGCAGCACTGTGTCACAGGTGGCACAGTCACGTTCTGGAATCGCCTAACTGCCAGGAAAGACAGCGGAAAATAAAGTTGGCATCGTTGTTGCTAGCTCCTTGGTGCACGAACAACGAAGTTCACGGAGCCAACAAGATGACCACCAAGCACCTCATCCTCCTCCCCTTCCTCGCGAGCTCGCTGCTTTGCGGACCGATGGCCCACGCCGACGAGTCCCTCAGCGACTCCCAGACCTCCTTCATCGGCGCCCAGATGCTCGAAGGCGACGTCGATGTCACCATCGGCGACATCGAGATGGGCCTCTACGAAGACGAGGACATGGAGCGCTACGGCTTCTTCGCGGGCAACACCCTGTACACGGGTGTCATCGACGAAGAGGGCAACACGGTGGACGCCATCGTCGAGTTCTTCTGGTTCGAGTCCTCCATCGACCGCGGCTCCGACTTCTACCTGGCCGTCATCAAGGCCAGGACGACCCCGATCGTCGATGACTACGAGCTCATCGTCGACGAGGAGCCGGTGCTGGGCGTCTACGCCGAGACCGACCTCTCCACGGGCACCAACGCCTTCCGCTGGGACTGGTCGGTGCCTTTCGAGAGCTACGGCATCGACTCCTACGGCGAGGCCACCCTCAAGAGCGAGTACGGCATCGGCCTCAACGCCGAGGGCGCCGCGATGACCGGCGAGACCATCGATGAGGACGGCAACAAGGTCGAGGGCACCGTCCAGGTCAAGGGCTACGTGGACGAGGAGTTCAAGATCGCCACCCAGTTCCAGATCTCCCTGTACAGCTGGGAGATGCTGGTCCACGGCACCCCCGGCAGCGTCGAGTGGATGCTCATGCTCAACGACGGCTTCCGCAACGACCAGAGCGCCTACCACGAGATGTTCCTCGTCATGCAGGCCGACGAGGGCGAGCCCTTCCACATGGACTACCTCGAGGTCAGCGGCGTCGTGCAGGACACCTGGTGGTGGTGGATCGAGAACGAGATGAGCGTCGCGCTGACCGACGTCGTCCTCACCCGCCCCGAGGGCGCCGAGGACATCGAGCTCGGTGACGATGACGACGACGACGAGACCGACGAGGAGGAGACCGAGGAGCACGGCGACGACGACGACGACGTGGACGGCGACAACGCCCCCGACCTGGGCGGCGACCTCCCCGCCACCGGCAACTTCGGCGACAACGACGACGCCCCCATGGCCTGCAACTCGGCGACCGCGGCTGGCTCCCCGCTGGCCGCCCTGTTGACGGGTCTGATTCTGGCGGGTGCGATTCTGCGGCGCCGGATCGCTTAGCTCTCCCCCTCTTCCTTCCTCCCGCTCCCGCTCCCGCTCCTACTCGTTCCCACGCTCCAGCGTGGGAACGCATCTCCTCGGCGCTCTGCGCCGGTCTCTTCTGCTGGCGGTCCCGCTTCTGGGGGGCGATCGAGAAGCGTTGGGGGCGGATCGAAGAAAGGGGACGTACGCAACTAATCAACTAATCCAGGCCCTTTGCACCCGCAGATTCTTGGGGCTTGATGGCGTCCTTCGGGGCTATGGCGTCCGGGACTGGTTGGATTAGTTGATTAGTTGCGTACGTCCCTTTTCCCTTTTTCCCTTTTCGAAGCCCCGGTCATTTCTGTCTCCACGCGCCCGGTTCCTTGAACCCGATCTGTCCCTCCCCGATACTGAGCATAGGCTCCGGGGAAACTGATGATCGATCGCAAGCGTCCAGGATCACGACCCAATTTCCGCTTGGCACAGGTGTGCCTCGCGCTCCTGCTCCTGGGTTGCCCCTCCCAAAAAGCCCCGGAACCGCCAACCCCTGCACCACCCGCGGCCCCTGAATCCGGCGGTACGATGGTGGTGGCCTACCAGGCGGATCTCGATGGGTTCAATCCCGTCGTCCAGAGCTCGGATCTCGGCGGCCAGATCCTGGACTTCCTGTTCCCCCTGCTGCTCATGCCCACGTTCGATGGGCAGCTGGGGTACGAAGCCCACCTGGCGCGGGAGTGGTCCTTCTCCGACGACGGGCTGGCGCTGACGCTGGAGCTCCGCGACGACATCGCGTGGTCCGACGGTGAGCCGATCACGGCTCAGGACGTGACGTTCACCCTGGACCTGGTCGGCGACGAGAAGGTGGGGAGCCCGTACCACTCGCAGATGGAGCACATCACCGAGGTGTCGGCGCCCGACGCGCACACGGTGGTGGTGCGGTTCGACCGCGCGTACGACGCGACGACGATGGTGTCCCACGCGGTGGGGTGCCCCATCGTGCCGCGGCATGCGCTGGAGGGGGTGGCGCGGGAGAGCCTGCGGGGGGCGCCGTTCGATGGGGCGCCGGTGACGGCGGGGTCGTTCCGGCTCGACAGCTGGAAGCGGGGCCAGGAGGTGGTGCTGGTGCGCGACGAGGGGGCTCGTCCGACGCCTCCGGCGCAGCTGGACCGCGTGGTGTTCAAGATCGTCCCCGAGTACACCACACGCCTGGTGGAGCTGGGCAATGGGACGGTGGACGTGATGCCGGGGCTGCAGGTGGAGGACGTCCAGCGGCTGCAACGGGATCACCCCGAGATCGAGGTGGTGCGGCGGGGCAAGCGATACCTCGACTACATCGCGTGGAACCTGGCCGACGAGCGGTTCGCGGACGCGCGGGTGCGGCGGGCGATGGCCCACGCCATCGACGTGGACACGTTGATCACCGCGCTGCTGAGCAGCGGCGACGAGCGATACGCGGTCCGCGCCGTGGGCTCGGTGTCGCCGGAGCTGCGGGGTGTGGGGCAGCCGGAGATCGAGCCCCTGGCGCACGATCCGGCGCGGGCGAGGGAGCTGCTGGCCGAGGCGGGCTGGTCGGACATGGATGGCGATGGGGTGGTGGAACGCGAGGGCAGACCCCTGTCGTTCTCGCTGACGACCAACGCGGGCAACCCGCGCCGGGAGGGGGCGCAGCTGATCGTCCAAGAGCAGCTGCGCCAGGTGGGGGTGGACGCGAAGATCGACCGCCTCGAGGGCAACGAGTTCTACCAGCGGCTGCGCGAGCACCGGTTCGAGGCGGCGCTGGCGGGGTGGGGATCGTCCCTGTTCGTGGATCCCTCGCGCAAGTGGGGATCGGGGGCGGCGTACAACTACCCCTCGTACTCGAACGCGCGGGTGGACGAGCTGATCGCCGAGGGGACCGCCACGGCCGATCCGGCCACGGCGCAGCGATGCTGGCTGGAGCTGCAGCAGCAGGTGTACGACGACCAGCCGTACTGCTTCCTGTACTGGCGCGAGGAGCTCGTCGCCGTGCACTCACGGCTGCGGGACGTGGGGGCCTCGACCCTGTGGCTGTTCGAGGACCTGCACCGCTGGTGGATACCCGTGACCGAGCAGCGGCGCGGCGAGGCGGCGGCGGAGGCTCCTTGACCGGTCCCATGCTGCGCTACGTGGGGCGCCGGCTGCTCCTGGCCGTGCCCACCACCCTGGGCGTGTGCACCGTGCTGTTCGTGGCGCTGCACCTGGCCCCGGGGAGCGCCGCGGATCACTACACCGACCCGGAGATGCCCTACGACGTCCGGGAGGCCATCGAGCACAACCTGGGCCTCGACGAGCCGCTCCCCGTCCAGTACGGCAAGTGGCTCGGGGCGATGCTGCGTCTGGACTTCGGGCGGTCGTTCTCGCGTCACCGCCCGGTGCTCGAGGTGCTGACCGGGGCGATGCCGTTCACCCTGGCCCTGTGTGGCACGTCGCTGGTGCTGGTGTTCGCGCTGGGGATCCCCGTCGGGGTGTTCTCTGCGTCCAGACGGGGCACGCGCGGGGAGGCCGTGGTCACCGGCGGCTGCCTCCTGGTGTACGCGGTGCCCAGCTTCCTCTTCGCGCTGATCCTGCTGATGGTGTTCGCGCACCAGATCCCGTGGTTGCCCGCGTCCGGCCCCCAGAGCATCGATCACCACATGCTGTCCCCGGCGGGCCGGCTATGGGATCGGTGCCTGCACATGGTCCTGCCGGTCCTGGCCCTCACCCTCGCGCCGGCCGCGGGCGTGGCGCGGTACACCCGCGCGGCCGTGCTGGAGGTGATGGGCCAGCCCTTCGTGCGCGCGGCGCGAGCGCGAGGCCTGGACGAGGGGCGCGTGGTGGTGCGGCACGCGCTGCGCAACGCGTTGATGCCGCTGGTGACCCTGCTGGGGCTGTACCTGCCGTTCCTGCTGGCGGGGTCGGTACTCGTGGAGTCCGTGTTCGCCTGGCCGGGCATGGGCAAGCTGATCATCGACGCCATCGGCGCGCGCGATCTGCCCCTGGTCCTGGGCAACGCGGTGCTCTACACGTTCGCGGTCATCGGCGGCAACCTGCTCGCGGACGTGATGTACGCGGCCGTGGATCCGCGGGTGAGGGTGCGATGAGGGCGCTCGCACGGGTGATCCCCGGGGTGGCACACCTCGCGCGCGGCGAGATCCTGGAGGGCTGCGGGCTGCTGGGGTGCTGGTCGCTGGCGCTGGGCGCGGCGGTGATCGGCGTGGGCCGCGCCGGCGCCCGCGACGCCGAGCAATGGGTGGCTCTCGCCGCTGCGGTGGGGATCCTCGCGGGGCTGCAGGTGCTCGCCTGGCGGTCCAGGGGAGCTCGGACGCGCGCGGGGGCCTGGGTGCGCTTCCGCGCCAACCGCGCTGCCGTGGCCGGGCTGGGCGTCTGCGGCGCCCTGGTCCTGGTGATGGTGCTGGCGCCCCTGCTGGCGCCCTTCGAGCCCCAGGCGCAGATCGATCTGGCGACGAACTACCTGCAGGCGCCCTCGTGGACGCACCCCCTGGGCACGGACCGGGTCGCGCGCGACGTGGCCAGCCGCCTGCTGTACGGCGCGCGGATATCCCTGACCATCGGGCTGGTCTCCGCGGCCATCGCCGTGGGGGTCGGCTGCGTGGTGGGCGCGGTGGCCGGGTACGCGGGCGGATCGCTGGACGGGCTGCTGATGAGGGCCAGCGACATGGTACTGGCCTTCCCGCGGCTGGTGCTGCTGCTGGTGCTGATGGCCCTGGTGGAGCACCGCAGCTTCTGGCTGGTGGTGCTGGTCCTGGGGCTGACGAGCTGGATGGACACGGCGCGGCTGGTGCGCGGGGAGGTGCTCAGCCTGCGCGGCCGCGAGTTCGTGCTGGCGTCGCGCGCCCTGGGGCTGGGGCCGTGGCGGATCGTCACGCGCCACCTGCTCCCCAACGCCGTGGCGCCGGCCCTGGTGTCGGCCACCCTGCTCGTGGCCCACGTGATCCAGCTCGAGGCCGGCCTGAGCTTCCTGGGGCTCGGCGTGTCGCCCCCCACGGCGGCCTGGGGCGCCATGGTCTCCGACGGTGTCCGGTACCTGGTGGACGCCCCCTGGGTGGCGGGCTTCCCGGGCCTGGCCATCGTCGTCGCCGTGGTCAGCGTCCAGGCGGTCGGCGACGGCCTCCGCGATGCCCTGGACCCGAGGGATTCCTCTTCAGCCTGATTCCCCACGGCCCTGCGGCCGGGGTGTACGATCCCGGCGGGAGGTGACGGTGTACCGAATCGCCGCCGTGATCGCCGTGCTCGCCGCGGGCCTGCTCTGTCTGGGCGCCGCCCCGACCGCCGAGGACGCCTACGAGGACGCCCGCAAGGCGCAGATGCAGGCGCTGAGGCGGGGCACGCCCGATGCCTGGAATCGCGCCGCGCTGTCGTTCGAGGACTTCGTGGCGCAGTTCCCCCAGCACCGGCTGGCCACCGAGGCCCGGTTCGGCCGCGCCGAGTGCCTGCTGGCCGCGGGCGATGTCGACGCTGCCTGGGGGGCGTACCAGGATCTGAGGGATCGCGGGCCGGGCAAGCGCCTGGCCGACGTGCTCGGGGGCGAGGCGTTCGTCCTGCTGGCGCGGATGGAGGCCGGAGAACCCACGGGCGACGCCCTGCTGGACCGCGTGGGCGAGCTGCGGCGGATCGACCCGCGGCACGATCGCCTGCCGCCGCTGCTGCTGGCCGCGGCGGGCGTGCACCGCGACCGGGGGGAACACCGAGCGGCCGAGGCGGCCCTGCGGGTCGTGATCGAGGACTGGCCGGACGAGCCCGTCGTCGCGCGGGCCCACGAGGATCTGGGCGCCGTGCGGTTCGAGCAGGAGGACTGGGAGGGCGCCATCGAGGCCTATCGGGGGTACGTCGACGGCTTCCCCGACGGGGATCGGATCGCCGAGATCCGCTGCCTGATCGCCTACGCCCAGCTCGAACGCGGCGCCCTCGGCGACGCGGCCATCGCCGCGGAATACCTGCTGCAGCGCCTGAACCCGGACCGCGAGCCGACCCACGCGCGCCTGTGGACCGAGACCGTGAAGATCCTCGCCGCGACGCGCGCCCCCGAGATCCACGACATCGACGACTTCACCCGCGCCCTGACCCACCTGGACGATCCCTGGACCCTCGACACCCTCGTGGCCGTGCTCGCCGTCCACGCGGCCGGGGACGATCCCGATCTCGCGCTGCAGGGGCTCGACGTCCTGACCCGCCGCGAGATGCTGGACCTGGAGGACGCCACCGACGGGCTCCGCGAGCAGCTGGTCAGCTGCTGCTTCGCCCTGCGGGACGCGCGGCCCGACAGCACCGACGTGCACCGATGGCTGCTCGTGGCCGCCGACGCCCTGGACGCCCTGGAGCGGCCCGGGGACGCCGGCGAGGTGCTCCAGTGGCTGCGCAACCACGCCGACGATCCCACCATCCGCCGGGAGGCCCGCGAGAAGCAGGTGCACCCGCCGGAGAAGACGACCTGGCACTGAGAATGTCCCGATAGGTTCAACCAGTGAACCAATTGGGGTAAAAACTCAATAAAAACAAACACTTGACTGATCATTCCCGTGGAGCTATCTTCGGCGCGGATCGAGGGTACGCACGCGCAGCCGCAGCAGCACGAGGAGATTCCATGGGTGCAGCACTGTCCGAGGTGGTCGTCCAGCGAGAGAAGATGAAGCCCGTGGTCAAGAACGTCTTCGACAAGTGCAACAACTTCACGCGGGCCAACGAGATCAAGCAAGCAGGGCTCTACCCCTACTTCTACGCCATCCACCGTTCCGAGGGCACCGAGGTCGAGATCGAGGGACGCTCCCTCATCATGATGGGCTCCAACAACTACCTGGGGCTCACCATGGACCCCCGGGTCAAGGAGTCCGCCCAGGCCGCCCTGGAGAGCTTCGGCACGTCGTGTTCGGGTTCGAGATTCCTCAATGGCACCCTGTCGCTGCACGAGGAGCTCGAGGAGCGCCTCGCCGACTGGCTCGGCAAGGAGGCCGCCCTCGTCCTGACCACCGGGTACACCACCAACATGGCGCTGGGCTGCCTGCTGGGTCGCGGCGAGATCGCGCTGATGGACATCAGCAACCACGCCAGCCTCTACGAGGCCGTCCAGACCGGCTACAGCACCCTCAAGCGCTTCTCCCATTGTGACCCCAGCGACCTGGTCCGGCGCCTCGACAAGCTCGACGACACCAAGGCCAAGCTCCTGCTCACCGACGGCGTGTTCTCCATGGAGGGCACCCTGGCGCCCCTGCGGGAGTACGTGGCCATCAAGAACGAGTTCGGCTTCCCCATGGTCGTCGACGACGCCCACGCGCTGGGCGTCATGGGCCCCAACGGCCGCGGCACCGCCGAGATGCTCGGCGTCCACGATGAGGTGGACATCATCACCGGCACCTTCTCCAAGTGCTTCGCCTCGGTCGGCGGCGTGGTCGCCGGCCCCGCCGCGGTCATCGACTACATCAAGCACCACGGCCGGGCGATGATCTTCGCGGCCTCCATGTCGCCGCCGTCCCTCGGCGCCGCGCTCAAGTCCCTGGAGATCGTCCAGAGCGAGCCGGAGCGCCGACAGGCCGTGATGGACAACGCCGCGTACATGCGCCGCGAGCTCGGCGCCCTGGGCTTCGAGGTCAGCACCGACCCGACCCCGGTCGTCGCCCTGTTCATTGGCGACGAGGACCGCGCCTTCCTGACCTGGCGCGCCCTGTTCGACGCCGGCCTGTTCACCAACCTGGCCGTGCCCCCCGGCGTGCCGCCTGGCCGCTCGCTCATCCGCACCAGCTACATGGCGACGCACACGCGCGACCACCTGGACCGGGCGCTGGAGATCATCGAGCACACCGGCAAGCAGATGGGGCTGATCTAGGTCGTCGCCGGCCGCCCCAGCCCGTAGCGCCTCCTCAGTCTGGACGAGAAGAACACCAGCGCCGAGCCCGCCGTCAGGGCGGTCACCACTCCCAGGATGACGACCATCCGCGCCCACGGTTCGCCGTGCTCGATGCGCCAGGCCGCGAGGGAGACGGTCGTCCGCAGCCACTCGACCGCGGCCAGGACCAGCGCGACCTGAACGGTCCGGGCAGCCCAGGACCGCCGGAACAGCAACAGCAGCGGCAATGCCAGGCACAGCAGCACGAGCCAGAGGTGGCCGTACCGCAGACAGTGGGCGCCCATCAGCACGGCGCTGAGGACCACGGGGATGAGCTGTAGAGCCGTCATTGCGGCCTAACCTAGAGACCTGAGCACGTAAACGTCACGCCGCCCGTTTCATCCTCGAGATCGTC